>NCEV01000006.1:0-99709 GCA_002280875.1 Caulobacter sp. 32-67-35 | reverse complement strand
GCCTCGACCCGCCTTCCAGGGCGTCGCGGCCCCGCTCAGCTCCATCCCCGTCGCCGCTTTGGGCCGGTACCAGGCGCCCTCCCCCTGCGACGGGGACAGGCTCAAGAATACGGGCAGCCTCAGCGCGTCTGATTGGCGCGATCGATTATTTTACAAGCGGTTGATTTGACCGGGATTTGCCTCGAAAAGAATGGGGATACGGCGCGTTCAATCCCCGTGCTTGCGCCGGCTGCGGCCGGCCCGCCCAAAGCTCAGCCTTGTTTTGGCCCAGCCGGGATGAGCACAGTCCGTCTGGGGGCTGAACAGCTCCGATTTCTCGCATCGCTCCGGTCGATGCGCGGCGGTGGAGGCGCAGGTGGCGTTCTGGAAACGGCGCAAGTCGATTTCCAATCTTGCGATCGAGCAGGTGGCGTCGTTCTACGCGCAGCTGGCCGAGGGCGCGGTTGTGGCCGACGCCAGCGGACGCATCCTGATGGTCAATGCCGAGGCCGAGCGCATCCACGGCGCGGCCCACCTGAAAATCGGCCCCGAAGACTATGCCAAGGCCTATTCGCTGCGCACGCTGGAAGGCGCGCCGCATCCGCTGGCCGATTTGCCCCTGCTCCGCGCCGTACGGGGCGAAACCGTCCGCGAGGCCCGCTGGCGCATTGTCCGCCCGAACGGCACCTCGGTGCTGGCCATCGGCGGCGCCTCGCCCGTGCGGGACGACGCCGGCGTCCAGATCGGCGCGGTGCTGACGATGCGCGACGACACCGCCCGCGATGTGGCCGAACAGGAACTGCGGCGGCTGAACCTGGGCCTGCAGGCCGAGATCAAGGCCCGGATCGCCGAGCTCAGCCGCGCCTGGGAGCTCAGCGCCGATTTTCTGGCCATCTGCGGGCTGGACGGGCTGATCATCGCCTGCAATCCGGTCTGGAGCCGTCGCCTGGGTTTTGGCGAGACGACCCTGTTCATCACCCCCTTCTGGGACCTGGCCCCGCTGGAAGACCAGGAGCACGCAGCCTCCAACTTCGCCCTGACCCGCGGCCGCAAGACGCCGGTCAATTTCACCAGCCGGGTGGTGGATCTGGAGGGTCGGGTCTTCACCGTGCAGTGGACCCTGGTGGCCGAACGCGACCGCATCTACGTCTCGGGCCGCGACGCCACCCTGGAAACCAGAACGGCGGCCGAGCTGGAAGACGCCCACGCCGCCCTGCGCCAGGCCCAGAAGATGGAGGCCATCGGCCAGCTGACCGGGGGCGTGGCCCATGACTTCAACAACCTGCTGACGGTGATCCGCTCCAGTGTAGACCTGCTGCGGCGGCCTGACCTGGATGAGCGCCGGCGGCGGCGCTATATCGACGCCATCGGCGAGACCGCCGACCGCGCCGCCCAGCTGACCGCGCAGCTGCTGGCCTTCGCGCGTCGCCAGCCCCTGAAGATGGAAGTGTTCGACGCCGTCGACAGCGTGCGCCGGCTGAAGCCCATGCTGCAGACCCTGGTGGGGAGCACGGTGACCCTGGACGTCGAGGCTTTGTGCGAAACCTGCGCGGTGGAGGCCGACCGGGGCCAGTACGAGACCGCCCTGATCAACATGGCGGTCAACGCCCGCGACGCCATGGACGGAAGCGGGCGGCTGTCGATCCACATCTCGACCTCGGACCAGATCCCCGGCGGGCGGGCCGCCTCGGCGGTGTCGGGCAGCTTTGTCGTGGTGTCGCTGACCGACACCGGGCCGGGCATCGCCTCCGGCCAGCTGGAGCGGATCTTCGAGCCCTTCTACACCACCAAGGCGGTGGGCAAGGGCACCGGCCTGGGGCTGAGCCAGGTGTATGGCTTCGCCAAGCAGTCGGGCGGCGACGTGCGGGTCGGCAGCCAGCCTGGCCAGGGCGCGACCTTCTCGCTGTATCTGCCGGCCACCACCAAGCGCCTGGCCGAGAAGACCCCGGCCTTCGAGCTGACCGAGGCCGTCGCCCCGCAGCGCCATCGCGTGCTGATGGTGGAGGACAATGAGGAAGTCGGGGCCTTTGGCCGGCAGTTGCTGACCGATCTTGGCTATACGGTCACCCTGGCCCGCAACGCCATCCAGGCCCAGGCCCTGCTGGAGGTCGATCCCGAGGCGTTCGACGTGGTGTTCACCGACGTGGTCATGCCCGGCGAGATCAACGGCCTGCAGCTGGCCAAGCGCCTGCGCGAGATGCGCCCCGACCTGCCGGTGATCCTGACCAGCGGCTATAGCGACGCCCTGGCCAACAGCGAGGGCCAGGGGTTCGACCTGCTGCAGAAACCCTATTCGATGGAGGCCCTGTCGCGGATCATCCAGCAGGGCGGCCGGGCGACGGTTGCGGAGTGAGGGTTGGGGCGTTCAGCGCTCAGCATTTTGCCCAAACCTCCGTCATTCCCGCCTTGTGGCGGGAACCCCTGTTTCAGCTGACACGTGAAGCGCCAGCGAAGTGCGCGCGCACTTCGCCCCTCCCGCACCTGCGGCGGATAGAGGGGTTCCCGCCACAAGGGCGGGAATGACGGCGTGCTTTGGGTAGAGACAGAAGGTGAAGCGGGCGACGAAAACAGCCGCTAGATCGGCATCCGCATGATCTCTTGATACGCCGAGATCACCTGATCGCGCACCGCCATCACGGTTTCGAGGCTGGCCTCGGCCGACGAGATCGCGGTCACCACGTCAATGAGCTCAGCCTTGCCGGCCACCTGCTCGGCGACCTTCATTTCGGCGGCCTTGGAGCTCTGGGTGACGTCATTCATGGCGTTCTTCAGGAGGTCCCCGAAGTCCATGCCCTTGGCGGCGGAGGCGCCGCCGCCGATCGAGCCGACCGACATGGCGCCTTGCGAAGCATAGGCCTTGGCGGCGGCGAGCGCGGTGATCATCGGTCAGCCCCTATTTGCGCAGGACATCGAGGGTGCGCGACTGCATGGCGCGCGCCGTTTCGATGACGTTGAGATTGGCCTCGTAGGCGCGCTGCGCCTCTTTCATGTCCAGCGCCTCGACCAGCGAGTTGACGTTGGGCAGCTTGACATAGCCCTTGTCGTCGGCGGCCGGATTGCCCGGGTCGTATTCGGTCTTGAAGTCGCTCTGGTCGGGCTCGACGCGCAGCATCTGCACGCCCTCGGCGCCGTCGATCTTGGTGGGCTTGAACACCGGCACCTGGCGACGATACGGGTCGCCGCCGGCGACGCGCGCGGTGGAGTTGGCGTTGGCGATGTTCTCGGCGATCACCCGCATGCGGCCCTGCTGGGCGCGCAGGGCCGAGGTGGCCACGGCCATGGTCGACAGCGAATTGGATTTGATCTCGGGCATCGCCTAATCCTCAGCCGCCGGGCCGGCGCGCGGACATCCGCAACATGGTCATGGACTTCTGGTAGAAGCCGACGGCGGCGTCATAGTTCATGCGCGCGTCGGACATCTTGAGCATCTGGTCCTCGAGGTTCACGGCGTTGCCGTCGAGGGTGGTCTCGGTGTCGGCGCCGGCCGTGGCGCGCCAGGCGCTGGGCGCCCTGGACGGAGCCATGTGCGAGGCCGAGGTGGCCATCATCGGCACGCCGCCGGTCGGCGCCACCCTGCCGCCGCGATAGGGCGCCTGGCCCGAACCCTGGTTCATCAGCGAGGCCTGAAAGCTGTAGGCCTTCAGGTCGCGCGGCTGATAGCCGGGCGTGCTGGCGTTGGCCACGTTCTGGGCGATGACCTTCTGCCGCTCGGACAAATAGCCGAGCCGGCTCTTGAGCATGCCAAAAAGGGGAATGTCGTCGGGACCCATGGCGATCATGGTGAAGAAACAGGGTTAATCCGGCATTAAGAAGCCTCAGGCACACCAGTATCGACGCAGCTTTCGCCTGCGCCATCTTGTCTCGCTTAGCTGGTCGATACGGGCGTCATGGACATCCTGGAAATCATCCGCGCCATCGCCGCCCTGGCTGTCACCCTGGGGCTGATCGGCCTGGCCGCCTACGCCCTGCGCCGGTTTGGGCCGGACGCCTTCGCGCGGCTGGTCACCGCGCGCCAGATCCGCCGCCTGCGCGTGGTGGAAAGCCTGGCCCTGGACCCGACCCGCCGGCTGGTGATCTTCAGCCTGGACGGCGAGGAGCGCCTGATGCTGCTGGGCGAGGGCAAGCTGCTGGACTGGGGGCCCAAGGCCGCCGCCGCTTCGCCCTCCCCCGCCCAGTCCTTGTCTGTCCAGCGCGCTCCGGAGCCCGTGGTCTGATGCGCAGCCTGCTCAAATCCCTCATCGGCGCCAATTCGCAGGACCTGCGACGGCCTGCTGACGGTGCTGTCGCTGGCGCCGTCGATCGTGATCATGACCACCTCGTTCGTGCGGATCGTGGTGGTGCTGGGCCTGTTGCGCACCGCCATCGGCGTGCAGCAGAGCCCGCCCAATCCGGTGATCATCAGCCTGGCCCTGTTCCTGACCGCCATCGTCATGGGCCCGACCTTCGAGCGGTCCTATGACCTGGGCGTCAAGCCGCTGCTGGACCAGCAGATGGAGCTGCCCGAGGCCTTCGAGGCGGCCGGCGGGCCGGTCAAGGAGTTCATGCTGCGGCAGGTGGACCGCGACGACCTGGCGCTGTTCGTGCGCCTGTCGAAGATCCCCACGCCCAAGACCGCCGCCGATACGCCGCTGAAGGTGGTGACGCCGGCCTTCATGATTTCCGAGCTGAAGCGCGCCTTCGAGATCGGCTTCCTGCTGTTCATCCCGTTCCTGGTCATCGACCTGGTGGTGGCCAGCGTGCTGATGAGCATGGGTATGATGATGCTGCCGCCGGCGACCATCAGCCTGCCGTTCAAGCTGATCTTCTTCGTGCTGGTGGATGGCTGGCGACTCGTCGCAGGAAGCCTTGTTGAGAGCTTCCAGCGCGGGGCCGGGGGTTAGGGTTCAGACGATGAGCGTTTTCGTCCTCGGTTCGATCAATCTGGACGCCGTCGCGCGGGTCGATGACCTGCCGCGTCCCGGCGAGACCGTTGCTGGCCGGTCGCTGGACCTGTTTCCCGGCGGCAAGGGCGCCAACCAGGCGGTGGCCGCCGCGCGCATGGGCGCTCCGACCCGGCTGATGGGCGCGGTGGGCCGTGAAGACGCGGGCCCCGGCCTGAAGACCAAGCTGGCCGGCTATGGCGTGCAGGTGGCCGATGTTCTGGAACTTCAGGGCGTGCCCACCGGCCAGGCCCATGTCTGGGTGGCGGCCAGCGGCGAGAACATGATCGTGGTGACCAGCGGCGCCAACGCCGCCATCACCCCCCAGCACGTGACGGCCACTCCGCTGGAGGGACAGCGCGTGCTGCTCAGCCAGCTTGAATCCCCGGCCCAGGCCATCGAGGCCCTGTTCCGGGCGGGCGCCGCCAAGGGCGCCCTGCGCATCCTCAACGCCGCCCCGGCCCTGCCCCAGGGCGCGGCGCTGTTTCCGCTGACCGACATCCTGATCCTCAACCAGACCGAACTGGCCACCTACGCCAAGCTGGACGAGGAGCCCGTGCGGCTGGAAGAGGTGTCGCGCGCCTCGCGCAAGCTGATGAGTCGCCCCGACCAGGTGGTGATCGTCACCCTTGGCGCTTCGGGCGTCGCCTGCATCCGTCGCGACGAGGCCTTCCTGATCGAGGGCCGCAAGGTCAAGGCCGTCGACACCACCGGGGCTGGCGACTGCTTCTGCGGCGCCCTGGCCGCCTGCCTGTCGATCAATATGGACCTGCGCGACGCCGTCGAGATGGCCAACGCCGCCGCCGCCCTGTCGGTGCAGAAATCCGGCGCCGCGCCGTCCATGCCCAGCAAGCGCGAGGTCGAGGCGTTTCTGGAAAGCTAGGGTCTAGGCCGCCCGGATGCCGCTGAAGCCGTGATCCGACTGCGTGCCGATCACTGCGTCATAGCCCAGGATCATGTCGACATCCTTGCCATTGCTGGCCAGGGGCAGCCGCAGCCACAGGATCGACATGTGCGGCGCGCCGCGCCAGGCCATGCTGTGGACGCCCACGCCGGGACGGCGGCCATCAACCACCTTGTCCAGCTCCTTGCGCCAGTAGTCGGCGGCGGCGGTGTTGTAGACGTCTGACAGACCCTTGCCGGTGATCTCGCGGCCATAGACCCCGTAGAGGCCGGTGCCGGCCAGACGCAGGCGATAGTCACGCGGCTCGCCCACCACGTCGATCAGGCTGACGGTCGGCAGCATGCGCTTGATGCCAAGCGGATTCAGGTCCGCGCGCGCCGGGAGGGCAGCCCCCCGTCGGAGCGACGCCCAGTAGGCGAACATCTCCTGGTGAGCGCGGGCCGCCGAGGCCGATGCGCTCAACTGCGCGTTCATCTTCAGATTCCTTAACAAGCCGTTGGAATCACGACGATTCACTATCGCTTAAGGACCGAATCGCGAGCAAGCAAAAACGACGCCGCCAGCCAAGATTTCAACAAAGAGTCAACCAACAAGCGAAACGCCCGCCAACCGACTCGGCTGACGGGCGTCGCTTATATCTGGCCGCGCAAACGGCAAGCGCTTGATCCGACTCGGCTATTTCCCGCCGCGCGGCGGTTTGCGGCCGCCCTGGCCCAGGCCCATCGACTTGGCCAGCTCGGACCGCGCCTTGGCGTAGTTGGGCGCCACCATCGGGTAGTCCTTGGGCAGGTTCCACTTGGCCCGGTACTCTTCGGGGCTCATGTCGTACTTGGTGCGCAGGTGGCGCTTGAGCGACTTGAACTTGCGACCGTCCTCCAGACAGACCAGATGGTCCGGCGCGATGGAGCGCTTGACCGGCACCGCCGGCTCCTTGGGCGGCGCGGGCTCGACCTCGGCGGGACCGCCGACGGCCGCCAGGGCGCTGTGGACCTGCCGGATCAGCGCCGGAACATCCGACGCGGTCACCGTATTGTTGCCGACATAGGCCGAGACGATGCCCGCCGTCATGTCGAGGAGGTCCGATTGGTCGTCCATCTGATCTAATCCGCCGCCGCTCTAGTTTGTTCTTGTCTGATTCCGTAATCAGTCATCGCGTGAATACGCGAAAACAGCCAGACGCGGCAATATCCAGAAATGCAGAATAAACACCAACTGATCCAGCACGTCGCACACGGAGGTTGAGTTTATCAACGCTCCGCAACAATTGGCCGAATGCGTTCAATGATATTTGCGGTTAACGGCCAAAATCGCGTGATAGCGCTAGCATCGCGGCGCGCTGGGGCACCGAATATTCGTCCACAGCCGCCTCGTCGCCTTCGCGGATGGCTTTCAACAGGGCCGGCGTCAGGGCAGAGGACAACGACCAGTTCCAGTAGCGCAGCACCGTCTGGGCGCGATCGACGGCGATCATGTCGAACACCGCCATCACCCGCTCCAGCGCCGGCGCCGTGGCGCCGGTGGAGTCAACCTCGGGCCGGCGCAGGCCGCGCCACAGGGCCCTGATCGCGGCGCGCGGCAGGCCGGTGGCCTTGCACAGGATCGCCAGCGGCTCGCCGCCCGGATCGGTGAAGATCTTGGCCCCGGTCATGGGCTTGAGGCCCGAGAGATACGAGATCTCCTCGGCCACATCGCGGGTCATGCCGTTCTGCGCGGCGGCGATGGCGTCGTCCAGGCTGTCGAACGGACTCTTGGCGATGGCGGCGCGGTTGCGCTGGCGGCGCTCGATGAACTGCAGGGCCTTGCGCGACATCGGGTCCTGCCAGCCCTCTTCGGAGGCCACGGCGAACAGGTCGCCGACGGCGTCCTGCAGGATCTCCCGCGACACCGCAAAGCGTTGCAGGATCAGCTTGCGGGCCTCGGCGTCGGCCCACCAGAACATCACATAGGCATGGCTGGGACGCAGCTCGGCCCGGCGCAGCAGCAGCGGCAGCAGGCGCGGGTTGTCGCGCGACATCGCCACCACCGTCTCGATGGTGTGGTGGCTGAATTTCACCAGCTCGTTGCGTAGCAGAACTTCGACGACGGTCGCCTCGCCAGCCTCGACCAGGGCGTCAGCGACCATCTCGCCCACGCCGCGGCGCTGGGCGATCATCCGCCGGTGCTCGGTGGTGGCGTGGCGGGCGCAGTCGATCAGGTCGGCGTCGCCCAGGGTGGGGGAATTTTCCAGCAGGGCGCGGGCCACCGACAGCTCGTCGCGCAGGATCAGGCGCACCAGCGTGCCCGGCATCTCGACCAGATTGGCCAGGCGGCGGGCCACCTTCTCGCGCTCCTCGACCACCGCGTCGCGCAGCATCTCGACCAGCAGGTCGGCGGTCATGGCCCGTTCGAAGGCGTTGACCCGGCTGGCGGGCAGGCAGACCACGTCGGCCAGGCGCTTGAGCAGGGCCGCCCGCGAACGGGCCTTTGGCTTCTCGGCCTCAGGCTCTGGAAACGCGGTAAGGGGCGCGGGTTCGCTCATGGTCATCCTGACGGTCGCAACAGCCGTCACACCGAACTGATCAGATCGTCATTAACGTCCGATGAGCGGTGGGTAAGGCGCCCCTTGGATATGGGAACGCCTCGCCGTGACCAAAAGCCTCAGCTGAATGGATGGTCGCCCCACGCCGGCCAGATGTCCGGCAGGTCGGTCGAGACCTTGTCGGGATAGACCGGCGTGCGCTTTTCCAGGAACGAGGTGACCCCTTCCTTGGCGTCGGCCGCCGAGCCGCGCGACTGGATGGCTCGGCTGTCGGCCTTGTGGGCCTCCATCGGATGGTCTGCGCCGGCCATGCGCCACAGCAACTGGCGGGTCAGGGCCACGGAAACGGGAGCGCTGTTGTCGGCGATCTCGCGGGCCAGGGCGCGGGCGGCGGGCAGCAGGTCTTCGGGCGCGTGCAGCGAGCGGACCAGGCCGCGCTCCAGCGCTTCCTGCGCGCCGAACACCCGGCCGGTGTAGCACCACTCCAGCGCCGTCTGCATCCCGACCAGGCGCGGCAGGAACCAGGACGAGGCCGCCTCGGGATTGATCCCGCGCCGCGCGAACACGAAGCCGAACTTGGCGTCGGTCGAGGCCAGGCGGATATCCATCGGCAGCTGCATGGTCACGCCCACGCCGACCGCCGCGCCATTCACGGCGGCGATGATGGGTTTGAGGCTGTCATACATGCGAAGCGTGCAGCGACCGCCGCCGTCGCGATAGATGTCGCCGACCTTGCCCTCTTCGCGCTCCAGCGCCTGGGGCGAGGTGCGATCGAACGTGGCCCCGCCGGCGCCCAGATCGGCCCCGGCGCAGAACGCCCTGCCCGCACCGGTGACGATCACCACCTTCACGGCGTCATCGGCGTCGGTGACGTCGAACACCTCGATCAGGTCCTTCATCATCCGGGCGGTGAAGGCGTTCATCCGCTCGGGCCGGTTCAGGGTGATCGTCGCGATCCCGTCCTCGACGTCGTAGAGCAGGGTCTCGAAGGTGGGCTGCGACATGGGACGGTTCCTCCTGATTTTCGCACAGTCAAACATGCGTTTGAGTCAGGAGCAACGCTCGTCTAGCCCAAGGTGCGCGGCAGCCACATCCCCATGAAGGCCCCGAAGATCCCCACGGCGGTGCAGAGCGCCAGAACGGTCAGCAGGGTCGCCATCAGAGACTTGCCGACGGAGCCCCTGTGCGCTTCGGCCCGGAAATACAGTTCCAGAACCGCCAGCGGGACAAGATAGCAGCCGAACGCCAGGAAGCGCACGAAAGGCCCGTCGAAGTCATCGCCGATCCCGACCGGAGCCTTGTGAACCAGAATCCACAACATCAGGCCGATCCGGAAGAACCACACGCCGCTGACCAGCAGGAACAATCTCAGCGCCCATCGGCGGTGCACGGCGAACCGGCGCGCGGCGGCATGGCGCCACGCCAGGCCCACGGTGACGAGGATCAGCACGCCATTGAGGCTGATGCCGACCCGCATCATCGTCCCGCCCGCCGTGCCGCGCGTCCACACCGCGTAGAGGCCGGACAGGGTGATGACCACAGCGGTCAGCATATAGAACCGGCCGTTCCAGCGGTGCAGCCAGGGCGCCCGCCGGCGGATCCACGGCCAAAGCTGGAACGGTCCGCCCAGGGTGATGACCACCGCCAGCAACAGATGCGCCGCGAGCACGATGTTGCCGATCATTGCGCCGCGCACATAGCCGCCGACCAGGACGTCGTTCCAGGCCTCGAACCGTCCCTGAACCGCCGCGCCGCCGTAGAACGATGCGACGTACAGAGCAAAGGCCAGTTGCCCCGCCAGGGCGGTGAAGATCCAAAGCCGCGCCGAGACGCCCAGGGCCTTGCCAGCAAGCGCCTCCCGGCCGGCTGAAGTCGTTTGCGTCATGCGTTTTCCCTGACCTGACACGGCTGCGCGTGTTGCCAACAGGCTAGGTCAGCGGCCAAGACTTGGGCCATGACGGCAGCGCTCGGAAAACATGACCCTGGGATTCAGCCGGGCGGCAAGGCGATCGCCGGCACGGTCTCCGCCGGGTTTGCCGATCACCTGATGCGCTTCGCGATCGCCCAGGGCGCGGATCCCGGGGCGCTGGCGGACCGGTCCGGCATTCGACCTGAAGACCTCGAGAACCGGGACCATCGCATCCCCGCTCGCGCCTATGTCGCCCTGATGGGCGCGGCCAAGGCCCTGTGCGGCGCGCCCGATCTGGCCCTGCGACTGGGGGCGGCCAGCGACTTTCGCGAAATCTCGGTCGTCGGGCTGATCTGCTACGCGGCCCCGACCATGGGCGAAGCGCTGAAGGAGCTGAACCGCTATGGGCGGCTGGCCATGGAGGTCGACCTTCCCGCCGGGGCGCAGCGCTTCGCGATGGTCCAGCGCGACGGCCAGCTGTGGCTGACCGACACGCGGACCGACCCCAACGACTTTCCCGAACTGACCGAGTCGACCTGGTCGCGCTTCATCTGCGAGACCGCCCGCCATTTTCCCGACGCCCCGTTCGCCAGGGCCGTCCACGTCACCCACGCCCGACCAGACCACGGCGCGGCGTACGAGGCCCTGTGGAAGGTTCCGGTGTCCTTTGGCGCAGCCTGGAACGCCATCCAGATCGATCCGTCCTGGCTGCACATCCCGCTGCACAATCCCAGCGGTTACGCCTTTGGCGTCCTCAGCGACCATGCCGACCGGCTGCTGGCCCAGCTGGAAGCCTCGCGCACCGTGCGGGGCCGGGTCGAGTCGGCCCTACTGCCGATCCTGCACAAGGGCGCGCCCGGCATGGAAGAAACGGCCGCCCGCCTTGGGGTGAGCCGGCCCACGCTCTACCGCCAGCTTCGCCAGGAAGGCGTGACCTATGAGGCCGTCATCGACGCCCTTCGCCACACCATGGCCCTGCACTATCTGAATGGCCGCAAGGTGTCGGTGAACGAGACGGCCTATCTGGTCGGCTTCTCCGACCCCAGCGCCTTCTCGCGCGCCTTCAAGCGCTGGACCGGATCGAGCCCCAGGCGCCTGAAGGCGGGGTGATTTACCCCCGCTTGACCATCAGCTTGCTGATCGCGTGCACGAAGTTGTTGGGCGCGATCTCCATTTCGCCGGTCGCCTTCAGGTCGGGGAACCGCGCCAGGATCTGGCGATAGGCTTCCTCCAGCTGGATCTGGGCCACGCGCTTGCCGATGCAGGTGTGAGGGCCGTAGCCGAAGGCGATGTGCTTGGCCGCGTTGGGGCGGCGCACGTCCAGCTGGTCGGGGTTCTCGAACACCTCCGGATCGCGATTGGCCGCGCCGTAGTACATGATCACCTTCTCGCCTTCGCGGATCATCTGACCGTTCAGCTCGACATCGGTGGTGGCCGTGCGGCGCATATAGATCACCGGGCTGACCATGCGGATGAACTCATCCACCGCGCCGCCCAGCAGGCTTGGGTCGTCGATCAGGGCCTGCTTCTGATCCGGGAATTCTGTCAGCAGCTTCATCGCGCCCGACAGGGTGTTGCGGGTGGTGTCATTGCCGGCAAACACGATCAGCAGCCACGAGCCGTCCAGATATTCGTCGGCCAGCAGGGCGCCGTCGACCTGGGCCCGGGCAATGGCGGTGAGCAGGTCTTCCTTGGGGTCTTCGCGACGCTTGAGCAGCATCATCCGGCCGTAGTCGAACATCTCCTCGACGTTGGTGTTGAAGTCCATGACGAACTGCATGAGCTCCAGCGTCGGGGTGATCGGCGCCGCCGCCTGCTGCACGGCCAGGTCCTGGGCCCGCTCCAGATAGTGCATCCACTTCAGGAACCGGGGGCGATCCTCGGGCGGCACGCCCAGGATCTCGCACAGGGTGAACAGCGGCAGCACGCTGGAGAAGTGCTCGACCATGTCGATGGTCGCCCCGCCTTCCAGCAGCGGCTCCATGGCGTCCAGCAGGCGGGTCACCTCGCCCTTCACGGCCTCGGTGATGCCGCGCAGATAGGACGGCGTGAAATAGGGCATGTGCTCGCGACGCAGCTGCAGGTGATGCGGTGCGTCGAGATTGATCATGGTGTCCATCGACGCCCGGAACAGCAGGGCGTGACGGCGGTCGGGCGGGCCCATGGCCATCAGGATGCCGCCGCGCTGCGAGGAATAGGTCGTCGGGTCGCCGTTGACCTTCATCACGTCATCGTGGCGCGTCACTGCCCAGAAGCCCGGCCCGCCATAGGGCTCAGGGTGCCACATCACCGGCGCCTCGACCCGCATCCGCGCATAGTCGGCAAAGGGCTGGCCCTTGGCGAAGCGGAAGATGTCGGCGAGATCGATGTCTGGCAGGGTCGGATAGGTGGTTCCCGCTCCGGGGCCGGCCTTGCCGTCCACCACTGTCTGGCTGATCAGATCCACGCATCTCTCCCGGAAACATCGTTCTTTGACGAGGACGATAGCCTTTAAAAATGGCGCGCCAACGGCGCCGCGACGGCAACTGACGCAAGGTGAGGCTTTGCGTTCCGCCAAGTCCCGCGCATTGTGAGTGAACGTCGATCACGCGGGCACACGCGGGCGGCCCCGGGCCTTCCGAATGGGAAGGGCTCGAAACACAAAAATGGAGCGCGCCCAAGCGCGCCCTTGGGAGAAGACGATGACCGGGACCATCGAGGCGGACTACATCGTTGTCGGCGCCGGTTCGGCCGGCTGCGTGCTGGCCGCGCGACTGTCGGAGAACGGGCGCTTCAAGGTGCTGCTGCTGGAAGCCGGCGGCGACGACAGGCCCACGAAAAACCTCTCGCAGTTCGCCTCCAACCTGATGATCCACATCCCGGTCGGCTACGCCCAGACCCTGAAGGACCCCAAGGTCAACTGGCTCTACACCACCGAGCCCGACCCGGGCACCGGCGGGCGCCAGCATGTGTGGCCGCGCGGCAAGGTGCTGGGCGGCTCGTCCTCGATCAACGCCATGCTGTATGTGCGCGGCCAGCAGGCCGACTATGACGGCTGGCGGCAGCTGGGCTGCGAGGGCTGGGCCTGGGACGATGTGCTGCCGTGGTTCCGCAAATCCCAGAACCAGGAGCGCGGGGCCTGCGACCTGCACGCCACGGGCGGCCCGCTGAACGTCTCCGACATGCGCGACGGCAACCCGATCTCGGACGCCCTGATCGAGGCCTGCGACCAGGCCGGCATTCCCCGCTATGACGACCTGAACGGCAAGGATCAGGAAGGCGCCACCTGGTACCAGGTGACCCAGAAAAACGGCGCGCGCTGCTCGGCCGCCGTCGCCTATCTGCACCCGGCCATGAAGCGTGCGAACCTGCAGGTCGAGACGGGCGCCCTGGCCAGCCGCGTGATCTTTGAAGGCAGGCGCGCCGCCGGCGTCGAGTTCGTCCAGAACGGCGTCAAGCGCACCGCCAGGGCCAGGGCCGAGGTCATTCTGGCGGGCGGGGCGGTGAACTCGCCGCAGCTGCTGCAGCTGTCGGGCATCGGCAATGGCGAGCTGCTGCGCCAGCACGGGGTCGCCATGGTGTGCGACCTCCCCGGCGTCGGCGAGAACCTGCAGGACCACTATCTGACCGGCGTCCGCTATCGCCTCAAGGCCGGCGCCGCGTCGATCAACGCGATGAGCAAGGGCGGTCGCCTGGCCGCCGAGGCGCTGAAATATGTGCTGTTCCGCAAGGGCCTGCTGACCCTGTCGGCGGCCCACGTCGCCGCGTTTTGCAAATCCAGGCCGGATCTCGCAGGGCCGGACATCCAGTTCCACATCCTGCCGGCCACCATGGATCTGGACAAACTGTTCAACCAGCAGAAGATGGAGCTGGAAGGCGCGCCGGGCATGACCATCGCCCCCTGCCAGCTGCGTCCCGAAAGCCGGGGCCATATCCGCATCAAGTCGGCCGATCCGTCCGACTATCCGGCCATCTTCGCCAACTACCTGTCCGATCCGCTGGACCAGGAAGTCGCCATCGCCGGCCTGAAATGGGCCCGCAAGATCGGCGAGCAGCCCGCCATCGCCCGCTATGTCGATCACGAGATGAACCCGGGTCCGGGCTTCGAGAGCGACGAGATGCTGCTGGAATATGCCCGCGCCTCGGGCTCGACCCTCTATCACCCGGTTGGCACCTGCGCGATGGGGACAGGGCCGATGGCCGTGGTCGACGCCCGGCTGCGGGTGCGCGGCGTGGACGGCCTGCGGGTCATCGACGCCTCGATCATGCCCCGGCTGGTCTCGGGCAATACCAACGCCCCCACCATCATGATCGGCGAAAAGGGCGCGGCGATGATCCTGCAGGACGCCCGGGTCCCGGCGGCGGCCTAGGGCTCAGGCCAGGGCGGAGACCAGATCGGTATGGGCAAAGTCATCGCCGACAAACAGCAGGGGCGCGCCGCGCACCTTGGCCAGAGCGTAGGTGAAGGTGTCGCCGAGGTTCAGCTTGGCGGGATGGCCCGTCCCCTTGCCGTACGCGATCCTGGCGCGAACAGCTGCGCGACCTTGGACCACATCCACATCGACAACCGATATGCCCAGCCGGATAAGCAAGGTGTCGAGACGGTCCGGCGATATGTTTCTCGCCAAGAGAACCGTGGCGGCTTCGACATAACTGACGACGGACATTTCCGGGACTGCGGCCCTAGCGATACGAACCGTCAAGTCGTCAGCCGTTGGTTCATCCGCGATGATGGCGATAATCGCCGAGGTGTCGATCACCATCAGTCCTTGGCCTTGGCCGCCAGCTCCTTGGCCGCCAGCTCAAAGTCCAAATCGTCGCCGCCAGCGTCCAACCATTCCTCGGGCGTGACTGGCCGGAAGGGGACGCCGCCACGCATTTCGGCCGTAAACGCCCTGATCCGCGCGACGAACTCCTCGGTCGTTTCCGCCTTGGCCGCCCGCTCGCGCTCCAGCCGTTCGCGCAGGGCCACGGTCACGGCCTGGGTCATCGTCTCGCCGGTCAGGCGGGAGAGGTCGCGGGCCAGACGGTCGGCCTCTTCAGTCTTGATGCTGAGCGCCATCATCGCCTCCGTTTCTAGACAAGCAATCTAGATCAATCCGCCCCAAAAGTCATCCAAGGTCCGCCGTCATGCACCCCTATCTCCACGCTCAGACTCAAGGCCAGAAGGCCGCCTACATCATGGCCGGCTCAGGCGAGACGGTCACCTATGCCCAGCTGGACGCGCGATCGAACCAGGGCGCGCAGCTGTTCCGCTCGCTGGGCCTGAAGGCCGGCGATGTCATCGCCATCCTGATGGAAAACAACGCGCGGTTCTTCGAGATCGCCTGGGCGGCGCAGCGAGCCGGGCTCTACTATGTGTGCGTCTCGACCAAGCTGACGGCCGCGGAGACGCAGTACATCCTGCAGGACTGCGGGGCCAAGGTGTTCATCACCTCGACGGCCATGGGACCGATCATCGACGAGATCCCCGCCCTGGTCCCGGGCCTGAAGCTTTACGCGGTGGGTGGTGCGCATGGCCCCTATGCCGACTTTGAGGCGGCGCGCGCGGCCATGCCGGAAACGCCGATCAGCGACGAGAGCGCGGGCTCGGACATGCTGTATTCCTCGGGCACCACGGGGCGGCCCAAGGGCGTCAAGCCAGCCTTGAGCGAGGGCCCGATCGACGCACCCAACGCCTTGCAGATGATGGCCCAGGGCCTGTTCGGTTTTTCCGGCGACAGCGTCTATCTCTCGCCGGCCCCGCTGTATCACGCCGCGCCCCTGCGCTGGTGCATGAGCGTCCACAAGCTGGGCGGCACGGTGATCGTGATGGAGAAGTTCGATCCCGAGACGGCGCTCGCCCTGATCGAAAAATACAAGGTGACCTGCGGCCAGTTCGTGCCGACCCACTTCGTGCGGATGCTGAAACTGCCCGAGGAGACGCGCGCCAAATACGACGTCTCGTCGATGAAATCGGCCGTCCACGCCGCCGCGCCCTGCCCGGTGCCGGTCAAGGAACAGATGATCGCCTGGTGGGGCCCGGTGATCTTCGAATATTATGCGGGCACGGAAGGCAACGGCTTCTGCTGGATCAATTCCGACAACTGGCTGACTCACAAGGGTAGCGTCGGCCAGGCCGTGCTGGGCGAGCTGCGCATCTGCGACGAGGACGGCAACCCGGTTCCGCCCCGCACCGAGGGGACGGTCTATTTCGCCAACGGCCCGGCGGTGAACTATCACAACGCCCCCGACAAGACCGCCGAGAGCTATAACCAGCACGGCTGGACGACGCTGGGCGACGTGGGCTGGGCCGACGAGGAAGGCTATCTGTACCTCACTGACCGCAAGAGCTTCATGATCATCAGCGGCGGGGTGAACATCTATCCGCAGGAGATCGAGAACCTGCTGATCACCCACCCCAAGGTGGCCGACGCCGCCGTGGTCGGCGCGCCGTGCGATGAGATGGGCGAGAAGGTGGTGGCGGTGATCCAGCCTCTGGCCTGGGCCGAGGACCACTCTGATCTCGCCGACGAACTGATGGCCTTCGCCCGCGCCAATCTCAGCCATGTGAAGTCGCCGCGCCGGATCGACTTCATGCAGGAGCTGCCCCGCCACGCGACGGGCAAGCTCTACAAGCGGCTGATCCGGGACGCGTACTGGGCCGAGGGCGGAAAGCGGATCGGGTAGCCGGGTTGATTTTCATAATCCTTGCCACCACATTGTTGGAAGTGGTGGCAAGGATACTCTCATGGCCCTCCAGCGCCTGCCCCTCGCGATCCACACCAATGTCGCGGACCTGATCGACCAACTGCGGATCGCCCAGATCGAGACCTTCGGGCGGGGCGCCAGCTTCCTGCGCCGCGAACGCAAGGGCCGCTTCTATTGGTATGTCCGCTCGCCCCAGGTTCAGGGCGACCGCAAGGAGCGATATCTGGGTCTTGAGACCCCGGCGTTGCTGGCGACCATCGAGGCGGCCAAGGCTTCAAAGACCGCCGTGGACGGCCGTCGCCTGATCGTGCGGGCGCTGCGGGGCGCAGGCTTGCATGCGCCCGACGAGCGGACCGCCCGCATCCTGCGCGCTCTGAGCGCGGCGGGCGCGTTTCGATTGCGCGCGGCGGTCGTTGGCACGGTGGCGTTCCAGACCTATGGCGCCCTGCTCGGCTTCACCCTGCCCTCGCAAGCCGTTCGCACCGGCGATCTCGACATCGCCCAGGACTATGGCGTGTCGATTGCCCTGGACGACGCGTTGGAGGTTGGCTTCCTGGAGGTGCTGCGTAGCGCCGACCCGGCCTTCTCGCCGGTCCCCAAGCTGGACCCCGGCAAGAGCGCGACCTACCGCACGCCTGATGGCTACGCGGTCGATGTGCTGACCACCAGCCGCGATGCAGGCGACGCCGAGACCTCAAGACTGGCCGCACTGAAGACCGACGCAACCCCTCTGCGCTTCATGGACTTTCTGCTGCGCGACACGATCGACGCCGTCGTTCTGCACGAGGACGGCATCCTGATCCGCGTGCCCGCCCCGGCCCGCTACGCCGTCCACAAGCTGATGATCTCGCGCAAGCGCAGTCAGGCCAATCCCAAGCGCCGCAAGGACCTGGAACAGGCCAAGGCGCTGATCCACGCCCTCTCGGCCGACGACCCCTTCGCCCTGCGCGAGGCCTATGCCGAGGCGCGCGGACGCGGCGAGGTCTGGCGCAAGCTGCTGGACGAGGCGGTCACGCTGCTGCCCGAAACCGCTCGCGTCGCGCTGGACGCGTGACAGCCGGCGCGCGGCCCGCTACGACTTTCAAAACAACTGTTTGAAGGGAGCAAGCCATGCGCGAAGTCGCCTATGCGGATATCGCCAGCCTGGTCGGTCAGGAAATCGGCGTTTCGGACTGGGTCGAGATCAGCCAGGAGCGGGTCAACCTGTTCGCCGAGGCCACCGGCGACCACCAGTGGATCCACGTGGATGTCGAGCGCGCCACGAAGGAAATCGGCGGCCCGATCGCCCACGGCTATCTGACCCTGTCGCTGATTCCGATGCTGGGCGCCGGCATCCTGCGGGTCACCGGCGTGACGCGCGGCATCAACTATGGCTGCGACAAGGTCCGCTTTACCGGCATGGTCCGGGTCGGCAAGAAGGTGCGCATGCGCCAGAAGCTGCTCTCCGTCGAGGCCAAGGCCGGCGGCCTGCAGATGAAGAACGAATGCACCATCGAGATCGAGGGCGAGGAACGCCCCGCCTGCGTGGCCGAGACCATCTCGATCATCTACGGCGCATAGAGATCCTAGCGTCCCGCCACGGCCCGCAAGGCGGCGGCCGTGGCGGGGTCGGCCGGCAGGAAGGTCTCGATCGTCAGTTCCGAAATGGTCACGTCCAGCGGGCCGCTAAAGGTCATGGTGGTGGTCAGGAACGACAGTTCACCCGCCGGGGTCGTCAGCCGCAAGGGCGTTGCGATCATGCTGTCGCCACCGCGCGGATGGGCCTCGCCGCCAGGATAGGCCGAGAGCTCGCGGATCAGGTCAGCCAGCCCCGCATCGCCGTTTTCGGCCAGCTCCCGGCGCAGACGCGACAGGATATGGCCGCGCAGCTCGGCCAGATTGGCGATCCTGGGGGCCACGCCGTCGGGATGCAGGCTCAGCCGCAGCAGATTGACCGGACCTTCCAGCAACCCGGGATCAACGCCAGCCATCAGCAGCGCCGCCGAAGCATTGTGGGCCAGCAGGGTCCACCGGCGGTCGATGACCAGGGCCGGGAACGGCATGTGGGCTTCCAGCAACGCCTCGACGGCGATCTTGGCGGCTTCCAGGCCCGGATCATCCAGTGATCGCTCGGGAAACACCGGGGCAAAGCCGGCGGCCAGCAGCAGGGCGTTGCGTTCGCGCAGCGGCACGCCTAGACCCTCGGCCAGGCGCAGCACCATGTCGCGACTGGGCGCAGCGCGGCCGGTCTCAAGAAACGACAGATGCCGGGTCGAGATCTCGGCCTCGCAGGCCAGGTCCAGCTGACTGAGCCGGCGCTTGAGGCGCCAGTCGCGCAGCCGCGCGCCGATGGTGGGGACGGTGGTGGTCATGACGGCAAGCTAGGCCGAGCCCGGCCGCCATGCCATTACCTCCGACGTAATCGCGTGGGGCCGGACACGAAAACGGCCCCGGGATCTCTCCCGGGGCCGTTGGTCAGTCTTATCAAGACCAGACCCTACCTCTTGATGGCGTCGCCGATCTTGTCCTGGACCTGACCGACCTTGTTCTGGACGTCGCCCTTGGCCTTCTGGGCCAGGCCTTCGGCTTCGAGACGCTCGTTGCCCGTGGCCTTGCCGACGGCTTCCTTGGTGGCGCCGACGCCCTTGTCGATAGCGCCTTCAACACGATTGGTGCTCATGGCTTTGCTCCTGTTGGGGTGAATAGTCCCCACAAGAACGGGTCCGCGGACGCGAAGGTTCCGAGGTTTTTCCTAGCGGCCCACGCCCATGGCGCTGGCCGAGACCGCCGCCGAGGCGGCCGTAGCGCCCTCGACGACAGGCTCGATCCGGGTCCGCCCCGCGGCCGCCACCGTCAGGGCGGGCGGCTGGTCGAGCAGGCCGATGGTCTCGCGGATGTATTTGGCGTGGGTGACGATGCCGATCTCGAGACGCTCACCGGAGAGCTCGACCTGCTGGGTCAGGATGCCGGCGATGAACTGCACCTCTTGGGACTCGGTCGAGCCCGGTCGGCGGCGCGCGCCCTGCGCCATGAACACCGGGCCGCCAGAGTTTCCGGGAAACACCGAGAAATCCATCAGGAAGGTTGGAAAGGCGGTGGCCGGGGCCAGCGGATAGGAGGCCACACGGCCCGACCGAAGGATCGGAAAGCCGGCCGGATTGGCAGACAGGCCACGCGGGAAGCCCAGGGCCATCATCTCGTCGCCAGGACCCAGCTTGTAGTCGCTGAAGGTCTCGTCCTTGGCCAGCCAGGCCAGAGGGATGGCGGCCCTGGCGAATTCCGGGGGGGCCTCGACAACGATGGCGGCGACGTCGCGGCCGGCGTGCTTGACCCACAGCGGATGATCGCCGTCGCGGATCTTCAGGGTCTGGGGATCATAGCGCCAGGCGCCGTCCTTGGCCTGGATGCGATAGCCGATCCTGGCCGAAAACGCGGGCATGCGGTCAAAGACATGGGCGGCGGTGATCAGGATCGTACGGGGGCGACCATCGGCGTCGATATCGGCGATCAGGAAGCCAGTACCCACCGTGCGCGAGCCGTCCTTGAGCGGCTGCTCAAGCTGCACCGTCGCCTGAATCAGATCGACGGACAGGTCGTACACCATCCTCGCCCCTAGCTTTTTCGAAACCCCGCTCCAAGCGCGGCGGCGCACTTTGCCAGATCAGTTTGACCAGACCCGCTACGCCCCGCAAGTTGGCGTTCTGCCGCAGAGATCGTTTACGGTTTGGTTGGGGAAATAAGCATCATGAACCGACGTCAGATGATGACGAGCGCCGCCGCCGTCCTTACTTCAGGTCCCGTTTTCATTCCCGGAATCTCCATGTCCGCACCCCAATCTGCTCGCCCCGTCCCGCCCGTCGCCAAGAAGGAACCCAAGCGCATCGAGCAGCTGGGCCGTGTTCGGGTCGACGACTATGCGTGGATGAAGGACGACAACTGGCAGAAGGTGCTGCGCGACCCCTCGCTGATCAAGGCCGACGTCAAGGAACACCTGACCGCAGAGAACGCCTACACCAAGGCCATGCTGGCCTCGACGGAGCCGCTGCAGACGGCGATGTTCGAGGAGATGAAGGGCCGCATCAAGCAGGACGACGCCAGCGTCCCGGCCCCTGACGGCGCCTGGGAATATTACACCCGCTTCGAGATCGGCGCGCAGCATCCGATCCATGCGCGCAAGCCGCGCGCCGGCGGGCCTGAGCAGGTTCTGCTGAACGAAGAGACCGAGAGCAAGGGCAAGGCCTTCTACCAGGTCGGCGCCGCCGGCCATTCGCCCGACCACAAGCTCTATGCCTTCGCTGTCGATGAGCAGGGCTCGGAGGTTTATCGCATCCACGTCAAGGATCTGGCCACCGGCGCTGTGCTGGAAAGCCCGGTCGAGAGCACCACCGGCGACTTCTGCTTCTCGCCCGACAGCCAGTGGCTGTTCTGGACCTTCCGGGATGACAACGGCCGCCCGGCCAGGATCTATCGCCGCCCCGCGCGCGGCGGCGCCAAGGACGACGTGCTGATCTATGACGAGCCGGACGATGGCTTCTTCATCGGCGTCGGTACGGTGTCGTCCGAGAAGTTCATCGTCATCAGCTGCGGCAACCAGGAAACCAGCGAGGCCCTGCTGATCCCGGCCAGCGACCCGACCGCCAAGCCTGTCGTCGTCGAGCCCCGCACGGTGGGTTTGCGCTACGAGCTGGACCACTGGAACGACCACTTCGTGATCCGCACCAACGCCGACGGCGCCGTCGACTGGAAGCTGGTCACCGCGCCCGAGGCCACGCCCGGCAAGGCGCACTGGAAGGACTGGGTGGCCCACACCCCCGGCCGCCTGATCATGGGCATGACTGCGTTCAAGAACCACTTCGCGCGGCTGGAGAAGGTGGACGCCGTCAATCGTATCGTTATCACCGCAGCGGGTGGCGAGGAGCACGTCGTCGGCTTCGACGAGGCCGCCTATGCGCTCAGCCTCGAGGGCGGCTACGAGTACGACACCACCACGGTTCGCTTCGTCTACAACTCGATGACCACGCCCCGGCAGTGGTTCGACTACGACATGACCAGCCGCCAGCGGACCCTGCGCAAGACCCAGGAGATCCCGTCAGGCCACGATCCGGCCAGGTACGAGACCCGCCGCCTGAACGCCAAGGCGTCGGACGGTACGGAGGTGCCGATCTTCGTGCTGATGAAGAAGGGGACCCGGCTGGATGGGTCGGCTCCGCTGCTGCTGTACGGCTATGGCAGCTATGGCATCTCGATGGAGGCCAGCTTCTCTATCCGCAATTTCAGCCTGGTGGATCGCGGCTGGATCTGGGCCACGGCCTGCCCGCGCGGCGGCTCGGAAAAGGGCTGGAGCTGGTTCCTGGACGGCAAGAAGGACAAGAAGAAGAACACCTTTACCGACTTCATCGCCTGCGCCGAGCACCTGCACGCGGCCGGCTATGGCAAGCCGGAGCGCACCGTGGCCTATGGTGGCTCGGCCGGCGGCCTGCTGATGGGCGCCATCACCAACATGCGGCCCGACCTGTTCGCCGGGATCATCGCGGCGGTGCCGTTCGTCGACGTGGTCAACACCATGAGCGACACTACCCTGCCCCTGACCCCGCCCGAATGGCCCGAATGGGGCAATCCGCTGGAGGACGCGGCGGCCTATGACTACATTGCCAGCTACAGCCCCTATGACAATATCGCGGCCAAGCCCTATCCGGCGATCCTGGCCACCGGCGGTCTCTCCGACCCGCGCGTCACCTATTGGGAACCTGAAAAGTGGGTGGCCAAGCTGCGGCCGGCCACCACCAGCGGCAAGCCGGTGCTGCTGAAGATCAACATGGAGGCCGGACATGGCGGGGCCTCGGGCCGGTTTGATTTCCTCAAGGAAATCGCGCTCGACTACGCCTTCGCGGTCTGGGCCGTCGACAAGGGCTGGGAGGCCTAGGCTTGGTCATCGTCCGCCCATCAACCGACGCCGACCTTCCGGCAATTACGGCGATCTATGCCTGGAACGTCCTGAACGGCCTGGGCACCTTCGAAGAAGATCCGCCGGCGCAGGACGAGATGGCCCGTCGCCGCGCGGCCTTCCTGGAACGCGGCCTGCCCTATCTGGTCGCCGAGCAGGACGGCGTCGTGCTGGGCTATGCCTATGCCGGCCCGTTCCGCCTGCGCGCCGCCTATCGCTACACGGTCGAGGACAGCGTCTATGTTTCACCCGACGCCGTGGGCAAGGGCGTCGGCAAGGCCCTGCTGGGCGCCCTGATCGCGCAGTGCGAGGCTCTGGGTCTTCGCCAGATGTGCGCGGTGATCGGCGACAGCGGCAACACCGCCTCCATCGGCCTGCATGCGGCCCTGGGCTTTGAACAGCGCGGCGTCTTTCCGGACATGGGCCACAAGTTTGGTCGCTGGGTCGATCTGGTCTGGATGCAGCGCCCGCTGAACGGCGGCGGCCAGCGTCAGCCCGATGCGCCGGGCCTGGCCTTGAGGGGGGTCTAGCGCGACTCAAAGCAAGACTTAACGATTGACTGCTACAGTTCTGGTCTGGTGGGGGCCAGCAACAGGTCAGAGGGTCGGGTTTGACACCACCAGCCACCCGAAACGCCCCACTCGCCGCCGCGGCGCTGATGCAGGCCTATGTGCCAATCGTGCGCGGTTATCTTCTCGCTGCGGCACTGTATTACTGCGTGATCAGCTTCTCGCATCCGTTTTTCGAGACGGGCGCCGCGCTTTTCATTCTGACGGGCCTGTCGATTATTGCGGCCGCCTACGGCCTGGCGACGTGGAATCGCCTGCGGCGCGGCGATGTGGGCGGCGTGCGCCTGGAAGCCCTGGTGCTGGGCATGAACAGCCTGTTCCTGGCCAATGTCGTCGCCTATCAGAGCCTTCATTTCGAGCCCCAGAAGCTGGTCTATTTCATCCTGATGGCCCTGGTGTTCGCCACGGCGTCGCCCACGCGCCGGGTCGCCATACTGAGCGTCGGAGCGGCGGTGGCGGGTCTGGTGTGGATGGCGCGTCGGGCGCCGGACGACATGATCAATACCTACATGTTCATGGGCCTGGCCGGCGCCTTCGCGGCGCTGGGCATGTCGACCCTGATGCGCGGCGTGGTGGGACGGGAAATCCGAGCCCGCCTGGCCAGCGACGCGCTGAACGCCGATCTGCAGCGCGAACTGCAGGAGAACCGCCGGCTGCAGGCCAAGGCCGAGGCCCTGGCCCTGGCCGCCCAGGCCGCCAACCGCGCCAAGACAGACTTCCTGGCCACCATGAGCCATGAAATCCGCACGCCCCTGAACGGCGTGCTGGGCATGGCCCAGATCATGGAGGCCGGCGCGCTGGATGCGGAACAGAAGCAGCGCCTGAGCGTCATCACCCGCTCGGGCCATTCCTTGCTGGGCGTGATCAACGCCATTCTCGACATTTCCAGGATCGAGGCCGGGCGGATGGAGATCATCCCCACGCCGTTCTCCCTGGAGGGCGTGCTGGAAACCCTGCAGCAGCTCTATGGCGGACTGGCCCGCGAAAAGGGGCTGACCTTTTCGCTCGATATCGCGCGGTCGGCCGCCGGCTGGCGCCTGGGCGATCCCGAGCGCCTGCGTCAGGTGCTGAGCAACCTGATCTCCAACGCCATAAAGTTCACGGACATCGGCGAGGTCCGGGTCAGCGTTGCCGGCGACACCACGACCCTGATTTTCACGGTCGAGGACACTGGCGGCGGCATTCCCGAAAGCCAGCGCGACCTGGTCTTTGGCAAGTTCGCCCAATTGGACAGTTCCAGCACCCGCCGCGCAGGCGGCGCTGGCCTGGGCCTGGCGATCTGCAAGGAACTGGTCGGCCTGATGGGCGGGCAGATCGACTTTTCCGCCCTCCCCGGCGGTGGCACGTGCTTCAGGTTCTCGGTCGCCATGCGCGAGGTCGAGGCGGTCGCCAGCGCCGCGGCGCCCCTGATCGCGGCGCCAGTCGATGAACAGGCCCCGCCCAGGATCCTGGTGGTCGACGACAACGACACCAATCGCACCGTCCTGCTGACCCTGCTGAGCCATCTGGGCGTCAGCGGCCAGTTCGCGGTCGATGGCCGCGACGCCCTGGCGATGTGGGAAGGCCACCGCTGGGACGCCATCCTGATGGACATCCACATGCCCGGCATGGACGGCGTGGAAGCGACCCGGGCGATCCGCGCTCGCGAGGGTTCGACCGGCCGAGCGCGCACCCCGATCATCGCGGTCACGGCCAGCGTGCTGACCCACGAGCGGTCGCTCTATATCCAGGCCGGTATGGACGCCATCGTCGCCAAGCCGATCGAGGTCTCGCAACTGGTCGAGATCCTGACCCGAACCTTCGCCGCTCCCGCGCCGGAAGCGGGGCGTGCTTCCGCCTGAGGCTGAATCAAAAAGGGGCCAGCCTCGCGGCCAGCCCCTCTTCGAAAGATGTCGAAAAACCTAGGCCTTGCGAGCGCGCGGCGCCTTGGCCGGGCTCTTGGCCTTGCGGCCGCCCTGACCCAGACCCAGAGCCTTGGCCATGGCCGAGCGGGCTTCACTATAGGCGGGCGCCGTGGTCGGATAGTCGTTGGGCAGGCCCCACTTGGCCTTGTATTCGGCGACGGTCATGCCGTGCGTGGTCAGGTGACGCTTCAGCGTCTTGTAAGGCTTGCCGTCTTCAAAGCTGATCAGAGCGTCGGGCGTGATGCTCTTGCGAATCTGCGCCGCAGTAGCCTTCGTAACGGCTTCGACGACGGGCGCTTCTGGCGAACCAATACCAGCAAGAGCGTCATGCGTGGCGCGAATCAGAGCCGGAAGATCGGACACCGGCGTGCTGTTATTCGCGACATAGTTGGCCACGATTTCCGCAGTCAGCTCGATGAGCGAGGCTTTGTCTTCCATGATTACGTCTCCAATCAGGCTTTAATTCGAAATACACCCCTTACGTCGGAATACAAGTACTGACTGGAATAATTGAACCCGCAGATCGATTCTTCGACCGATCTTTTCTGTTTCGGACCGCCAAATAAAGACCGTTGGTACGTAACCCGCGATCACGCTCGGATTCATGCAGGGCTGGCCTGGTCAAATGTAACAAAGTTCGACCGAAGGTCTCAGCTAGACCAGAGACTCAACTCTCGACATTGAGAATCGATACCCGAGCGCGCGGCCCCGCGGGCAAAGACCGCCCACGGCGGACATGGCGCCGCAAGGCGGCAGCAGCCGCCAGGCGTTCTTCGCAGAAAAGGAGAAGTGGCTGGGGAACTAGGACTCGAACCTAGAACGACGGTACCAAAAACCGCTGTGTTACCATTACACCATTCCCCAGCAGGAACGGCAAAACCCCGTGGGGCTCGGCGAGGCGGTGGAGATAGCGCAGGAGTCGGATGGATGCAACGTCGCTTTGAACTTCTTTTTCGAGCGCCATAATTGACCCTTGCGAGGGGGCGACCGCGCCTCTATAAGCCGCCCTCCAAGTCGGAGTGTGGCTCAGTCTGGTAGAGCACTGCGTTCGGGACGCAGGGGTCGCAGGTTCAAATCCTGCCACTCCGACCATTTTTCCCGCCTTAAAATCCCTTTTTCTTCCTGTCCCTTGCACAGTGTGCGCGCGCTGTTCATTTGTACCGGGACGCGACAGTCGTTAGCTTGCGACTGAATTGGTGACGGGATCTTCGATGAAGCAGTTCTTCCTGACCGTGGCGGGCGTGTTCGCCGGCCTGGTGTTGTTCCTGGTCGGCGTTCCCTTCCTGTTGATCGTCATGGCCGCCGGCGCCGCGCGCCCGGCCCCGGTTCCCGCCCACTCGGTTCTGCATCTGGATCTGCGCAGCGGCCTGACCGATCAGGCGGCGCAGAACCCCTTCGCTGCGTTTGGCGGCGGCGGTGGCTCTGTGATGTCGGTGATCGAGACCCTGCGTCGCGCCGAGACGGACGACAAGGTCAAGGCGCTGTTCGTGCGCCTGCCCGAGGGCGGCATGGCGCCGGCGACAGCCGATGAGCTGCGCCGGGCCTTCAAGCATTTCCGCTCGGTCGGCAAGAAGCCGGTCTATGCGCACAGCCAGGGGCTCTACCCTTCGGGCATGATCACCTCGACCTATATGCTGGGGGCCGCCTCCAGCGAGTTCTGGATGCAGCCCGACAGCTCGTTCCAGGCCGTGGGCGTGGCCAGCGAGTCGCTGTTCTTCAAGCGCTTCTTCGACAAGTACGGCGTCAAGGCCGACTACGAGCAGCGCCACGAGTACAAGAACGCGGTCAATCCCTACCTCTATAGCGACTACACCCAGGCCCACCGCGAGTCGTCGCTGTCCTGGATGGGTTCGGTCTATCGCTCGACCCTGACGGCGGCTGCGGCAGACCGCATGAAGGATCCCGCCGCCCTGATCCGCGACCTGGAGGCTGGCCCCTACAGCGCCCAGGAAGCCCAGGCCAAGGGCCTGATCGACCGGGTTGGCCAGGTCAACGACCTGCAGACCCAGATTCTGGAGCGCGCCGGCAAGGGCGCAAAGCTGATCGATTTCGACGACTACGCCGCGCGGTCCAAGCGCCCTTCGGTCAAGACCGGCCCGGCCATCGCGGTGATCGGCGCCGAGGGCCCGATCATCACTGGAACCAGCAACACCGCCTCGCCGTTCGGCGGCGACAGCACGGTCTATTCCGACGACGTGGCCAAGGCGATCCACGACGCCGCGGCCGACAAGGACGTCAAGGCGATCGTCTTCCGGGTGTCCTCGCCCGGCGGTTCGGACACCGCTTCGGAACAGATCCTGGCTGCCGTGAAGGCCGCCAAGGCGGCCGGCAAGCCGGTGGTGGTCAGCATGGGCACCTATGCCGCATCGGGCGGCTACTGGATCAGCAGCGCGGCCTCGTCGATCATCGCCGAGCCCACCACCCTGACCGGTTCGATCGGCGTCTATGGCGGCAAGTTCGCCGTGGGCGAGGCCCTGGCCCGCTTTGGTGTCGACGCCCGCGAGATCCATGTGGGCGGCGACTATGCCGGCGCCTTTGGCGCGGGCGACGGCTTCACCAGCGAGCAGCGCGCCAAGTTCGCCGGCTGGATGGACCGCATCTATGCCGGCTTCATCACCCGCGTCGCCGAAGGGCGCAAGCTGCCGCCCGAGCGCGTGCGCGAACTGGCCAAGGGCCGCGTCTGGACCGGCGAGCAGGCCAAGCAGCTGGGCCTTGTCGACGAGCTGGGCGGCTTCTATGACGCGGTCGACAAGGCCAAGAGCCTGGCCAACCTGAAGGGCGACGTGCGCCTCAAGCGCATGGATGGCGGCAAGTCGCCGTTCGAGGCCCTGGAACAGGCCCTGGGCATCAGCTCGACCTCGATGCAGACCCTCGCGGCCTCGGCCTGGATCCTGGGCGACCCGCGCTCGCAGGCCATTCTCGACGAACTGGCCACGGCCCGCCTGCGCGCCGCGCCCGGCGGCGCGTCGGTTCTGGCCGACACGCCGATCCGCTAGACCCTGATCGCGGACGGACGGCGCCCCGGCGTCGCCGTCCGCGGCCCTCGCCACTCACGTCCATGTTTCCGGATTATCTGCCATGACCCCGAGCGCCTCAGACCTCCTGGCCGAGGCCGTGCGCGCCTTTCAGGCGCGTGATCGCGACTATGCGGCCGGCCTGCTGGCCCGGCTGAACGCCGAGGACGCGGCCCTCGGCGACGACTGGGGCGCTGTGGCCCGCCTGGCGGCCACCCTGGGCGAGGTCTCCGTCGCCCTGGCGGCCATCCGGCGCTATGTGGCGCTGAAGCCCTATGATGTCGAACGCCGCCTGGAATACGGCGCCCTGCTGGCGCAATGCGGCCGCATCGAGGGCGCGGCCAAGGCCACCCGCGCCTTCCTGCCCAACGCCCCCGCCGATCCGCGCCTGTACCTGCTGCTGGGCACATGCCAGGCTCAGCTGGGCCAGACCGAAGCCGCCCTGGCCGATCTGCGCGCCGTCCTGGCCCTGGACCCGCAGCCGGCGCTGGCCGGCGCGGCGTGGCTGGCGATCGCGGACCTGAAGCGCTTCACGGAAGACGACCCCGACATCGCTGCGCTGAAGGCCGTGATCGCGTCGACCGATCCGGCTACGCCCAGCAGTCTGAACTTTGCCTTGGGCAAGGCCCTGGACGACATCGGCGATGTCGATGCGGCTTTTGCGGCCTACGAGGCCGGGGCCCGTGCAGCCCGGGCCTTGAACCCGCCCAACCTTGCCGCCTCGCGTGACTTTGTCGATCAGGTGATCGCCGGCTTCACCCGCGAAAGCCTGGCCAAGCTGCCGCCCAGCGCGGCGGACAGCGACCGTCCGATCTTCGTGCTGGGCCTGCCGCGTTCGGGCACCACCCTGGTCGAGCAGATTCTGGCCAGCCATAGCGGCGTCAAGGATGGGGCCGAGCTGAACCTGTTCCGGGCGGCGACCATGGCCCTGGGCGGCTATGCGCCGTCCGACGTATCGCGGCTGGCCTTCTTCCCCGGCACGGAGAATGTCTGGACGCTGTTTGGGCGGGTCTATCTGCACCTGCTGGATGAACGCTTCGGCCCCGAGGGCCGCATCGTCGACAAGACCCTGAACCACACCCGCATGGTGGGCCTGATCCATCACGTCCTGCCCAAAGCCAGGTTCGTCTGGCTGCGGCGCGATCCGGCCGACTCGGCCCTCTCGTGCTTCAGGAGCCATTTTGTCGGCGGGCTGAACTGGGCCTGGTCGATGCGCGATATCGGCGCCCACTTCGCGGACGAGGACAGACTGCACGCCCATTGGACCCAGCAGTTCCCCGACGCCATCCTCACCGTGCCCTATGAGGACCTGGTCAAAGACCCCGAGACCTGGATCGCCAGGATCCTTGAGCATTGCGGCCTGCCGTTCCAGGCCGGCGTGCGCGACTTCCACCTGACGGAGCGCGCCGTGACAACCTCGAGCTCCAGCCAGGTGCGCCAGCCGTTGAACGTGCGCGGCATCGGCGCCTGGCGGCGCTACAGCCAGCATATGCAGCCGTTCTTCGAGGCCTATGGCTCAAGGCCGAGCTGACCCTGCCAGCACCCCACGAAAAAGGGCGGAGACCGCGGTCTCCGCCCTTTTTCTTTGCCCGGTCGTCTGGGCCCAAAGAAAAAGGGCAGGCCTTGCGGCCTGCCCTCTGACTTGGTCGATGATCAGGTCTGACTAGAAGACCAGATCGAAGCCCAGACGCACCGAACGCGGGGTCATATAGGCCAGCGGAGCCTGGAAGTTGACGTTGGTCGCGCCGCTATCCAGTTCGCCGAACTCGTTGCTTTCGACGGTCTTGCGCGTGTTGAACACGTTGAAGACGTCGGCGCGCAGGGTCAGACCGTTTTCCGGCAGGAAGCCGAACGACGGCACGGTGTAGCGGGCCGACAGGTCGAGGCGATAGGTCCAGGGGTCGCTGAACACCGAACCGCGCGGCGAGGAGACGCCGTTGCAGTAGTGCGACAGCGCGCCGTAGGCCGAGTTCAGGATCGGGTCGTTGGGGTTGAAGCCCATGCAACCATACTTGCGACCCGAGGTGACCAGGGCGTTGGCGCCGACCAGGATCTGGTCGGTGACCTGATACGAACCGAAGGCCTTGAAGGTGTGCGCCCGGTGGTTGGGGAGCAGGCCGTAGGCGCCTTCGGTCAGGCCGGGGGTGTCGAAGTCGGCGGTGATGCCGGCGTCGGTTTGACCACCGGCGTAGTCGGTCTTCACGTAGCCTTCGTAGTTACCCTTCGATTCCGAGAGGGTGTACGAACCGTTCAGCGCCCACTTGCCATCGAAAGCACGGTCGAACTGCAGCTGCAGCGCGATGTACTGACGATCGACCTTCGGGTACTTCAGCTGTTCAGCGGTGAAGTCGATGGTGCGAACGGTGGTTTCGCCCGGCAGCGGATCGGCCAGGGTGATGGTTTGAGCCAGACCCGGGTTGATGATCGTGTACTGGTGGAAGCCGCTGTACACGTCCGCGCAATTGGCGATGCCATTGGCTTCGCAGTACGCGACGACGGCGGTGTCGACGGCGACGTCATCGGCCGCGCGCAGCGACTTGCGGAAGGTCAGCGTAGCGCCGGCTTTCCACAGCGAGTCGAAGCGGTGCTCGTAGCCGAGGATGTATTCGTCATCGGCCGTCGACTTCAGGTTCTGGCTGATGTTGGCGGCGAACGGCTGGACGGTGCCGTTGTTGCGAACCGTACAACCCCGGACGCCCGCAGCGCCCACGCCGCCCGGAAGGCAGATGGCAGAGTTGGCGAAGCCGGTGATCTGCGTGCCGAGACCCGCGATCGGCAGACCCGAGATCGGGTTGACCTGAGCGGTGTTAACCGTGGTCGTGCCCGGCAGGTACAGCTGGAAGCCGGCCGGCTGCAGGAAGAACGCGCTTTGGTCCAGGATGGCCGAGGCCTGACGATACGAGGTGTTCGTCGCGACCGGCAGATAGTAGCGGCCGTAGTTGGCGAAGATCTTGTTGCGGCCGTCGTTGGTCGGATCCCAGGTCGCGCCGAGGCGGAAGGCGATTTCGTTGTCGAAGTCGACAAAGACGCCGCCCTTGACGCCGCCGAGGTTGATGCCGCGGTTCTGGAACTGGTCGCGACGAACGCCCAGGTTCAGGGTCAGGTTGGGCAGGACGTCCCACGAGTCTTGCAGGTAGATGGCCTGGTTCTTCGCGGTGTAGGAGCCGCCGCCGGTGAAGGTGCGGACGTCGAGATAGTAGCGGCCGGCAGGCACGCCGCGCGGGTCGGTGGCCGAGCCTTCACGATAGACGTAGTTGCCGCCGCCGTTGCGCTGCGACTGGTGGATCAGGGTCAGATCTTCGCGGTCGAAACCGGCGCGGATGTGGTGATCGCCCAGCAGCTTGAAGTACAGGTCGACGTCAGCGCGGTAGAATTCGCGCGTGGTGGTGCGCGGCGCGTCTTGGGCTGCCGAGTTCTGGAAGCTGACGCGGCGGGTCAGGGTGGCGCCATTGGCCAGGATCGACGACTGAACGAGCGGCGAACCACCCAGAGCCGACTTCGTGGCGTTACGGTCCTTGTTGAGGCCGTAGGCCGCCGAGATCGTCAGCCAATCGGTGAAGCTGCCGGTGTACTTGGCGACGTAGCTGGTGGCGCCGTCTTCAAAGCGCGTGCCCGGCAGTTCGGCGCCGATCGTGTCGGTGTCGGTGGCCGAGTTGTAGGTATAGGCGAAGCTCTTGCGCTTCGTGACGCGCTGGGTGTCGATCAGCGTGAATTCGAGGTGCTGACGGTCGGTGATGTAGCCGTCGAGCTTCAGGCCGTAGAACGGGTCGCTGCCGGTCTCGATGTTGTACGAACCGGTCGCCTTCGAGGCGAAGACGGATTCGTTGTCGCGCAGCTGAGCCAGGCCGTAGAAGAACAGACGGTCTTCAATGATCGGGCCGCCAGCTTCAAAGACGATGTCCTTGTTGTTGGTCTTACGCAGCTTGCCGCGGGTCTGGTAGGTGTCCTTCTGGCTGTCTTCCAGCGAGTCAGGCGACCAGTTGCCGTGGATGCCGAACATGAAGTCGTTCGAACCCGACTTCGACACGGCGTTGACGATACCGCCGGTGGCGCGACCGTACTCGGCAGCGTAGCCGCCGGTCTTCACTTCGACGGACTTGTAGAACTCGAACGGCACGGTGGACGCGCCGATGTAGTTGTCGAAGTTCGTGATGTTCAGGCCGTTCAGGAAGAACGCGTTTTCAGCGACCGAGGCGCCGCTGATCGAGGTCTGACCGCGGAAGTTGGTCGACGAACCTTCGACGGTGCCGGGAGCCAGCAGGGTCAGGGCCGTGACGTTGCGGCCGACCGGAACTTGCTTTTGCAGGTCTTCGACGTCGATCGACAGACCGGTCGTGGTTTGCGAGAAGTCGAGCTGCGGGTTGGCGGTGGCGGTGACGACCACTTCCGAAACCGCGGCGTCAGCCGAGGCGAGCGTGAAGTTGTAGCCTGCTTCACCACCGGCGCGGACGTTGAGGGCGCCGTCGCTGGTCGGCTGGAAGCCTTCCTTGCTGATCGACACCGAGTAGCTGCCGGCCGGCAGGGCCGAGCTGCGGAACTGACCGCTGCCGTCCGTGGTGAACGAGCGGGTGAAGCCCTGGGCGTTCGACTTCACGGTGACGGCGGCGCCGGAGACCGGAGCGCCGTTGGCGTCAAGCACGGTGCCCGACAGCGAACCGCTGGTGTAGTCCTGAGCGCTGGCCAGGGTCGGAACCGCCGTGGCGATGGTCGTGATCGCCAGCGGCGTCGCGATCGACGCGAGGCCTGCCAGCAGCGTCGACGTCAGCAGACGCGCTCGGACGCTACCCTTCGTGGAATTCATGTTCATTCTATCCCCTCTAGCATGGTGCAGCGCGACGGCCGGACTGGCCCCTGAAGAAACGTTTGTCCGGTGTGCGCGGAAATCCGCGCCAAGTGCACCACGAGATTACTGGTGTCCCGGAAAACATTTCCCCGGTTGCGGGGGACGTTAGGAGCCATGACAGTTTTGGGTCAATTGACATTACAACGCGGTAACCCACATCGCTCACCGCTGTCGCATAAACGCAACACGGTCGCCCCATTCTGGTCATAGAGGCTCGGACCATTGGACGCAGCCCCGTCCGGGACGGGCCAAGATCGCCCTAGAACCTTGGTTTAACGGGAAAATTTCGCCAGCGTACCGTCACGGAACGTCGCTATCTCGACACTATGGATTGCGGCAAAATCCACCTCGGCAATCTTGACAACGCAGAACCACATTCCAATTCATCGCCAAAATAACGGTGTTTTCCACCCCTTGAACCGATGATTTCTGCGTATTGATTTCAGCATATGATCGTTTCCAGGGCACATTCAGGCCGTAATGCTCGTTGCCATGGCGCCTGCGGCTCGTGATGATGGCCGGCCTGTCGCCGCCCCCGTGGCGAGCAGGTCAGTCAGTTGAGCGAGCCCTCCATGAGCGACTTCCGGCGCGTCACCGAATCCCTCTTCGTCAGCCCGCAGGTCACGGAGGCTGACATGGCCCGCGCTGCGGCCGAGGGATTCGTGCTGGTGATCAACAATCGGCCGGACGGCGAAGATCCCAACCAACCGTCCAGCGCCGCCCTCGAGGCGGCGGCGCGCGCCGCCGGTCTGGACTATGTCCACATTCCGGTTGTGGGCGGGCCCGGGCCAAGCCAGGTCGAGGCCGTCCAGCGCGCCGCGGACGCCGCCGGCGGGCCGGTACTGGCCTTCTGTCGGTCAGGAACCCGCTCGATCGTCACCTGGTCCATCGGCCAGGCCCTGTCGGGCGCAAGCGATCGCGAGACCCTGGTCCGCCAGGGCGCGGCGGCCGGCTATGATCTTTCCGCCGTGCTGCCCGGCTGATGGGCCAAGGCGAAACTAGAGCGAGACCCGGGCGGCCATCGGCGACTGTTCGGCCTCGCAGCTGGCCAGGACGAACTGGGCCATGACGAGACACAGAATGGCGAAGGCCACGCGCTGGAGCCGTTTTGAGACAAAAATCGCCGCATCGGCCACCATGACCAGTCCTCCAGGGGTTCCTGGAAGGCTCAACCGCAAGACCCGCGCCGGAGACAGCGATGATCCCCTATGTTCGTGAGATCGAGTTCGAGTACGGCCGCTGCGACCAGGTCTCGCCGCTGATCCGCCGGGTGATCGCCCGCAATCCGGGGCCGTTCACCTATACCGGCACCGGGGTCTATATCGTCGGCTCGGGCGAGGTGGCGGTGATCGATCCCGGCCCGGAGATCGCCGAACATCTCGAGGCGCTGCTGGCGGCGGTCAAGGGCGAGCGCGTGACCCATATCCTGGTCACCCACCACCATCTGGACCACTCGCCCCTTGCCCGCCCCCTGGCCGAGCTGACCGGCGCCACAATCTATGGCCGCGCGGCCCCGGCGGATCACGGCGAAGCGCATGCTGGACTTGAGGAAGGCGCCGACGGCCGCTTCACGCCCGATGTCGAACTGGCCGACGGCCAGGTGCTGTCGGGACCCGGCTGGACGCTGGAGGCGATCACGACCCCCGGCCACACCTCCAACCATGTCTGTTTTGCCCTGAAGGAAGAGAACGCGCTCTTCTGCGGCGATCACATCATGGGCTGGTCGACCACGGTCATCACCCCACCCGACGGCGACATGGGCGACTATTTCGCAAGCCTGGAGAAGGTGAAGGCGCGGAGCTTCGACACCCTGTGGCCCACCCATGGCGCGCCCGTGCGCGACGTCGAACCGTTCATCGCCGCCTATATCGCCCATCGGCGCGCGCGCGAGGTCCAGATCCTGGACGCCCTCGCCGCCGGCCATACGCAGATCAGGGCGATGGTGCCGTCGCTCTACGCCGCCGTCGATCCGCGCCTGCATCCGGCCGCCGCCATGTCGGTCCTGGCCCATATGCAACAGTTGGCGCGCGAGGGCCGAGTGCTGTGCGACGGCGCTCCCGACCTGGACGCGACGTACAGGCTGCCTTGAGCCGCTAGAGCATTTCATCGATCCAGTTGGATCGAAAAATGCTCTAGCCCTTGACGGCCGTCAGCAGGCCTTCGATCCGGCGGCAGTTGCGCCCCTGATCCGGGCCAGGATCGCGGCCGATCGAGCGCATGTCGACCCGCGCGCCGGCGGCGTCAGGACGCACCCTGACCACCAGATCGTCCACCAGCCCATACCAGTAGCTGCGGCCCGTAGCCTCCAGCCGGCCATCCATGGGATCGTCGGTGATCAGGGTCAGGCCGGCGGCCAGCACCGCCGCCTTGGCCGCCTCATAGGCGTCCGCGGGGCTGCGCTCCAGCACCAGCGGTCGCGCCGCCGGGCAGGTCTCGGCATTGACGTCAGCAACCCGGCGACCGGCGAAGACCACCGAGCCGACCGGCAGGCTGGGATCGTCCTCGACGGCCTGGGCCGATCCGCCACGCGCCGCGAGGGCGGCGTCGGAAAAGCCCAGCGGCGTCTTCCAGTCGGTAGAGACGTCGTGCACCGGCGGCGCCCGACCGCCCGCGGCGTTGACCCCCAACATCGCGGCGATGGTTGCCACGGTGATCAGCAGGATCAGCAGCACCCGCTTCCACAGTTTCCCGAACCCGACCATCAAGGCGATGATCAGACCCAGCACGCCTGTGGCCACACTGAGATAGGCGAGCTTGGGGGCCCAGTCCTGGGCCATCAGAGTGTAGCCGAGGGAGAGATCCAGCAGGCCCAGCTTCACGCCCAGCGCGCCCGCGCCCACCAGCAGGCCGGGGATCAGGGCGATGACCAGGGCCAGGTCCAGATAGAGCGGCGCCCAGGCCGGGGTCTGGCCCGCCTTGGCGACGGCCGCCTTGGCCTTGCGCTGATCGCGTGGCGTCAAAGGCATGGCGAAGGGCAGGTCGTCGGCGGCAGACGCGACGGGCGTGGCGACCGGTGTGGCGACGGGCGGCGGCGCATCGGGCTCGCGCAGGCGCAGGGGCTGGTCGTCCAGATCCTCCGGCGGCGGCAGGGCCTCGGCCTCGGCGGCGACCACGGGCGTCAGTTCGGCTTCGGCCGGGAAGGACTCGACGTCGATCCCCCCGGCCTCAAGCTCCCCCGAGGCGATCGCCTCCACATCGGGCGGCGTCTCCACGGGATCTGGGGCATAGATGCGGGCGGCCTGCCCGCCATCGGCGGCGGCCAGAACGGGCGCGGCGGCGGCGGTCGGCAGGACATAGTCCTTCATCCGCTGGCGGATCAGCTTCTTGTCGATCTTGCCGGTGGCGCCCAGCGGGATGTCGTCGACGAACAGCACGTCGTCGGGCATCCACCACTTGGCGATCTTGCCTTCCAGGAAGGCCAGGAACTCTTCCTTGGTGGCGGTCTCGCCCTCCTTCAGCTTGACCAGCAGGATCGGCCGCTCGTCCCACTTGGGGTGAGCCACGCCGATCACCGCCGCCAGCGCCGCCTTGGGATGGCCCATGGCGATGTTCTCGATGTCGATGGTGCTGATCCACTCACCGCCGGACTTGACGACGTCCTTGGCGCGGTCGGTGATCTGCATGAAGCCATGCTCGTCGATCGTGGCCACATCGCCCGTATCGAAGAAGCCCTCGTCATCGAGGATCTTGCCGCCGGCGCCCCGGAAATATTCGCCGGCGATGATCGGGCCCTTGATCTTCAGATTGCCAAAGCTCCTGCCGTCATGCGGCAGGCGCTGGCCGGCGTCGTCGGTCAGCTTCAGCTCGACGCCCAGCGGCGGCCGCCCCTGCTTGAGGCGATAGGGCATCTGCTGGTCGTAGGGCAACTTGAGCAGTTCCTCGGTCATCACCGACAGGGTGCCGACCGGCGAGGTCTCGGTCATGCCCCAGGCGTGAACGACCTCGACGTCATAGTCTTCCTGGAAAGCGCGGATGATGTGCTCGGGACAGGCCGCCCCGCCGATCACCACCTTTTTCAGGACCGGCAGCTTCAGGTCGTTTTCGCGCAGGTGCTGCAGCAGCATCTGCCACACGGTGGGCACGGCGGCCGAGAAGGTGACGCCCTCGGTTTCCAGCAGCTCATAGATCGAGGCGCCGTCCATCTTGGCGCCCGGCATCACCATCTTGGCCCCGGTGCCGGGAGCCGAGAACGCCACGCCCCAGGCGTTGGCGTGGAACATCGGCACCACCGGCAGGATCACGTCGCGCTGCGACAGGCCCATCACGTCGGGCTGCAGGGTAATCAGGGTGTGCAGGAAGTTGGAGCGGTGCGAATACATGACCCCCTTGGGGTCGCCCGTCGTGCCCGAGGTATAGCAAAGTCCCGCCGCCGTGCCCTCGTCAAACCCGCCCCAGGCGCAGTCGGCGCCGTGGCTGTCGATCAGGGTCTCGAAGCAGTGGACGCCCTTGAAGTGCGGGGCCTCGGCGGCTGGCGCGAAGGCTGGCATGTGCGCGCCGTCGGTGAAGACGACCACGTGCTCGATGCTGGGAACCTTGGACAGGATGGCCGCAACAATCGGCAGGAAGGTCAGGTCGGTGAACAGCACGCGGTCGCCGGCATGGTCGGCGATCCAGGCGATCTGCTCGGGGAACAGGCGCGGATTGAGGGTGTGGCACACTGCCCCGATGCCCATGATGCCGTACCAGGCTTCCATGTGGCGGCCGGTATTCCAGGCCAGGGTCGCGACGCGGTCGCCCGGCTTGATCCCCAGAGACAGCAGGGCGTTGGAAACCCGCTTGGCGCGATTATGGATCTCTCCGTAGGTGGTGCGCACGATCGGCCCCTCGACCGACCGCGTGACGACTTCCCGGCTACCGTGCCACTGAGCGGCGTGGTCGATGATCTTGTCGACCGTCAACGCCCCGTGCTGCATCAACCCCTGCATCGAACTGGCTCTCCCGAAAGGCTTCTTGTTATGCGGGAGAAGCTATCGGGCGGAGCTTGTCCGCGCAACGCGCCGCGCGCACCGGGCGATCATCTTGGCGTTCGCCGAACGGCGTAAGGTTGCGTCGGGGCGCCCGGCTCGCGCCCGCGCTGATCCGTCGCAGGCCGCCTCAAGGTCTCGTTTCCCCTAAAAGAGTATCCTTGGCGCTCGGCGGCCGCCCTGGCCCCATCAGGACAATTCCTTGCGCTTGCTGCAATCCCCTTGGGCCGACGAACGGCTGGACGAGGTGGCGATGGATACCCATCGCCTGCTGCCGTCGCGTCTCATCTCGGCCCTTCTGGCGTCCGTCGTCATGGCGCCCGCGCTGGGGCTGCCCACGGCGATGGCCTGGCTGGCCTGCCTTCTGGCCGGCGAAGGCCTGGCGCGTTTGGCGACCCGCAGGTTCAGGCCCGGCGTCACCGGCTCGCCCGTCCTGCGCGCGGCCTTTGTTCTGGCCGCCCTGCCGATCAACATCACCTGGTCCGGACTGGCCGCCATGCTGTGGCTGTCCGACATCGCCGACTTAAAGCTGGCGGCCCTCGCGGTCTGGGTCGGTCAGATCGTCTACACCCAGAATTTCCGCCATCAGCCGTGGACCCTGATCGCGGTCAGCGGCGTCGCGCCCCTGACCAGCCTGATCGTGTTTCCGTTCTTCTTCTATGACGCGCAGGGCATCGGTCCGCAGACGGCGCGCTGGGGCCTGCTGATCGTGACGCTGAGCACGATCAATACGATGATCGCCAACCGCGCCGCCGCCCGGCGCATGGACGAGCTGACCAACGGCCTGCGCGAAGAACGCGAGCGGGCCCTGGAAGCCACCCGCGCCAAATCGACCTTCATCGCCGTCACCAGCCATGAGCTGCGTACGCCGATGAACGGCCTGCTGGGCATGGCCCACGCGCTGTCGCGCTCGGGCCTCAACGAGACCCAGCGCGAGCAGGTCCGGCTGATGATCCGGTCCGGCGACAACCTGATGCAACTGCTCAATGACGTGCTGGACCTGTCGCGTATCGAGGCGGGCAAGGTCGAGCTGACGCCTGCGCCGTTCAGGCTGGAAGAGACCGTGCGCGATGTTGTCGACGCCTGGCGCGACGTCGCCATGGTCAAGAACCTGGACATCGCCCTGCGGTTCGACGCCGACGCCCCCGCCTGGATCCTGGGTGACGCCCTGCGCATCAGGCAGGTGTTGACCAACCTGATCTCCAACGCCCTGAAGTTTACGACCGAGGGCGGCGTCGAGGTTCATGTTCATTGCCCGGTCCCTGAGATCGAGGGACGGCGCGCCATCGTCTTTGCCGTGCGCGACACCGGCCCGGGCGTACCGCCCGAAGCGACAGACCGGGTCTTTGAGAGCTTCACCCAGGCCGATGACACGATCTCGCGCCGGCATGGCGGCGTCGGCCTTGGGCTGACGATCTCCCGCGCCCTGGCCCGCCAGATGGGCGGAGACCTGACGCTGGAGCCGTCCAAGACCGGCGCCTGCTTCAAGTTCAGCATCCGCGCGCCGATCGCCGAGCCCCAGCTCGCTGCGAATCCGGCCGAGGACGAACGCGAAGGCGCGATGGCCTCGATCCGCGTACTGATGGCCGAGGACAATGAAATCAACCAGCTGGTGGTCCAGACCATGCTGGAAGCCACAGGGCTGTCCCTGACCGTGGTCGATCACGGACAGGCGGCGCTGGACGCCTTGGCGGACGGCCACTTCGACTGCGTGCTGATGGACATCAACATGCCGGTGATGGACGGCATCACGGCGCTGGAGGCGATCCGTTCGGGCGCGGCCGGTGATCCCGCCCTGCCGGTCATCGCCCTGACGGCCTCGACCATGGCGGGCGACCGCGAGCGCTTTCTGGAGATGGGCTTCAACGATCATCTGGGCAAACCGGTCAAGCCGGCCGCCCTGATCAACGCCATCGCCCGCGCCGTCGACCCCGACGCGCCGCGCGCCGAGGCGCTGCACGACGCCGCCTAGAGTATTTCCTGGCCCCTAGCCCAAAGTCTCCGCCAGGGTCCGCGCCTCGTCCTCAAAGGCGCTGACCGTGTCGACCCTGCGCCAGGCGATCTCGCCGGTCTCGCGGGTCAGCTGGGTTTCCAGCACGGCGACGTCGGCGTCCGAGGCGTCATTGACCCGGGCGGCGACGCGGGCGCGCAGCACCTCGGGCGGGGCTTCCAGCCAGACCCCCTGAAAGGCCACATCGGCCGCGGCGGCCAGGGCCTCGGCGCGCGCGCGCTCCTCCGGCTTCATGAACACCGCGTCCAGCACCACCGAACGACCCGCCTTCAGGGCCAGGGCTGCATCATCGAACAGCTGGTCATAGACCCGGACGCTCATCTCCGGCGTATAGGCCTCGCGCGGCAGGCGCTGCAGCGAGGGCACGCCCCACAGGCGCTTGCGGATCTCGTCGGTGCGCAGAACCACCGCGCCCGGCGCCGAGCCCAGGCCCGGCGCGCAGACCCGGGCGAAGGTCGATTTGCCCGAGCCCGACAGGCCGCCAGTCGCCACCAGGCTGACGGGGCGCGGGGCCAGATGCTCCAGAGCCGTGGCCAGATAGGCCCGCGCCGCCTCGTCGTCGCCCGTATAGGCCCAGACGTGGGTGCGAACGGCCGCGCGCACCGACAGCATCAGCGGCAGGGCGGCCAGCCCTGACCACAGGCCGGCGCCGAACGCCCGGGCAGCCTCGTCGAGATAGGCGTTCAAAACCCGGCCAGCCGCGTCGCGACGACGGCGGAAATCCAGGTCCATCAGCAGGAACGCCAGATCGTACTGGATGTCGATGTCCGACAGGGTGTCGTTGAACTCGATGCAGTCAAACAGGATCGGCTGACCGTTCTCGATCAGGATATTGCCCAGATGCAGGTCGCCATGACAGTGGCGGGCAAAGCCCTCCGCCGCGCGGGCGTCCAGCAGGGGGCCGAGGCGGTCGAGCGCCAGATCCGTCTCGGCGATCAGGCGCTCGACCGCCAGGCTGCCCAGACGCGGCGCCAGGCCTCGCAGCAGATTGGCGTTTGAGCGGATTGTGTAGCCCAGGGCGTGGACGCCCCCGCCCTGCGGCCGCAGGGTGGCCCCGGCGTGGAAACGCGCCACGGTGCGACCCAGCGAGTCTTCCAGCGCATCGTCGATCGCCCAGGGCTGTGTGGCCAGAACGCCCTGCTCGTCAAAGCGGCGCATCTCCAGAGCATATTCAACGACCTCGCCCTCGCCATCGACCTCAAGGCCGCCCTGGGCGTCACGGGTCAGTCGCCGAACGGTGCGATAGATGTCCGGCGCGGCGGCGCGGTTGAAGGTCAGCTCCCGCTCCAGCGCCCATCGCCGCAACTCCAGGGTGGAATAGTCCAGAAAGCCGAAATCAACCGGTCGCTTCACCTTGAAGGCGGCGTCGCCGATCAGGAACACCCGGGCGCATGAGGTCTCGATGGTGTTTTCGGCGCGGTCGGCGAACCAGGCGGCCACCTCCTGCTCGCGCGCACTCTCAGCGTCCTTGTTCACGCCCAAATCCTGTCAAGTCGCGCTCGAAACCCTGCGCCGGGGTCCCATAACCGAATCCGGTCGCGAAGTCCTCGCCCCTGACTTGCGTCGATTCGAAATACCCGATTAACTTGCAGCCCAGTAGCGGTTTGAGTTTATCCAAGATGCTGATGGGCGCGGGCCTCAAGAGGGCTGAACACAAGAGAAGCGAAATCGTGGCCGCAGCGCGGGTCCAGTTCCTGCGCGAAGGCTATCGCGACGCCGGCATGGAGGTTGTGGCCAGGGCTGCAAACGTCTCGACAGCGACGCTCTATGCCTATTTCCCCGGCAAGGCCGATCTCTTCAAGGTGGTTGTTCGCGAAGCGGCCCACGACATCGCCGCCCCGGTGCGCGAAAGCGTCCGGACAAGAGGCGACGCCCGCAAGCGTCTTCTGGCCTTCTCCAAAGCCTATGGAGACTTCCTGACCAGGCCGCTGACGCGGGCCATGTTCCGCCTGATCACGGCCGAGCGCCGGCGCTTTGACGATGTGGCGGAGTATTTCCTGCACAGCGCCCGAGATGAACTGGGCGGTGCGGCGATCTCGGTGATCAACGATCTGATCGAAACTGGCGAGATCACCGTCGAAAAGCCGTCCTGGGCGGCCGGCCAGCTGATGGGCATGATCGAACAGGCCACCCTGATGCTGGGCCTCACTACCGGCGACGAAACCCTGACCCAGCGCCCCCTGCCCCACATCTGCGCCGATGCGGTCGAAACCTTTCTGGCGCGCTACGCGAGCAAATGACTCAGGGGTAAAGCCGCGTTGTCGTCCAGCCGTCGCCGGCCCGGCCATAGACCAGTCGTTCATGCAGACGGAAGGGCCGGTCGCGCCAGAACTCCATGACCTGCGGGACGACGCGATAGCCCGACCAGTGGGGCGGACGCGGGACCTTGCCGAGGCCAAACTTCAGGCCCATCTCGGCGACCCGCTTCTCGAGCGCCAGGCGATCGGGTAGTGGCCGCGACTGGTCGCTGGCCCAGGCGCCCAGCTGGCTGTGGCGGGCGCGGCTGGCGAAATAGGCGTCGGCCTCGGCCTCGCTGACCGGCTCGACCAGGCCGCGGATCCGCACCTGGCGGCGCAGGGATTTCCAGTGAAACAGCAGCGCCGCCTTGGGGTGGGCGTTCAGCTCAACCCCCTTGGCGCTCTGGGTGTTGGTGTAGAAGACAAAGCCGCGCTGATCGAAATCCTTCAGCAGCACCATGCGCGAATCCGGCATGCCGTCGGCGTCGACCGTCGACACCGCCACCGCGTTGGGATCGTTGGGCTCCTTCTTGCCGGCCTCGGCCAGCCACTCGGAAAACAGCGCAAACGGATCGTTTTCCGGGAGAAGGGGCAAGGGCGTCGCCTGCGTCACCTGGCGGACATAGTCGTCCTCGCTGGGCGAGGCGGGGATCAGGGTTTCGTCGGTCATGGGCGGGATATAGACCCGCCCCGGCCACGCCGCCACAGCAGCTTGACGCGCTTTGCCCGATAATGCACCCATAGGTCGTATGAGCTAGGGACATCCCGCATGAGACATCTTCTGGTCGCGGCCTGGATCGAGATGACCGGCGCGACGATCATCGCTGGAACCGTGCTGGCGATCGACGTCGTGCGCCAGCGCCCCTTCACCGGATGGACAGATGCGGTCCTGTCATTGTCGCCGAGCGTGATGATAGGGGCCTTTTTGGTCTTGCTCGCCGGCGCCAGACTTCGTCGGGCGCTCGCCGGCCTGGCCGACCCGCGACCCGCGCCACCCACCGCCTGGGCGACAGCCGGCGTCTTCATCGTCGCCATGGCTGTGCTTCTCGCCCTGGCGTCGGCCCTGATCCGGCGCTGAGAGTCTTAACTTAACCCGGCGTTGACCAAGTCCCGGCAGGGTCGACGGGATGTCTGCACGGCCCGCCTCTTCCCTGACCCTTTCCGCTGCCCGCGCCCTGCTCGGCGTGGCGCCCGGCGCCGGCGAGCGCGAACTGCGCGCAGCCTATCGCGAAGCGGCCAAGCGCGCTCACCCCGACCGTCCTGGCGGCGATGCGGCCCTGTTTCGCGAAGTGCTGGCCGCCTACCGTCTGCTGCAGGACCAGCCGCCGCCCCGCGCGATCCATTTCCCGCCGGCCTGCACCAGGCCCGCCGCTGAAGCCGCACAGGCGACGCTGGAAATCGATGTCGCCACCGCCGTCGAAGGCGGCGCCATGGACCTGGCCATCGACGGCCGCAAGCTGCGCCTGAAACTGCCCGCGGGCTTGCGCGCGGGAGACAAGGTCCGCGTCGATGGCGTCACCTTCGTGGTCCGTCACAAGGGGGCGCGCGAGGCGCTGATCCGCGGCGACGACCTGTGGCTGACGGGCAAGATCGACAAGCGGGTCCTGGCCGAAGGCGGCCGGGTCGAGGTGGAAACTGCCCTGGGTCCGCGCCTGGCCTGGATTTCGACCAAGGCCGCCTCGCGCGGTCTGGTCCGGCTGCCGGGCCAGGGCTTGCCCGCGCGCGGCGGTCATGTGGCCGGCGATCTGTTCCTGCGGCTGGAGGCCGTGACCTCCAACGCCGAGAGCGCCGCTCGCTCGCTGCTCAAGCGCTTCGCGGCCGCCTGGGCGGCCTAGTCGGGCCAGACTCCAACAAAAACGATCGCGCACGATCTATTTCCAGCGACGCCTCTTGCAATTATATCGCACACGATTAAATCGCTCTCACTGTTACATCGCAAGGAGCGACCCATGAGCACTCTGTATGAAGCCCGCGCCACGGTTGTTGGCGGCCGCGAAGGCCACGTCCGCAGCGACGACGGCCTGCTGGACCTGCAACTGTCGATGCCCAAGGTCCTGGGCGGCCAGGAGACCGGTTCCAATCCCGAGCAGCTGTTCGCGGCCGGCTATGCCGCCTGTTTCCAGAGCGCCATGGGTCACGTGGCCCGCCAGCAGAAGATCGCCCTGACCGGCTCGCAGGTGACCGGGGTCGTGGGCCTTCTGCCCATCGAGGTCGGCTTCAAGCTGGAAGTCGCGCTGGAGGTCGAAACCCAGGGCCTGTCGCAGGCCGACGCCGAAGCCCTGGTTGCGACGGCGCACAAGGTCTGTCCCTATTCGAACGCCACACGCGGCAATATCGATGTCGCCATCACCGTAAAGGCCGCATGAGCCAGACCAAGCCCGCGCCTGTCTCCGCTCCGGTCGAGGCCCTGCGCCTCGACCGTCAGCTGTGCTTTGCTCTGTATGGCGCGGCCAACCGCGTTACGCGGCTGTATCGCCCGCTGCTCGACGCCCTGGGGCTGACCTATCCGCAGTATCTGGCCATGCTGGTCTTGTGGGAGCAGAGCCCTCGCACGGTCGGCGCCCTGGGCGAAGCGCTGGATCTCGACTCCAGCACCCTGACCCCGCTGCTCAAGCGCCTGGAGGCCGGCGGGCTGATCGCCCGCGCCCGCGATCCCCAGGACGAGCGCCGCGTGATCATCACCCTGACAGACAGGGGTCAGGCCCTGCGCGACCAGGCCGCGAAGATCCCCGAGAAGATCCTCTGCCAGCTGGACCTGCCGCTGGAAGACCTCGGCACCCTGCGCGACCGGCTCAAGACGCTGGCGGTTTAGACCCCGGCTCATAGGGTTCGGCTGACGGCAGGCACGCCACCAGGATCCGGGCGGTCAGCGAGATTTCCGCCGCGATGGGCGGCGGCTCGCCGAACAGCGCCTCCCAGAGACTGGCCCATTCCTCATACTGACGCTGACACACGGGCGGCTCCTTCGCCTCCCAGAATGATCCGGCAAGCCGGGAGGTTGCTGGTTACGGCGCGCTAACCAGGCTTTCTCGCCGCCCCTGCCCCGCACCCGCCAGAGCCCGACGGTTGGGTCAGGTGGCCCGTCCACCTGCGACAGGTGCGCCGCAATGTTGATGGTACCGGTATCCCAAGGCTCGACGCCGCCGCCAGGACCGTTTAATTGTCTGACAAATACAATGAAAACACGGTCACGGGAGGATTCGATGGGCGGCTTCAGGGCAACCTTACTGGTCAGCGCGGCGCTGGCGGTGGTCGGCGGCGGCGCTGCGGCCGAGGATCGCGTGCTGACGTCACCGGACAAGACCCTGTCGATCACCCTGTCGGACACCGGCGGCCAGGCCCGCTACGCGGTGAGCTACAAGGGCAGGACGTTGATCGCCCCATCCGCCCTGGGCCTGTTGCTCGACAAGGGCGACGCCCTGTCGACCGGGCTTTCGATCACCGGGTCCAGCACGGCCAGCGTCGACCAGACCTATGAACTGGTGGTCGGCAAGACCCGCCTGGTCCGCGATCACTACAACGAACTGACCATCGATCTCGCCGAGGCCGGCCCGGACGGGCGCAAGCTTCGCGTGATCGCCCGCGCCTATGACGACGGGGTGGCCTTTCGCTACGTGTTACCGGACCAACCGCGCCTGGCGGGCGTGGTGATCCGCAACGAGGAAACCCGTTTCGAGATCGCCGGCGACAACCGCTGCTGGGCGCTGAATCTCGGGCGGTTCGGAACCTCGCACGAGGGCGAATACGATCCGGTCCTGGCCTCCAGCTTTCGCGAGCACAACCTGCTTGAGCTGCCCGTGGTCTGCCAGACACCGCACGGCGCGACCTTCGCCCTCGCCGAGGCCGACCTGAAGAACTATGCCGGCCTTTACCTGACCGGTCGCGGCGACAGCGGGATCGGCCTGAGGGCCAAGCTATCGCCCCGTCTGGAGGACGGCGCGGTGGCGGTGCACACGCGGATCGGAACCGACACGATGTCATCCTGGCGCGTGGTGATGGTCGGCGACCAGCCGGGCGACCTGATCTCGTCCAACCTGATGACCAGCCTCAACCCGCCGACCGCCCTGACCGACACCGCGTGGATCAAGCCCGGCAAGGCCGCCTGGGACTGGTGGAACGGCTCCATCGTCGCGGGAGCCGACAAGCCCGCCATGGATACCGCGACGATGAAGCGGTTCATCGACTTCGCCGCCGAGGCCAAGCTTGAATACATGCTGATCGACGACGGCTGGTATGTCGGCTCGGGCCAGGCTCCCAAGGTGCTGCCCGGCACGGACGTCACCCGCCCCATCCCGCAGATCGACATGCCGGGCCTTGTCGCCTACGCGGCCGAACGCGGCGTCGGGGTGATGATCTGGGTCCACTGGAAGGCCTTGGACGACCAGATGGACGAAGCCCTGGCCACCTATGAAAAGTGGGGCGTGAAGGGGATCAAGGTCGACTTCATGGACCGCGATGACCAGGCCATGGTCGACTACTACCACCGCCTGCTGACCAAGACCGGCCAGCACCGCCTGATGCTGGACCTGCATGGCGCCTATCGACCCACGGGGCTGGTCCGCACCTATCCGCACTATGTCACCCAGGAGGGGGTGATGGGCGCGGAGTTCAACAAGTGGAGCAGCCGGATCACCGCCACCCACAATGTCACCCTGCCCTTCACCCGCATGCTGCTGGGGCCGATGGACTATACGCCCGGCGGCTTTCGCAACGTGACGCCGCAGGCGTTCAGGAGCCAGTTCATCCTGCCGGTGGTGAAGACGACGCGCGGCCAGGCCCTGGCCATGTACGTGGTGTATGACAGCCCGCTGTCGATGGTGTCGGACAGCCCCGTGACCTACGCCGCCTCGCCCGCCGGCCTGGACTTCATCAGCGCCACGCCCACCACCTGGGACGAGACGCGGGTGCTGTCGGGACAGATCGGCCAGTCCATCGTCATGGCCCGCCGCAAGGGTCGCGACTGGTGGGTCGGCGCCATGACCAATGAGGAAGGCCGTACGGTGAAGGTCCCGCTCGCCTTCCTTGGCGCCGGCGCATTCAGCGCCGACATCCGCGAGGATGGCGACGCGCCGACCGAACTGAAGTCGGCCGTTCGCGTGGTTTCGGCCAGCAATGTCCTGACGCTGAAACTGGAGCCGAGCGGCGGCGGAGCCATCCGCCTGACCCCGGTAAACTAGAAGGCCAGGCCCTCCCGAATGCAAAAAAGCGGGGCGGACACGAAGTCCGCCCCGCAGATGCAGCTGTTCATGCGGGCAGGCCCTTACGCGGCCTGCCCGTCCAGCTGTCGTCCTATCGGAAAAGACCCAGGATCGCCGCGCTCGAGGAATTGGCGATCGACAGGGCCTGAATGCCCAGCTGCTGCTTGGTCTGCAGCGATTGCAGGCGGGCGCTTTCCTTGGCGAGATCAGCGTCGACCAGGTTGCCCACACCGGCGTCGAGGCTGTCCTGCAGCCGGCCGACAAAGGTCAGATGGGTGTCCAGCCCGGTCGAACTGGTGCCCAGCGAGGCCAGCTTGTTGGTCGCCGTTTCCAGGGCCGTGGTGATCGAGGTGATCATGGTCTTGGCGGCGGTTGCGTCGGCGAAGGTCGAGGCGGCCGTCAGGCCCAGTCCGACCAGCGACAGGGTCTTGGCGCTGATCGTGAAGCCCGAACCATCGGTGTTGGCCAGAAAGGTCATCTGTCGGCCTTCAGGGCGCTGAAGCTGGCGGTGTTGAGCGAGGTGTCGGAAGCGGCGAGAGCCTTTTCCTTCATCTTGCCCAGCAGGTCGGTGATCGTATCGCCAGCGGCCAGGGCCACATCGATGGTCGACTGACCCCGTTGCAGCGAGTCCTTGACCGCGTTGATTGACCGAGCGGTCGCCGACTGGTTCTTGGCGGTCGCCCAGATGGCGCCATTGTCCTTGGCGCTGCCGATCTTCTTGCCGGTGCTGATACGTTGCTGGACAGTCGAGAGTTCCGAACTGGTCAGGTTCAGATTCTGCAGGGCGATAAGCGCTCCCGCATTTGTATTGATGCTATTCAACGCCATGACGAAACACTCCTATTCAGAGGTTCCGACGTCCTTTTGACGGCCGGAGGGCGTTTTGCCCATCACGACTATATAACGATGTTATTTCAATGCGGTTGACAGAACATTTCTAGACAACTAACGGTGCAATGTTGCGTTAATCTTCTAAAAATTGACCGTAATTTGTATTTAAGAAATCCGCATGTCTTGAGTAATCAGAAATTTTACGCCGCCCATCTGTTCATTTTAGACGCGATTAATATGCAATACATCTCAAATGCTTCGGCGCGCAAAGAAAAAGGGGCGAGCCCGAAGGCTCGCCCCTATGCCGACCTTGAGGTCGACGACAGTCGGTATTAGCGGAACAGGCTGAGGATCGACGAGCTCGAGGAGTTCGCGATCGACAGGGCCTGAATGCCCAGCTGCTGCTTGGTCTGCAGCGATTGCAGGCGGGCGCTTTCCTTGGCCAGGTCGGCGTCAACCAGGTTGCCAACACCGGCTTCCAGGCTGTCTTGCAGCTTGCCAACGAAGGTCAGGTGCGTGTCCAGGCCGGTCGAGGCGGTACCCAGCGAAGCCAGCTTGTTGGTCGCCGTGCCCAGCGCGTCCGAGACCGTGGTGATCATGGTCTTGGCCGCGGCGGCCGTGGCGAAGGTCGAAGCGGCCGAGAGGCCGATGCCGGCCAGGGTCAGGGTCTTGGCGGAGACCGTGAAGCCCGAACCGTCCGCGTTGGCGAGGAAGGTCAGCTTGGCGGTCGTGCCGTCGGCGATGCTGACGCCATTGAACTTGGCGTTGTCGGCCTTCAGGGCGCTGAAGCTGGCGGTGTTGAGCGAGGTGTCGGAAGCGGCGAGAGCCTTTTCCTTCATCTTGCCCAGCAGGTCGGTGATCGTATCACCAGCGGCCAGGGCCACGTCGATGGTCGACTGACCGCGTTGCAGCGAGTCTTTCACCGAGTTCATCGAGGAGGCGGTCGCCGACTGGTTCTTGGCGGTTGCCCAGATGGCGCCGTTGTCCTTGGCGCTCGCCACCTTCTTGCCGGTGGAAATGCGCTGCTGGACCTGCTGAGTCTCCATGTTGGTGGAGTTCAGGTTTTGCAGGGCGATCAGAGCGCCCTGGTTCGTGTTGATGCTGTTCAGCGCCATTACGAAAGTTCCTTTTCGGAGGTATCCCGACGTCATTTTGACGGCCGGAGGGCGTTTTACCCACCGATGAGTATCAACTACTTATGTTTCTATTTGGTTTAAGACATAGTGTCGCATGATTAATACATGGAACAACTTCGTTAATCATAACAGTTCGGAAAACTGTATAGTGAAAACTCGTTAAGTCTGAGTCTGATTAGACTCAAACACGCCTTTTGCCACTCGGCGCACCGGGTCCGTTAGCGGAGCCTTTACCGGAATCGCCGTGTTCAGTCGGGGGCCCGGCAGTGCTGGGCGATGAAGGCGGCGTGGGTGGGCAGACGCTCCACCGCCCTGGCCCGGCAGCCCCGCCGGCCTAGGCGCATCTGACGTGTCGGGGCGAGAAGACCCCTCGGCTATCTAGCGCAGCGACCTATCGCTTGCGCTTCAGCACCACCGGCTGCCCGACATAGTCCACGCTGGCATCGACCATCTCGAAGTCGGTCGGCCTTGCGCCGTCACCGATGAAGCGAACCTTGATGACGCGCCGGTCCAGCATTCCCTTGAACGACCCCGACCGCGCGCCGATCGTCAGGCGGCCGCTGGCGTCGTCATAGGCGATCGGAATGCGGCTATAGGCGCCGCGCTCGTAGCCGTTGCTCAGGCCGTCATCCTCGTAGAGCTCGAACCTGCCGTCCTTGCCGGTGTAGACGACCAGGGTGATAGGCGCGTCCGGCTTCTCGCCGACATATTGCTGCACCACCGTGGTCGGCACGATGGAGCCGGCCTTCACGAACAGCGGCATGCGCGACAGGGGCGCGGCGGCCTTGATGGTCTGGCCGCCGGCGTGGCGCTGGCCGGTCTCGAAGTCGTACCAGGTCGCGCCGGCCGGCAGGTAGACGTCGCGCGAGCGGGCCTTGAAGCTGGTCACCGGGGCGACCAGGAATTCGCGGCCGAACAGGTACTGGTCGTCGATGTTGCGGACCTTCCGGTCGTCCGGGAAATCCATGACCAGACCGCGCATCAGGCTGCCGTCGCGGTGATAGGTCTCGGCCGCCAGGGTGTAGACATAGGGCATCAGCCGGTAGCGAAGCTCGTTGTACCAGGCAAGGGCCTGGTAAACTTCCGTGCCCTCGTCGGCGAGGTTGTAGATCTCGCGGAGCGGAAACTCGCCGTGGCTGCGGAACAGCGGGCTGAAGGCGCCAAACTGGAACCAGCGCAGGTTCAGCTCCTGCCACTCGGCCCAATGGGCGGGGTCCTTGTTGGTGTAGCGAGCCTCGACCGAGAAGCCGCCGATGTCGGTGGTCCAGTTGGGAATGCCCGACATCGATAGATTCACCCCCGCCGAGATCTGGTCGCGGAAGTCGTCCCAGCGCGCCACCACGTCGCCGCTCCACACCGCCGAGGCGTGGCGCTGCAGACCGCCAAAGCCCGAGCGGGTGAGGATGAACGGCCGCACGTCGGGGTTCAGGGCGCGCTCGCCCTCATAGACGCCCTGGGTGTGAACCAGCGAATAGCTGTTGAAGTATTCGGCGCCGGGGCCCAGCGCCGTGGGGCTCATGCGCAGGGTGCGCTCGGCCACGTCGAGATTGGAGTGCAGGTCCGGCTCTGACGCATCCATCCACCAGGCGTCGACGCCCAGGGCCTTCAGATTGTCCTTCACCTGACGCCAGTAGATGGCGCGGGCCTCGGCGGGATAGGGGTCATAGAACGAGTTCTTGTAGCCCGGCCCCACCCAGTCGATCGCGCCCTGCTCGACATTGCGGCGGTACATGAAGCCCTTGGCGTCCAGCTCCTTGTAGTTGTCCGTCGTCGGATAGAACTTGGGCCAGATCGAGATCATGAAGTGGGCGTTCAGGCCGTGGATCTCGTCGACCATGGCCTTGGGGTCGGGAAAGCGCGTCTCGTCGAACCTATGGGTGCCCCACTCGGGATCTTTCCAGTAGCGCCAGTCCATCACGATGTTGTCGAGCGGCAGCTTGCGCCTGCGGTACTCCTTGACCACCCCGACGATCTGCTCGGCGGTCTCATAGCGCTGGCGGCTCTGCCAGAAGCCGTAGGCCCAGCGCGGCATCATCACCGCCGCGCCGGTCAGGTCGCGATAGCCCGAGATGACCTGATCCAGGTCATCTCCGCCCACGAAATAGTAGTCGATCGCCTTGCCGACCTCGGAGGTCAGGTACAGCGAGTGGCGGTCGGCCTTGGCCATCGGATCATTGTGCAGCAGGCCGATATAGCCGCCGTCCGGGTTCCACTCGACGCGGACCTTGTGCTTCCTGCCCGGCGTCAGGGCGGCGCTGAAGTTGTGGTACCAGGGGTTCCAGTTCTGCCGCCAGCGGTCGATCACCAGCTGGTCGTCGACGAACACCTTGGCGTAGTCGCTGGAATAGAGCTGGAAGGTGTGGACGCCGGCCTTGTCGGTCTGGATCTGACCTTCCCAAACCACCTTCTGGTCGCGCATCGGGGCCTTGGTCGCCGGATCGACCGCTTCGGCTGGCCAGCCCGGCAGGTCCTTCAGGAAGCGATAGTCGATGTCCTTCTCGACCCGGCTGACCTTGAGCTTGCCGCCGACATAGTAGCGGGCCGTGAAGCCGCCGGGCTTGCCCTCGGCGTCGAAGATCTTCAGGTCGCGCGAGGCCAGGTCATAGGGGACCGGGTTGCCGAACCGCGTGATCGCATTGTTGTCCCACAGCAGGCCATAGCCCTTGCTGGACAGCAGCATCGGCACCGCGACAACGCGGTTATACTGCAGCAGCTGCACGTCCTGGCCGTTGTAGTTCATCTGGCCGTTCTGGTGCTGGCCCAGGCCATAGAAGGCCTCGTCCGTGCCGGGATTGAACTGCTGGCGGACCTCGTAGAAGTCCTGCCCCTCCACCTTCACCGGGATGAAGGCGCCGCGGTCGCGTTCGCTGAGCACCAGTTTGCCGGCGGCGTCGCGGAAGCCGACCGTGCCGTCCTGCAGCGAGATCGTGGCCGAGGTCTTGGCGGTCTTCAGCACCACGCTGTCGCCCGAGGCGGTGACGGTGAAGCCCGCCGTCGCCGGTCTGGCCGTCACCATCAGGCTGGGCGGGATCGCCAGACTGTCGGTGGGCGTGGCCGTGACGTGGATGATGCGGTCGCCCATCACCTGCAGCCGCACCTTCTTGGCCGGTCCCGAGGCGGGGGTGACGACCACGCCGTCGACGGTCTTCTCGAACCCCGCCTCCAGCGCCAGGGCCGAGGTCGAGGCCATCAGGGCCAGGCCGCACAGGGCGGCGCGAAGGGTGTTGAGCCCGGTCATCGTTTCTTCCCCCGCCGGTGAGCCTCGCGCCATCCGTTGAAACGGCGATCGCGATCCTGTTAGCGCTACCAGCTATGGCTGATGATGGCCCGGACGCCGCTTGAAAAGCAACCTTCGCGCGGCGCCAACGGCAGGGTTTGCGATAATCCCTATAATACTATAAATGGCCGAAAGAGGCGTTCGAGAGCCGGATCCAGCCGGCGATAGGGATGGTTATGAGTGACGGTAACGCGGGCAAGCGCCTGCGCAGCAGCGGGTCCTACGGCAAGCTGGATCGCGATGGTTTCATCCATCGCAGCTGGATGAAGAGCCAGGGTCTGCCGGACGACGTGTTCGACGGCCGTCCCGTGATCGGCATCTGCAACACCTGGTCCGAGATCACCCCCTGCAACGCCGGCCTGCGCGACATCGCCGAGCACGTGAAACGCGGCGTCTGGGAAGCCGGCGGCCTGCCGCTGGAGTTCCCGGCCATCAGCCTGGGCGAGACCCAGATGCGACCCACGGCCATGCTGTTCCGCAACCTGCTGGCCATGGATGTCGAGGAATCGATCCGCGGCAATCCGATCGACGGCGTCGTGCTGCTGGGCGGTTGCGACAAGACCACCCCGGGCCAGATGATGGGCGCGGCGAGCGTCGACCTGCCCACCATCGTGATCAGCTCGGGCCCGATGCTGAACGGCAAGTTCCGGGGCAAGGACATCGGCTCGGGCACCGACGTGTGGAAGTTCTCCGAGGCCGTCCGGGCCGGCGAAATGACCCTGCCGGAGTTCATGTCGGCCGAGAGCGGTATGAGCCGCTCGCCCGGCACCTGTATGACCATGGGCACCGCCTCGACCATGGCCTCGATCGTCGAGGCCATGGGCATGAGCCTGCCCTACAACGCCACCATCCCCGCCGTGGACGCCCGCCGCAAGGCGATGTCGCACGAGACCGGCCGCGCCATCGTCCGCATGGTCCAGGACGGCCGGACCATGTCGCAGGTGGTCACCCGCGCCTCGTTCGAGAACGCCCTGCGCGTGCACGCCGCGATCGGCGGCTCGACCAATGCCGTGGTCCACCTGCTGGCCCTGGCCGGACGGCTGGGCATTGAGCTGACCTTGGAAGACTTCGACGTGCTGTCGCGCGACGTGCCGCTGCTGGTCGACCTGCAGCCCTCGGGCCGCTTCCTGATGGAAGACCTGCACTATGCCGGCGGCGTGCCGGCGGTGATGAAGGCGCTGGAGCCCTTCCTCGATCCCACAGCCCTGACCGTGACCGGCGCCCCGATCGGCGCTCAGTACGAGCAGGCGGAGGTCTGGAACGCCGAGGTGATCCGCCCGCTCGACAATCCGGTCAAGCCCGACAGCGGCATCTGGGTGCTGCGCGGCAACCTGGCCCCCGGCGGCGCGGTGATGAAGCCCAGCGCGGCCAGCCCCGAACTGTGCAGCCACACCGGCAAGGCCGTGGTGTTCGAGACCATCGAGGACTTCCGCGCCCGCATCGACGATCCGGATCTGGACGTCGACGAGACCTCGATCCTGGTGCTCAAGGGCTGCGGCCCCAAGGGCTATCCGGGAATGCCGGAAGTCGGCAACATGCCCCTGCCGACCAAGCTGCTGGAAAAGGGCGTCAAGGACATGGTCCGCATCAGCGACGCCCGGATGAGCGGCACGGCCTTTGGCACGGTGATCCTGCATGTCTCGCCCGAGGCCGACGCCGGTGGGCCGCTGGCCATCGTCCAGAACGGCGACGTGATCACTCTGGACGGCCCCGGCCGTTCGCTGAGCCTGGCCATTTCCGACGCCGAGCTGGAAAACCGCCTGGCCGTCTGGCGCGCCAACCAGCCGCCGCCGAAATACACCCGCGGCTATGCCAAGCTGTATGTCGACCACGTGCTGCAGGCCGACAAGGGCTGTGATCTGGACTTCCTGGTCGGGGCGTCCGGCTCCATCGTCACCCGCGAAAGCCACTGATGGACCCGTCGATCCGCATCTTTGGCGACTGGGGCACCTCGCGGCTTCGGCTGTATCTGCGCCAGGGCAAGAGCGTGCTGGATCGTCGCGACGGCCCCGGCGTCAGCGCCCTGAGCAAGTCGCCGGAGCGGACCTTCCTGGATCTGGTCGGCGACTGGCGCGAGGCGGGCCCCTCGGGGGCCATCCTGTGCGGCATGGTCGGCTCGCGGATCGGCTGGTTGGAAGCGCCCTACGCCCCCTGCCCGGCCACGGCCGACGACCTGCGCGCGCGGGTGCTGAAGATCGAGGCGGGCGGCCTACCGGTGTCGATCATTCCCGGCCTGTCCTGCGTCAATCCGCTGGGCGGCCCTGACGTGATGCGCGGCGAGGAAACCCAGATCCTGGGGGCCCTTGAGCTTGATCCCGCCCTCAAACGCGGCCGTCATCTGATGGTCCTGCCCGGCACCCACAGCAAGTGGACCGTGGTCGAGGACGGCGCGATCACCGGCTTTCTCACGGCCCCCGTCGGCGAGACCTTCGCCCTGTTGCGCCAGCACTCGACCCTGGCGGCGGGTGTCGGCGCCGACGTGCAGGGCTCGGCCAGGGGCTTCGCCATGGGCCTGGCCCGCATTGTCGAAAAGGGTCCGGCCCTGCTGCCGCACCTGCTGTTCGAGACCCGCGCCCGGCAGTTGCTGGACGCCCTGCCCGCCGCCGACGCCATGGGCTTTCTGTCGGGCCTGCTGATCGGGGCCGACGCGGCCGCCGCCCGCCAGTGGTTCGGCGCGCTGGGCCAGGTGACCCTGGTCGGGGCGCCCGCCCTCAATGATTTCTACGGCCAGGCCATCGCCGCCCAGGGCGGCCACACCGTGGCCATCGACGGCGACGCCGCCGTGCTGGCCGGCCTTTCGGCCCTTTCGCCTCCAAAGAACAGTGAGTTCCATGTCCTCGCCTGATCCCGTCGCCACACCCTCGTCTTTTGGCCGCCCCCCGCCCATCGTCGCCATCCTGCGCGGCGTGAAGCCCGATGAGGTCGTGGCCATCGCCAAGGCCCTGGTCGACGCCGGCATCCGCGCCATCGAGGTGCCGCTGAATTCGCCCGAGCCGCTGGAGAGCATCCGCCGCCTGTGCGACGCCTATGGCGAGGTCGCCCTGTGCGGGGCCGGCACCGTGCTGACGCCCCAGGCCGTCGATGACGTGGCGGCGGTCGGCGGCAAGCTGATCGTCACGCCCAACACTGATCCGGACGTCATCGCCCGCGCCGTCGAACTGGGCCTGACCGCCATGCCCGGCTTCGCGACGCCGTCGGAAGCCTTCGCCGCCGTCAAGGCCGGCGCCAGGGCGCTGAAGCTCTATCCGGCCAGCAGCTTTGGCCCCAGCCACATCAAGGCGGTCAAGGACGTGCTGCCCAAGGACATCCTGGTCTATGCGGTGGGCGGCGTCGGCGCGGCCAATCTGGAGCCGTGGCTGACGGCCGGCGTGGCCGGCATCGGCGTCGGCGGCGAACTCTATCGTCCCGGCTACACGCCGCAGGAGGTCGGCCAGAAAGCCGCCGCCCTGATCGCCGCCTGGAACGCCCAGACGGCCTGACACCAAGAACAACGCGCCCTCGGGGGGAACCACGTGCAGACCATCGATTTCGTCATCCTGGCGATCTACGCCGTCGCCATTTTCGGCCTGGCCCAGTGGGTTTCCCGCGACAAGGGCGGCCACGAAAAGACCTCCACCGACTACTTCCTGGCCAGCAAGGCGCTGCCCTGGTGGGCCATCGGCGCCTCGCTGATCGCCGCCAACATCTCGGCCGAGCAGATCATCGGCATGAGCGGCTCGGGCTACGCCATCGGCCTGGCCATCGCCTCCTACGAGTGGATGGCGGCCCTGACCCTGCTGATCGTCGGCAAGTACTTCCTGCCCATCTTCCTGCGCAACAACATCAGCACCATGCCGCAGTTCCTGGAGCAGCGGTACGGGCCCAGCGTGCGCACCCTGATGGCGGTGTTCTGGCTGGGCCTGTACGTGTTCGTGAACCTGACCTCGATCCTGTGGCTGGGCTCGATCGCCGTCCATACCGTGGCGGGCGTCGACCAGATGACCGCCCTGATCGCCATCGGCGTCTTCGCCCTGGCCTATCAGCTGTGGGGCGGCCTGAAGGCGGTGGCCCTGACCGACATCGTCCAGGTGGCCCTGCTGGTGACCGGAGGCCTGATCATCGTCTTCCTGTCGCTGGACAAGATCGGCGACGGCCAGGGCGTACTGGCCGGCTTTGGCCGCCTCACCGCCCAGTTCCCCGAAAAGTTCGACATGATCCTGAGCAAGGACAATCCCCACTACAAGGACCTGCCCGGCCTGTCGGTGCTGTTTGGCGGCCTGTGGGTGATGAACATCAGCTACTGGGGCTTCAACCAGTACATCATCCAGCGCGCCCTGGGCGCCAAGGACCTGGCCGAGGCCCAGAAGGGCATCGCCTTCGCCGCCTATCTGAAGCTGTTGATGCCGGTGATCGTCGTGGTGCCGGGCCTGGCCGCCCTGATCCTGGCGCCGGACCTGGCCAAGCCCGACCAGGCCTATCCGGAGATGATGAAGCTGCTGCCGCCCGGCCTGCTGGGCCTGGTGTTCGCCGCCCTGGTGGCCGCGATCGTCGCCTCGCTGGCGGCCAAGATCAACTCGATCGCCACCATCTTCACCCTCGACATCTACGCCAAGGCCAGGACGGACGCTTCGGAGCATCACCTGGTCACCGTGGGCCGCCTGACCGCCGTGATCGCGGTGATCATCGGTGTCATCGCCGCCAAGCCGCTGCTGGGCGGCGCCGACCAGGTGTTCCAGCTGATCCAGGAATATACCGGCTTCTTCACCCCGGGCATCGTGGTGATCTTCATGCTGGGCCTGTTCTGGAAGCGCGCCACCACCGCCAGCGCCCTGGTCGCCACGGCCGGCTCCGTGATCCTGTCGATCGCCCTGAAGCTGGGGATGCCCGATCTGCCGTTCATGAACCGCGTGGGTCTGGTGTTCCTGCTGGCGCTGGGCGCGGCGGTTCTGGTCTCGCTGGTCGCACCCCAGAAAAAGGCGGTCAACGTCGTGACGCTGGAGGGGGTCAGCTACAAGACCCAGGGAAGAAGAACACCCCATGCGCACCCAGCCGGGCCTCAGTTTGACCTATGGTCTGGTCGAGGCGCTGGGTCAGGCCATTGTCACCGGCGAATATGTCCAGGTGGGCTTTCCCACCGAGGCCGAGCTTTCCAAGCAGTTTGGCGCCAGTCGCACGGTCACCCGCGAGGCGGTCAAGATGCTGACCGCCAAGGGCCTGCTCAGCGCCCGCCCGCGCCACGGCACGGTGGTCGAGCCCGAGGCCGAGTGGAACCTGCTGGATCCCGACGTGCTGCGCTGGCTACTGGAGCGCAAGTTCAGCCTCCGCCTGCTGGCCGAGTTCACCGAGATGCGGCTGGGTATCGAGCCTGCCGCCGCCGCCCTGGCCGCCCGCAACGCCGACGAGGCCGGGCTGGACGACATCCGCAAGGCCCTGCGCCGGATGAAGGCCGCCGCCGAGGGCGAGGACGACGCCCTGTCGGCCGACATCGCCTTCCACGTCTCGATCCTGAACGCGACCAAGAACCCGTTCTATCGCGAGCTGCACGAGCTGGTGAACACCGCGCTGCGTATCTCGATCCGCTTTACCAACCGCATCAAGGGCCGCACCGCCTCGATCCCGTCGCACGAGGACGTGGCCGAGGCGATCATCGCCCGCGACGCCGACAGGGCCGCCACCGCCATGCGGCTGATCATCGTCGACGTGCTGGAACTGATCCGCGCCGCCTCGCCTTCCACCGAGTCTGAAGCCGCGCGCCGCGAGGCCTAGATAACCGGACTTGCCGCGCGCCTGTCGCGCGCTAGATTGACAACGTTGTCAGAAATACGACGGGTCGCCGCACCGCACGGCCCGCAGGAGGGACGCTCGCCGTGACCTACACCGCCGCCACCAACCGCTATGACGCCATGCCCTATCGCCGGACCGGCCGCAGCGGGCTGGACCTTCCGGCCATCTCGCTGGGCCTGTGGCAGAACTTCGGCGGCGCCGATGTGTTCGAGACCGGCCGCGCCATCCTGCGCCGCGCCTTCGACCTGGGCGTCACGCACTTCGACCTCGCCAACAACTACGGCCCGCCCTACGGCTCGGCGGAAGAGAACTTCGGGCGCGTGATGGCGACCGATTTCAAGGCCCATCGCGACGAGCTGGTCATCTCCACCAAGGCCGGCTGGGACATGTGGCCCGGCCCCTATGGCGGGATCGGCGGCTCGCGGAAATATCTGATCGCCAGTTGCGACCAGAGCCTCAAGCGCATGGGGCTGGACTATGTGGACATCTTCTATTCGCACCGTGTCGATCCCACCACACCGCTGGAAGAGACCATGGGCGCCCTCGCCCACCTGCACCGCACGGGCAAGGCCCTGTACGTCGGCATCTCCTCCTATTCGCCCGAACTGACCCGCAAGGCTCACGCCATCCTGAAGGCCGAGGGCGTGCCGCTGCTGATCCACCAGCCGTCCTATTCGATGCTCAATCGCTGGATCGAGGACGCCCTGCTGGACACGCTGGAAGACCTGGGCGTCGGCTGCATCGCCTTCTCGCCCCTGGCCCAGGGCCTGCTGAGCAACAAGTATCTGAACGGCGTGCCCGCCGACTCGCGGGTCAGCAAGGGCGGCTCGTTCGGCGAGCAGCTGCTGAGCGCCGATAATCTGGAACGCATCCAGGCCCTGAACGCCATCGCCCAGGCGCGCGGCCAGACCCTGGCCCAGATGGCCATCGCCTGGGTGCTGCGTGATCCGCGCGTCACCTCGGCCCTGATCGGCGCCCGCACCGTGGCCCAGCTGGAAGACTCCCTGGCCGCCCTGAACACTCTGGCCTTCTCGGACGAGGAGCTGGCCCAGATCGACCGCCACGCCTCGGAGGGCGGGATCGATCTGTGGAAGGTGTCTTCGGGCCTTGAGGCGAGCGATCTGCCTTCAGGCTAACGCCGCCGACTGACGCCGCGTCACGGAAGACAAGCCCGCGGATTTCTGGTCCCGTCCGGAAAAACAGGGAGAAACACCATGGGCGAAGCCTATATCGTCGCCGCCGCGCGCACCGCCGGCGGCCGCAAGGGCGGGCGACTGGCCGGCTGGCATCCGGCCGATCTGGCCGGCGCGGTTCTGGACGCGCTGGTCGACCGTAGCGGTATCGATCCGGCCCTGATCGAGGACGTGATCCTGGGCTGCGTGGGCCAGGTAGGCGAACAGGGCATCAATATCGCCCGCAATGCGGTGCTGGCCTCGCGCCTGCCCGAGAGCGTGCCGGCCACCTCGGTGGATCGCCAGTGCGGCTCGTCGCAGCAGGCCCTGCACTTCGCCGCCGCCACCGTGATGTCGGGGGCCATGGACGTGGTGATCGCCGCCGGCGTCGAGAGCATGACCCGCGTGCCGATGGGCCTGTCCTCGGCCCTGCCCTACAAGAACGGCTTCGGGACCTATATGAGCCCGCGCATCCAGGACCGGTATCCGGACATCAATTTCAGCCAGTTCGCCGGCGCCGAGATGATCGCCCGCAAGTACGACCTGAGCCGCGAAGCCCTGGACGCCTTCGCCCTGTCCAGCCACCAGCGCGCCATCGCCGCCACCAAGGCCGGCAAGTTCGCCGCCGAGATCGTGCCGCTGGAAATCGCCCTGGCCGACGGCGTGATCGAGCAGCACACCACCGATGAAGGCATCCGCTATGACGCGACCCTGGAGTCGATCGGCGGGGTGAAGCTGCTGCAGGAAAACGGTCGCCTGACCGCCGCCACCTCCAGCCAGATCTGCGACGGCGCGGCCGGCCTGCTGGTGGTCAACGAGCGGGGGCTGAAGGCCCTGGGTGTCGAGCCGCTAGCTCGCGTCCACCACATGACCGTCATCGGCCATGATCCGGTGATCATGCTGGAGGCCCCGATCCCGGCCACCGAAAAGGCCCTCAAGCGGGCGGGCATGAAGATCGACGACATCGACCTGTATGAGGTCAACGAGGCCTTCGCCTCGGTGCCGACCGCCTGGCTGCAGGTGCTGGGCGCTGATCCGGCCAGGCTGAACGTCAATGGCGGCGCGATCGCCCTGGGCCATCCTCTGGGCGGCTCGGGCGCCAAGCTGATGACCACCCTGGTCCACGCCCTGCGCGCTTCGGGCGGTCGCTATGGCCTGCAGACCATGTGCGAAGGCGGCGGCCTGGCCAATGTGACGATCGTCGAGCGGCTCTAACCCCCCATGATCACCCTCTACCACTGCCGGGACGCCCGCTCGTTCCGGCCGCTGTGGGCGCTGGAAGAGCTGGGGCTTGAGTACGACCTCAGGCTCCTGCCCTTCCCGCCCCGCTTCCTGGCGCGCGAGTTCCTGAACGAGAACCCGCTGGGCACCATCCCGCTGCTGGTGGACGGCGACACCCGCATGACCGAGTCGGCGGCGATGATCGAATATCTGTCGGTGCGCCACGGCGAGGGCGGCCTGTCGGTGCGACCCGACGAAGCGGGCTATGGCGCCTATCTGAACGGCCTGCATTTTGGCGAGGCCACGCTCACCTTTCCCCAGACCCTGGTGCTGCGCTATTCGCGGCTGGAACCCGAGGAGCGGCGCAATCCGCAGGTGGCCTCCGACTATGCCCGCTGGTTCCTGGCGCGACTGAAGGGACTGGACCGCATCCTGCAGGACCAGCCCTACGCCGCCGCCGGGCGCTTCACCGGGGCCGACATCTCGATCGCCTATGCCCTGCTGCTGGCCACATCCCTGGGCCTTGCCGACGATTTCCCGCCGGCCGTGGCCGACTACTGGTCACGGATGCAGGTAAGGGAGGGCTTCAAGCGCGCCCAGGCGGCGCAGGCAGGCGCCCCGCCGTCGATCTGAGCCCGCTGCGCCATATCGTCTTACGATCATTTAACTGAGCGACCGGGGTTTTGTCGTCTAGAAGGCGCATGAAGGCTTTCTGAGACAACCGGGGATGATCGTGGATTACGGGATCAAGGGGCGCGTGACGCGTTCAAGCGCGCTGGTTGTGGTCCTGAGCCTCGGCGCGATCGGCCTGGCCGGTTGCGGCGACAAGAAGCCGGAAAAGCCCAAGCCCGCGCCGGGCGCGACCGCCACCCAGACCGTCAGCGTCGCCATCGTGGCCTCGCAGGCCGTACCGCGCGAGATCAACGCCACGGGCACCATTTCGCCCTGGGAAGAGGTCGTGGTCGGTGCCGAGACCGGCGGCCTGACGGCCATCACGGTCAATGCCGAAGAAGGCCAGACCGTCCAGGCCGGCCAAGTGCTGGTCAAGCTCAACGACACCTTGCTGTCGGCCCAGTTGCGCCAGCAGGACGCCAGCGTCGCCAGCGCCCGCGCCACCCTGGCCGAGGCCGAAGCCGCCCTGAACCGCTCGCGCGAGCTGCAGGCCAAGGGCTATCTGTCGCAAGCCTCGCTGGACACCAGCCTGGCCCGTCAGCAGACCGCCGCCGCCCAGCTGGCCGCCGCCCAGGCCTCGCGCGGCGAGACCGCCGCGCGACTGGCCCAGACCGCCATCCGCGCGCCCGTCTCGGGCCTGATCATCCGTCGCAGCGTCACCAAGGGCCAGATCGTCAGCACCGGCGCCGAAGTATTCCGCATCGTCCGTGACAGCCGTCTTGAGCTGGACGCCGAGATTCCCGAGACCGACCTGCTGCTGATCAAGCCAGGCATGCCGGCCCGCATCGTGTCCGACAAGGTCGGCGAAACGTCCGGAACCGTGCGCATCGTCACCCCCGAGGTCAATGGCTCGACCCGCCTGGGCCTGGCCCGCATCGCGCTGTCAGGCATGGGCGGCTTCCGCCCCGGCATGTTCGCCCGCGCCGTCATCCAGGCCGGCGATCAGCCGTCCCTGACCATTCCCAGCGCCTCGGTGCTGTACCGCGAGAACCGCCCCGGGGTGTTCGTGATCGACGCCAAGAACCAGGTCCACTTCCGTCGCATCACCATCCTGGCCACCACCGCCGACAGGATCGCCGCCAGCGGCCTGACCGCCGGCGAGAAGGTGGTCGTGGAGGGCGCGGGCTTCCTGGGCGAGGGCGACGCGGTGCGGATCGGAACCGCCACGCCGACCATCTCCGCCGCCACGAAATCGGCCCGCTAGGAGCCTGGCGCGATGAACAACATGTCGTCCTGGGCGATCAAGAACCCGATCCCCGTCATCCTGCTGTTCCTGCTGCTGACCATTGCGGGGATTTCCGGCTTCCGCAGTATGCGGATCAACAACAATCCCGACGTCGACCTGCCGTTCGTCGTCGTCACGGCCGTGCGCCCCGGCGCCGCGCCCAGCGAGCTGGAAACCCAGGTCACCCGCCTGATCGAGGACTCGATCGCGGGTCTGGGCCAGGTGCGCCACATCAATTCCACGATCACCGACGGCGTCTCATCCACCTTCATCGAGTTCGAGCTGGGCGTCGATCACGAGCGGGTCACCAACGACGTCCGCAACGCCATGTCAGGCCTGCGGGGCGACCTGCCCCAGGACATGCAGGAACCCAATGTCACCCGGATCGACATCTCGGGCGACCCGCTGATCACCTATGTCGTCAAGGCCCCGACCCTGACGCCCGAACAGCGCAGCTGGTTTGTCGACAACGACGTCAGCCGCACCCTGCTGGCGATCAAGGGCGTGGGCGAGGTCAACCGCCGGGGCGGCGTCGATCGCGAGATCGAGGTGGCCCTGGACCCCGACCGCCTGGCCGCGCGCGGCGTCACCGCCGCCCAGGTCAGCCAGGCCCTGGTGTCGTCCAACGCCGACCTGCCCGGCGGCCGGGTGACGATCTCGGGCTCCGAGCGCGCCATCCGCACCCTGGGCGCGGCCGGTTCGATCGATCAGCTGCGCGAGACCCGCATTCCCCTGTCGGCCGGCGGCACCGTGCGCCTGGGCGATCTGGGCACGGTCGAGGACCGCTGGGCCGAGCCCCGCTCGCGCGCCCGCTATGACGGCCAGGAGGTGGTGACCTTCAACATGGTCCGCTCGCGCGGCGCCAGTGAGGTCCAGACCGCCGAAAAGGTCCGCAAGGCGGTCGAGAAACTCGACAAGGCCCATCCGGAACTCGAGATCAACGAGATCACCTCGAACGTCAAATATATCGAGGACAGCTATATCGCCTCGATGGAGGCCCTGATCCTGGGCGCCGTCCTGGCCGTGCTGGTGGTGCTGCTGTTCCTGCGCGACTGGCGGGCGACCTTCCTGGCCGCCGTGGCCATTCCGATGTCGCTGTTCCCGACCTTCGCGGTGATGGCGCCGCTGAACCAGTCGCTCAACAGCATCACCCTTCTGGCCTTGTCGCTGACGGTCGGCATCCTGGTCGATGACGCCATCGTCGAGATCGAGAACATGGTCCGCCACATGCGGGGCGGCAAAACGCCCTATGCGGCGGCGATGGAGGCGGCCGACGAGATCGGCCTGGCGGTCGTGGCCACCACCTTCACCATCGTGGCGGTGTTTGCGCCGGTCGGCTTCATGCCGGGCATCATCGGCCAGTTCTTCAAGGCCTTCGCCCTGGCCGCCTGTGTCTCGGTGCTGTTCTCGCTGGTCGTGGCCCGCCTGCTGACGCCACTGATGGGCGCCTACATGCTCAAGCCCAACCACAAGCATGAGGACAGGGACCCATCCTGGATGGCGCCCTACCTCAAGAGCCTGACCTGGGGCCTGAACAATCGCTGGAAGGTGCTGGCCATGGGCATCCCCATGGTGCTGATCTCGGGCTTCCTGGCCACCAAGCTGCCGTTCGAATTCCAGCCCGCCGCCGACCGGGGCCGCGCGCCCTTCTCGGTGGAGCTGCCCCCCGGGGCCACGCTGGACGAGACCGACGCCATCGTGCAGCGCATGACCAAGGAACTTCTGGCCCGTCCCGAAGTGGTCGGGGTCTATGCCTCGATCGGCGGCAACAACGCCGTCAATACCGCGACCCTGAACGCCGACCTGGTCGCCAAGGGCGAGCGCATGGGCCAGCAGGAGTTCAGCCGGGCCATGGTCGACCAGTTCGCCGCCATTCCGGGCGCGCGGATCGGAGCCGGCAGCAACAATGGCGGCGGTCCCAGCGACGGCACCAGCTTCACCCTCAGCCTGCTCAGCGACAACGGCCCCGCCCTGGAAGCCGCCGCCCGCAAGGTCGAGGCCGAGATGCGGAATGTTCCGGGCCTGGCCCACGTGGTCAACACGGCCGCCATCGCCCGACCCGAAATCGTCGTCTCGCCGCGTCCCGACCAGGCCGCCCGGGCCGGCGTCTCGGCTGGCGTGATCTCGCAAGCCGTGCGGGTCGCCACCATCGGCGATGTCGACCAGTCCCTGCCGAAATACAATCTGGGCGACCGCCAGGTGCCGATCCGCCTGCGCCTGACCCAGGACGCCCGCGAGGACATGGCCGTTCTGCAGACGCTGCAGGTGCCCACCGCCAATGGCCCCGTTCCGCTGAACGCCGTGGCCGATGTGCGCTTTGGCGCCGGTCCCTCGCAGATCAGCCGGCAGGACCGCTCGCGCGTCGCCACCATCACCGCCGAACTGAACGGCATCGTGGTGGGCGAGGCCAGCAAGCGCGTCCACGACCTGCCCTCAGTCAAGAACCTGCCAGCCGGCGTCCAGGAAGTGGCGGCCGGCGACGTCGAGTTCATCCAGGAGATGGTCACCGGCTTCGCCGCCGCCCTGATCACCGGCATCCTGCTGATGTATGTCGTGCTGGTGCTGCTGTTCCGCAGCTTCGCCCACCCGATCACCATCATGGTCGCCTTGCCGCTGGCGATCGGCGGGGCCTTCGCCCTGCTGGTGATCGCGCGGTCCAGCTTCTCGATCTCGACCCTGATCGGCATCCTGATGCTGATGGGCATCGCGGCCAAGAACTCGATCCTGCTGGTCGAGTACGCGATCATGGCGATGAAGGAACACGGCATGACCAAGCGCGAGGCCATCATCGACGCGGCCCACAAGCGGGCCCGGCCGATCCTGATGACCACCGTGGCCATGGGCGCGGGCATGGCGCCCGTGGCCCTGGGCTTTGGCGCCGATGTGGAGTTCCGGGCCCCGATGGCCATCGCCGTCATCGGCGGTCTGATCACCTCGACCCTGCTGTCGCTGCTGTATGTGCCGGTGGTGTTCGTGCTGATGGACGGCCTGCGCACCCGCGCCGAGCGCGTCACCCACCGGATGTTCGGCCGGGGTGCGCACACGGCGCATCCGGGCCCGGCTCAATCGGCCCTGGTCGACTGAAGGCCGGCGCTGTGGGTTCTGACCTAGGCCCGCAGCGCCGCCGCCACCGTCGGGGCCAGACGCTCGGCGATCACCCGCGCGCCGGCGGCGTTGGGATGGATGCCGTCGCGCTGCATCAGGCGCTGCACGCCGACCACGCCGGTGACAAAGTCGGGATGATAGACAGCGCCGGTCTCGCGCGCGAGGGCAGGAAACAGGCCGGTGAAGTCGCGGGCGTAGGACGCTCCGATCAGCGGCGGGGCCCGCAATCCGGCCAGCACCACCTTGATCTGCCGGGTCTTCAGCTTGTCGATGATGCGGCGCAGATTGGCCTTGGTGTTGCGCGGATCGGCGCCCTGCAACAGGTCATTTCCGCCCAGGGCCACCACGCACAGCGCCGTGTCGGGCGCCACGCTGAAGTCGACGCGCGCCAGGGCGCCGCCGCTGGTGTCGCCCGAGACGCCGGCCCCGCGCACCATGGCCTTTATGCCCCGACGCTCCAGCGCCGCCTGCAACTGGGCCGGCAGGGCGTCGCGCGCCGGCAGGCCAAGGCCAGCCGTGATCGAGTCGCCCAGCACCGTGACGATCGGAAGCTTCCCAGCCGCCCAGGCGCCTGTCGCGCAGGCGCTGGCGGCCAATCCCAGAAAAGCGACGCGTCGGGTGGGGCAAGGCGGTGTGAAGATCGTCATGGGTTCCTATGTGGGTCCTTGGCTCGCCAGTTTAACGCCCGAAACAAGGAAACTTCATGACCGACGCCATCGCGCCGCTTGCCCTGTCGTCGGTGACCCTGACGCTGCCCTCCACGGCGGGACCTGTGAATATCCTGCGGGGCGTCGATCTGCATGTGGCGGCCGGTGAGCGCGTGGCGATCATCGGACCGTCGGGATCGGGCAAGTCATCGCTGATTTCGGTGGCGGCGGGCCTTGAGCGCCCCACCTCCGGCGCCGTCAATCTGTTCGGCCAGGACCTGGCCAAGCTGGACGAGGACGGCCGCGCCCGCCTGCGCCGGGGCCGCGCAGCCCTGGTGTTCCAGAGCTTCCACCTGCTGCCCAACATGACCGCCGAGGAAAACGTCTCGGCCCCGCTGGAGATCGCCGGCCTGCCGAACGCCCTGCCCACGGCCCGCGACTGGCTGGGCAAGGTGGGGCTGTCGTCGCGCCTGACCCACTATCCGCACCAGCTGTCAGGCGGCGAGCAGCAGCGCGTCGCCCTGGCCCGCGCCCTGGCGGCTCGCCCGATCCTGCTGTTCGCCGACGAGCCGACCGGCAATCTGGACAGCCGCAATGCCGGCTCCGTCGTGGATCTGATGTTCGACCTGCTGGCCGAGTGCGGCGCGGCCCTGGTGATGGTCACCCATGACCCCGTGCTGGCCGAGCGCGCCGACCGCATCGTGCGCATGGCCGACGGCAAGGTGGTCGCGTGAGCGCCTTGAGCTTCCGCCTCGCCGCCCGTGAACTGCGTTCGGGCGTTCGGGGCTTTGGCATCTTCCTGGCCTGCCTGGCGCTGGGTGTCGCCGCCATCGCGGCGGCCAGCTCCACCGCCGAGGCCTTCCGCCGGGGCCTGGCGTCGCAGGCGCGCGAGATCCTGGGCGGCGATATCTCGACCTCGGTCGAGAACCGCGATTTCACGCCGCAGGAACGCGCCACCTTCGCCCGGCTGGGCACGGTGTCCTACACAGCCCGCGTCCGGGTGATGGCCCAGGCTCCATCCGGGGAACGCCGGCTGGTCGACCTGCGCGGCGCCGACAGCGCCTATCCCCTGGCCGGCAAGGTCGAGCTGGAGGGCGCGGCGAGCCTGGCCGAGGCTCTTGCTGTCCGCGATGGCCTGCCCGGCGCGGCGGTCGAGCCCGCCCTGCTGGATCGCCTGGGCCTGAAGATCGGCGACAGGTTCGAGGCAGGTCCCCTGACCCTGGTGGTTCGCGCCGTGATGATCCGTCAGCCCGACAGCGTGGCGCGCGGCTTTGTGCTGGGCCCCCGCGTGGTGGTGCGTCGCGACCTGCTGGACCCGACGGGCCTGCTGGCCCCCGGCCTGCCGTCCGATCAGGCCGCTCGTATCGCCGTGCGCGACGGCGTCGATCCGGTCGCCGCCGGCAAGCAACTGGAAAAGTCCTTTGGCGAGGCCGGTCTGGGCGTGCGCGATCGCTCGAACGCCGCGCCGGGCGCCAAGCGCCTGATCGATCAGCTGGAATACTTCCTGGGCTTTATCGGCCTGGCCTCGCTGGTGGCGGGCGGTCTGGGCGTGGCCGGCGCGGTCTCGGCCTATCTGGCGACCCGCGAGCCGTCGATCGCGGTGCTAAAGGCCCTTGGCGCGGACGGGGCGCTGATCCGCAACACCTATCTGATCCAGATCGGCCTGCTGGCCAGTCTGGGCGTCACCCTGGGTCTGGTGATCGGCGCGATCGTGCCGCTGATCCTGGGTCAGATCGCCGGCAGCGAATTGCCGATCCCGGCCCTGTTCGCGGTCTATCCCCTGCCGCTGGTCAAGGCCGGCGCCTTTGGCCTGCTGGCGGCGGCGGCCTTCTCGCTGATCCCCCTGGCCCGCGCCCGCGCCACCCCGCCCTCGGCCCTGTTTCGCCGGGCGCTGGGCGTGCGGCCGCCGTTTGGCCTGGAGATGATCGGCGCCACCCTGGCTGGTCTGGGCCTGGCCGCCCTGGCGGTCGCCACCGCCCCCACCCCGATCGCGGCCGCCATCATGATCACCGGCGTCGCCGTGGCCTTTGTCGCCCTTTGGGCGCTGGGCCTGCTGGCTGCCTGGCTGGCGGGCAAGCTGCGCGGCCTGGCGCGCGGACCGATGCGGATTGGTCTCGCCAACCTGGCCGGACCGCGCTCGGCGGCCCGCACCGCCACCCCGGCCATCGGCCTGGGCGTGGCCCTGCTGGCCTGCGTGGTGCTGATCCAGTCGGCCCTGCTGGCCCAGGTGCGCGATGTGGCCCCCAAGAGCGCCCCGGCCGTGGTGTTTACGGAGATCCCCGGCGATCAGGCGGCCGCCTTTGACGCCGAGGTCTTCCGCGCCGCCGGACGCCTGGACGCCGACAGCTATCTGCGCCTGCCCTTCGCCACCGGCCGGATCATCGCCCTGAACGGCCAGCCCGTGGATATCAACGCCATCAAGCCGTCCGAGCGCTGGGCGTTCGACAACGACGTCAACCTGTCGGTGCTGGACGCCGAGCCCAAGGATTCAGGGATCGTCGCGGGCCGCTGGTGGCCTGCGGGCTACACGGGTCCGCCCCAGGTGGCGCTGGAGGTCGATCTGGCGCGCGGCGCGGGCCTGAAGGCCGGCGACACCATCACCCTGTCGGTGCTGGGCCGCGATCTGCAAGTCACGGTCGCCGTGCTGCGCGAAGTGGAATTCGGCGGCTTTGGCCCCAACTTCTCGGTGGTGCTGGACCCCAAGAGCCTGGAAGGCGCGGTGTTGCGCAATATCGCCATCGCCAGGATGGACCGCCCGGCCGAGGCCCGCCTGACCCGCGCGCTGGGCCAGAGCTTCCCGGCCATCAATGTGATCAGCGTGCGCGAGCAGCTGGAGGCCGCCGCCGGCCTGTTCGACCGCCTGGCCCTGGCCATCCGGGGCGCGGCGGCGGTGGCGGGCCTGGCCGGCCTGCTGGTGCTGGCCGGGGCCATCGCGGCCGGGGCCAGGGCCCGGGCGCGCGAGGCGGCGACGCTGAAGGTGCTGGGCGGCACCCGCACCCAGATCCTGTCGGCCTATGTGGTGGAATATGGCGCGGTGGGCCTGATCGCCGGCGCGGCCGGCGTTCTGCTGGGCCTGGCCGCCGCCTGGCCGGTGGTGGTGCTGGTGTTCAAGTCAGAGTGGAGCATCGACTGGGCCGGGGTGATGGCCCTGCTGGCCGGCGCGGCGGGCCTGTCGGCGATCGGCGGCCTGCTGGCCGCCGCCCAGGCCCTGTCGCGGCGTCCCGCTCCAGTGTTGCGGGCGGACTGACCCAATGGAAGGCTCGACGCCGCGCGGCAATGCGCTAGCGTGGCGTCGAGCTCTCCACCGCCACAGAACGCGGAACGCTATCGGGCGTTAGAGGCTCAGCTCCGGGAGAACACCATGCGCGGCCTTCGCCACCCCACCCTGCTGTCGATCGCCGTCCTGATATCGACCGCCGCCTGCGGGCAGAGCGAGTCCCAGACTCAAGGCGTCGGCTATGGCCCCAACCCGGCCCTGCCCGCCCCGACCCGCACCCTGCTGCCCACCGTCAAGGTGGCCCCGGTCAACCGCTGGGCGCCAGGCGAGACCCCCAAGGCGCCGGCCGGTTTCCAGGTGACGGCCCTGGCCTCGGGCCTGGATCACCCCCGCTGGCTGCTGGTGCTGCCCAATGGCGACGTGCTGGTGGCCGAGAGCAACGCGCCGGCCAAGCCCAAGAAAAAGGGCTTCGACATCCGCGCCTGGGCTGAGCAGCTGATCATGACCAAGGCCGGCGCCAAGACGCCCAGCGCCAACCGCATCACCCTGCTGCGCGACGCCGATGGCGATGGCGTGGCCGAGCTGAAGACGCCCTTCCTGACGGGCCTGAACTCACCGTTCGGCATGGCCCTGGTCGGCGACACCCTCTATGTCGCCAACACCGACGCCGTGGTCGCCTTCCCCTATGCGACGGGCGCGACCAGCATCACCGCCCCGGCCCGCAAGGTGGCCGACCTGCCCGCTGGGCCCATCAACCATCACTGGACCAAGAGCCTGATCGCCAGCCCGGACGGCTCCAAGCTGTACGCGACCGTCGGCTCCAACAGCAATGTCGGCGAGAACGGCATGGAGAACGAGGAACGCCGCGCCGCCATCCTCGAGATTGACCCGGCCACCGGCGCCAGCCGGGTCTTCGCCTCGGGCCTGCGCAATCCCAACGGCATGGGCTGGAACCCCAATGGCGGCGAGCTGTGGACCGCGGTCAATGAACGCGACGAGTTGGGCAATGACCTGGTGCCCGACTACATGACCTCGGTGAAGGACGGCGGTTTCTATGGCTGGCCCTACAGCTATTTCGGCCAGACGGTGGACAAGCGGGTCAAGCCCGAGCGTCCCGATCTGGTGGCCAAGGCCCTCGCGCCCGACTACGCCCTGGGGGCCCACACCGCCTCGCTGGGCCTGACCTTCTATGAAGGCGCCAGCTTCCCGGCCAGCTACCAAGGCGGGATCTTCATCGGCCAGCACGGCTCGTGGAACCGCAAGCCGGTGTCGGGCTACAAGGTGGTGTTCATCCCGTTCGCCAACGGCAAGCCAGCGGGTCCGCCGCAGGACTTCCTGACCGGCTTCCTCGACGGCGAAGGCCAGGCCCAGGGCCGCCCCGTCGGCGTCGTCGTCGACAAGGTCGGCGCCCTGCTGGTGGCCGACGATGTGGGCAATGTGATCTGGCGGGTCGCGGCCGCGCGCTGACCAACCTTACTTGCACAACGAGACTGACTGGCGGTAAGCTGGCCTATCTCTGATGGGGTCTGCCATGAAGATCGAACGCCTGCCGCCCGTCGTCACCTCGCTGGGTCACACCAATCACCCCTATATGACCGGGGCCTGGACGCCGCAGCATGAGGAGGTCAACGCCTGGGACCTGGAGGTGCTGGAGGGCGCGATCCCGACCGACATCGACGGCGTCTATCTGCGCAACACCGAAAACCCCGTCCACGCGCCGCTGGGCCGCTATCACCCGTTCGACGGCGACGGCATGGTGCACCAGATCGAGTTCAAGGGCGGCCAGGCGACCTATCGCAACCGCTTCATCCGCACGCGCGGCTTCGAGGCCGAGCAGGAAGTTGGTGAAAGCCTGTGGGGCGGTCTCGCGGATGGTCCGGGAACCTCCAAGCGTCCGGGCTTTGGCGCCCATGGCGGCCTGAAGGACACCGCCAGCACCGACATCGTCGTCCACGGCGGCGAGGCCATCGCCACCTTCTACCAGTGCGGCGAGGCTTACCGCCTGGATCCCCTGACCCTGGAAAATCTCGGCGTCGCGGCGTGGGCGCCACTGGACGGCGTCTCGGCCCACCCCAAGGTCGACGAAGAGACCGGCGAGCTGCTGTTCTTCAACTACTCCAAGCACGCGCCCTACATGCACTATGGCGTGGTCGATGCTTCGGGCAAGCGCACCACCTATCAGGCCATCGACCTGCCGGGGCCGCGCCTGCCGCACGACATGGCCTTCACCAAGAACTATTCGATCCTCAACGACCTGCCGGTGTTCTGGGACGCCGCCCTGCTGGAGCGCGACATCCACGCCGTGCGTCTGCACAAGGGCGTGCCCTCGCGGTTCGGCATCGTGCCGCGCCATGGCGGCGCGGTGCGCTGGTTCGAGGCCGCGCCGACCTATGTGCTGCATTGGCTAAATGCGTACGAGGACGGCGACGAGATCGTGCTCGACGGCTATTTCCAGGAAAATCCCACGCCGCGTCCGCTGGAGGACGCCCCCGACGGTCACGGCCACCTGATGGCCTATCTGGACGAGCACAGCTTCCGGCCCAAGCTGCACCGCTGGCGCTTCAACCTGAAGACCGGCGAGACCACCGAGGGCCATCTGGACGAGCGCATTCTCGAGTTCGGGATGTTCAACCAGCAATATGCCGGCCGGCCCTATCGTTATGCCTATTCCACCACGGCCAAGCCCGGCTGGTTCCTGTTCAACGGCTTCGTCAAGCACGACCTGGAGACCGGCGAGAGCTGGTCGATCCAGCTGCCCGAAGGCCGCTATGCCAGCGAAGCGCCGTTCGCGCCGCGCATCGGGGCGACCTCCGAAGACGACGGCTATCTGGTCAGCTTCATCATCGACGAGAACCGCGGAACGTCCGAGTGCGTGCTGGTGGACGCCAAGCGGTTTGAGGTGGTTTGCCGGATTGCCTTGCCTCACAAGCTGAGCAGCGGCACGCATAGCGTCTGGGCGGGCAGAGACCGCCTGAAGCCTCTCCCATAGGGAGAGGAGGGACCCGCCGCGAAGCGGTGGGAGGTGAGGGGTTACACCGCCAACCGGCGTGCCGGCACGCCGTTAAATGCCTTAACCCCTCATCCTCCCACGCCTTTGGCGCGGGCCCCTCCTTCTCCCTCTGGGAGAAGGTTCAGGTTTTCGGAAACCACGGCACGAACCCCGACGTCCGCTGCACATAGGCCTCATAGTCCGGCCGCTTGCGGCGCATGCGGCCCTCGACGGTCGGCACGCCGCTCCACTTGGTCAGCAGGAAGGTCATCAGCACCGGGGCCGGCAAAGTCCAGGCGCCCAGGCCGGTCCCGGCGGCGATCAGATACAGACCCCACCACACGCAGGCGTCACCGAAATAGTTGGGGTGGCGGGTATAGCGCCACAGGCCCCTGTCCATCACCTTGCCGGCGTTCTCCGGCTTGGCCTTGAAGGCGGTCAGCTGGGCGTCGCCGATGGTTTCGAACAGGATGCCGACCACTGCGATGGCGGCGCCGACAAAGGCCAGGGTCCCCAGCGGCGCGGCCGAGCCGTGGCCCAGCTGCACCGGCAGGGCGATGACGAACTGCAGGGCGTATTGCAGGGCGAACACCAGCAGGAAGGACGCCTTGGCAAAGCTCCATTTCCGCTCGCTCTCGGCGTGGGCCATCATGGTCACATAGCGCCGATCCGGCCCGTTCTTGCGCCAGCGCCACAGCAGGTAGCCGCCCAGCCGCAGCGCCCAGACGCCGCAGAGAACCAGCAGCAGGTTGCCGTGCGGCGTTGGTCCCATCTGCAGCCACGAGGTCAGGGCGATCAGCCCCATGCCCAGCCCCCACCAGCTGTCGATGAAGCTGACATCCCTCAGCTTCAGGCCGATCAGCCACAGCACGATGAAGGCGGCGGCCGAGACGGCGGCGTTGACGGCGAGAAGTTGCAGGATGGGAGTCATGAAGGGTCCGAAAGCTGTCATTCAGATACGGTCAATGCGGCGAAAAAGATCCTCCCCCTGAAGGGGGAGGCGGCCGAAGGCCGGTGGGGGAAGTCCGCAATGACTCAGCAGCACTTCCCCCTCCGTCGCCTGCGGCGACAACTCCCCCGCCAGGGGGAGGATCTGTGAACGCTAGGTTCCCACGACAAAGCTCACCGTGGTGGTCGTCGAGCCGCCGATATTCAGCGTCTGCACCGTCTTCGCCCCCTCGACCTGATAGTCGCCAGCCGTGCCCGTCACCTGCTTGAAAGCGTCCAGCGTCATCCGTACGCCCGTCGCGCCCACAGGGTGCCCCGCGCCGATCAGGCCGCCAGAGGGATTGATCGGCAGCCGACCGCCCATGGCGATGTCTCCGGCCTCGACAGCCTTCCAGCTGTCGCCGGGCGCGGTCAGGCCCAGATGGTCGATGGCCATGTATTCGGTGGCGGTGAAGCAGTCGTGGGTTTCGACCGCGTCGAGGCCCGAGACATCCGGCGCGATCCCGGCCCGGGCGCGGGCATCCAGGATGGCGCGGCGCACCTGCGGGAAAACATAGGGCTCATCCAGGCTGTTCTCGATCTTGCGGGCATAGCTGATCGGCGCCGACCGGTGGCCCCAGCCCTTGATGCGCGGGATGGTGTCCAGCGCGATCCCGCGCTTGTCGGCATAGGCCCTGGCGCGCTCGGCCGAGGCCAGGAACACCACCGCCGTCCCGTCTGTCACCTGACCGCAGTCCTGCTTGCGGGTGCGGCCTTCGACCACCGGATTGGTCTCGTCGTTCTCGGTGAAGGCCTCGGGCCCGAACCTCCAGTCGCGGGTCTGGGCGTTGGGATTGCGGCGGCCGTTGGCGAAGTTGATCTCCGAGATCCCCATCAGGTGCTCGTATTTCAGACCGTAGCGGCGGTCATATTCCTCGGCCAGATCGGAGAAGGCGGCGGGCCACAGGAACCGTGCGTCCTGGAATTCATGCCCCGCCCAGGCGGCGCTGCCCAGGTTCTCGGCCGCCTTCTGGCCGGGCACGTTGCGCATCAGCTCGATGCCGACCACGCAGGCCAGGCCGTAGCGGCCGGCCTCGATCTCGGCGGTAGCGGCCAGGATGGCGACGCTGCCCGAGGCGCAGGCGGCCTCATGGCGGGCCGTCGGCAGGCCGTCGAAGGCCGGGTGGACCTGGCCGAACAGGCCGCCCAGCAGGCCCTGCCCGGCAAACAGCTCGCCCGCGAAATTGCCGACGTGGCCGGTCTCGATCTCTTCAGGATCCAGTTGCGCCGCCGCCAGCCCTTCACCGACAGCCTCGCCAAAGGCGTCGGCCAAGTCGCGACCCTGACGGCTCCAGTTGGCGGAGAAGTCGCTCTGCCATCCACCCAGCACATAGACCAAGGCCGCCTCCCTCGCCGCTCGACAGTGAGTCCGACTATACAAGTGACTGATCCGGAGTCCATGCCCGGCGTTGACGCCCGCCGCGCGGCGCCGCACCAAGCCCCATGCCTCAGCCGATCAAGGCCCCGACCCTCGTCCGCAACAGCTCGGCCGCCCGCGCGCTGAACCTGATCGGCGACCGCTGGACCCTGCTGCTGCTCTATGCGGCCTTCATGGGCGTCAAGCGCTTCGACGGCTTCATCGCCCTGACGGGCATGGCGCGCTCGCTGCTGGTCGACCGCCTGGGCCGGCTGGAGGCGGCCGGCGTGCTGGAAAAGCGCCCCTATCAGACCCGCCCCCCGCGCCACGAGTACCATCTGACCGCCATGGGCAGGGATCTCTACGACTCGGCCCTGATGCTGCTGGGCTGGGAGATGCGCTGGCGGCACGACCCAGATTGCCCCTCGCACCAAATTATCCACAGCCCCTGTGGACAAGCTCTGAGGCCCGTTCTGGTCTGTCAGGCCTGCGCCGCGCCGGTAAAGGTGCGCGACATCACCCTGACGCCCGGTCCGGGCGCTGGCCTGGAACCCGCGCCCCGCGCCCGACATTCGCGCCGGGCCAGCGACGCCCAGAGCGCAGAAGGCGTGGGCGGCGTCCCTCTGCATCCGATGCTGGAGCGCTCCATCGAGGTTCTGGGCGACCGCTGGACCGCCCACCTGGTCGCGGCCAGCTTCTACGGCCTGACGCGATTCAAGGATCTGCAGGCCGAGTTGAAGGTGGCCAGCAACATCCTCACTGACCGGCTGTCACGTCTGGTCGAGCGCGGCATGCTGCAGAAGCACCTCTACCAGACCCGCCCAGAACGCTGGGAATACAGGCTGACCCAGGAAGGCCGTGACTTCTTCCCGCTGATCGCCGCCCTGATGGCCTGGGGCGACCGTTGGCTCTCCACCGAGGCCGGCCCGCCCGAGATCCTGACCCATGCCTGTGGCGCGCGTCTGGTCCCGGTGGTGCGTTGCGGGGCCTGTGACGGACCGGTGGACGTGAAGACGACGACTTTGGCCTAACGCCCCACCATCGCCAGACCCGCCTCGCTGTAGCGTTCGCCCTCGACCGCCGTTTCCGGCACGGCGGCGGCGATGCGGGACAGGTCGTCGGGCGAGAGCACCACATCAACCGCGCCGATATTCTCCTCGACGCGGCTGGCCTTGGTGGTGCCGGGGATCGGGGCGATGTCCGGGCCCTGATGCAGCAGCCAGGCCAGGGCCAGCTGGGCGGGCGTGATCCCCTTCTCGCCGGCGATCAGGGTCAGGGCTTCCACCAGCGACAGGTTCTTGGCCAAGGCCTGCCCCTGGAAGCGCGGCAGGCCACGGCGGAAGTCGTCCTTGGCCAGGCCCGCGTCGCTGGTCAGGGCGCCGGTAAGGAAGCCGCGACCCAGCGGGCTGTAGGGCACAAGGCCAATGCCCAGTTCGCGGATCGTCGGCAGGATCTCGGCCTCAATACCCCGCGTCCACAGCGAATATTCGCTCTGCAGGGCCGCGACGGGCTGCACCGCATGGGCCTTGCGGAGGGTCGCCGCGCCGGCTTCGGAGAGGCCAAAATGCTTGACCTTGCCCTCGGCGATCAGGTCCTTCACGGCGCCCGCGACATCCTCGATGGGCACATTGGGGTCGACGCGGTGCTGGTACAGCAGGTCGATGATCTCGACGCCCAGGCGCTTGAGCGAGGCCTCGGCGACCTCGCGGATGTGCTCGGGGCGGCTGTCGACGCCGACCATGCGGCGCACGCCGTTCTCGTCCGGCGCCGCGATCTTGAAGCCGAACTTGGTGGCGATCACCACCTTGTCGCGGAAGGGCTTCAGCCCCTCGCCAACCAACTCCTCATTGACGAACGGCCCATAGACCTCGGCGGTGTCGAAGAAGGTGACGCCCAGCTCGACGGCGCGGGCCAGCACCTTGAAGGTCTCGGCCTTTTCGGGCGCGGGGCCGTAAGCCCAGCTCATCCCCATGCAGCCCAGGCCGATGGCCGAGACCTCCAGACCGTCGCCGAGTTTCCGGGTCTTCATGGGGCAGCTCCTGATGTCGTGGTTCCCCAACATAGGCGCCCGACACTCCCTTGAGGAGGCCCCCTCTGCGGCTACCGCCCCCGCTGCGCGGCTTCCGCCAGCGCCCGGTCCACCAGGCCCCGCGCATCCCCCCAGAACCTGGCGGCGGCGTTCGGATCGAAATGATGATCGGCGGCCTCGACGCCGACGCCCTCGCTCTGGGTCCGCGTGGCTGTGGGAACCCAGCCCTGGGCCAGCAGCAGAACCAGGAAGCCCGCCACATAGCCGACCGGAACAAACCAGCCCTGTTTCAGCCAGCCGCCCACCGAGCGCGCCTCGGGGAACAGGTTGGACACCGCAACGCCCGCCGAGGAGCCAAACCACATCATCGAACCGCCAAAGCCGACCGCAAAGGCCAGCACGCCCCAGTCATAGCCGCCCTGCTTGAGCGCCAGGGCCGTCAGCGGGATATTGTCGAACACCGCCGACAGGAAGCCGAGCCCCAGCGCGCTGGGCCACGAGGCCGGCGGCAGCGAGTCGACCGGCATCAGCGAGGCCAGGCCGACCAGACACACCAGGAACGCCGCCCCGCGCCCCGCCTCGGGCATCACTGACCAGTCGGGCTTGCGAAGGATCTGGGTGACCAGGATCGCGCCCCACAGCCCCAGACCCAGCCAGGGCGCGGCGCCCTGCTGGCTGGGGAAATAGGCGTTGCCGACGAAGTTGGTCCCCAGCAGCGCGGCCAGCAGCAGGACCACGACCAACATCCGCAGGCCGTCCACGGGCGGGGTGTCGCCCGCAACATGGGCGACGATTGGCTGGTACCGATGCTGGGCCGCCGCCGCAAAGCCGGCGACGATCACGAACGCGACGCCGGATGCGATGAAGGCCTTGAGCACCACCAGGGGCGAGACGCCGGCGATCCACATCATGGTGGTGGTGGTGTCGCCGATCACGCTGCCGGCCCCGCCCGCGTTCGAACAGGCCACGATGGCCGCCAGAAAGCCCAGGCTGACCCGCCCTGCATAGACCTTGCGGGCGATCACCGCCCCGATCACGGCGGCGGCGATATTGTCGAGGATCGTCGACATCACAAAGACGATCAGCAGCAGCGCCGCGCCGCCCAGCCAGCTGTCGGGCAGCAGCCGCGGCATGAAATCGGGAACCCGGCTCAGCTCGAACTGATTGGCCAGCACCGCAAAGCCCAGCAACAGCAGCAGCAGATTGCTGAGAATGACCCACTCATGGCCAAGGTGCAGGCCAAACCCCGCCCAGCCGACCCCATGCGCGAAACCCGAATAGGCCAGCTTGTAGGCGATCGTCGCGAGCAGCCCCATCACCGCCACCATCAGCGTGCGCTTGTGCAGCAGGGCGACCCCGGCCAGCGTCAGACCGAAGATGTAGAACTCAACCGGCGTGTTCAGCATCAGCTTTCCCCCAAAAGCGTGAATAGCTGGGGCACCTAGCCGAGCTTGGTGACGCGCATGAGACTGGGCCAAGACAGTCTTGTGAGCGCCCGAAATGCCGGAGACAGGTGCTCACGGCCGGCAGCGAAAAGTGAGCGGTTGACTCAAAGTCTACATATATCGATTATAACAACATGACCCGACCGCCCAACATCTCCCGCCAGACCTGCACGGTGCTGGCCGCGCTGCTGGAACAGCCCCAGGCTTGGCGATACGGCTATGACTTGTCGAAGGAGACTGGCCTGAAGTCGGGCACCCTCTATCCGCTGCTGATCCGGCTCAGCGACCAAGGCTTGCTGGAGGCAGAATGGCGCCAGCCCTTGCAGCCGGGCCGTCCTCCTCGCCACGCCTATCGGCTGACGGACGAGGGTGCGGCGCTGGCCCTGCAGCGCGCCGTCGAGACCGCCGAACCGGCAGATAAATTCGCGCCAGCGCGGCAGGTGGCCAGATGATCCTCGCCTTGCTGCTAATGCGCCACGCCGCCGCCGTAATGCCTCGAGCGCGCCGCGAATGGGCGGCCGGTATGCACGCCGAAATGCTGGCCATCCCCACCCCCGCCGAAGCTTTGGTCTTCGCGGCCGGCTGTGTCTTCGCGGCCTATCAACAAAGGATCTCGCCCGTGCGCATCGCCCTCGCCATCGGACGCTTCGGCGTCACCGCAGTCACCCTCCTGACTGCGGGGGTCCACATCATCTTCCTGCTTTACTGGCTGGCCATCATCAACGACCTGAAGACCCACGGTATGGACAGTTGGGCCGGCAAGTTCCCGATCTTTCAGGGCCTCAGCGCGGCAGAGGCGCTTCACTACATAAGCCTGAAGCCGTCTTGGCATGTCGGCGCTTTGATCGCCATCACGGCGGCATTCGCCATCTCGGCCTGCTCCCTGGCCCATCGCCGGTTCAAGGCCGTGGTTGTCGCGGCGGGCACGGGCCTATCTATCAACACCGCCAACGCCCTGGCTATGCAGGCCACTGATGGACCTTATCTGGTCCATCACGAGATCGCATGGCTCTATTCCCTGGCTTTCGTCCTGTTGGTCCTGGCGGCTCTCGTGTTCCGGAGCGCCGACAAGAGGCTGACGCCCAGCGCGCCCTTGGCGGTCTGAGCGGTCAGGCCTTCTTGACGAACTCCACGCGCAGCACCAGGCCGCGCACCTTTTCGACATTGGCCTCGATCTCGTCGGTGTCGCCGGTCAGGCGGATATTCTTGACCAGCGTGCCGCGCTTCAGCGTGACGCCGCCCGAGCCCTTGACCTTGAGATCCTTGATCAGGGTGACGTTGTCGCCATCGGCCAGGATCGTGCCGTTGCTGTCGCGGGTTTCGTCCGACATGGGGAAGTCCTTACATTTTCTGGGGGCTTCCTAAAGAGCGCCGCCGGTTCAGGCAAGGCCAAGCTGCCGTCAGCCCTTGCGGCCCAGCGGATGCTTGGACTTCACCACCTGGGCCAGGTGGTCGCCGGCCACGTGGGTATAGATCTGGGTCGTGCCGATGTCGGCGTGTCCCAGCAGGGTCTGGATGACCCGCAGGTCAGCGCCGCCCTCCAGCAGGTGGGTCGCGAAGGCGTGGCGCAAAACATGCGGACTGACCTTTTCGCGGTCGATGCCAGCGGCGATGGCGGCGTCTTCCAGCAGTTGCGAAACGCGGCGGGCGGTCAGGCAGCCGGATGCGCCTCGCGAGGGAAAGAGCCACGGGCTGTCCTTGGCGCCTTTTGGTAGAAATTGCTTCCTTACCTCCAAATAGGCCTTCACCGCCGTGCGGGCCGGGGCATTCAGGGGCGCCAGGCGTTCCTTGCCGCCCTTGCCCTTCACGGTCAGGAAAGCCGGGTCGCGAGCCAGGGCGTTGAGCGGCAGGGCTAGCAGTTCCGAGATGCGCAGGCCCGAGGCGTAGAGCAGCTCGATCATGCAGGCCAGTCGCAGGCCCTGACCGCCATCCCTGGCGGCCGCCGCCGCGATCAGGCGGTCGACCTCATCGCGCGACAGCACCTTGGGCAGGGGGCGGACGGCCTTGGGCGCGGCGACGCGGCGGGAGGGATCGTCGGCCCGCCAGCCCTCCTCCAGTACAAAGCGGTAGAACTGCCGCACGGCCGAGCGACGACGGGCGGCCGTGGCGGGCGACAGTCCCCGAACGCCCAGATCCTGGAAATAGGCCTCGATGGTCTCGGTCGAGGCGGTGTCGAGATCGCCGCCCGTCCCGGCCAGATAGAGGCGCGCGTCCTCCAGATCCTTGCCATAGGCCTTCAGCGTATTGCGCGCGGCGGCCCGTTCGACGGCCATCATCTCGAGGAAGGCGTCGATCCAGCCGGCGGCGCTCATTTGGTCAGCTGCAGGGCCAAAAGACCTTCGACCACCACCGCGCGGGCGTCGGCCAGCAGGCCCGCCCTGGCGAGGCTGCGCGCGATGCGGGCGCGGTCGGCGGGGGACGGGCCGGCGGTTCCCGCCTCGGTGGCGATGGAAAGCGCCAGCAGCGCCGTCTCGCCCTTCAGCCCCATCGCCGCCGCCTCGTCCAGCAGCATCAGGCGCGCGGTGGAGGCGGCCGGCTTGCCGACGTCGAAGCTGGCGAACTGACCGCGCGCCTGCGGGCTCATCGCGCCGCCCAGCGAGGCCAGCAGCAAAGCCGCCGGCTGGGCTGGCGACTTGGCGCCGTTCTGGGCCCCGCGCTCGATCAGCCGGTCCAGGGTCTGGCTGTCGGGCTTGCCCGAGGCGGCCGAGAGCATCGCGTCCAGCAGGGCCAGATCGGTGATCGTCGCGCCGGGAATCTGGTCCTGGGTCAGACGCGAGCGGATCAGCTGGGCGGTGGGCAGGTCGCCGGCCGCCAGGGCCGCCCGCGCGAACAGCACCGGATCTCGCAACGGCGCATCGGCCTGGGCCAGGGTCCGGATCGACGCCGAAGACGTCCTGGCCGTCTCGATGAAGGCCGGCAGCCCCTTGGCCTGACGCAGGAAGGCCAGGTCCGAGGTCTCGGCCGCCGTCAGATCGGCGCCCAGGCCGATCGCCGACAGGTCGGCGCGCGGCTGGATCACCGGCTGCAGCGCCGGCGAGGCGGTGGCGGCGGCCGCCTGGATATCCAGCCCCAGCTTGCGCGACAGGGCATAGTTGATCCCGTTGCGCAGATTGGCCGCGCCCGACGGGGTTCCGGCCAGCACCGCGCTCATCAGGCGGGCATAGTCGGCGTCTTTCGTCTGCTGCTGGGCCAGGGAGAAGGTCAGCTGGGCCGTGGCCTCATCGGCCCGCGCCTGGCAGAAGGCCCGCAGCCGCAGCCAGTAGCTGGCGCCCCGGTCGATGGTCAGGGCCTCGCCGATCCGGCAGGCCTTGTCGTCGTCGCCCTTGATCAGGGCCGCCTCGGCCGCCGCCAGCGACAGGGCGGCACTGTTGGCCACGCCCGGCGCGCGGTCGAGCACGGCGTCCGCGCCCACCGCCTCGCCCAGGGCGATCAGGGCCATGGCGCGCGCCGCGCCCAGATCAGGGTCGGCGCCCACGCCGGTCGGCCCATTGGCGCCGGTGGCCAGCACCCGCCGGGCCAGATCAGCGAAGGCGGGCGACAGCGGCCTGGCGGCCAGCTTCGGCAGCACATCACGGGCGATGTCGGGAGCGGTGTCCTTCCACAGATCGGGCCCAAGGTCGGTCTGGGCGGCGGGGGTGGAGAACAGGTCCGGCGGCGCCAGGGACTGCACCTCCACCTGGGCCAGGGCCGGGGCGGCGACGCCGGTCAGCCAGGCGGCAAGGAGGGGCGCGGCGGCCCGGCGAGGAAAAGAACGCATGCGAGACATCATGCTCCCGTTATGACCCAAGCCCCCCACCAAGCAAAACCGGGCTTGGCAAAACGGGGCTCAACAAAACTCGGTTCAGCGAAACTTGGCGCTAGGCCCCAGCCTCGTGTAAACCCGCGACCGCATCATGACCGTCGATCCCGCCTCTTCGCTCCAGCCGCTGCGCAACCGCACCATTGTGCTGGTGGGCCTGATGGGCGTGGGCAAGTCCAGTGTGGGCCGGCGGCTGGCCCAGGCGCTGGACATGCCGTTCCGCGACGCCGACACCGAAGTCGAAAACGCCGCCGGCCGGTCGATCCCCGAGATCTTCGCCGAACTGGGCGAAGCCGCCTTTCGCGATGGCGAACGTCGGGTCATCGCCCGCCTGCTGGAAGAGCCGCCGCATGTGCTGGCCACCGGCGGGGGCGCCTTTGTCAATGACGAGACCCGCTCGCTGATCAACCAGCACGCCATCTCGGTGTGGCTGAAGGCCGATGTCGAGCTGCTGGCGCGTCGGGTGGGCCGCAAGGACAACCGCCCCCTGCTCAAGAACCGCGATCCGGTCGAGGTGCTGACGCAGCTGGCCGAGGTTCGTTATCCCGCCTACGCCCAGGCCCATGTCCACGTGGAGACCGGCGACACGCCGCATGCCGTAGCGGTGGACGCCGTGATCTCGGCCCTGCGCAATCGTCTTGACCAGGAGTCTTTTCAGCCATGATCCGCACCGTTTCCGTCGGGCTTGGCGACCGCGCCTATGATGTCGTCATCGGCACGGGGCTGATCGACCGCGCCGGCGAGCACATCGCCCCGCTGCTGAAGCGCAAGCGCACCGCCATCGTCACCGATTCCATCGTCGGCGAGCATCATGGCGAGCGGCTGTCGGTCTCGCTGGAACGGGCCGGCGTCGCCGTCGACATAATCGTGCTGCCGCCTGGCGAGCAGACCAAGAGCTTTGCGGGTCTGGCCGACCTGTCGGACCGCCTGCTGGCCCTGGGGCTGGAGCGCGGCGACATGATCGTGGCGTTCGGCGGCGGGGTGATCGGTGACCTCGCCGGCTTTGCGGCCTCGATCTACAAGCGCGGCATCGACTTCATCCAGGTTCCCACGACCCTGCTGGCCCAGGTGGACAGCTCGGTGGGCGGTAAGACCGCCATCGACACGCCGCGCGGCAAGAACCTGATCGGCGCTTTCCACCAGCCGCGCCTGGTGCTGGCCGATCTGGACGTGCTGGCCACCCTGCCCGGCCGCGAGATGGCCTGCGGCTATGCCGAGGTGATCAAGTACGGCCTGCTGGGCGATTTCACTTTCTTCGAATGGCTGGAGAGCAACGTCCACGCGGTGCTGGAGCGCGACACCGAGGCCCTGGTCCGCGCCGTAGGCCGCAGCGTCGAGATGAAGGCCCAGATCGTGGCCGAGGACGAAAAGGAAGCCGGCCGCCGGGCTCTGCTGAACCTCGGCCACACCTTCGGCCACGCCATCGAGGCCGAGATGGGTTTTGGCGACGCGCTGAAACACGGCGAGGCCGTCGGCGTCGGCATGGCCCAGGCTTTCCGGTTCTCGGCCCGCCAGGGCCTGTGCTCCAGCCAGGACGCCGTCCGCGCCGAAGCCGCCATCAAGGCCGCCGGTCTGCCCACGCGGATGAGCGATGTGCGACCGGAGCCGTTCCTGGCGGAAGCGTTGATCGCCCACTGCGGCCAGGACAAGAAGGCTGAAGGTGGGACCCTGACCTTCGTACTGGCGCGCGGCATCGGCGAGGCCTTCGTGGCCAAGGACGTGGGCCGCGCGGCGCTGCGGGCGTTTCTGGTCGAGGACGGCGCGGGCGGTTAGGCCGGGCGAGCCAGGATGAACTTTTCCAGCTTGCCCAGGGTTTGCAGTCCGAGCTCCACGGCGCCGAAACCCTTCGCGTCCTGGAACTCGGCGGTCGAGCTGAACACCATTCCCAGCGTGACCTTTGTCGCCCCATCGTCATCCTCGAACGTCGCCCAGGCATCAGCATGCTTGGGGCCGTTTTCGCCCCAAAGCAGCGCGTAGCCGATCCGCGTCTGCGGCTGGACCACCGTATAGCGATGGTGGTTCGGAAAGACCGTGCCGTCGGGCGCGATCATGTCAAAGACCCACTCTCCGCCGGCCCGCAGGTCGATCCTCGCGGTGCGACAGGAAAATCCGTCCGGCCCCCACCATTGCGGCAGGGTTTCCGGGTTCATCCACGCGCCCCAGACCACGGCGCGCGGCGCCTTGATCACCCGCTGAAGCAGCATGGTCCGCTCGGCCACACCCGCGAGATTGTCGAGACCTGCGCCGAAACCCTGGCGGTAGCCGGCCTCCATGTCCTCGGCCAGCGACGAGAGCTGCACCGTCACCCTGAGCCGGCTGTGCGGGCCGGCTCCCGATATTTCGGCCGTGACCAGCGCCGCTGACAGGGTCACGCCTTCCGAAGATGTCACCTCATAGTTCACGCTGCGCGTCTGGGACTGCAGCACCAGCCAGCCGTTCTCGCAGCGGATATCGGGTTGGCCCTCAACCTTGCAGAGCGAGATTTCGCGGCCGCCGACCCGAGTGTCGGCCTCCAGGAACTCCACCGTCACCGACGGCGCGGGCGGCGACCACACGGCGCGCGCCGCGGGGTCTGTCCACACCTTCCAGAGCACCGAGGCCGGCGCGGCGACCGCCCGTTCGAAGGTAAGGGTGGCGAAGCGTCCCTGGCGGTCATCCCGCGCGGCGCCGGTCATCCCGTCGGCCGCAAGATCCTGTGTCACGTCTCGTTCTCCTTCATCACAGCCATCACAAAGGCGTCCAGGCGGTCGAGGCGGGCCTCCCAACCGGCCCGCTGCTCGTCGAGCCACGTCCGCAGAGGGTCCAGGGCCTCGGGCACGAACGCGCAGGTGCGCACCCGTCCGTCCTTGGACGTGGCGATCAGGCCCGCCGCCTCCAGCACGGCAAGGTGCCGCATCACGGTTGGCAACCGCAGCCCGGTGGGGCCGGCCAGATCGGTCACCTTGGCCGGCCCTTCGGCCAGCCGGGTCAGGATCAACCGACGGGTCGGATCAGCCAGCGCGTGGAAGCGCCGCGAAAGATCGGGTTCATGCTTAGCCATTAAGCTAACTATTACGCCTTCGGCCGACCGGGGAAAGTGAAAACTTCGTCGATTGGCTAAGTTTTCCATCGGACCTCCCTGTCGTAGAACACCGCCATGATCCTCACCGCCATCCTCGGCCTTGCGCCCATCGTCATCGGCCTGCTGGCGATTTCGGCCATGTTCTCGGCCGCCGAAACCTCGCTGACCGCCGCCAGCCGCGCGCGAATGCACCAGCTGGAGCGCGAGGGCGACAAGCCGGCCAAGCGGGTCAACAGGCTGCTGTCGGATCAGGAGACGATGATCGGGGCGGTGCTACTGGGCAACAATCTGGTCAACATCCTGGCCTCGGCCCTGGCGACTACGGTGCTGACCGCCGCCATCCCCGGCCCGTGGGGCGTGGCGGTCGCCACGGCGACCATGACCGTGCTGGTGCTGGTGTTCGCCGAAGTGCTGCCCAAGACCCTGGCAATCCTGAAATCCGATGACGTGGCGCGGTTCCTGTCGGGTCCCACCCTGCTGGTCGTACGGCTGTTTGGCCCGATCATCTACGCCATCCAGTGGATCGTCCGGCGCACCCTGCGATTGTTCGGCGTGCGGCTGGACATGGCCGTCGACGTGCTGGCCGCCCACGAGGAGATCCGCGGGGCGGTCGAGTATCACCACTCAGAAGGTCTGGTCGAAAGCGGCGACCGGCGCATGCTGGGCGGGGTGCTGGACCTGTCGGACATGGACGTCTCGGAGATCATGGTCCACCGCAAGTCGATCGTGATGTGCGACGCCGATCTGTCGCCCCGCGAACTGGTGGCCGAGGCCCTGGAAGCCCAGCACACGCGCATTCCGCTGTATCGCGACGATCCCGACAACATCATCGGCGTGCTGCATGCCCGCGATCTGCTGCGCGCCCTGGCCGTGTCTGAGGGCGGCATCGACACCCTCGACATCGCCACCATCCTGCGTGAGCCCTGGTTCATCCCCGACACCACCAATCTGAAGGATCAGCTCAACGCCTTCCTGAAGCGCAAGAGCCACTTCGCGATCGTCGTGGACGAGTACGGCGCCCTGCAGGGCCTGGTGACGCTGGAAGACATCCTGGAAGAGATCGTCGGCGAAATCGACGACGAGCACGACACCAGCGTCGAGGGCGTGCGGACCCAGATCGACGGCTCGGTGCATGTGGACGGACATGTCACCGTGCGCGACCTGAACCGGGCCATGGACTGGGATCTGCCCGAGGGCGAGGCGGTGACCATCGCCGGGCTGGTCATCCATGAGGCCCAGACCATCCCTGACCCGGGCCAGACCTTCATCTTCTATCAGCACCGCTTCCAGATCCTCCGTCGTCAGAGGAATCAGGTCACCGCCCTGCGCATCAGCGCCAAGCTGGATGAGGGTGTGAATTTCTGACCCCCGGGCGGGAACCCGCGCGTTGACGGAGCGTTGTACGGCCCGTTCGGGCGGGGCGGGGGCGACTTAGTTGCATCATTTGACGGGTATGTTGGCGAAAAACCGGACGATCGCGCAACAGGTGCGAGACGGCGGCTTAAGCTGTGATAGCGTAAAAGCGAGCGTCTGCGCGGGCCTTTCCACGCGCGTCACGGAGCTGGCGATATGAAGTCCTTGTCCGCCTTGAAGGTCCTGGTGGTCGAAGACGAGGCTTTGGTCTCCATGCTGGTCGAGGACATGCTCAGCGATCTGGGCTGCTCGGTGATCGGCCCCGCCGCCGAGATCGAAGAAGCCCTTCGCCTGGCCGGCTCGGCCGACATCGACGCGGCTCTGCTCGATGTCAATCTTGGCGGGCGTCCGATCTTCCCGGTCGCCGACGCCCTGAAAGCGCGCGGCGTGCCGTTCGCCTTCGCCAGCGGCTATGGCGAGGCGGGCCTGTCAGAAGGCCATCGCGGCGCCCTGGTTCTGCAAAAGCCCTTCCGCGAGGCCGACCTGCGCCGCGTGCTCGAAGAGCTGGCCGCCCAAACCGCCTAAGGCGCGGCCTAACCCAGGTCGCGCGGCCCGAAACTCTCGGGCAGCAGGCTCCAGAACGGCGCGCGCTGGGTGGCGACGCCGTCCTGAACGGACACGATCTCGCAATCGTCGGACGCAAATTCGGCAATCCGCTGGCGGCACGCGCCGCAGGGCTGAACGACGGCATTCGAGCCAGCCGCGATCAGCACCCTGGCGATTCGCCGCGAACCCGCCGTGACCATGGCCCCGATCGCCGTCTGCTCGGCGCACGTCCCCGACGGATAGGCCGCGTTCTCGACATTGACGCCCAGATGCGCGCGGCCCTGCTCGTCGATGACGGCGGCGGCGACCGTGAAGTTCGAATAGCGGGCATAGGATCGCGCCAGCAGCGCGGGCAAGGCGGCGGCGGCGTCTTGTTCGATCGTGGTGATGTCGTCGGCGCTCATGCCATCCCTCGTTGCTTCAGGGCCCAAAAGGCCCCGCCGACGAGATTGCGCCGGGGAGAGAGGCAATCAGTCGCGGGGGGTACGCGCAAGCCCCATCGTGGTGAAAGGCTTCAGCTTTCGCCGGGCGCCGTGGCGATGATCGAAAGGGCGTGAACCGGCCCCGCCAGTTCCTCGGAGAGCACCTGGTGCACCATCCGCTGGCGCGCCACCCGGGCCTTGCCGGCAAAGGCCTTGGCCTCGATCACAAGATTGAAATGGCTCTCGCCCGCGCCCGTGTGGCCGGCATGGCCGTGGTGGCGGTCGCTGTCGTCCTTCAGGTCCAGCCTGGAAGGTGAAAAAGCCGCCTCAAGCTTGCTTCGAATGGTGTCTGATACGCTGCCCATGCCCCTCTCTCGCATGTCAATCCTTGAACGGAAATAGCTGCGGCTTACTCTAGGGGGCATGGCCCAAGAGTTTGAATACCGCCCGAAGTTTTTCGACATCCGCGTCCGCCCCCCCAAGGAGGGCGAGAGCGCGCAGCCGGATGTGCTTGGCCTGAAACCGGGCGAGAAGCGTTGCGACCATCCCGACTGCCGTCTGGCCGGATCGGCCAAGGCGCCCAAGGCCCGCAACATGCCCAACGAGCACTACTGGTTCTGCCAGAAGCATGCGGCCGAATATAACAAGAACTGGAACTTCTTCGCCGGCATGAACGAAGCCCAGATCCGCGCCGAGCAGGAGACCGAGAAGGTCACCGGCGGTCGCCCGACCTGGAGCATGAAGGCCGACAGTCGCTCGCGCGAGGCCGCCGCCATGGCCGCCCGCGACGCCCGCCACATCGCCGACCCGTTCGGCCTGTTCCGGGCCCAGCAGCGCAAGGCCGAGGCCGATCGCGCCGCCGCCGACCGCCATCTGGGCAAGCTGGAACGCGGCGCCCTGGCCGACCTCGACCTGGACGGCGCCGCCGACGCCGCCACGATCCGCGCCAAGTACAAGGAACTGCTCAAGCGCTGCCACCCTGACGTCAATGGCGGCGACCGCAGCGCCGAGCACAAGCTGCAGCGGGTGATCAAGGCCTACAAGACACTGCAGAAGGCCGGGCTGACCACCTAGGGCCAACAGGCAGCCGGGGCGCCCCTTGCGGCCCGCCCCGGCTGCCGCCATTCTCCGCCCGCGCTCGCCGGGACGGGCGCGAGGGATAGCCGCATCATGACCGACCCCGATTCGGGGCTCAGCCTCGCGAATGCGCCGACCCCGGTGACGCCGACGCCATTCGGCATACCGTGGAGCATCTGGTTCTGGGGCGGCCTGCTGTCCCTGACCGGCGCCGCCTTCGCCCTGGCCCCGTTTCAGACCGCCAGCCTGCTGCGGACCGATCTGCATCCCCTGGCCGAGCCCTGGGCGCGGATGTTTGGCCTGATGCTGATCGCCTATTCGCTGGCCTATCACGTGGCCGGCTGGACCGGCGCGCGCACCTATATGCGGGCCTCGGTGGTGCTGCGGCTCTGTTTCATCAGGGTCGGGCGAAAAGGGCTCTAAATCAAAAGTTTAGAGCATTTTTCGATCCGATAACCGTTTCACACTTATCGGAAAATGCTCTAGCGCGACCGCCAGCGCGTCCAGGCAAACGCTGCAAGCCAGCAGGCCATGGCCCAGGTCGCGCCCACGCACCAGCCGGCCACCACGTCGCTGGTCCAGTGAACGCCCAGATAGATCCGGCTGAGACCGACCAGCAGCGACAGCGCCACCGCCGAACCCAGCGCCAGGGCCTTGAGTCGCTTGCGCTGCGCAAACCGCGCGGCCAGGGCGCCCAGGGTCAGGAAGACCACGGCCGACAGCATGGCGTGACCGGACGGGAAGCTGGCATTGACCGCCTCGACGGCGCGGTAGTCCATGTCCGGGCGCTCGCGTCCAAACAGCAGCTTCAGGCCCTGGCTGATCGCCAGGCCGCCCCCGGCGCCGATCAGCAGCAGCAGCCCTTCGCCCCACTGCCGCAGACAGGCCAGCAGCGCGAAGGCCAGCAGGATCAGCAGGCCAAGCACCGCCAGCGAGCCCAGGGCGGTAATGTCGATCGCCGCAACATGCAGCCAGTCGGGGCCGATCAGTTCGCGCGGCTGGCCGGGCTGTCGCAGGGCGTCGAGGATGGCCAGGTCGATGGCCCGGGTTTCGCCCTCGGCCACCTCTTCGGCGATCGACAGGAAGGCCAGGGCCGACAGGGCGGCGATCAGGAGCGCAGCGGTGGCGCCCAGCTCGCGCCGGGCGGCCCGGAGCAAGGCGGGCAGGCGCCGACGCGGATCAAAAGCAGGGAACAGGGTCATGCTCGTCCAACGCGCAAGGCCAAGCTTGGCTCCACGCGGAGGGACATCGGGCGAACGCGTCGCGTGCAACCACGGCGGCATGGCTAATCAAACATGAACAAGAGCTGACCAGGGCCGTTCATGTCCGGGCCACGTCCGCTTCAATAGGTTGGGGTCATCGAAAAGGAGACCGCCATGAAGCGCCTAGCTATCACTGCCCTTGCCCTGTCGCTGATGGTGGGAACCGCCGCCACCGCCGCGCCGCAACGCTATGACGACCGTGGCAATGGTCGCTACGAACAGAACCGTTACGACGATCGCCGGGACGACCGCGCCGACCGTCGCGATGATCGCCGTGATGACCGTCGCGACTATCGGGCTGACCGTCGGGACGACCGCCGCGACTACCGTGCGGACTACCGCGACGACCGCCGCGACTATCGCCGCTGGGCTCGCGGCCAGCGCCTGGACGCCCGCTATCGCGGCAACGGCTACTACGTCTCCGACTATCATCGCCACGGCCTGCGCGCCCCGCCGCGCGGCTATCGCTGGCAGCGCGTGAACGACCAGTACGTCATGGCCGCGATCGCCACGGGCCTGATCGCCTCGGTGATCATCGCCAACCGCTAAAAAGTTGCCTGGTGGGGGCGTCGCGATGCGGCGCCCCCTTCCCCTACCCCACGTCAACCGGCTAATCGGGTGAAATGCCCGAGTTCGCCGAAACCAGCTCCGCCGCCGATCCGCTGATCACCCTGGTCCCCGACAAGTGGGTGACGCTCCGCGACGCCTTCGGCGTCGACAGCGACATGAAGGTCCCGGCCTTCAGCCATCGCGACAGCCATGTGCCGGATATCGATCCGTCGTACAAATTCGATCCGCAGACGACCAAGGCCATCTGCGCCGGCTTCGCCAATGATCGTCGCGTGATGGTCCAGGGCTATCATGGCACCGGCAAGTCGACCCATATCGAGCAGATCGCCGCGCGCCTGAACTGGCCGCTGGTGCGCGTGAACCTCGACAGCCACATCAGCCGTATCGACCTGGTCGGCAAGGACGCCATCGTCCTGAAGGAAGGCAAGCAGGTCACCGAATTCCGCGAAGGCATCCTGCCCTGGTCGCTGCAGCGCCCGATCGCCCTGGTGTTCGACGAATATGACGCCGGCCGTCCCGACGTGATGTTCGTGATCCAGCGCGTGCTCGAGGCCGGCGGCAAGCTGACCCTGCTTGACCAGAACCGCGTCATCCGCGCCAATCCGTATTTTCGGCTGTTCGCCACGACCAACACCATCGGTTTGGGCGACACCACGGGCCTCTATCACGGCACCCAGCAGATCAATCAGGGCCAGATGGACCGCTGGAGCATCGTCACGACGCTCAACTATCTGGACCATGACGTCGAGGCCGCCATCGTGCTGGCCAAGAACCCGTCCTACGACACGGTCGAGGGCAAGCGCACGATCTCGGCCATGGTCCGCGTGGCCGACATGACCCGCAACGCCTTCATGAACGGCGACATCAGCACGGTCATGAGCCCGCGCACCGTGATCACCTGGGCCCAGAACGCCGAGATCTTCGACCACGACATCGCCCTGTCGTTCCGCCTGACCTTCCTGAACAAGTGCGACGAGCTGGAACGCCCGACCGTGGCCGAGTTCTTCCAGCGGGCGTTCGGGGTGGATCTGCCGGAGAGTGCAGCGCGGGTGAAGGTGGCTTAGGGACCAAGTGCCTCACGCAAAGGTCAAATCATTAGATAGCAGACTTTCGCGAGCAGTGGATCTATCGCTAAGAGCGAGAATTCATCTCGACCTCTTCATAGCGACAAAGCTTGATGTAAACGCATCAAGACATAAGAAAGCACTTTTAGAATATAACGATTATTTTCGTTTCAGCAGAATTGCTAACGAATGGACATTTTTTGTTAGAATAAACAACCTATTTACTAGAAAGCAAGATACCAACAACCTTCCCATGCTTTTGGAAGAGCTCGAGTATAATTCACAAATAGAGCCCGAAATTGCAAAAGATATTCGGCAGCGATTGGATCTATTGAATCGCACTCGCAAAAGCGTGAAGCATATCAGAGATAAAGCGATAGCCCACCAGGACGACGACCTCACCCAGGGCGATGTTTATAAAGAAGCTCAAATCAGCCTAGACTTGATGACCGAGCTAAGTGATGCATCTCTGGAAATCGCAAATACGCTTGCCGCAACACATGGTCAGCCACCGAGATCTTTCTTTGACGCTCCTAGACAAACTCTTGAACGGCTACTTCTCGACATCAAAGCCGGAACAAAGGACGAGTTCCCTTAAGCCGCTCGCGGCGTGATCTTCGCCAGCACCGCCCCCATCTTGCGCTTCTGCTCCATCAGGTCGAAGTCCATCTGAAGACCCAGCCAGAAGCCCTCCGACAGCCCCCAATAGCGCGCCAGGCGCAGGTCAGTGTCGGCGGTGACGGCGCGCTTGCCCAGGATGATTTCGTTGATCCGGCGCGGCGGCACGCCGATGGCCTTGGCCAGGGCGGTCTGGCTCATGCCCAGCGGCTTGAGAAACTCTTCCAGCAGAATGTCGCCGGGCGTGGGGTTTTTTAGCCAGTCCTCGGGCGAGCCCACATCAGTGATAGTCGCAGATTTCGACATCCTCGACGCTTTCCTCACGCCAGCGGAAGCAGATCCGCCACTGGCTGTTGATGCGAATGGAGTGCTGCCCCGCGCGATCGCCCGACAGCGCCTCCAGTCGGTTGCCCGGTGGGAGCCGCAAGTCCTCCAGACGCACCACCCGGTTCAGAAGACGCAGCTTTCGGAGGGCCGCGTCCTGGATGTCGGGCGGGAGGCGGCGGGATCGTATGCCCTCCCACAGACGCCGGGTCTCGCGGTCAGCAAAACCCCTGATCACGAAGGTCTATCATAACGCATAACGTTATAAGGGTCAATATTCTGATACATGGTCCGCACCCGATATCGATCCATGCGATTTTATCGGGAACAATTCACAAATATAGTCTCAGATTGTAAAGCGGGGGCTCGCCTGTCTGGCCGGGAGGCAAAAGGTCCCTACAGCTTCACCCCAAACCTCGGCCCCACCGCCATCATCGCCCAGTAGAGCCCGATCGTCAGAACGCAGCCGGCCAGCAGGGCCGGCCAGAAGCCCAGGCCGCGTCGCAGCAGCGCCGGGATGACCAGGAACATCGGCAGGGACGGCAGCACATACCAGAAGGTGGCCTCGACATGGCTGGCCATGCGGGTGATGTCGCGGGTGTCGCGCCAAAGCCAGATCATGCCCAGGATCGAGATCAGCGGCAGCGAAGCCACCAGGGCGCCAAAGCCCGGTGACTTGCGGGCGATCTCCGAGATCGCGGCGATGATGACGCCCGAGAGCGCGGCCTTGAGGATGAGATACAACATCCCGCTGTTGTCCGCGCTCCAACCCTTCCCGACAAGACGGGGCCTTCGGAACCCGGGCTACTGACGGCTCGTTGATCCTTCCACAGCCTCAGGAGCCCTCCCCCATGACCGACATCACCTACACGATCGCCGAGCACGACGGCGGCTGGGCCTACAAGCTGGGCGACGTGTTCTCGGAAACCTATCCCAGCCATGACGCGGCGCTAGCCGCCGCCCAGCGGGCCGCAGCCGAGCAACAGGTGGCCGGCGAAACCACCGGCATCTCCTACGAAGACGCCAAGGGCCAGTGGCGCGAGGAAATCGCGGCCGGCGACGATCGGCCCACGACCCACGTCGTCGATAGTCAGTAACGGCGTTTTTCGGCTGGCCCCTGTCTTGCTCCTGAGATGAGCGACGAGCCATTTCGAGACAGGGTCCACGCCAATGTTCGCCAAGAAGAAAGACACCTCCGCCCCGGTCGCCCTGGCGCCGCTGGAACCTGCCCGCGCGCCGGCCGCCCAGGCCGCCGCGCCGGCGTCCGCGCCCCGACCCAAGCCGGCCTCGATGATCGCCCAGGGTGTCACCATCAAGGGTGACGTCGTCGGCGACGGCGAGCTGCATCTGGACTGCGTGGTGCTGGGCGACATCCGGGTCGGCAAGCTGATCCTGGGTCCCAACAGCCGGGTCGAGGGCAGCGTCACCGCTCAGGTGATCGAGATCCACGGCAATGTGCTGGGCAGCGTCACCGCCCAGGCGGTGCGCCTGTACGGCACGGCGCGGATCGATGGCGACATCACCCACGAGCAGCTGGCCATGGAAACCGGCGCCGAGTTCCAGGGCCGCAGCCTGAAGTTCCAGCGCCCCGCTCCGGTCGCCGCCCAGCCCGCAAGCCACGTTCCGGCCATGCCGCAGAGCGCGCCCGCCTATAGCGCCTAGGGGTGGTCGGTCTGGCCGCCCTTCTGCAAGCTGGCTGACGTCATCGGGGTCCCTCCGCCCTCCCTCTGGGAAACGGCGGAAGGACCCCGCGGCTCCCCGCCGTTTTGTGGGGGGACGGGACGGCGGGTGCGCTCAGGCCGGCCTGACTTTCGTCACCCGGACAATTGCGTGCAAACGCAGCTACGCGCCGCCCCGCCCCCTGGATGCGCGGAAATGTCGCGCTGATCGTCGATCAAGGATCAGCCGGCGGAATTGGCCATTTTTCGCAGGCGGCGAGCCAGGTCTTCAGGCCGGTCAGCGATCTGGTCGAACAGGGCCTGGACCTCGGCTTCGTGGAAGCCGGCCGCCCGCAGGGTGCGCCAGGCGCCCGCCAGCACAGCCTCGGCAATCTCGATGCGATCCTCGCCGGACACCGGCCCATCATGCCGACTGGAGAAGGCGCCCGCGAAGGCGGAACCGGGCGCGACAGACAGGATCGAGGCGGCGGACATCGGCGTGCTCCCTTTGGATGGCGCACCACAATGTTCCTATTTTGTTCGCAATGACAAGCCCTCTCGGCGCGCCAGAAAAAAAGCCCCGGAGCGGGGGCTCCGGGGCTTTCCTCAATCGCGGGCGTTAGACGGCTCATGACCATTGGAAGCATTCGTCCAGATTTTAAGCCCTGGCGCTAGAGACGAAACGCTCACCAACGGGAACGTTCACATTCACGGTCTAGATTAGCGGCAGACCGTCCGCTCATAGACAGCGCCGCTGCGGCGGTCATACTCTCGGGTCGTCCAGCAATCTTCGCGATATCCGCCATTATGGGGCCGCCCATAGTAGCGGGGCGGCGGAGCGTAATCATAACCATTGCTATAGCCATTGCCATAGCCATACCCCGAACCGGCGCCGTAACCATTGCCATAGCCGCGACTGGGGCGGGCATAGCGGTCATTGCCATTGCTGCTGCTGGCGATCGCCGCGCCAAGCGCCAAGCCTATCACGCCGGCCACGATCGCCGCCTCGGCGCCCTTGTTGTCGTTGCGGTGATGGCGATGATGACGACGCGAATCCGCCGAGGCCGTGGTCGCCGCGGCGACCATCGACAGCGCGGCAAGGCCGGCCGCGACATGGCCAATCGTGGTGCTGATCTTGCGGGCCATCGGCCGCTCCCCTTCGTCTCGATCCGCCCGGCGGCGGTCGAATGATACCGTGAATGCAATCTCGCGCCGCCTGCCTGAACCGCACCTGAACGGCGCGAGACCCGATAAACGGCGCCGGTTTATTCACTATTTGCCGCCAAGCTCGCGTGGCCGGATGAGCTGAGTGTCGCCCGGCGCATCGACCAGCGGAGACTCCCATGACCAGCAGCGTGGCGTACAAGACGGGCGAAGCCCTTCAGGTTCTGTCGTTCGAGGTCGGAACCCAGACCTATTGCGTGCCGGTCAATTCGGTTCGCGAGATCCGCGGCGTCACCCCGCCCACCCAGCTGCCCGACGCTCCGCCCTATGTGCGCGGCGTGATCAACCTGCGCGGCCAGGTCATGCCGGTCATCGACCTGTCGGCCCGCCTGGGCAAGGGCGTGGCCGAGGACGGTCCCCGCCAGGTCATCATCGTCATCGAAAGCGGCGACGACGTCGCCGGCCTGCTGGTCGACGCGGTGTGCGACAGCTTCATCGTCGACGGCGACCAGATCAATCCGCCCCCCTCGATGGGCGAAGAGAACTCGCCGCTGGTCTCGGCCGTGATCACCTCGGACACCGGCATGACCGTGCTGCTGTCGGTCGGCCACATCATTCCCGAGCGCGCCGCCCCCGCCATCGCGGCCTGAGCAAAGCCGCAACACTTCGAACGATTGTTCGGATAAGCCCTTCCGCTCGCCCCCGGGGGAACGCTAGACTCGCTCCAAATCTCAGGGAGTGAGCGAATGAAGGCGGCCGTGCTGCGCGAGGTGGGCAAGCCCCTCCAGATCGAAACCGTGTCCATCGGCAAGCCGGGCCCGCGCGAGGTGCTGATCCGCACCAAGGCCGCCGGCGTCTGCCACTCCGACCTGCACTTCGTCGAAGGCTCCTACCCCCACCCCCTGCCCGCCGTGCTGGGCCATGAGAGCGCCGGCATCGTCGAGGCGGTGGGCTCCGAGGTCCGCACGGTGAAGGTGGGCGACCACGTCATCACCTGCCTCAACCCCTATTGCGGCCACTGCGAGGTCTGCCTGACAGGGCACATGAACCTGTGCATCAGCCCCGAGACCCGCCGGTCCAAGACCGACGAACCGCGCCTGTTCAAGGAAGACCTGTCCGGATCTGGCGACACCAAGATGGCCCAGTTCCTGAACCTGTCGTCCTTCGCCGAGATGATGCTGGTGCATGAGCACGCCTGCGTCGCCATCCGCCGCGACATGCCGTTTGACCTGGCCGCCCTGATCGGCTGCTCGGTCATGACGGGCGTAGGGGCGGTGATCCATACCTCCAGCGTCCGTCCGGGCGAGACCGTGGCCGTGATCGGCTGCGGCGGCGTGGGCCTGGCCACCATCAATGGCGCGGCCATCGCCGGCGCCGGCCGCATCATCGCCATCGACCGCGTGGCCTCCAAGCTGGAGTTGGCCAAACAGTTCGGGGCCACCGACCTGATCAACGCCGACGACGGCGACGTGGTCAAACAGGTGCAGGAACTGACCGGCGGCGGCGTGCAGCACAGCTTCGAGGCCATCGGCCTGAAGGTCACCGCCGAGCAGTCCTTCAAGATGCTGCGCCGGGGCGGCACGGCCAACATCATCGGCATGATCCCGGTCGGGACCAAGATCGAGCTGACCGGCTCCGACTTCCTGGGCGAGCGGCGCATCCAGGGCAGCTATATGGGCTCCAACCGCTTCCCGGTCGACATGCCCCGGCTGGTCGACTTCTACATGTCGGGCAAGCTGAAGCTGGACCAGATGATCTCGCGGCGGATCAAGCTGGAAGAGATCAATTCGGCGTTCGACGAGCTGAAGCGCGGTGAACTGGCGCGGTCGGTGATCGTGTTTGACTAAGCCCCGCCGGGACCCGTAGCCCCAAAAACGAAGGTGGGGAGAGGCCGGCGCTCGCCGGTCCCTCCCCCTTCGACAGACGCGCGCTCAGGCCTTGGCCGGCTGAACCTGGCGGGTTTTCCAGAGCGACCAGCCGACGCCGGCGGCCAGGATGGCGAAGGTGATCGACAGCGACAGGGCGGCGGGGAACTTCTCCCAGCCCAGAGCGTCGGCGATGAAGATCTTGCCGCCGATGAACACCAGCAACACCGCCAGGGCCTGTTTCAGATAGGCGAAGCGATGCAGGACCGCGGCCAGCGCGAAATACAGGGCGCGCAGGCCAAGGATCGCCATGATGTTGGAGGTGTAGACGATATAGGGATCGGTGGTGATGGCGAAGATCGCCGGCACCGAGTCGACGGCGAACACCAGGTCGGCCAGTTCAACCAGCACCAGGGCCAGGAACAGGGGTGTCGCCAGACGGGCGACCTTGCCGGTGCGCGGATCAACGCCCTGAACAAAGAAGCGATCGCCGTGCAGCTTGTCGCTGACGGGCATGACGCGCCGCAGCCATTTCAGGGCGGGGTTGGTGTTCAGGTCCAGGGGTTTGTCGCCGGCAAACAGCATCTTCACGCCGGTTAGGATCAGGAAGGCGGCGAAAATATACAGCACCCAGCCAAACTGACTGACCAGCGCCGCGCCGACGCCGATCATGATGGCGCGCAGCACGATCACGCCCAGCACGCCCCAGAACAGCACGCGATGCTGCAGGGCCGGCGGGATGGCGAAGAAGCCAAAGATCAGCGCGATCACGAAGACATTGTCGATCGCCAGGCTTTTCTCGATCACGAAGCCGGTCAGATATTCGACCCCGGCCGTCGCCCCCAGCTGCATCGCCACCAGCCCGCCAAAGCCAAGGCCCAGGCTGATATAGACCAGCGACATCACCAGACTTTCGCGGACGCCAATCTCGCGGGTCTTGCGATGCAGAACGCCAAGGTCGAACGCCAGCAGGGCGACGACCGCCAGCATGAAGCCCGCCCACATCCAGAGCGGTTTGCCGACTACCGGCAGGGTCAGAAAGTCCATGGTTTCGGCTCACGTGCAGGGGACCGCCGCAACACGGCGTCAAAGCCGGTCGCGGCGGGCGCAGTCTCAGGAGATTGGGGTGGGTGGAGGCTCGCTCAGACCCGGATGTCGAGCTTGCCGCTGTTCAGGGGCCGTGACGCCGGCGCCCGCTCCAGGGGATCGGGCGGTGGCACCGGCTTGGCCGTGGGCTGGCTGGCGTGGGACGCCGCCTGAACCAGCGCCTGTTGCGCCAGCTGAAGCGAAACCCAGGCGGTTGGAGGGGTGTAGCCACCGATTCTCATCGCGACCCCCGGGCGGTGATCAGCTCGAACTGGATCGGGTCGAGACCCAGCAGCTTGCAGATCCGCAGCAGGGCGTCGCGCTCCTCGGCGTCGAAGCCGCCATCGGCCACCGCCACGGCGCAGGCCGCGTTGACGACAACCCGGGCCGCATCGTCGCGTCCGCGCAGGCGGCGGACCGCCATTTCCGCCTCGAACCGGGCGGCTTCCGGATCCTGCTCAAAGCGTTGGTCAAGCGCTTCAAAGGCCTCCAGCGCGTCCTCGACGCCAAAGACGGCAAAGACCGCCAGGCCCCGCATCCTTTCCAGCAGTCGCGCCCGCTCCTCGGCGGTGACCCAGCCATCGGCGTGGGACACCAGCGCGCAGGCGGCGACCAGAGCGTCCAAATGCTCCAGTTGCGACGGTGTCCAGGCATCGGTGATGCGCGAACGCGCGGCGTGCACAGGATTCAAAGACATGGTTTTGCTCTCCTCTGTTGGGAGGGCGCGCCCGATATCGGGCTTGCTGGGCTCTGGGGGAACAACCCTCTGGACCCGGCATCGAGCGCACCCGATGCGGTCCGACATCACGATCGCGCCGTACGGCGTCGCGTTTCGTCAGAGGGGCCCGGCCCGCTCCAGACAGATTGGACTCAAAACGCGCCGGCGCAAGGCCATAGTCGATTGATCTTCGGCATGCCGTTGATGAGATATTGAAATGATGACTAGGCGCCTGCGGCCTTGGGCAAGGGCTCAAGCCTCTGACGATCCAGGGCGGAGAGGATGTAATCCGCCAGCCGCTCGGCGGCCGGCAAGGCGCCGCCCCGCGCCTTGATCAGGGCGATCTCGGCATCCTGCAACTGGGGCAGGTCCCCGGTCAGGATCGTGAGGTCATCCGGCGCCATCTCGCGCGGCAGCACGCTGACACC
>NCEV01000143.1 GCA_002280875.1 Caulobacter sp. 32-67-35 | reverse complement strand
TGATCTGTGGGCGACCGGGGCGTCGCACCTTGGAGACATCGGATGACTACCAAGACCACTTCGACCTTCCTGGCGATGATCGCCGCAGGCGGCCTGATGCTCGCCGCTTCCCAGGCCGCCGCCCACGCCAAGCTGGTCAGCGCCAATCCCGCGCCCGACGCCACGGTCGCCGCCCCTAAGGCGATCAGCCTGAAATTCAGCGAGAAACTCGAGGCCAATTTCTCCAGCTTCGAAATCGCCAAAGCCTCGGGCGGCGCCGTGCCGGTGAAGATCAAGGTCGCCAAGGGCGGGATGGTCATCGACGGCGCCCTGGCCGCGCCGCTGGCGCCGGGTGCCTATAAGGTCAGCTGGCGCGTGGTCACCGCCGACGCCCATCGCATCAACGGCGCCTACAGCTTCACGGTCCGCTAGGACTATGATCGAGTCGCTCGTCGTTCTGGCGCGCATTGTCCAGTATGCCGGGACGGCGATGTTGTTTGGCGCGCCGCTCTTCTACCTCTACGGTCTGCCCGCAGATGGCCCCGGCGCGGCGCGAACCAACGCCGGAACGAAGCGACTGGTCGTGGTCGCCGGCCTGCTGGCGGCGATCGGCTGCGGCTTGGCGCTGCTGGCCCAGACGGCGATGATGACCGGGGCGCTTGCCGACGCACTCGACCCAGAGGCTCTAGTCATGGTGGCGACCGGCACCCAGTTCGGCATGTCGGTCATGATCCGCGCGACCGCTAGCCTGGCGGCCTTGGCGCTCGCCGCGACCTTGCATCCCTCGACCAATCTCTGGCGCGCCAGCGCCGGGCTGGGTGCTGTAGCCCTGGCCAGCTTCGCCTGGAGCGGACACGGCGCTGACGGCGAAGGGGCGGCGGGCCTCTTCAAGCTGGCCGCCGACATCCTCCACCTCCTGGCCGCCGGGGTCTGGCTGGGCGCTTTGGCCGCCCTGCTCCTCCTGGTTCTCAGCGTACGCCGGGCGCAGGCCGCCGCCCTGCAAGCGCTTTACGGGGCGCTGGAGGGATTTTCCGGCGTCGGCTCCCTGGTCGTAGCCACGCTGGTGCTGACCGGCCTCATCAGCAGCTGGTTCCTGGTTGGACCTACTCATATCCTCGATATGGCTTCGACCACCTGGGGAGCCTTGCTCCTGGCCAAGCTCTGTGTGTTCGCACTGATGCTGAGCCTGGCCGCGCTCAACCGCTTCATGCTTACGCCGCGACTGCAGCGGGCGCTCGCCAGCTTGGATCCCGCCTCGGCGCTGGCGGCTCTGCGGCGAAGCCTGCTGGTGGAGTCTGCCGCCGGTCTCTCGGTTCTGATCCTGGTCAGTTGGCTGGGGACGCTGGCCCCGCCAGCCTCGCTTTGACCATGGCGGACCGCAGCATGCTGAGACATGCGCTCGCTTTCCTGGCCGCCCTGGCCCTCGCTTTTAGCCCGCTGGCGGTCAACGCCGCCCAGGCTGATTGCGATATGACGGGCATAGACATGAGCGCGATGAGCATGGCCATGTCCGCAGACGCCATGGCTTCGGACACCGCCCAAGATCCCTGCTGCGACCATGGCAAGGCGATGTCGGCTAAGGACTGCGCCCGGGCCTGCGCGGCCAGTTGCGCCTTGGCTGTCGCCGTGCCTGGTGAGGGCGCGATCAACTATTCCCCGATCGCCTACCGGATCGAGACGCGCTGGTCGAACACCAGCGGCCGAACCCATGATCCGGGCCAGGAAGACCCGCCTCCCAGATCGCTGATCTGACGACCGGCAAACCGCCGGTCTGACGCTTCCGCGCCCGCCGTCGTGCGTCATCGCACGCGGTCGAACGGCGCGGTCGCCTACCCCCTTCGCGGGCTTTTCAGATCACGATCTCAAGGAACGATCCCATGACCCTGCGTCACGCTCTCCTGGGCGCCCTGGCCGCCGGCCTGACCTTCGGCGCCTCGGCCGCCGTCGCCGCCACCTTCCCCGCCTGCAGCCATCTGCGCGCGGAGGCCCCGCCGTCCAACCCCAAGGATGTCTTTCGCACCGCGGTTCGCGTCTGCGACATGCCGGCCGACTGCGGAATGATGCCCCGCAAGGCCGGCGCGGCCCAGCCCGCCGCCGCCTCGCCCCAAGGCTAGGGACCGGCTGAACCCAGGCGGCGGGCGATCCCCTCCCGCCGCCTAGACGGCCGGCCTCGGCGGGGCGGCTGCAAACGCCCCGCCGAGGCATCCCGTCTGGCCTTTTCGCCGACGTCGTTCGCACGATCCGACAGGACTCCTTCATGCGTCTTATCCTGCTTCTCGCGGGCCTTGGGCTGGCCAACGCCGCCCAGGCCGACCCACTGACCTTCAACGCCGCCCAAGAGCTGGCCCTGCAATCGCCGGCCCTGGCCGCGACGGCGGCCGATCTCGATGCGGCCAAGTCCCAGGGCAAGGCGGCGGGCAGGTTGCCCGACCCCAAGCTGCGCGTCGGCCTGGACAATTTCCCAATCTCCGGTCCACCGGCCGGGACCTTTGGCGGCGACAGCATGACCATGGTCAGCGTCGGCCTGATGCAGGACCGGCCCAGCGCCGCCAAGCGCGAGGCCGCGCGTCAGGCGGCTCGGGCGGAGGTCACGACCGCCGGCGCCCGCCAGGCCCTGACGGCGCGCGAGACGCAAGTGGCCGCGGCCCTGGCCTGGATCGACCTGTTCTACACCGATCAGAAGCTGGCCGCCCTGGCTGCGGTCGAACGGGCGATCACGCCACTGCGCGACACCGCGCCCACCGCCGTCACCACCGGAGACGCCCGTCCGGGTCAAGCCCTGGAAGCGCAACAGAAGCTGGCCGCACTGGCCGATCGACGCAGCGAACTGCTGGCCGGCCGGGCCCGCGCCGCCGCCGAACTGACCCGTTGGACAGGCGAGCCTGGACCTCAGCCCATCGGGCCGGCTCCGGACTTTCTCATCAACGCCGAGGCCCTGCGCGCGGGCCTGTCAGACCATCCTGCTCTCCGCGCCCTGGACGCGGCGCGCCAGACGGCCGGCGCCCAGTTGGCCCAAGCGCGCGCCGAAGCCTATTCCGACACCAGCTGGGATCTCGCCTACCAGAAGCGCGACGGCGCCTATGGCGACATGGTGTCGGTCGGGGTGACCTTCGGCTTGCCGCTGTTTGGCCAAGCCCGGCGCGAGCCGCTGATCGCAGCCCAAAGCGCCAGGATCCGGGGGGCCGAAAGTCAAAAGGCCGCAGGTGAGCGCCAATTGCTCGCCGCGCTGGAGACCGACCTCGCCGACCACCAGATGCACCACGAACAGTTTGCCCGCGCCCAGGAAACCTTGGCGCCGCTGGCTCAGCAACGCGCCGACCGTGCTCGGCGCCTTGCTCGACCTGGCCGAGACCAAGCTTTCGATCCTCGACCGCCAAGCCCTCGTCGCGCGCGACAGCGCCAAGATCAACCTGACCTACGGAACCGCGTCATGAGCCGCGTCACGACCTTCTCGACCCGACCCCTGATCGCGGGCGCCGCCGCCATCGCCCTTCTGGCCACGGCCGGCGGCTATGGTTTAGGCCAGTGGCGCAAGGCGCCCGCTCCAGCCGCGGGCGACGCGCCTGGCCGTAAGGTCCTCTACTGGTATGATCCGATGGTCCCTGCCCAGCGCTTCGACAAGCCGGGCAAGTCGCCGTTCATGGACATGCAGTTGGTCCCCCGCTACGCCGACGAGGGCGCCGGGCCGAACGCGCCCGGCGTCACGGTCGATCCGCGCGGCGCCCAGACCCTGGGCATGCGATTGGCCCGCGCCGAGATGACGTCGCTCGCCTCCAGCTTGACGATCCCCGGATCGATCGAGTTCAACCAGCGCGACTTGGCTATCGTCCAAACCCGCACCGCCGGCTTCGTCCAGCGCGTCTATGGCCGCGCGCCCGGCGACATAATCGCGGCTGGCGCGCCGATCGCTGACCTGTTCAATCCTGATTGGGCGGGTGCGCAGACCGAATATCTGGCCGTGCGCCGCATCGGCGACCCGCGCCTGACGGCCGCCGCCCGGTCGCGCCTGACTTTGCTTGGCATGAGCCAATCCCTGATCGCTGCGGTCGAGCACAGCGGCAAGGTCCAGACGACGTCCACGGTTCGCGCGCCGATCGGTGGGGTGATCCAGACCCTGGATGTCAGGCCCGGCATGAGCCTGGCCGCGGGCCAGAGCCTGGCGCAGATCAGCGGTCTTGCGACCGTTTGGCTGACCCTGTCGGTGCCTGAGACCCAGGCCGGGCAGATCATGATCGGCCAGTTGGTATCGGCCCGGCTGCCCGCGTTTCCTGGCGAGAGCTTCAGCGGCCGTGTCAGCGCCATCCTTCCAGCCACCCAGGCCGACAGCCGTACCCTGCAGGTCCGGGTCGAGCTGGCCGATCGCGGCGGCAGGCTGCGCCCGGGCATGTTCGCCGCCGCCAGTGTCGGGGGCGAGGTCGCGCCTGTCTTGACCGTCCCCACCGAAGCGGTGATCCGTACCGGGCGGCGCGACCTGGTGATGCTGGCCCAGGCCGGAGGCCGCTACCAGCCCGCCGAGGTGCGAGTCGGTCGCCAGGCCGGCGATCGCACCGAGATCCTGGCAGGCCTTAGCGCAGGCGATCAGGTCGTGGCCTCCGGCCAATTCCTGCTCGATTCCGAAGCCAGTTTGGCGGGCCTGGTGCCTCGGTCCCTCACGGCGAGCACGCCAGTGCGGTCGATGCCCGTTGCCGCCCCCAGCGGCGGAGCCGCGCAAACCGTGAAACGCCCGACGAATGCGGCCAGCTCACTCCTGCAGGCGCAGGGTCGGATCGAGGAGATCACCGCCGACACGATCACGCTCAGCCACGGCCCGGTGCCCGCGATCAACTGGCCGGCCATGACGATGACCTTCAAGCTCGATCCACCAAGTCTGGCCCGAGGATTGAAGGCGGGCGATAAGGCAGCGTTCGGCTTCGAACAACGTGGGGATGGACCCACGGTGCGCAGTCTCCGCCGCATGGAGGCAAGCCGTTGATTGCCGCCGTCATCCGCTGGTCGCTGGCCAACCGCTTCTTCGTACTGCTCGGGGCCATGGTCCTGCTGGCCAGCGGGCTTGTGGCGCTGCGCGAAACACCACTGGACGCCCTACCCGATCTTTTGGCCACCACCATGTTGTCGGTGCCGGGCGCCAAGACCGTGCGCGGCTACTCGTTCTTCGGCGACAGCTTCGTCTATGTGCTGTTCGCCGACGGAACCGATCCCTATTGGGCCCGCTCGCGGGTGCTGGAGTCGCTGAGCCAAGTCCAAAGCCGGCTTCCGGCCGAAGCCCGTCCGGCCCTCGGTCCCGACGCCACGGGTGTGGGCTGGATCTTCGAATACGCCCTGATCGACCGAACCGGCCGCCATGACCTCAGCCAGCTTCGGTCCTTGCAGGATTGGTTCTTGCGCTATGAGTTGAAGACCCTGCCGGGGGTGGCCGAGGTGGCCAGCATCGGCGGCATGGTGCGCCAGTATCAGGTTGTGCTCGACCCGCAGAAATTGGCGGCCTACGGCGTCACCCACCAAGCCGTCGTCGAGGCGCTGAACGGCGCCAACCAGGAAGCCGGCGGCTCGGTCGTCGAGATGGCCGAAGCCGAATACATGGTCCGGGCCAGCGGCTACCTGAGCAGCCTGGACGACTTCGCCGCGGTGCCGATCAAGACTGCGGCCGGCGGCGTGCCCATCACCCTGGGCCAGGTCGCCACAATCCAGATCGGCCCGGAGATGCGCCGAGGGATCGCCGAGCTCAACGGCCAGGGCGAGGTCGCCGGCGGGGTGGTGGTGTTGCGCTCGGGCGAGGACGCCCGCGCCACCCTCAAGGCCGTGCAGGAC
>NCEV01000005.1 GCA_002280875.1 Caulobacter sp. 32-67-35 | reverse complement strand
CCGAAGCCAGCGTTTTGCTGCGCTAGGTCACCGATGTATCTGATGAGGTCGATTACGACCGAGAGGCCCGCTTCGACCGCCTTAGTCGGCGCCCGCGTGAAATCGCCGATCGAGCCGCCACCGCTGGCCTGCAAGCCTAGCTTTGCAAATCCATTGATGACCGTAAGGGTCAGCGAGTGCCAGTTCGTGACCAGCCAAGCGAAGAACCCGATCAGGAGTATCTTCCTGACGAGCGCAGCCATGATGTTTTGCGTCTCGTCGATCGCCCAAAGGATCGCTGAGATCGTGATGCTGATGACCACCAAAGTCGCCAGTACGCCCTGGACGGGCCCCGCAATGGCTCCGAAGCCACTGCCCACCTGGCCCGTGAACGCAGCTGTTTTTGTCGGGAAGGCTGCTGCCCTTCTTCTTGAAGTACAGCGGTGAACATGGATCGTTCCGGTCACGATTGTTGATGTCCGGACACGGCTTCGCCTTGGCTGGCGGGTCGGTTTGATTCGGCTCTGTGGCGGGCTTTCCGCAGCCCGCGAGGCCAACGGCAACGAGACAGCTGATGACAAGCAACGACCGCATCATTGGAAATCCGAGATGTTCGGCAGCCGGCTCCCAGTCTTTGTGTAAGCCGTAGCCCGCTCCGTCTCAGCTCGGGCCGCGATCGCCCCGGCCTGCTGCTGAGCCAGGATCGTCTCCTGGGTCCTCGCTTGCGCGATCAGGATCGTCTGAAGGCCCTGAAGCTGGCTGCTGAGCGCGGCCAACAACTGGTTGGTCGCCTGGATCGCCGCCGTTTGTCCGGCGGCGCCTTGCGAGGCGGCCACCGCGCCGTTGACGGCGCCGGCCGTGGTGCCCTGCGACCTGACCAGCTGGTTCTGGACAGCCATCGAGTCCTGCAAGGTCAGTCGGCTGTTCGCCTCCCAGCTCGCTAGCCGCTGCTGGATTTGAGCGAAGCTCTGCCCGGACAGGCTCGCGGGGTAGAACTGCTGGAACTGGCCGGCGATATTTTGGCTGTTGTAGCCGATCGCCTGGGCCTGCTGCATGAGCTGGCTGGCCTGGGCGTTGATCTGCGCCAACGGCTGGGTCACGTCCGTGCCGAGCTTTTGCAGCATCGCCATCTGATTGGTGACCTGCGTCTGCAGCTGCTGGATCTGCGAGAGGCCTTGGCGCACCTGCTGGACCGCCTGCGCCACGGCGCGCGGATCGAAGACGATCTGCTGAGCGGCGGCGGGCCGTGGCGGCAGAGGCCCTAATCCCAGCGACACCGCGACGATCGCCGCCGCGGCCATGAGCTGCTTACGCATGGGGAGTGTCCTTCTGGTCCGAGGGATGAGGAGCCGGGAAGAGGTCGTCGCCGGTCGCCTGGACGAACAGGGGTTCGGAGACCGCCCGAAAGGCGACGGCCGCGCCGAACAGGACAAAGCCGGCCAGCATGACGAAGAAGTTGTGGTGGTAGGTCGTGCCGAAGACCGCGAGGAAGCCGGGCGCCGCCAGGGCCAGGAACAGGATCCGGCGACGCCGGCGCGAGGCGGTCCACGCGCCCGGAAGATGACGGTTCAGCCACGCCAGGCGCGCGAATGCTCTCGGGCTCATCGGCGGCCGAGCGGGCGCGAAGGTGAGGTCGTGCGCGCCCATCACGCCACCTTCGGGTAGGCGGCGCGCCGCTGGCCGCCGAGGTAGCGAGCGACATCCGCCTGGCCCTTGGCTTCAAAGAACCGCTCCGCGAACTCGCTACGATCATGGTCCGCGAGGAGCTGGCTGATGAGCTGTTGATCGCCGGGCGACGACGAGCCCACGGCGGCCAGGGACACGCCGCCCAAGCCCAGCTCGAACAGCCGGTTCCCGGATGTGGACTGGTAGTAGTATTCGCGCTTAGGCGTGGCGTTGGCGATGATCCGGACCTGCTGCGGGTTCAGGCCGAAGTCCTGATAGAGCGCCGTGATCTGCGGTGTCTGGGCGTCCGGATTGGGCAAGAAGATACGGGTCGGACAGCTTTCGATTAGCGCAGGCGCGATCGACGACCGGGCGACATCCGCCAGGCTCTGGGTGGCGAACACCACGGCGACGTTGAACTTGCGCAGCGTCTTCAGCCACTCGCGGATCTTGGCCGCGAAGGCGCCCTGGTCGAGGAAGAGCCAAGCCTCATCGAGCACCAGCAGCGTCGGCCGACCGTCGAAGCGACGTTCAAGGCTGCGGAAGATGTAGGTGAGGACCGGGGCCAAGGCCGACTTGCTGGCCATCAGCTCGGCCATCTCGAAGGTCTGCCAGGCGGCAGGCTTGAGGGCGTTCTGGTTGGCGTCGAGCAGATGGCCGTAAGGTCCGCTCAGCGTGTAGGGCTTCAGGGCCGCCTTGACGGCATGGTCCTGGATGGTGGCGGCCAGCAGGGTGAGGGTCCGTTGATCGCGCGGCCCCTCGGCGAGATTGCGCAGTCCGCCCCAGATCTCGTCCTTTACCGGCGGCGTGATTGGCACGCCCTCGGCGGCGACGATGTCTTGCACCCATTCCTGGGCCCAGGCGCGGTCGTCGGGCGCGTCGATTTGCGCCAGCGGCTGGAAGGCCAGCTCGCTCTGGTCGCCGCCCAGGACATAGAACTGGCCACCGACAAGCAGCGTCGATGCGCGGGAGCTGGCGCCCTTGTCGAAATAGAAGACCTGAGCTTCCGGATAACGCAGCCACTGCATGGCCAGGGCATTGAGCAGGACCGATTTGCCCGAGCCGGTCGGCCCAACGATCATCGTGTGACCGACATCGCCCTGGTGCAGGTCAAAGCGGAAGGGCGTGGTGCCGGCAGTGCGGGTGACCAACAGAGCCGGCTGAGGGCCAGGATGGCCGCGCTTCTGGCATTCGGCCGACAAGTGGGCGTTGATCGTCGGGCCAGACCAGATCGCCGACATCGGCATCATGTCGCAGAGGTTCAGCGACGACACCAAGGGGCGACGCAGATCGGCATAGGCTTGGCCCGGCAGGCTGCCGATCCAGGCCTCGACAGCGTTGACGTCCTCGACCTTGCAGACGAAGCCCGCCCGGTTGATCGCGCCTTCGACCTCTCTGACGCGGTTGGCCAGGCGGTCTGGATCGGCGTCCATCAGGGTGACGGTCGGGGTGAAGTAGCCGATCGAGGCGTAGTCACCGCCGAGAATGGCCAGGGCCGCATCGGCGTCGACGGACTTCGCCGCCGCGTCCGGATCTTCCAGGAGGGACGGCTCACGGGTGATCGCCTCCTTCAGAAGCGCCATCACGCCCTTGCGTTTGGCGAACCAGCGCTTGCGCACCGTGGTCACGGCCTTGCGCGCGTCTTCCTTGTCCAGCGGCAGATAGCGGCAAACCCAGCGATAGCTGATGCCCAGCTCATTGAGCCGGTCGAGCAGGCCGGGGCACGAGGTGGTCGGGTAGGCCCGAACCGAGAGGGTGCGCAGGTACTGGCCCCCGAGGCGGGGCAGCAGGCCGCCCTGGAAATCGTCGTCGGTGAGGAAGGCGTCGAGGTAGGCCGGGGTCTCAGGTGTGGCGACCGGATGGCGCTTGGTCGAAATGCAGCTGTGAAGATAGGTCAGGGTCTCATCGTCGGTCAGTTCTGCGACCTCGGGCATGATCGCCGTCAGGATGTCGGCGATCTGGTGGACCGTACTGAGGAAGTCGCTCAGCGCCGCGCGGTACATCCCCTCGGCGCCGCGTCCTGACGGGGCGTTTTCAAGCAGGAGGCTCTCGGCCGTGGAGATCGCCTCTTCCGGCGGCAGGTAGGTGAAGGTCAGGAAGTAACGGCTCTCGAAGTGACGCTCCTGCGCCTCGAAGCCCTCGCGGCGCTCCTCATCGACCAGGTCCGAGACGGGGTCTGGAAACTGGCTTGTCGGATAGGTCTGCGATGGCGCGCGGACGGCCTCGATGTGCAGGCACCAGCGTGACCCCAGGCGGCGCAAGGCATTGTTGAGCTGGGCGCGGGTCGCGACCAGGCCCGCGTCCGTGGCGCTGGCGAGGTCCGGGCCGCGGAAGGCCAGGGTCTTCTGAAAGCTGCCGTCCTTGTTGAGCACCAGCCCGGGCCCGATGAGGGCTACCCAGGGGAGGTGGTCGAATAGGCGATCAGCCTTGGGCCGGTACTCACGCAGGTACAGCACAGCGAACCTCTAGGAGACCAAAAGCGGGGAGGGGTGAGGCCGAGCGCGCATGTCAGGCGTCCAGGTAGGGCTTCTGGCGAATGTGGCGGCCGAGCGCGTCAAAGAAGTAGGGGTCGCGCTTGTTCAGCCAGTAGCAGGCGCCGTGGATGGCGAGGCCGAGCGGAATCCCGATCAGAGGGACCTGCAGGCCCAGGGCCAAGACGGCGGTCAGGGTGCCGTTGAGCACCGCGATCATGCGCGGCACGCCGGCGATCGTCACCGGCTCCGACAGCGAGCTGTGGAAAGCGATCTCAAACCCCTCGACGTCCGACCGAGCCATCAGAACGCCGCCCCGGCGGTCATGTTGAAGAAGGTGGAGATGAAGGTCGTGGCCGTGAAAGCGATCGCCAGACCGAAGACGATGCCGATCCCTTTGCGCAGGGCCGAGCCGCCTTCAGCGAAGGCAAAGCCCAGCCCGGTGAGCACGATCGCGATGATGCCGACGGCCTTGGCGACCGGTCCCGACAGCGACTGCATGATGGTGTCGAGCGGGCCTTCCCAGGGCATGGCGGTTCCCGCGCCAGCGGCCCAAGCCGGGCTTACCGCCAGAAGGACTGCCGCGCCGGCGAGGAGGGCCAGGGCGGTCGAAGCGCGCCCCCGAGCTTGGCTAGAACCGGCGTTTTTCATCGCATCTGACCCTTGATTGCGTCCGCCCGCCTTTACCGGGCGTCACAACCGTGAGTCGCGGAATAGGCGAGGTCAAGGGCTTTTTTTGATAAAAAGGTGCGATTAGGGCTTTTTCTCTAGCAAAGCTACAACCCTGAGAGGCGATCTTCCGGCCACGCTTCAGCGCCCTGAATCGAGCAGGCAAGCGCGCGCATTTCCCCCGTGTTGCTGGTCTGTTTCCAACTGATAAGCGGCGACTTTGCGGCACATGCCCGAGTTGTGTGGGCTGATGATTCGGCTCTGGGATGGCGCCCGATTCTTCGACGGCATGACGTCGTCTCGCTCGGATTGTGTTTAGCTGGCGCTGCCGGACAAGGTTTCGATCACCCGGCAATCACTGGCAAACCCCTGGCACCCCGTCGCGACCATGCGGCGGAGTTCGGCGCGGAGCGCCTCAAGTTGGGCGATCTTGCTCTCCACCGCCATCAGCTGCTCTTGGGCAATGATGTTGGCGTCGTCGCAGGCCCGCTCAGGATTGTCCGCCAAGTCGAGCAGGGTGCGGATCGCCTCAATGGGAAACCCGAGTTGACGCGCGTGCTTGATAAAGGCGAGCCGCCGCACCGCAGGCGCCTCATAGACCCGCCGGTCGTTGTCGGCCCGTGCTGGCTCAGGCAAGAGGCCGATCTGCTCATAGAAGCGGATTGTCGGGACCTTCACGTCCGCAGCTTTCGCCAATTTTCCGATACTGAGCGCCGACATGAAACCTCCACTTTGCGTTGCAAGAAAAAATCGCTTGATCCTCTGGTGGCTAGAGCATGCAGGATGGGGGCATGTCGAGTTGCTCCACACCGGAATCGCCAACAACGGCCGCAGGATGTGGCTGCGGCCAACCAGATCAGCCGGGAGGATGGCAAGCGCCGCGTGGTCATCCAGGCCAATGTGCTGAACCGCGACGTGGGATCGTTCGTCACCGAGGCGCGCGCCAAGGTCGACGCCATCGCGCTGCCACCCGGGTCCTGGGTGGTCTGGGGCGGCCAGTACGAGAACCTGAAGGCCGCGACCCAGCGGCTCGCCATCGTGGTGCCTCTCTGTTTCGTGCTGATCTTCGTCATCCTGTCGATGGCCTTGGGTGGGGTGCGCCCGGCGCTTGTCGTGTTTGCGGCGATCCCGCTGGGGCTTTCGGGCGGGGTCTTCGCCCTCGTGCTGACCGGCATCACCTTCTCGATATCCGCGGCGGTCGGCTTCATCGTGCTGGCCGGAGTCGCGGTGCTCAACGGGCTCGTGGTGATGACCGGCATTGGCGATCGTATCGCCGACGGGGTCGACCCGGTGAAGGCGATCTACGACGGCGCGATGGAGCGGGTGCGCCCGGTGCTGATGACCGGGCTCGTGCCGGCGATCGGCTTCATCCCGATGGCGATCGCGCACGGCACCGGCGCGGAGGTGCAGAAGCCCCTGGCGATGGTCGTCATCGGCGGCCTCATCACGGCCACCGCGGTGACGCTGCTCGTGCTGCCCGCGATCGCCCGGCTGCTGCTGGCGCGGGGCAGCACTGCGACCGCTGCAGACCTCATGCCCGCGGCGGGGGAAGCTCGTCCATGATCCGTCGCATCATCCAGAAGGAGAGCCGTGATGCTTAGCCCCGGCCAGGCCGTCCTGCTCCGCATCTACACCGACGAGCATGCGCTCCACGGCGACCAATCGCTCGTGGACCTGATCGTCCGGAATGCCCGGCAGGCCGGGCTGGCCGGCGCCACCGTGCTGCGCGGCCGGCTGGGGTTCGGGCAAGCCTCGCATTTGCACGCCCACCGGCCCTTCAGCCTCGACGACAACCTGCCGGTGGTCATCGAGCTGGTGGACCTGGAACCCGCCTTGCGGGCGTTCGTTGGCGAGCTCGACGGCTTCGGCGGCATCGGACTGATAACCTTCGAGAAGGTGGAGGTCGTGCGCTACGGCCGCCCGGGTTCCTAACGTCGTCCAGGCACCGCCGCAGGAATCGCGCGCATGAAACGTTTCGTCCTTTTGGTCCTTATCACCCTGCTTGCGGCGGCGCCGGCGATGGGCCTCCGGCTCTCCGGCTGGCGGCCGGATCCAGTCGCGGACGCGCTTGTCTTCGGTGTGGCGGTGCTGGCGGCGGGCTTCCTATTATCCTGGGGAGCGGAAGCGGCCGAGAAACACATCTCGCAGGGCCTGATCGTCGCCATCGTGGCGCTGGTCACGGTCATGCCGGAGTACGCCGTCGACCTCTACTACGCCTTCCGGGCCGGTCAGGCGCCGGAGTCCCATTACATACACTACGCGGCTGCGAACATGACCGGCGCGAACCGGCTGCTCGTCGGGGTTGCGTGGCCGTTGATGGTATTGATCCACTGGCTGCGCAGCCGGGACCGCGCCGTCCAGCTGGCGAGTGTGAACACGGTCGAGGTGGCCTTCCTGCTGGTCGGCAGCCTCTATGCCTTCGTGATCGTGCTAAAGGGCGCGATCGCGCCGATCGACTTCCTGGTGCTGTTCGCGATCTTCGCCGGCTACCTCTACCGCGTCAGCACGTTGCCGAAGGGCGATGACGAGGAGGATGAGGACGCGGAACCCGGCCCGGCCGCCGCGCTCGATACGCTTCGGCCGGCTGTGCAATGGAGCTGGATGGGCGGACTGACAGTAATCGCCCTGGCGATCATCCTGGTCTCGGCCGAGCCGTTCGCCGAGTCTATGGTCGAGGCCGGTCGCGTGCTGGGGATCGACGAGTTCCTGCTGATCCAGTGGCTGGCGCCGCTCGCCAGCGAGGCTCCGGCGGTCAGCGTTGCGGTCCTCTTCGTCATGGTTGGCCGCGCGGCAAGTGGCCTCACCGCCATGGTCAGCGACAAGATCAACCAGTGGACCCTGCTGGTCGGCATGCTGCCCCTCGCCATGAGCCTCGGCGCCGGCGGCCTCGTCGGCTTACCGCTCGATGCACGGCAGCAGGAGGAGTTCCTGCTTACGGCGGCGCAGTCGCTGTTCGCAATCGGGCTCTTGCTCCGCCTGCGGCTGAGCCTGATGGCCGCGGGTGTCTTGTTCGGCCTGTTCGCCGTCCAGGTTGGCTTGGCTGTCTACTTCCGCGATGACGAGGCCCGGACGATCTCCATCCTGACAGCGCTCGCCTGGATCTACCTGGCCCTCGCGGCCCTGCTGTTCGTGTCGAGGGCGCGTCAACTCGTGGAGGTTGTTCGGTCGGGATTGTTCACTTCACATCGCAGGCTGGAAGCGGCGCAGGCCGAGCCGCCCAAGTTGCGCGAGCAGTCCGGAAGGTCCCGGCAACATGGCCCTTGATCCTCCAGTGGCTGGAGGTGGCAGGCTGCAATTCGAACAGCTCGGAGGTTACATGGCGCGTTGGGGTCTCGGAATGGCGCTCGTGCTCGGTGTCGTGGCCGTGGATCAGACGACCAAGGCGCTCGCGCGTGACATCCTGGCGTCCGCGCCGGTCGAACTGGCGCCTTTCTTCGATCTGCGGCTGGGCTTCAACAGCGGCGTCAGCTTCGGGCTCTTCGCCACAGGCAGCAGCGGGGCGCGGTGGGTCCTCGTAGCCGTGACCGGCGTCGTCACCGTTTGGCTGCTCGCGTGGCTTCTCCGAGAAGCCAACGCCCTGAGGGCGGCGGCGCTGGCTCTGATCCTCGGCGGCGCCCTCGGGAACCTCCTCGACCGCGTCCGCATGGGCGGCGTCACGGACTTCATCGACCTCCACCTGGGCGAGGCGCACTTCCCCACGTTCAACCTCGCAGATACAGCCATCACCGTCGGCGTCGTGATCATGATGCTCGGCTTCTGGCGCGGCGAGGACGGGTCCAAAACTTGAGCGCCGGCTTCGCATGACGGGCGCTGAGAAGCTTGGCAGGGCGGACCGCCCGCTGGCCGCCTGGCGGGGCAAGCTCGCGGTGGGCGAGGGCTGGGCCCATTGGCAGGGCGCGGCCGGCGACAACAGCCTGCATCGGCATCTCGCCGCACAGGCCGTGTTTTCGGCCCAGCCGATCAGCTTTCACCGATCGGACGGCGTCGTCGTCCGGGGCCGGGTGGTGCTGATCGATCCGCTCGTGGCCCATCGGTTGGACCCGGCGGACGACGTCGAGATCTTCTTCTTCGAACCCGCTGCCCTCCACGGTGATGCCGCGGAGGTCCTGACCCGCGTCCCGAATGACGATCCTGACGCGATATGGCTGGAGTCTCATGAGCCTCGGTTCCAGTTCTGGAGCCGGGCACGCCTGGCCCAGGATACGCGGGCGGGGCCGAGCCCTGCTCTGCGCCGGGCCCTGGCGCAGGTGGATGCGGAGTTGTCGAACGGCCCCGTCCGCCTGGCGGTCGCCGCCGCGGCGGCCGGCCTGTCGCCTGACCGCTTCCGTCATGTGTTCGTGGAGGCGGTGGGCGTCCCGTTTCGACGCTATGTCCTGTGGAAGCGCCTCCAGCGCGCCGTCGCGCTGCGAGGCGAAGGCTGCGACGCCACTACAGCGGCGCACGGCGCCGGTTTCGCTGACAGCGCCCATCTCGCCCGCACCATCCGCGCCATGTTCGGGATCAGCGCCTCGCAACTCGGGCGCGCTGGATAGCCGCTACGTTCAAGCGCGCGGCGGTCGGGCGGGCTTTCATCAGCGACATGACCCAGAATGCCGACTTCACGCCCGCCCTCGGCCGACATGAGCTGACGGGCGCCTACGACCGGATGATCGCCCTGATGACCCGCGAGCGGCGCTGGCGCGGCGAACTGCTGGCGCTCGCCGCGCCCCAGCCCGGAGAGGTGATCGTCGACGTCGGTTGCGGCACGGGCACCTTCGCCATCATGCTGAAGCGCGCCTGCCCCTCAGCCCGCGTCATCGGGGTGGATCCTGACGAGAACGTCCTTGCGATCGCGCGGCGAAAGGCGGCGGCTGCCGGGGTCGAGGTCGAATTCCGCCGCGCTTTCGGCGACGAACTCGCCGCGCTCAGGACGCCCGTGGACAAGGTCGTCTCCAGCCTCGTCCTCCATCAGTGCCCAATGGCGGTGAAGCGCGCGATCCTCGCCGCCGGCGCCGCGGCACTCGGCGCCGGCGGCAGGTTGATCCTTGCGGACTATGGTCGCCAACGCTCGCTATTGATGCGCCTCCTGTTCCGCCAGGTGCAGATGCTCGACGGCTTCGCCAACACCGAGCCGAACGCCCAGGGCGTGCTGCCAGGGCTCATCGAAGAGGCCGGCTTCCGGGGCGTTGAGGAGCGGTGCGTGGTGCCGACACCGACCGGCTCGATCTCCATCTATTCGGCAGAGAAGCCGTGATGGCGCAGCCGTCTGAGCGTCGCGCCGCCTTCGAGGCCGTGGCGAGTCTTGCGAGCCGCGCCTTCGCCGAGCGCCGCTACGACGCCGCGATGTCGCATCTCGAACGGGCTCATGTCCTCGGCCAGCCTTGAGCCGGCCCTCACACCTGGAGCCACTGGATGATGTTGCGCGCCGGCGTCGCGCAACGGGACTGGATCGAGGTGCGCGGCCAGGTGCTGCGCCTGGCCGCGGGCGGCCTGCTGTCCTGGCTCCAGCTCCTTCCAAGGGGCAACACCGGCCGGGCGCGCGTGCCAGCCCTCAAGGCCATTGCTCCGCCGGCCGATCTCAGCCACTTGGTCGGCGGGGCGGAGACCTCCCAAGGCGGCGAGGGCTCGCGCTGACGCGCAACCAACGCCGGCACTGACGCGTCTGCCAAAGAGCTACCTTGAGGAGCGGCGGAGCGTGACGGCCAACTTCTTTTCGATCCATCGGCAGGGTTTCGTGCGCGTTGCGGTTTGCACGCCGCGCGTTGCGGTCGCGGAGCCCGGCGCCAACCTGACCGCGACAATTGAGTTGTTGAGGGCAGGGCACGACCGGAATGTCGACCTCCTGCTGTTTCCAGAACTCGGCCTCTCGGCCTACGCCATCGACGACTTGCTGCTGCAAGATGCCCTGCTGCAAGGCGTCGATCAGGCGCTGTCCGACTTGGTCGCAGCTTCGGCGAGCGTGTCGCCGACGCTCGTGGTCGGAGCGCCGCTACGTCGCAACGGCCGCCTCTACAACTGTGCCGTCGCCATCTCTAGGGGACGGGTTCTGGGCGTTGTGCCGAAGAGCTTTCTGCCCAACTACCGAGAGTTCTACGAGAATCGCTGGTTCGCGCCGGGCGCCGGTTTGACGGGGCTCGAGATCCGCGTCGGCGGACAGGTCGCGCCGTTCGGGACCGATCTGATCTTCGAGGCCGAGGATCTGCCGGGCTTCACCTTCCATATGGAACTCTGCGAGGACTTCTGGGCGGCAACCCCGCCGTCGAGCCGGGCCGCGCTCGCGGGCGCGCTGATCCTCTGCAACCTGTCGGCCTCCAACATCGTGGTCGGCAAGGCCGACGACCGCGAGCTGCTCTGCGCCTCGCAATCCATGCGCTGTCAGGCGGCCTATCTTTACTCTGCCGCCGGGCCGGGGGAGAGCACCACCGACCTCGCCTGGGACGGCCAGGCGACGATCCACGAGCTTGGCCGGCGGCTCGCGCAAACGGAGCGTTTTGCGGCTGTCTCGCAGATGGCGGTCGCCGACGTGGACGTCGAGCGGCTGCAGCTGGATCGCATGCGAACACCCACGTTCAACAACGCCGCGGTGGCCGCGGGCCACCCGGAGAAGGACTTCCGCCGGGTGCGGTTCGCCCACCAGCCGGCGTTCGAGGATGTAGGCCTGGTTCGGCCCCTGGATCGCTTCCCGTTCGTGCCCGACGACCCGGCCCGCCTCGACAAGGACTGCTACGAGGCCTTCAACATCCAGGTCCAGGGCCTGACCAAGCGTATCCAGGCCACCAAGACCCAGCACATCGTCATCGGCGTCTCCGGCGGCCTGGACTCGACCCACGCCCTGATCGTCGCCGCCAAGGCCTTCGACGCCGTGGGTCTGCCGCGCAGCAACATCCTGGGCTTCACCATGCCCGGCTTCGCCACCAGCGACGGCACCAAGGAGAACGCCTGGGCTCTGATGCGCAGCCTGGGCGTCACCGGCGAGGAGATCGACATCAAGCCGACGGCTCGCTTGATGCTGCAGGAGATCGGCCATCCCTTCGCCAACGGCGAGCCGGTCTATGACATCACGTTCGAGAACGTGCAGGCGGGGCTCAGAACCGACTACCTGTTCCGCTTAGCGAACCAGCGCCACGGCTTCGTGCTCGGCACCGGCGATCTGTCGGAACTGGCGCTGGGCTGGTGCACCTACGGTGTCGGCGACCACATGAGCCACTACAACGTCAACGGCGGGGTGGCGAAGACGCTGATCCAGCACCTGATCCGCTGGGTGGTGAAGACCAAGCAGTTCGACGAGCGCGCGTGCGCGACGCTGCTGTCGATCCTGGGCACCGAGATCTCTCCGGAGCTGGTGCCGGCCGACGCGACGGGCGCGATCCAGTCGACCCAGGCCAAGGTCGGGCCCTACGAGTTGCAGGACTTCAACCTCTTCCACATCACCCGCTTTGGCCTGCGCCCCTCGAAGGTGGCGTTCCTCGCCTGGCACGCCTGGCGCGACGTGGCCGAGGGCGCGTGGCCGGAGAACTTCCCCGAGGAGACGCGCAACGCCTACGACCTGGCGACCATCAAGAAGTGGCTCGGCGTCTTCCTCTTCCGCTTCTTCGAGATCAGCCAGTTCAAGCGCAGCGCGCTGCCGAATGGCCCCAAGGTGATCTCCGGCGGCGCGCTGTCCCCGCGCGGCGACTGGCGCGCGCCGAGCGACGGCACGGCCAAGATCTGGCTCGACGAACTGGAAGCGAACGTCCCCTAGGCGGCCGTGGCGGTCTTGCGGCCGGCGATGCGGAAGCCCACCACGAGCAGCGCGAGGGTCGCCAGTTGCGCCCAGAGGCCCTCCCAGGTCGGGTAGACGCCCAGCATCTCGATCCGCGGCGCACCGGCGAGCGGGTGGACATCGAGGAGGCCGGCCTCCTGCAAGCCCGCGACGCCTTTGCCGGCCAGGACAACCGCGAGCACGGCGATCAGCAGGGCGCTGTAAGCGAAGAACTGGGTGATCGGCAGGCGACGACTGTAGGTGAGCAGCAGGCGCGCGATCACCGCCAGGAAGACCATTGCGACGCCGGCCCCGGCCATCAAGGCGAGGTGGCCGCCCTGGGCCCAGAGGGCCGCGAAGAACAGGATCGTCTCGAAGACCTCGCGATAGACAACCACGAACGCCAGGCCGAACAGGAACCAAGCCGAGCCTTTAGAGAGCGCCGCCGAGAGCTTTTCCTTGATGTACCGCTGCCAGGCTTCCGCGTGGGACTTGCCGTGCATCCAGACCCCGACCGAGACCAGCACGGCGGCCGATACCAGTGATCCGAACCCCTCCATGAGCTCCCGGCTCGCCCCACTGATCGAGATCAGCCAAGTGGCAGCCGCCCAGGTGGCGGCGCCGGCGGCCAGCGCCGAAATCCAGCCGGCGTGGACATAGGGGAGCACGTCGCGCCGGTCGGCCTTGCCGAGGAAGGCGATCATGGCGACGACGATCAGCAGGGCTTCCAGGCCCTCGCGCAGCAGGATGGCGAAGGCGCCGGCGAAGCTTGAGGCGGCGCTGGCGCGCTCAGGGGCCAGCGCCTGTTCGGCGACATTCAGGAGCGCGATGAGCCGTTCGACCTTGGTCGCCACGTCCGCCGCCGGCGCCCGCGACGACACACTTGCGCGCAACTCGCCCATGGCGGTCTCAATGCGCACCATCAGAGCGCCGTCGCGCGCCTTGAGAGTGGGCTCCACCGGCTCGAACCCGTCGAGGTACGCGGAAAGGGCAAGATTTTCGGCCCGCTTCGGATCGCCGGCCTGATAGGCCGCTAGGCTCTGCTGCAGCTTGGTGCGCGCCACGTCGAGACTGCCTTCGCCCGATGGCGTGACAGCCGACGGCTGGCGCCGCAGGAAGGCGGTCAACTGGGTGGCGCGGGGCTCGCCGAGCTCCGCAGCGAGGGCTGCGGGGGTAACCTGGGTCACCGCCTGCAGATTAGGGAAGCGGGCGCGCAGGTTCGGATCGGCCTTCCAAAGCGCCTCGCCGGCCTGTGCGGCGTCAGCGTCAAAAGCGAAGCCCCCGGCGTAAAAGGCCAACGCCCATCGATCAGTGTCGCTGAGGTGGGCGAAGCTCGCCATCGCGGTGCCGTCCAGGCCCTGGCCGATCACCTGGTAGAGGCCGAACAGGCTGCGTTCCCGGGCGCGCGTGGGGTCGGCGAAGGCGACTGGGGCGGGGTCGAGCCCTTTGGCGTTCGGTCCGTCCGCATGGCCGGTCGCACCGTGGCAGGCTGCGCACTGCTCAGCATAGAGCCGCGCGCCGAGTGCCAGGTCAGGTGTCGTCGCCGGGGCAAGCGGCGTGGGATACGCGGCCAGCAACTCGCCAGCCAAGCGGCGGGCGAGGACGGCGACCTCGGCGGGCGGGGCCTTATGCGCGATCTCGGTGGCCAGGGCGTCGGCGCCCTGCAGGAGGCCGGCCTTCGCCGGGGTCGCCGGCAGGCTGGCGAGCCGCACCCGCACGGTCTTGGCAAATTCCTGCATCTCGGCGTATTCCGCCGCGCTGATCACCCGATCGCCCTGAACCGCGCCGGGATAATCCACGGAGATGTAGTCGAGCAGCCGCCAAGCGACCTGCGCGGGCGGCGCCTCCTGAGCGAGGGCGCGGAGCGGCGCCGCCGTGGCCGTCAGCAGCAAGACGAAGGCGAAGAGGCGGAGGGCGGCCGGCATGAAGGACTCGGGTGCGATTAAGACTGGTTTGCAGGGACCTTAGACCCTCTAGCCACTTGAGGAGCAAGAGGCGGAACCCGCCTAAGATTCGAACTTGATCCTCTAGTAGCTAGAGGTCGTAGACTCTTGGCTTTCTGGAGGCCCGGACGTGCCATTGTCGCCCGACCAAATGGGAATCGTGCGCGGATCGGCGCTTGCACTGGCCATCGCCGGCGCCACCTTGGCCGCGGCCTGGGCGTGGCTGCCCGCCCAGTCGATGGGCGTCGCTCCGGGCTTCGATGCCGGCGAGCGTCTTGTTTACGCCCTGAAGACCGCGCTGCCGGTCTTTCTCTGGCTGGCGATCGCGATCCGCGGGGTCTCCGGACGTCGCTTCACTTCGCCGGCCGACATCCGCGGCTCGGCGTTTGCGCCCCCCAGCCCGGAGCTCAAGGTTCCGGTCGCAATCCTGCAGAACTCCCTGGAGCAAACCGTGCTGTTCATGGGCGCGCACTTGATCCTGGCCGCCGTGCTTCGCGACGGCGAGCTGGTGCTCCTGCCCACAATGGTCCTCCTCTACATGGCGGGCCGAGTGTGCTTCGCCGTGGGCTACGCGCGGGGCGCCTCCGGCCGGGCGTTCGGCATGGCCCTGACCGCTGGGCCGACGATCTTCGGGTTGGTGACGGCGGGCGTGTTGATGGGGCTCGGCCGGTGACCTGCGAGGTCCGGCGGTCCCCGCCCGTTTCGGGCTTGATCCTCAAGTGGCTAGAGGAGCTAGGGTGAAGTGATGAGGATGGTTCCGCCATGACACAGCGCCCTGCAGGCGAGCGCGCCCAGTACCGGGTCACCGGGATGGACTGCGGCGATTGCGCCGCCAAGATCGAGGCCGGAGTCCGCAAGCTCGAGGGCGTGGACGACGTCAGGGTTTCGATCGCCTCGGAGTTGATGACCCTGCACGTCGACGACCGCGAACGCCGGCTTCCCGAGGTCGAGCGTACTGTGCAAGGCCTTGGCTATCACCTCGAGCGGATCGACGCTGCTGCGCCGATGGGTTCCGGCGAGGCGAAGGACACCGTGCGCAGTGACCCGGGCTACCGCCGCGCGCTGTGGATCGTCGTTCTGCTCAACGTCGGCTACGGCCTGGTGGAGATTGGCGCGGGCCTGTTCGGCCGATCCCAGGCCCTGCAGGCCGACGCCCTCGACTTCTTCGGCGACGGGCTGATCACCTTCCTTGGGTTGTTGGCGATCGGCTGGAGTCTGGCGTGGCGCGCTCGCGCCGCCCTGATCCAGGGGATATTCCTGGCCGTGCTGGGCCTGGGCGTCCTGGTCAGCACGACGTACCGCGTCCTGGTCCTCAACGAACCCAACGCCGAGATCATGGGCGTGTTCGGCGCGATCGCCCTGGTCGTCAACGTGATCGCCGCCATCGTGCTGATCCCGCACCGCGCCGGCGACGCCAACGCGCGGGCGGTCTGGCTGTTCTCCCGCAACGATGCGCTGGGGAACCTGGCAGTGGTGATCGCGGCGGGCCTGGTGTTCTGGATGCGGACACCATGGCCCGATCTGGTCGTGGCCTTCGTCATCGCCGGCCTGTTCCTACAGTCCGCCTCGTCGATCATCCGTCACGCCCGCGCCGACCTTCGGGACGCTGGCGCCGATCCGCTGCCCGCGCCGCGACCGTGACTTGGTGAGGCGGTCGCTCTCATGGTGTTGAGCCGTCCGCCGCCCGGGGGCCTTGGCGGAGCGTTCGATCCCACGCTCCAACTGCTCCACCAAGCCGTCGCCGCCTTCAACGCCGGGCTCTGGGCGGAGGCCGAGCGATTCGCCCGCCAAGTCCTGGCCGTCCGCAAGAATGACCCCTCGGCTCTCAATGTCCTCGGTGGGGCCGCCATGAACACCGGCCGCTCTGAGGCGGCGGTCCCCCTCTTCGAAGCGGCGGCCCGCGGCCAGCCCCGCAATCCGTTCATCGCCTTCAATCTTGGTGAGGCGCATCGCAGAGCAGGCCGTTTCCGGGAGGCTGCAGGGGCGTTGCGCCGCGCCATCCAGCTGAAACCCGACTTCGCGGAGGCTCACGCCTATCTCGGGGAGGCCTACCGCGCACTCGGTCGCTCTGACGAGGCCGAGGCGGCCTACCGCCGCGCCCTGGCAATCCAGACCCAGTTGCCAACGGCCCTGATGGGCCTTGGCGCCTTGGCGCGGAAGGCGGGCGACCTGGAATTGGCGGCACGTTTCCTCGGCGGCGCACGCGACGCGCTCGCGGGACAACCAAGCCGCGCGAGGGCCTGTTCGCAGCTCGGCGAGTTACTGCTCGACCTGGGCCAGCGGCCCATGGCGCTCGCGGCGTTGGACGAGGCGGTCCGGCTAGCGCCCGAGGTGCCGGGCTATTGGCGCCAGCTGGCGCACGGCTTGCGCGACAGCAAGGTCGCACCGGAAGGCGCGGTGTTCCGGGAAACGCTGCTGGCGCTCTTCTCCCGACCCGACGTCAATCCCCGCGGACTGGCCACCGCAGCCCTGGTCGTCCTTAGGCGGGACCACGGGTTCGACGGCCTGCTCGACGCCATCTCCGCGGACCCGGGTGGGGTCGATCGCATCATCGCCGAGCGACGCGCGAGCGTCGTAGGCTTGCTAGCAGACCCGGTCTTCCGGAGCCTAATGGTCGCGACCCCGATCCCCGATGTGGCGGTGGAGCTGATCCTCACCAGCCTGCGCCGGGACTTACTTCTGGAGGCCGCGGACGCCTCGCCGACGACGGGCGCCGAGGACCTGGACCTGATCTGCGCCCTGGCGCAGCAGTGCTGGCTCAACGAATACGTCTACTTAGTGACCCCTGAGGAGGAGGTGGCACTCGAGGCGCTTCAGGCCGCCTCCGCGCACTGGGATGACGACGAAATGCGCTGGCGCGCCGTGGCCCTCATCGGCTGCTACCTGCGTCTCGACCATGCGCTCGGCGCCGCGAACCTTCCGGCGGACCCGCCGGCGTTGCTGACAGCGCTGCTGCGCCAACAGATCACGGAGCCGCGCGTTGAGCGCGAGCTGGCGACGGGCTTGAGGAGCCTGCGGCCCGTGCAGGACCCGACCTCCCGCGCGGTGCAGGTCCAGTACGAGGAAAACCCTTATCCACGTTGGACCCGCTGTGGCCTAGGTGAGCCGACCGCGTTCCGCAATGTCATCGCCGCAGCGCTACCACACCTTCCGGCCAGCGAACTGCCAGCTGTGGCGTCGCCCCGCGTCTTGGTCGCCGGCTGCGGCACAGGGCTAGAGACCATGCGGGTCGTGACCACCTACCAGGACGCGGCGGTCGTCGCGCTCGACCTGAGCCGCGCGAGCTTGGCCTACGGCGCGCGCAAGCTCGGCGAGTACGGCATCCAAACCGTCGAACTCGTGCACGGCGACATCCTCGACGTCGCGCATCTTGGCGAGCGCTTCGACCTCATCGAGAGCTTCGGGGTCGTGCACCACATGGCGGATCCGGAGCGCGGGCTCACCGAACTCAGTAAGGTCCTGAAGCCGGGCGGGTTGATGCGCCTTGGCCTCTACAGTGAGCTCGGCCGGGCCGGCGTAGTCTCGGCCCGCGGGCTGATCACCGCACGGGGCTATGACGCCGACTCCTCAGGCGTTCGCCAGCTGCGGCGCGAGTTCATGACCGATGGGAACCTTGCGCCGGACCTTCAGGGCCTGCTGAGCCCGGTGTCGGATTTTTGGACGACATCCGACTGCCGCGACCTGTTGTTCCACGTGGAGGAGCACCGGTTCAGCCTGTTGCAGATCGACGACATGATCGCGCGTGTCGGCCTGACCTTCCTAGGGATGGAGCCGCGTCATGGACCCGACCTGCTGCGGTTCCGCGCCGAGTATCCGGCTGTCTCGAGCTTGAGGACGCTGCGTGATTGGCACGTGTTCGAGCAGCGCCATCCCGAGACCTTTGGTGAGACATATCGGTTCTGGCTGCGGAGAGCATGACTCGGTCAGTAGAACTCTCGCGGGAGGTAGATCCGCTACGTGCTGACCACGCCGCGTTTCAAGCGTGCCCGCATGACCTAGACCGGCGACCTATGGATCGCTGAGCGGGCGGTGGTGCGCTCGGTGGAACCTCCACCGAGCACACGACGCATTATTGCTTGTTGATGGCGGTCAGCTCGCCGCCGCCGTTCTCCAGCTTCAGGTCGAAGGCGACCTTGTCACCGGCCTTGACGCTCTGGGCCAGCGCCGGGGCGGCCTTGAAGCCCATGGTCATGGCCGGCCAATTCGCCTCCGGGATCGGGCCGTGTTCGATGGTCACCGTGCCGGCCTTGGTATCGACGGCCGTCACCGTACCCGTGCCCTTGGCCATCTTGGTGCCGGCGGCCATCGGCATGCCTGCCATGTTGTCGCTTGCGGGCGCAGGGGCGGCGGTCATGGCGGGTGCGCTGGCCATCGGTGCAGCCGGCGGCTCGGCGGTCTTGGTCTCGGTTTTCGGACCGCAAGCAGCCAGAGCTGCAGCGGCGCCGACAAGGGCGAGGGTGGTCAGGGTGCGCTTCATTGGATGTCTCCTTTTTGAGTTGAAGCAGGGGTGGAAAGACGCCGTCGCCGCAGCAGAAGGTATCCCGCCGGGACGACGAGCATGGACAGCAGCGGCGCGGTGAGCATGCCGCCGATCATGGGCGCGGCGATCCGGCTCATGACTTCCGAACCGGCCCCATGGCCGATCAGGATGGGGAAGAGGCCCGCCAGGATGACCGCCACGGTCATCGCCTTGGGCCGCACGCGCAGCAGGGCGCCTTCACGCACCGCCGCCTCGATCTGTGGTTCGGTGGGGTCTGGGCCACGGTCAGCCAGCGCGTGCTTGAGGTAGATCAGCATCACCACCCCGAATTCGGCCGAGACGCCGGCCAGGGCGATGAACCCCACGCCCGTCGCCACCGACTGGTGGTAGCCGAGCAGGTAGAGGGTCCAGATGCCGCCGGTAAGCGCGAAGGGCAGGGTGGCCATGATCAGAGCCGCCTCGTCGAGGCGGCCGAAGGTCAGGAACAGCAGGACGAAGATGATGGCCAGGGTCGCCGGCACCACGATCTTCAGCCGCTCGGCCGCCCGCTGCAGATATTCGAACTGGCCGGAGTAGGCGACGCTGACCCCGGGCGAGAGCTTGACGTCCCGAGCGACGGCGGCCTGCAGGTCATGAACCACCGAGGCGAGGTCGCGACCACGGACATCGACATAGACGAACGTCGAGGGCCGGCCGTTCTCGGTCTTCAGCATCGGCGGGCCATCGGCGATCCGCACGGCTGCCACCGTGCCCAAGGTGATCTGCTGGCCCGAAGGGGTGACCACGGGCAAGGCGCGCAGGCCCTCCAGGCTGTCACGCAGTTCGCGCGGGTAGCGGACATTGATCGGATAGCGGGCCAGGCCCTCCACCGTTTCGCCGACGGTCTCGCCGCCGATCGAACCGGACACCACCGACTGCACGTCGGCGATGTTCAGCCCGTAGCGGGCGGCCTGGACACGGTCGATGTCGACGTCGACGTAGCGACCGCCGGTCAGCCGCTCGGCCAGGGCCGAGCTGACCCCCGGCACGCCCTTGGCCACCTGCTCGATGCGCCCGGCGATGCGGTCGAGTTCGGCGAGGTCGGACCCTGAGACCTTCACCCCGATCGGGCTCTTCACCCCGGTCGCCAGCATGTCGATCCGATTGCGGATCGGCGGCACCCAGATGTTGGACAAGCCCGGGACCTTCACCGCCCGGTCAAGCTCATCGACCAGCTTCTCCGGCGTCATGCCGGGCCGCCACTGGTCGCGGGGCTTGAACTGGATGGTGGTCTCAAACATCTCCAGCGGCGCCGGGTCGGTAGCGGTCTCCGCCCGGCCGGCCTTGCCGAACACGCTCTTCACCTCCGGCACCGTCAGGATCATCCGGTCGGTCTGCTGCAGCAAGGCCGAGGCCTTGGCCGCCGACAGTCCCGGCAGCGCCGAGGGCATGTAGAGCAGGTCGCCCTCGTCCATTGGCGGCAGGAACTCGCCGCCCAGACGGCTGAGGGGCCAGGCCGTGGTGGCGAAGACCAGTAGCGCCAGCAACAGGGTCGTCTTGGGTTTGCGCATCACCCAATCCAGCGCCGGCCGGTAGGCGCCCGTCAGCGCTCGATTGACCGGGTTGTCCTGCTCGGCCGGGATGCGACCGCGGATCAAGTAGCCCATCAGCACCGGGACCAGGGTCACCGACAGGATGGCGGCCGCCGCCATGGCGTAGGTCTTGGTGAAGGCCAGCGGCGCGAACAGCCGCCCTTCCTGAGCCTGCAGGGTGAACACCGGAACGAACGACAGGGCGATGATCACCAGGCTGAAGAACAGCGCCGGCCCGACCTCGGCCGCCGCCTCGGTGATTACCGTCCAGCGCCGGTCGCCCTTGAGGTCCTCGCCGGGATGGTCGTGCGCCCATCGCTCCAGATGTTTGTGGGCGTTCTCGATCATCACCACCGCCGCATCGACCATCGCGCCGATGGCGATGGCGATGCCGCCGAGCGACATGATGTTCGCGTTCAGGCCCTGGACTCGCATGATCAGGAAGGCGGCCAGCACCCCGAGCGGCAAGGTGAGGATGGCCACCAAGGCCGAACGGCCGTGCCAGAGGAACAGGCCGCAGACCACGCCGACGACAATGAACTCCTCGACCAGCTTCTGGCTGAGGTTGGCGATGGCCCGGTCGATCAATTGCGAGCGGTCGTAGGTGGTCACCACCTCGACGCCGGGCGGCAGGCTGCGCTTCAGCTCGGCGAGCTTGGTCTTCACCGCCGCGATGGTCTCACGGGCGTTCTTGCCCGAGCGCAGGATCACCACCCCGCCGGCCACCTCGCCCTGGCCGTTCAGTTCGGCGATGCCGCGCCGCATTTCTGGGCCCACCTGAATGTTGGCGACGTCGGCCAGCCGCACCGGCACGCCGCCGGTGGCGGTGCGGATTGGCACGGCGCGGAAGTCGTCGAGGCTGGAGAGGTAGCCATTGGCGCGGACCATGTATTCGGCCTCGCCCAGCTCCAGCACCGAGCCGCCGGTTTCCTGGTTGGCGCCCTTGATCGCTTCGACGACCTGACTGTGGGTGACCCCGTAGGCGGCGAGCTTCATCGGGTCGAGCACCACTTGGTACTGACGAACCATGCCGCCGATGCTGGCCACTTCCGCGACGCCGGGAAGGCTCTTCAGCTCATAACGTAGGAACCAGTCCTGCAGGCTGCGCAGCTGCGACAGGTCGTGCCCGCCGCTTCGGTCGACCAGGGCGTATTCGTAAATCCAGCCGACGCCCGTGGCGTCTGGCCCCAGCGCCGGCTTGGCGGCGGCGGGCAGGCGGCCCTGCGCCTGGTTGAGATATTCCAGTACGCGCGAGCGGGCCCAATAGAGGTCGGTCCCGTCCTCGAACAGCACATAGACGAAGCTGTCGCCGAAGAAGGAATAGCCGCGCACGGTCTTGGCGCCGGGGACCGAGAGCATGGTGGTGGCCAAGGGATAGGTGACCTGGTTCTCGACGATTTGCGGCGCCTGACCGGGATAGGAGGTGCGGATCACCACCTGCACGTCGGAGAGGTCGGGCAGGGCGTCGACCGGTGTCGCCCGCACGGCCCAGAGGCCCGCGGCGAGCAGGGCCAGGGCCGCCAGCAGGACGAAGAACCGCCCGCGGACCGAGGCGCGAATGAGGGCGGCGATCACTGGCCGGCCCCAATTTTTTCGATGCGCCGCACGGTGTGGGTGGACCCGACCTCGTCGAAGGCGAAGCGGACCTGATCGCCCACCTTGAGCCCCTGGGCTAGCTTCGGGTCAGCCAGGGTGAACCCCATGGTCATGGCCGGCCATTGCAGAGCCGGCACCGGCTGGTGGCTCAAGGTCACCCCGCTGGCTTCGAGGCGCTCGATCCGGCCGGTGGTCTCGTAGAGCGATGGCCGCGGGCTCGAAGGCGGCGAACCGGTCGCGGCCGGTCTCGCCTGCAGGCCCGAAAGGCTGGCCTCGGAGTCCAGCAGGAACTGGCCGGAAGCGACGACCCGCTCCCCCTCGCTGAGGCCGGCCAGGACCTCGGTGCGGTCGCCACTCTCGCGGCCGACCTGGATTTCAGCGGGCCGATAGCGTCCGCCGGCTTCAGCCAGCATCACTAGCGTGCGTCGGCCGGTGCGGATCACGGCCTCGGACGGCACAAGGAGGGCCGGGGTGGCCCCCCCGCCGAAAGCTGCCTGGCCGTACATCCCCGGCCGCAATCGGCCGCCGCGGTTGGGCAGCTCGATGCGAGCGGTGAGAGTGCGGCTGTCGGCCGTGGCCTCCGGCAGGATCGCCGAGACGTGGCCCGAGAACCGCTCGCCTGGGAAGGCGGTCAGGGTCACGGCGGCACCCTGTCCAGCACGCACTTGGCCAGCCAGGGCTTCGCAGCGCAGCGCAGACTTTACCCCCCGGGCGCGAGGGGCGACCGCCCCTTAGCAACACGCCACGCCTGCGTGGCCAAAGGACCGATGGGTCTCGCACGCGAGACGCCGACACTGCTGCTGGAGGAAATGACCGTCACGCCTTGCCGCAAGGCTGGGCCCTGGGAACCCAAGCGAGGCCACGCGCCTCATCGGTCAAATCCCGCGCCTAGCCCCGGCGGGGCCTGCCGCCATCGGCGGCTAGCAAGCCCGCGGCTTGCCCGGCGCGACGCGCCGCCCCGCAGCCAAAGTTTGCACGTACAAACCCGAGCGCCAGACGACGGCCAGAACTCCACCGCGCCCGGCGCCTGCTCAAGTCGCAGCCGCCTTGGTGGTCCTCGCTTGCTCTGTGGGGGAGCCGCTCGGCCCACCATCCCCGTGGATTTCTGACCAAGGCCGAGCCTAGCAGTCTTCGTCGCCAAGAAGGCGGTTGGTAGGGGAGGGGGCCAGTCCAGGAGACTGGCCCGCCCGGTCAATACTCGCTGGCCAGCATAATGGTCAGAACGCGGCGGGTCAGCTCGGTGCTCCACTTGACCGGGGAGTGCTCATCGCGGTCGGGATGATAGTAGTCGATCTTCCAAAACAGCTGCTCGCCCCATAGGTCGAACGCCCCGAAATCGCGCTCGCCGTAAGGATCATTGCCCTCGTCGAAATCAGTAAACCCGGCCAGGCGGGCGATAAGTTCAACGCCCCGATCCGCCCCATCGGCAGCCTCGGAGATCAAGGCGGCGACTCCGCTGGTCGCCAGCCATGTGGCGTTGACGGTCTTTGGTGCGGATCTCCGGTCAGGGTTGGATGCCTTGCGCATCAACCCCTGCCCGCCGGCGAGGCGGGGGTAGCAAGCGGATGACCGGGGGAGGGGAGGGGGATCGCCCGACCTGCACGACCGAGGGGAGGAAGGCAGGGGACACCCAAGGCTGGTCTTCCGAGCGCGAGGGGCGGGGCCCCTTAGCCAACGGGGCGTTGCGGGGTGCCCCCGCAGAGGGGGTAGATTGAGCCCCATGGCTCAAGCTCAGGGGGAGACCTCCCCCCCTTTTTGGTTCGGCCCCCAAACCGGATCGGGCCCATGGCGACCCAGGCCTCAATTGAAGACAGGGGCACTGTGAGACCACCATCGGCTCAGTCGACTCGTGAATTTTCCGCAGGCAAGGCCTATGCTGCCAAGGTGCAAGACCATCTCGACCTCCCCGGCGCTTCAGGCGCGATCTATCGCTTCAGGCTCATAGAAGATCCTGCGCAGCTACCTTCAACGGCGGGCAACTTCGTCTACGTGCGCTGGCGTTCGACAACCCCGCAAGTGATGTGCTGCGGAGCCGTGGGCAGTCTCCTGGACGCCCGCCAGCAATGGGACGCTGCGGTGCGATCTCACAGCGCCCAGGGGCTCTACATCCGCCTCAATGTTGCTCGCTCGACCAGGCGCGAGGAGCACCTTGATCTGGTCTCACGGTGGCGCCCGCCAATCCCTGCGCTCGACGAATAGGCCCCGGCGACTTACCTACCAACAGCCCCGCCATCCCCATCGAGCCAAGACCAACAAAATGAAGAAGCTTGTGCCCCAAGGCGCCAATAGCGCGCAGCCCCACCATGTCGATCTACATGTGGGGGCCTTGATCAGGACGCGGCGCAAGGCTTTGGGAATTTCACAGTCTGAGCTTGCGGACTCGCTGGGCCTGACCTTTCAGCAGGTCCAAAAGTACGAGCGGGGGTCTAACCGCGTAAGTTCATCCAAGCTCTATGAGATCGCCTTGAAGCTTGAGACGCCGCTGGCGTCATTCTTCGAAGGCTTGGAAACGCCAGTCGGCGAGGGACCCTTTGCCGGCGGCCTGACCGATTTCCTAAATCAGCGCGGCGCCCACGAACTGGTGGCGGCTTTCACAGTGATGTCGCCAGCATTACGTCGGCAGCTGGTGAGCTTGGCCATGGCCATGGCCGAGACCGACGACTAGGCGTCCAAGCCGCGCCCTTAAGGGCCAAGACGGCTTCCCCGCATGCGCCAATGGTCTAAGAAGGTGGGCATGACGCTAAGGGCGACAGGACCAAACTGGTTGGCGCGGGGGCTGATGCTCCTGAGTGCCCTGCTGTTGTTCGCCGCGCCAGCCATGCCTTCCGCCGCCGCGATGTCGCAACGCGAGTTCTGCGAGGAAATGCCCTGCCATGACCGGGGCAAGAAGGCTCCTTGCCCCGAGGCGTGCCTGATTGCCTGCCAGGTCATCATCGCGCCCGAAGCCCTGATCGTCCGTTCAGCGGAGATCGGTTCTGCGCCCATCATGCCGATGATCTCTTCACTACTTCCGGGGCGCGTCCTGGCGCCGGAGCTTCCGCCCCCCCGGTGACACCGAGTTCAGACGAAAACGCTCTCCATCTGAAATCGGAAAATCATCATGAAACGCATCTTCTCGACCGCAGCCTTGCTGCTGCTGGCTTCCGCCTCGGCCGCCTATGCCGCCGCGCCGGACGCCGTGACAAAAGCCGTCCAAGCGTGCTGCGCCTTTGGCGCGGCATGCTGCAACGGCGGTCCTTGCTGCTGAATTAGCCCACGCCGGCTAGACAGGACGCCCGCCTCGAAATAGGCGGGCGTTTTGCCTTCAGGCTCAGAGCACCGAAGTCTCGACAGAGCAGCAAACCTTGGTGAGCCACGGCCTGACCATCTGAGTGTCAATCTAACCAGCGATCCAGCCAATCGCCTATCCCGCCAGCGCCTCGATAACCCTGCAGTCGCCGGCCTGGCCGTTGCAGGCCGCATCGACCATGCGGCGCAGCTCGACGCGCAAGGTTTCCAGCTGGGCGATCCGGGCTTCGACGTCGTCGAGCTGCACAGCGGCCAGTCGGTTGGCTTCGCCGCAATGGCGTTCAGGGTGGTCGGACAGATCCAGAAGGTTGCGGATCGCCTCGACCGAGAACCCCAACTGCCGGGCGTGACGGATGAAAGCCAACCGCTGGACGCCCTCCTGGCCATAGATCCGCCGGTCGTTGGCGGCGCGGAGCGCGGTCGGCATCAGGCCGATCTCTTCATAGAATCGGATGGTTGGGATCTTGACGCCCGAGGCGGCGGCGAGCTGTCCGATGGAAATGGTCATGGCGTCTCCTGCGTCCCAAAATAAGCGCTTGCTCCTCTAGTGGCTAGAGGATGCACGGTGAGGTCATGAGCCAGTCCTGTTCCCCCACCCCCGCCGTTTCGAGCTGCTGCGGCGCCGACGTCAAATTCGACGGCGCGACGCCAGCCTACCGTCGCGCCCTGCGCGGCGTGATCGCCATCAACCTTGTCGGGTTCGTCGTGGTCCTGATCGGCGGGCTACTACAAGGGTCGGTGTCGCTGTCGGCCAACGCGCTCGACTTCCTCGCCGATAGCGCCACCTACGCCATCAGCCTTTGGGCGATCGGTCGTTCGGTGGCGATCCGAAGCGGCGCGGCCCTCTTTAAGGGCGTCAGCCTGGGCGCCGTGGCGCTGTCGGTCGCGGGGTATGCGGTCTGGCGGGCCTGGACGGGAGCGCCACCGTCCGGTCAGGCGATCTCGGCCTTGGGCATTTTCGGGGCCTTGGCCAATCTCCTGGCGGCGGCCTTGCTCGTTCGCTTCCGGGACGGCGACGCCAATGTCCGGTCGGTCTGGCTGTGTACGCGCAACGACCTGATCCAGTGTCTCGCGGTCGTCGCCACCGGCGCTCTGGTTTGGCTGACCAATTCACGTTGGCCCGACTTGATCGTCGGCTTGCTCCTGGCTGGTGTCTTCCTCAGTTCGGCCTACCAGATCGTTCGCCAGGCGCGCGCCGAACGTCGCGCCGCGACGAGCGAGCCCGCGCCGCGACCAAGCGCTTCGGCGTGGAGGGGCCTGGTTCGCCCGACAGTCTTGACCCGTCGTTCGCCCGCTGCAGGGGATCACGATGCTTAAATCGAAGGAACGCTGGTTGGCCTATGTCCAAGAGGCTGATCTTGCCAAGGCCGCCTTCGCGGCGGGGCGCCTCGCCGAAGCCTTTGGCCGCCTTGAGCGAGCCCACATCCTGGGTCAGCCTTGGGCCGGAGCGCACACTTGGACCCATTGGATGATGCTCAGGATCGGGTGGAAACGCAGGGATGGCCGCGAAGTGAGAGGCCAGATCCTCCGCCTGGCTGCGGGCGGTCTGCTATCCCTGTTTGGCTGGCTGCCGGTGGGAAACACAGGCGCCGCGGAGGTCGCCCCAAAGAAGCCCATGGCTCTGCCAAGCGATCTGGCCCGATTTTGCGACGATCAGACTGGATAAGAATAAGGTTGCGTTTGTGACTATGTAACGCATTCCCGGCTAAGACTTTCGCCGATATAGGAAACTTTATGATCAAGCTGACGACATGGCTGAAGCGAACGGGAGGCGTTGTGATTGCCTGCCTGCTGCTGTCGCTGGTCGTTGCGCCTGCGGTCGATTCGGCGATCTGTGGCGTCGAGCTGTCTTCTGCCGAAAGCCTGGTGGTGGTGGAATCCACCGCATCGCTCGACACGGCGGGCGATGAGCATGGCAAAGGCGACGTCGATGCGTGCCTGCATGGGCACTGTCATCATGCTACGCCGCTGATTGGCGCGCAGACCACGCAAACAGACGCGCTTGCCATCGCCCACGCACGTCTTACCCCGGCCATCGCCGGCCTGCCGCCCTCACGGGCCTCCGACCGTCTTAGTAAGCCCCCTCGCGCCTGACCCCGACCGCGCCGACGCGCGTGTTCGCCTTCGTCAGAACGTAAGTAGGGACATTACATGCCATCGCCATATGCCCGGCCCGCCGCCGTTTTCGGCGCGGTCCTGGCCCTCGTGAGCCTCGGCGCGCCTTTGCGCGCGGCCGCCGCTCCCGTCACCCTGGCCGCCGCGCTCGAAAGAGCCCAGGCCCAGTCACCCTTGATCACCTCTGCCCAGGCCGCGCTCGCCGCTGCCCAAGGTCGGGCGCGTCAGGCCGGCTTCTCGCCCAATCCGGAAGCTAGCCTGGAGAGCGAGAACATCGCCGGCTCCGGGCCCTATGAGGGGTTTTCCAACGCCGAGACAACGTTCTCGATCGGCCAGCGCCTTGAGTTGGGCGGCAAGCGCCGAACCCGAGCCGCCGCGGCCCAGGCCGAGGTCGAAGCCGCCATCGTGCGCGTGGCCATCGCTCGGGCCGACCTCATCCAAGAGGTGAAGACGCAATATGCGCAGGCGCTCGAGGCCGACGCCCGCGTCGCCTTGGCCAAGGAAGCCGCCGAACGCGCCAACGATCTGGCGGGCGTCGCAGCGACACTGGTCGAGGCGGGTCGTGAGCCGCCGCTACGCGCTCTGCGCGCCCGCACCGCCAGCGACGAAGCCGACGCTGCGGTGCTCGCGGCCCAGGCCCAGGCCGCCGCCGCCCGTCGCGCTTTGACCAGTCTCTGGGCCGATCCCGACCCTGAGATCGATCTGGTCGAACCGCCAGCCGGGCCGACCTTGTCGGCTGCGATCGACCCGACGGCTTCCCTCGACGTCCGGCTGGCCCAGGCCGAGCGGGAGGCAGCCCAAGCGGCGATCGACCGCGAGCGCGCGGCGGGCAAGCCCGACCTGACGATCCAGGCGGGTGTCCGGCGCTTCGAACAGACAGGCGATCAAGCCCTGATCGTCGGCTTTACCGCGCCCATCCCGATCCGGGACCGCAACCAGGGCAACGTCGCCGCCGCCCGCGCAGACGCCACGGCTGCCGAAGCGCGCGAGCGCCTGGTTCTGGCCCGGTCCGTCCGCGCGGTTCGCGACGCCCAGGCAAGTTCTCGCTGCTCGATGTCCTGGACGCCCAGGCCGCGTTGTCGGCTTCCCGCAATGACCTCATCGCCGCGCGCCTTGAGCGCGCCAAGGCGCTGGCCGCGCTCGAACGCGCCGCCGCGCAATAGGACCCCCACATGCCCAGACCCACTGACAAGAAAACCCTGCTGGCCGCCGTGGCGATCAGCAGCCTGCTGGCCGCCGGCGTCGGCGCCGTGATCGGCCGGACAATGCTGGCCCCCAAGGCCGAGACCCCCACGGCCTCGGCCGCAGCCGCGGCCGAGGAAGGCGAGCACAAGGAAGGCGAAGCCGACCACAAGGAGGGTGAAGCCGAGGCCGGACATGAGGAAGAAGAAGGCCACATTGAGATGAATGCCGAGCGGCTGGCCACGTCGGGCATCAAGCTGGAGACTCTCGCCGTCGGCGGGCTGGGAGCGGGGATCGTGGCGCAGGCCTCGGTGATCGCTTCGCCCGACGGCGCCGCGACCCTGGCGGCCCGCGCCGACGGCGCCGTGGTGCGGATCAACAAGCGTCTCGGCGACCCGGTCCGCGCCGGAGAAGCCTTGGCCTCGATCGAGAGCCGCGACGCGGCAGCCATTAGCGCAGAACGCGCCGCCGCCGCCGCCAAGGCGACTGCCTCTCGCCAGGCCTATGCGCGCGAGAAGCGCCTGTTCGACGCCAAGATCACCGCCCGCCAGGATCTTGAAGCGGCCCAGGCCGAGGTCGCCATCGCCGAGGCAGAGCTGCGGCGCGCCTCCAGCGCCGGCCTTGCCGCCGGCGTCAGCGCCAACGGCCGCTTCGTGACCGTCTCCAGTCCGATCTCCGGCCGCATCACCGCTGCCCCGGCCGTGCTCGGATCCTATGTGACGGCCGGAACCGAACTCTTTCGCATCGCCGATCCGCGCAAGATCGAGGTTCAGGCCTCGCTCCCAGCGTCGGACGCTGGCCGGGTCGCTTCAGGCGATCGCGCCATGATCGAAACAGCCCAAGGCACGATCCCGGCCGTGGTCCGGTCGATCACCCCCGGCGTCGACGTCGAAAGCCGGGCCGCCACGGCGATCCTCACCGTTGCGCAAGGTCAGGCCGGCCTCGTCCCGGGCCAGGCCCTGCGGGTGCGGATCACGCCGCGCGGGGCGGCTTCGGGTGATCGGTTCTCTGTGCCCGAGGAGTCGGTGCAGTCGGTCGAAGGCGCCGACATCGTCTTTATTCGCGGCAAGGACGGGTTCACGGCGCGGCCGGTGAAGATCGGCCGGCGCGGTGGCGGCCGGGTGGAAATCCTCTCGGGCGTGACCGCCGGAGAGCAGATCGCTGGCCAGGGCGCGTTCCTGTTGAAGGCCGAGCTTGGCAAGGGGGAGGCTGAGCATGGGCACTAGGCGCGCAACAATGCGAAACCTCGCACGCCCCGCAAGCGCTTGCGCTGGACTGTCCATCTTGGCGGCTCTGGCGACGCCAGCGTTAGCCCAGGGTCGGACAACGCCTCAACCCGCCTTCGAGCTGGTAAGCCAAGGCCATCTGAAGGTGCTCACCGCGACGGCTCGGAACGACGGCGATGGCCTTAGCGTATCCGGCTTGGTGCGTCGGGCTCCGCACTGGAAGACCGGCGTGCAAGGCCACCTGGACGTCGAGGCCTATGATGTGGTCGGCGCTCGATTGGGCTCATCTTCGGTCGTCTGGCGCGGTTCCCTCGGCGGGGGCGGTCACAACCAGGCGGCCCGCTATCGGGCCGATTTCCCCGGCCTTAGCGCCAGCCAAGTAACGCGCGTCGTCGTTCGCTACAGTCCAGTCGCCCATGCGGCCGAGCCTTCGGAGGCCGCGCGATGATCGGCAGGATTCTCGATTTCTCCGTCCGCGCTCGCTGGGCGATCATCGGCGTCGTCGCCCTGATCGCGGCCTTGGGTGTCTACAATCTGGTGCGGCTGCCGATCGACGCGGTGCCCGACATCACCAACAAGCAGGTACAGATCAACACCGTCGTCCCGGCCCTGGCCCCGGCCGAGGTCGAAAAGCTAGTCACCTTCCCGGTGGAAACGGCGATGGCCGGCATCCCGGGCCTGGAGAGCACGCGCTCGATCTCGCGCAACGGCTTTAGCCAGGTCACCATCGTCTTCAAGGAAAACACCGACCTCTATTTCGCGCGCCAGCAGGTCTCCGAACGGCTGACCGGCGTGGGTCAGACCCTTCCCGACGGCGCGCAGCCCGCCATGGGGCCGATCTCATCGGGTCTGGGCGAGGTGCTGATGTGGACCGTTGCTTACGACAACCCCGGCGGTCGCGGCGCCAAGGTCAAGGACGGCGAGCCCGGCTGGCAGTCGGATGGGACCTATCTGACCGCCACCGGCGAGCGTCTGACCGACGCCACCGCCCAGGCGGCCTATCTGCGCGAGGTTCAAGACTGGATCGTGCGACCGCAGATGCGCGGCGTGGCCGGCGTGGCCGGCGTCGACTCGATCGGCGGCTACGAAAAGCAGTTCGCCGTCCAGGCCGATCCGGCCCGCATGGCCGCCTATGGCGTGTCGTTCACCGAGTTGGGCAAGGCCCTGGAGGCGGCCAACATCGCCGTCGGCGCCAATTTCTTGGAGCGGGGCGGCGAGGCCTATCTGGTTCGCGCCGACGCGCGGGTGCGCAATATCGACGAGATCGCCAACGCCACGGTCGCCAGCCGCGAAGGCGTCTCGATCCGGGTGCGCGACGTGGCCAATGTCCAAGTCGGCGGCGGACTTCGGACCGGCGCGGCTTCGGAGAACGGCGAGGAGGTCGTGGTCGGCACCGTCCTGATGCTGACCGGCGAGAACAGCCGCACCGTCGCCGGCGCCTCGGCCGAGCGATTGGCCGAGATCATCAAGAGCCTGCCGCCCGGTATCAAGGTGCAGGTGGTCTATGACCGCTCCAAGCTGGTCAACGCCACCATCAAGACTGTCGAGAAGAACTTGGTCGAAGGCGCGCTGCTGGTCATCGTGGTGCTCTTCCTGCTGCTGGGTGATTTCCGGGCGGCGCTGATCACCGCCCTGGTGATCCCGCTGTCGATGCTGATGACCGCCATCGGCATGAACCGGCTGGGGGTGTCGGGCAATCTGATGAGCCTGGGCGCCCTGGACTTTGGCCTGATCGTCGATGGCGCGGTGATCATCGTCGAAAACAGCCTGCGCCGCCTGGCCGAACGCCAGCACCGCGAGGGTCGTTTGCTGACCTTGTCGGAGCGGCTTCAGGAAACCCGCGAGGCGGCGCGCGAGATGATCTCGCCGACCGTCTACGGTCAGGCGATCATCCTGCTGGTCTACGCACCGCTGCTGACCTTCACCGGCGTCGAGGGCAAGACCTTCTCGCCGATGGCCATCACCGTGATGCTGGCCCTGGCTGCAGCCTTCGTGCTGTCGCTGACCTTCATCCCGGCAATGATCGCCTTGGTGATCCGCGGCAAGGTCGCCGAAAAGGAAGTGGCCGTGGTCCGCTGGACCAAGGTTCGCTACGAGCCGCTACTGCGCAAGGCCGTAGCCCGGCCCTGGCCCGACGAGAAGGACCTGGCCGTCCAAGCGCTGCGGATCCCTTCGACCTCGCTGGAGCAGTCGCTTCGCATGCAGCGGCAGATCGAGCGGACCATCGCCACCTTCCCGGAGGTGCAGTTCGTCTACTCCAAAACCGGCACCGCCGAGGTCGCCAGCGATCCGATGCCTCCCAATGCGTCCGACAGCTTCATCATTCTCAAGCCGCAGGACGAATGGCCCAACAAGAAGGAGACGAAAGCTGAGCTCGTCACCCGCATGGAGAAGAAGCTCGAAGGCCTGACGGGCAACGTCTACGAGTTCAGCCAGCCCATCCAGATGCGGTTCAACGAACTGATCGCCGGTGTGCGCGGCGATGTGGCGATCAAGGTCTATGGCGATGACTTGGACGCCATGACCGCCAGCGCTGGCCAGATCGCCAAGGCGTTGCAAAGCGTCAAGGGCGCGGCCGACGTCAAGGTCGAGCAGACCTCGGGGTTCCCGACCCTGGACGTCTCGCTCGATCGCGACGCCATCGGTCGCCTGGGCCTGACGGTCGAGGAGGTCGCCGACACCCTGGCGGTGGCCATGGGCGGGCGCGAGTCCGGCCTGGTCTTCCAGGGCGACCGGCGCTTCGACATCGTCGTGCGGCTTCCTGACGCCACTCGCAACGATCTGGACGCGGTCGGAGCGCTGCCCGTGATGCTGCCCGAAAGGGCAGGGGGCGGCGCGCGCCTTTCGGTGCCGCTGCGCGACGTCGCCCGCTTCTCCTATTCGGAGGGCCTCAACCAGGTCAGCCGTGAGAACGGCAAGCGCCGCGTCGTCGTCCAGGCCAATGTTCGGGGCAATGATCTCGGCTCGTTTGTCGCCGACGCCCAGGCCAAGGTCGACGCCCAGGTCAAGCTGCCGGCCGGGTCGTGGATAGAGTGGAGCGGGCAGTTCGAGAACCTCAAGGCGGCGCAATCGCGGCTCGCCCTGGTCGTCCCGCTCTGCTTCCTGCTGATCTTCGCCTTGCTCTACATGGCGCTGGGGGGCTTCGCGCCCGCTGTCGCCGTGTTCTCGGCCATTCCCCTGGCCCTGGCCGGCGGGGTATTCGCCCTGGCGCTACGCGGCATCCCGTTCTCGGTCTCGGCCGCCGTCGGGTTCATCGCCCTGTCCGGCGTGGCCGTGCTCAACGGCCTGGTGATGATGACTGCCATCCGCCAGCGCTTGGCAGCTGGGTTTGAGTTGGAGAAGGCGATCATCGACGGGGCCATGGAGCGGCTCCGGCCGGTGATGATGACGGGTCTGGTGGCCTCGTTGGGCTTTGTGCCCATGGCGCTGGCCACCGAGACCGGGGCGGAGGTCCAGCGCCCGCTGGCCACCGTGGTCATCGGCGGCCTGATCACCGCCACGGCCCTGACCCTGTTCGTCCTGCCCGCCATCTGCCGGTTCGTGCTGCGCAAGACCGCCAAGGACCTGCGCGAGCATCCGGCGGAAACTCAGGAGCAAGGAGCCTAAGATGACCCCGGGCCAAGCACTGCTGCTACGCATCTATACCGATGAGAACGCCATGACCGGCGATCGGCGCTTCTTCGACGTCCTGGTCGAACGCGCCCGGTCGATGGGTCTGGCCGGCGCCACCGTCCTGCGCGGGCTGCGAGGCTACGGCGCTTCCAGCACCCTGCACGGCGGCAAGGCGTTCGACCTGGCGCCCAACCTGCCGGTCGTCGTCGAGATCGTCGATATCGAGGCCTCGCTCCGAGCCTTTATCGCCACCCTGCAGCCCGAGGACGAAATCGGGTTGGTAACGCTGGAGAAGGTCGAAGTGGTCCGCTACGGCGGCCACCGCCATCACTACTAGGCGATGGGCGGCGCGCTGGCTCCAACCGGCGCGCCGTTCGTTATCACCCGAACCTCACTGGAGACGAGCATGGGCGCTGGAGCAAGCCACGATCACACCGCCGGGCAGACCAACGGCAGGATGCTCGCCATTGCCCTTGGGCTGACGACGACCTTCCTCGTCGCCGAAGTCATCGCCGGCGTCGTCTTCAACAGCCTGGCGCTGCTGTCGGACGCCGCCCACATGTTCACCGACGCCGCCGCCCTGGCCATTGCCTTGGCGGCCATCAAGATCGGGGCGCGCAAACCCGACGAAAAGCGCACCTTCGGCTATCGCCGCTTCGAAATCCTCGCCGCAGCCTTCAACGCGATCCTGCTGTTCGCAGTCGCCATCTACGTCCTGGTCGAGGGCGTCAAACGCATCATCGACCCCGAGCCGGTGCAGTCGACCGGCATGCTGATCGTCGCGATCCTGGGCCTTGTCATCAATTTGATCGCCATGCGCCTGCTTAGCGCCGGCAAGGACAAGAGCCTGAATATCAAGGGCGCTTATCTGGAGGTCTGGGCCGACATGCTCGGCTCACTGGGCGTCATCGCCGGGGCCCTGGTCATCCAGTTTACCGGCTGGCGGTTTGTCGATCCGATCGTGGCCATAGGCATCGGGCTGTGGGTTTTGCCGCGCACTTGGATCCTGCTGAAGGACACCACCCACGTCCTGCTGGAAGGCGCGCCCAGCGGCGTCGCCCTCGCCGAGGTCCGCAAGATCGTCTCCGAAACGCCAGGCGTCGCCAATGTCCACGATCTGCACATCTGGGTCTCGGGCGCGGATCAACCCAGTCTTTCTGTCCATGTGGTGCTGGAGCCAGGGGCCGACGGCGAGACCGTCCGCTTGGCCATCGCGGCGCGGCTGGAGGGCGACTTCGACCTGCACCACGCTACCATCCAGACCGAAGTCGTTGCTTGTGGGGCCCAGGAGGCGCTCCACTCATGACCCAGACCTCGAAACGTCAAGGTCTGGTCCTGACCTCCACCCAGGCTGTGGCCGCGCGGCCTGAGGCGGTGTTCAAGCTGCTCGACGACTATCCGGGTTATGGGGCCTGGGCGCCATTCCTAACCATCTCGCCCACTGCCAAGGAGACCGATCCCAACCGCATGGATTTCGCGATCCGCCTTGATCAGCTCAAGAAGCCTGTGGTCCTGTTTGGCAAGGTGACGGCCCGCGAGCCGCATCGTTTGGTCGCCTGGTCGCTGGGCGCGCGCGGCGCCTTGACCCTGCGCGAGAGCTTCACGATTGAGCGCGCCATGGCCGGGTCCGTGATCATCCATCACGTCACCTTCGAGGGTGTCCTGCGCTGGGTGCTCGGTCCGCCACTGTTGCGGCTCTACCGACCGGTGTTCGGCACCCTGGACCGCGCGCTGCGCCGCCGGCTCGGCGGCCCGAAAGCCCGGCGGTGAAGATCGCCCCTGGAGACGCCTGGCCGGGGCGGGACGAAGCGCTTGGACTGGTGACCATCAAGACCGGTTCCATCGTCACCCAAGACGGCCATCGCCACCGCGCTAGCCCTTGAGCCTGGAGATCACCTCATGGCCATCGTCACGTCGCACGCCGAATGGCGATACGCCCGGTGGGCATGCTCACCATCATGGCGGAATCTTCGGCGAACGCACCGAGCTGATCTTCGCGGTCGGTTCGGGCGTCACCTTGGTCGCCGGTTGGCTGATTGACCAGCGCGTCGCGAGACTCGCGTCCCTGATCTGCTACTGCATCGCTTCCAGCCTCGGCCGACGCAGGGCTCATCCCGAACATACGGCAGGGACCACCTTGGCGGTCGGCCGCCTCGTCGAGCCTGGAAACCGGCGGCTCGTTCCGCCGCCCGTTGTTAGAAAGCCAAGACCTAGAAGCGTGCAGTCAGCCGCAGGGCCACGCTCCTTGGGCGTGGCGGGGTGATAATCTGCTCGCGGGTTATCAGAAACGGATTGCCAAACGAAAAGCTGTTGCCGTTGGCCCCTAAAGGATTGTCGAGGGTGGCGCTCAAGCTCCAGCGCGCGGCTTCGAGGCTGACGACGCCGCGCAGGCCTAGATACTCGCCCATCTCGTGGCGCCGGTCGGCGTCGAAGGTCAGGTAGGACGCGCCAACATAGGTCGCCTGGCTCTGCAGACGGATGGTGCGATCGCCTGCCAGGTCGTGATGGTAATCGACGCCGAAGCTGGCCGAGGCGCGAGAGACGCCCGGCAGGCCAGCGTCGCTGCGCGAACTGAAATCAGGATTTTGCCGCGTGATCTGCGGATCGTTAAGCAAAACGGCCGCCCGCAGATCGATTTGATCGGTCAGGCGGATGGCCGCCTCGGCCTCGATACCGCGATTGTCACCGTTGCCGACGTTCGCGGTAAAGGCTGTACCATCAGTCAGATACTGGTCGCTCTGGACGGACTCCCAGGTCGCATAGAACACAGCCACGCGGCCTTGTAGTCGATCGTTCCAGGCGCGCAGCTTGGCGCCGACCTCATAGTTCCAAAGTTCGTCGGCCGAGTAGCGGCGCGCGGGAGCACCGGGCGCATCGAAGACTTGGCCAACGCGGCCCGCAGTGTTGAAGCCTCCTGGGCGGTAACCTTCAGCGGCTTGAGCGTAGAGCAGCAGACCCGGCCGGGCGTCGTAGCTGACGAGAGCCTTTGGCGACAGGCCGGTGGCGTCGGCCGCGCTGCTGAATTGTCGTTGACCAATGGCCTGGCTCACGGTGGAATCGGTCTCAAAGCGGAAGTCGAACCAGCGCAGGCCAGCCGTGGCCGACAGGCGGCGGCTGAGGTCCCAGGTCAGTTCGCCATAGACCGCAGTCTCGTTGATCTTGTCGCGGCGGCGTTCGGCATAGGCGTTCGTCGCGCTCCCCATGACCGGGTGAAGCGCGCTACTCAGGCGAATGTCGCCGGTGGAGGCGAAGGCGCCGACCAGCCCGTGCAAGCGGCGGTCGGCAGGCGTAGCGTAGGTAACTTCGGCAACGGAGAGATCAATGGCCTTGGCCTCGTCAAGAGCTGCGGAGGCACCGGCCAAGCCGTAGAGCGCAGAGGCGCTGGTAGCGTCGTAACGGCTGTCAAAATGGTGCGAAAGGCGCGAGACGGAACCGCTCACCCGCCCCCAGGCACCATCCCCTGTCAGGCTCAGGGAGACGTGATCGAAGTCATTGTCATGCGGCTCGCGAACAGGATTGTCACGTAGATGCGAGCCCAGGCGTCGAAAGCCATACTGAGTGTCGTCGTTGTTGATCGACTGATGGGTTAGGCCAAGGGTCGCCGACCAATGGGTGGAAATCGACGCGCGCAGACTCGCCCGCAGGCCATCGCGCTTTGAGCTGTTGACCCGCCTGAGCCGAAGGGCTGGATTGGCTATGTAGCCGCTCTGAGAGTCGCGGTAGACCACGACCCGCAGGGCGGCGCGACCCGGTAGCAGCGGGAGGTTGGCCATCGCCTCTAGCTCGTCGCCACGACCGCCGCCCCAAGTGTGCCCCAGGCCGGCCAAAGCGTTGGCCTGATAGCGATCCAGATCCGGCTTTCGTGTAGCGGTTCGCACGACGCCGCCCAGGGACCCGCCGCCATAGAGCGTGCCTTGCGGACCGCGCATGACCTCGACGCGCTCGATATCCGCCAGCCGCAGATCGGGGTCGGGCGCGCTGTAGGTGATCGGAACGTCGTCGAGATAGAGCGCGACCATCGATTGGGTCTGGCCGGTGAAGGCCCCATCCGAGAGGCCGCGCAGCAGGATCTTGTCACGCCCAGGTCCGAGATTGGTGACCGTCATGCCGGCGACCTGCGCACTGAGATCGGCCAGACTGGTGAACGCTTCGCGTTGCAAGGTGGTCCCGGAGATGACCGAGATCGCATAGGGCGTGCGGCCGGGTAGGTTGGGGTAGCGCTGGGCGGTCACGACCACCTCGCCGAGACCAAGAACGGTCGCGGCCTCGACGACGGCGCGCGACGCGCGCTGCGGCGTCACCTTAAGGATCAGGATCGTGCGAGGGTCAGCCAGGGCGAAGCCGCAGCCGCTTTGAGTGAGAATTCGGTCGAGCGCTGCTTTTTGCGACATTCGGCCGAACAAGGCCGGCGCAAACCCTCGACAGGCCTCCAGATCGCCGCCGAGCGAAAGATTTGATTGCAGGGCGAAGTCAATCAGTGCCGCTTGGACGGGCTTGGCGGCGATCTGCAGGCGCACGTACGGACCCTGCTCCCGCGCCGGAGCGGCATGCGCAGCGCCAATCGCCAGGCCGGCTATAAGTGCCGCTAGCCACACGCGGTCCAACCGTCGAGCCAGCCCCTTCTTCGAGGTCGTCAGGGTCGGGTCGCTTTCGCCCTGAGTACGATCTCGCTGCCAGACGTCTGGCTAACGATCGGGGCGAACAGTTCCAAGCGACGGATCATCGCAGATTCCTTATCGATCAAAAGCACGCCGGAGACTTTCACAGAAGCCGCGCTGGGATCAACCCGGATCGGTGTGGCGACATAGCGGTTCAGCTCGGCGACCACCTCGGGTAAGGGGGTATCGCGATAGACCAGCTTGCCAGATGTCCAGGCCAACACCGAATTTGGGTCGGCCACGCGGACCTGCGAGCTTGTCGTATTCTGGACGTGGATAAGTTGCTGGCCCTTCGTCAGTCGTACTGGAGGATCATCCCCGCCGGACACCGCGACCACGCCGCGACGCACCGTGACCGTCAGGCGATCGGCATGGCTGAGAATATTGAACTCGGTCCCCAACACCCGCACCTTCCGGTCAACGACGGAGACAACGAAGGGCCGCGTTGGCAGGTGCGCAACATCGAACCTCGCCTCGCCATCCACCAGGGTGACGTCACGCTGGGCGCGCCCGAGATGGACACGCACCACGGTGGCACTGCCCAAGGTAAGCCTCGAACCATCCGCTAAGGCAATCTCCCGGATCTCGCCCCGCCGGGTGGAATAATCGGTGAAGGTTGGGCGAGTGAGTTGGGGCAAGACGGCCAGGACGAGCGCTGCAGCAGCAGCGGCGGTAGCGCCCGCCGCCCACACCCAGCGGCGCGAGGGTCGCTCGGCGCGGCGTTGGAACGGCGAGACATTGTCGGCCACAGCCCGCGCAGGAGCCTCCTGACAAGGCAGGTCGTCATTCGCCGGCGCGTCGTCCAATTCGACCCACAGGGCCTCGATCGCGTCATAGGCCGCCGCGTGCGCCGGGTCGGCTTCGAGCCAAGCTTGAAACGCGGTCCAGTCCTCAAGCGCGGCGTCGCCTTGCAGGCGCACGAACCAATCGGCTGCGGCTTGCTGGATCGGATCTTGGGTTTCAGAACTAGTCATCGACGAATTGCGCTTCCTTCGCGCCGGGCCGGGGAGGGCGCTTGCCACAATGACGCCATGACCGTGAATGGATCTCCTCGATTGTCCAAGCAGCAGTGCAAAAAGGACACACTCATCGCCCGACCCTCTTGAGAAGGTGGCTCAGCGCCAAACTGACGTGCTTCTCGACGGCGCTGCGCGATATGCCCATGCGTTCGGCTGTCTCGACATGGGTAAGGCCGTCGAACTTGTGCAGGCGGAACACCTTCTGCGTCACGGGTGACAGGGTGGTCAGGGCCTGGGATAGCTTTTCAAGTCGCTGACGCGCGATCACGACGCTCTCGGCGTCAGGTGTGTCAGCGACGTCCAAAGTTCCCACAACCGCGTGGTTGGCGCGCCGCCATTCGGTCTCACGCGCGCCGGCCCGCTTGGCGCGCCTCAGACGATCGAGCATCAGGTTCGACGCCAAGCGGTAGAGATAGGCGGGCGGGTTGTCGATGTCATCGCCGCTGACGGCCTGGACCTTGAGATAGAGTTCCTGGACCAGATCCTCCACCTCGGCCCGTCCGCCAAGCCGCGCTTGGAAAAAGCGCCGCATATCGTCGCGCCGATCCAGATAAGCAACCGTGAGCGGCGAAAGATCTCGCAAGCCGTCCATCTCAGCCGATCGCACGGGCGCTAGGCCGTGTCTCGCCAAGGATCGTCGTGGAGGGGGTGGTGCTCATCGGCAGGACAATCGGCTCATTGCGGGAGTCGTTGACCCCAAAAACACATGGCTGGCCGGCGGGATGAAGGCAAGCCGAGATCGCCCCGCTTTCGGCTGGGTATCGCGACAGGACAATCGGTGAGGGGCCTGAACCTACAAGGCGTCATTGGCTCGAACGACGCGGGGGCGTCTGGAGCCAAGTCAAACAGATGCGAATATTTTGCGATTTCGACGGGACGATCGCCAAGGTCGACACCACCGACCTTGTCCTGACCCGTCTGGCCGACCCGGCCTGGGAAGCGCTCGAGGCGCGCTGGACCCAGGGCGAGATCACCGCCGCCGAGTGCATGCGCGGACAGGTCGCCCTGATCGGCGGCGCTGACGCGGCGCTGGACGCCGTGCTGGACAGCGTCGAGTTGGCCGATGGCTTTGCCGAGTTCGTGGCGTGGTGCCAAGCCAATGCCGTGCCGCTGACCGTGGTCAGCGACGGGGTGGACCGTTTCATCGCCCGGATTTTGGATCGCCATGGCCTGGGATACCTGCCGGTGATCGCCAACCATCTGGTCGGCAACGCTGAACTGGGGCGACGCCTGGAGCAACCTTGGTCGCGCGTCGGCTGTGCTGCGGGGTCTGGCGTCTGCAAATGCCAAGTCGCCACCAAGTCTGACGAGCGCGCCAACAAGCCCGACGACCTGATGGTCTTCATCGGTGACGGGCGCTCGGACTTTTGCGTCTCGGGCCGCGCCGACCTGCTGTTCGCCCGCGACAAGCTGGCCGACTACGCCCGCGCGCGAGCCATGCCTCATTACGAATTTTCCGACTTCAGCATCATCACGACGACGCTCACGGCCGCTCTTGGCCGTTCGGCGCGCCGCGCCGCCATTTGACCGGAGCCCCACATGTACGACGCTGAAAAAGCCCCCGAAGTCCTGGACGAGGCCGCCCTGCGCGCGCTTGAGGCCCTGTACTGTTCGTATGGCGACACCGTCCACTATCTGCCCGACCCCAAGTTCTTCGACGGATGCGAAGGGTCGTTCATGTACGACAGCCAGGGTCGCCAGTTCCTGGACCTTCAGATGTGGTACTCGGCCGTCAATTTCGGCTACCGCAACCCGCGCCTGAACGCCGTCGCCCACCGTCAGCTCGACACCCTGCCGCAGGTGGCCAGCCAATATCTGCACCGCGAAAAGGTCGAACTGGCGGCGATGATCGCTCAGGACGCCGAGAAGAAGTTCGGTCGCAAGGGCAGGGTCCACTTCAACGTCGGCGGCGCCCAGGCGGTCGAGGACTCTCTCAAGCTGGTGCGCAATGCCAGCAATGGCAAACAGCTGATGTTCGCCTTCGAGGGCGGCTATCACGGCCGCACCTTGGGCGCCTCGGCGATCACCTCGTCCTACCGCTATCGTCGGCGCTTCGGCCACTTCAGCGACCGCGCCCAATTCATTGAATTCCCATACCACTTCCGTGGCCCAAAGGGCATGAGCAAGGAAGAGTACGGCGCTGCCTGCGTGGCCAAGTTCGCCCGGCTGTTCGAGACCGAATATAACGGCGTGCTCGACACCAAGACCGGCCAGGCCGAATTCGCCGCCTTCTATATCGAGCCCGTCCAGGGCACTGGCGGCTATGTCATTCCGCCGCCCAACTTCTTCATCGAACTGAAGAAGGTTCTCGACCAGCACGGCATCCTGCTGGTGGTCGATGAAATTCAGATGGGCATGTACCGGACCGGCAAGCTTTGGTCGATCGAGCACTTCGGCGTACAGCCCGACGTGCTGGTGTTCGGTAAAGCCCTGACCAATGGCCTGAACCCGCTGTCGGGGGTCTGGGCGCGCGAAGAGCTGATCAACCCGGAAATCTTCCCGCCCGGCTCGACCCATTCGACCTTCAACTCCAACCCCATGGGCACTGCGGTTGCGCTGGAGACCCTGCGGATGACGACCGAGGTCGATTACGGCGCGCGGGTCATGGAGAAGGGCGCCTACTTCCTAGCCGGCCTCAAGGAACTGCAAAAGCGTTGGCCGCAGATCGGCGACGTAGATGGTCTTGGCCTGGCCCTGCGCGCCGAGATCTGTGAGGCCGATGGTTTCACCCCCAACAAGGCCCTGCTCAACCGCATGGAATCCGAAGGGATGAAGGGCGACATCGCGGTCGACGGCAAATGCTACGGCCTGATCCTCGACGTGGGCGGCTACCACAAGAACGTCATAACCCTGGCCCCGTCCCTGGAGATCAGCACTGACGAGATCGACCTGGCCCTAAAGCTGCTCGACGCCGTTCTGCGTCGCTGCGTCGACTGATCAGTCGCATGCGTCCCATCTTCCTGAACCTGGACAACGCCTTGGCTGAGCAGCCCGCGCTGCTTCGCCAGGGTAAATTACAGGTGATATACGCCTGTGATCTGGGGCCGGCTCTAAGATTGTGGAGCCGGCCTCGCGCCTTGGCGGCGCTCGCCGACCGCCTGCGCGAGCAGCCGACCCCGGCGGGTCCCGAACTGGTGTTCGCCGGCTCGGGAGACTTCCATCACGTCACGCCTCTGTTGATCGAACGCGCCATCCAGGCCGCGAATTGCGGTCCAGTGACGGTAGTCCATTTCGACAACCATCCCGACTGGGTGCGATTCGACAACGGAATGCACTGCGGCTCATGGGTCGGCCCCGCGGCGCGGCTGGACGGTGTGGCCAAGGTTATCACCGTCGGAGTCTGCAGCGCCGACATCGACCATCCTGAAACCAATCGCGCTGACCTCGACCTCGTCGCCGAGCGACGAGTGGAGATCTATCCCTACCGTGCGCCTGACGGCGGATTGATATTCAAGGTCGGTGATCAGGGCTGGCCGTCAATCGAAGCCATGGGCGAGGTCCGGTTCGTGGCGTTCCTGGCCTCACGCATCACCACGCCGGCGGTCTACATCACAATCGATAAGGACGTGCTGCGCGCCAGCGACGCTATCACTAACTGGGACCAGGGCCAGCTCAGCCTGAGCGGCCTTGAAGCCATGATCCGCGCCGTCGCCGGTCGCGCCCGGGTGATCGGCGCCGATGTCGTCGGCGACTGGTCGCCGCCGCGATATGGACCTGGCCCCCTGGCGGCTCTGCTGAAGATCTGCGAGGCCTTCCTCGACCAGCCGCACGCAGGACCACCGGCTGACGCCGCGCGCCATATCAACGAGGCGGCAAACCTGCGGCTGCTTTCCTTGTTTTCGGAGGTCACCGCTTGACCCCCACCCTGACCGCCGTCTCGGCTGGCCTGCTGGCCTTCTGCATCGTCACCGAGATCGGCCGTGAGCTCTGCTTCAAGGCCGCGTCCGACGGCGCGGAGGGCAAGCCGGCCTATCTCGCGGCGCTGGCCTTGCAGCCGGTCCTGTGGCTTGGGATCATTCTCTGGTTCGTCGAGATGATCGCCTGGCTGTTGGTGTTGGAGCACACGCCGCTGGGTCTGGCCTTCCCGATCATGACCCTGACCTATGCTGGCGTGCCCCTGGCCGGGACCTTGATCCTGAAGGAGCGCCTGGCCCCGATGCAGGTCGCGGGCGCGGCGCTGGTCGCCGTCGGCGTCACCTGTGTTGGGCTCACAGGCCTATGACCGTTCAACCGCTCAGACTAGCCGGCAAGTCCGGCTATGGTGTCCTGCTGGTTCACGGCCTCACCGGTGCGCCGGCCGAGATGAAGCCCCTGGCCAAGCGCCTGGCGCGTCGAGGATTCGAGGTCGCCGCGCCCCTGCTGGCGGGACACGGAGCCGACGAGGCGACCTTGCTCAAGACCAGCTGGCGCGACTGGCTCGACGGCCTGTGCGAGGCCTACGACGCTTTCGCCGCCCAGGTCGAGACGGTGCATGTGGCCGGGATCTGCGTCGGTGGAGCCTTGGGTCTGATGCTGGCCGCCGAGCGGCCGGCTATCCGCGCCGCCGCGGTCTATTCGATGACTTTCGAATATGACGGCTGGAACATGCCGCGCTTCGCCGTCGCCGCGCCGTTGATCCAGCTGGTCGCTAATCTGCCTGGCGTGCGCCGGCTGGCCTGGGCTGAAACCTATCCTTTCGGTCTGAAGGACGAACGCCTGCGAAGTCTGGCCGAACGCGCGCCCTTCAGCCTGATCGAGGGCGCGATCGATCGCTTGCCGCTTGGCGCTCTGTTCCAGATGTATCGCCTAGGACGGCATCTGGAGCGAATGGGCAAGGCGATCACGACGCCGACCCTGATCCTGCATGCGCGCGACGACGACATGAGCCATCCGCGCAACGCCTATCGACTGCAGAGCGCCTTGGGCGGTCCCACACAACTGCAACTGCTTGAGGACAGCTATCACATGATCCACGTCGACCAGGAACGCGACATGGTCGCGGCGACGACGGCCAACTTCTTCGGCGCGGTCGAGCCGAACTGCGCAGCGGTTTTGGGGCTGCGGTCGCATGTTTGAGACCCGTGTCCTGACCAGCCTGGACGACCTCCCGCGCGCTAGCTGGGATGCTCTCTTCGACGGTGCCTTGGAAGGCTTTGACTATTTGCGGGCGGTCGAGGGCGCGGGTCTGGAGGGGTTTGCCTGGCGTTATGTCCTGGTCCAACGCGGTGGACGCCTGGTCGGCGCAGCGCCGGCCTTCATCACCGACTATCGGCTTGAGACGACCTTTGAGGGTGGCGGCCGCAAGGTCGCCGAACGCATTCGGCGCCTCGCGCCAGGCGTGATGACGCCAAGGCTGGCCTGTCTGGGTTCACCCTGTACAGAGACCGCGACCCTTGGCTTCGCGACAGATCTCCTCGCGGCCGATCGTCTTGCCGTGCTCAAGGCCCTGATCTGCGCCTTTGAACAGGATGCGTCGAGAGCCGGGTGTTCGTTGACGGGCGTCAAGGACGCCGACTTCGCTCAAATCGACCTGTGGTCATGCGCCATGGCCAGGGCCGGCTACAGCGCCGTTCCGGGGCAGGCCATCGCCGACCTCTCCATCGATTTCACCGACCTCGAAACCTATCTGGCGCGGCTGTCCAGCGGCGTGCGCCGCGACATGCGCCGCAAGTTGCGGTCGCGCGGCAAGGTCCGGATCGAGCTGCGTGCGGACTTGGGTAAGGATCTGCCCCGGGCCATGGCGCTCTATTATCAGACCCTGGCCCGTGCCGACGCTCAGCTGGAGACGCTGACGCCAGCCTTCTTCAAGGCCGTGGCCGACCGCTTGCCGGGTAGGGCGGCGTTCGCGCTCTACTATGTCGAGGACGACCTGCTGGCCTTCAACCTGCTGCTCGAAGACGGCGAGGTTCTGCTCGACAAGTTCTTCTGCATGGAGGCCGAGCGCGGCCGCGCTCACAACCTCTATTTCCTGAGCTGGTTCTTCAATCTCGAGCACTGTCTGGCGCGGGGCCTGAAGCGCTATCAGAGCGGCCAGGCCAATCTGGGCGACAAGCTGCGCCTGGGCAGCCGGCTGACACCCGCGGCGACCTATTTCAAGCATCGCAACGGCCTGCTCAACGGCGCGCTTCGCATGCTAGCGCCGTTGGTCATGGGCGATCCGCTGGAAGGTCTGGCCGCATGACCCGGGAACTCCAGACTCCGCCCCGCCGCCGCTTCGCCCCTGCCATACTGTTCGCCATCCTGCCGATCATCAGTCTGGCCTATCAGATCACCGCCAAGACCTCGGCCAACAAGCTGGCGGGCGCGCAATTCGATTGGGCATGGCTGGCCGCCGCCGCGCGCCTGCCCAGCGTTCAGCTACTGGTAGCGCTTGAGATCGCCGCCTTCGCGGCCTGGATGACGGTCCTGGCCGAGATGCCGCTGAGCGCCGCCTTTCCGCTGTCGGCGGTCAGCTACGTTCTGATCATCGCCGCCAGCGCGGTCGTCTTTCATGAGCCCATCAGCCTGCTGCAGGTGGTGGGCAGCCTGGCGATCCTGCTCGGCGTCCTGCTGATCGGGCGCGGGGCCAAGACGGTCGAACTGGCCGCCGACGCATGACCTCCATCGCGCTTAAGACCCTGCTGTTCGACTGGCGCCGCTTTGCCCCGGCGGCTGTGGCGGTGGGCTTTTCCGGGCTTCTGGTGCTGTTGCAGGCGGGGTTGATCCTGGGCGTGTTCTCACTAGCCAGCGTCTGTGTGACCAAATCCTCGGCCGATTTGTGGGTCGGGTTTCCCGGTGTGCAGAGCATCGACCTGGGTCGCCCGATCGGCGGGGTGACCGAGCTTTTGTTGCGCGCCGACCCGCGCGTCGCCCAGGTCGAGCCCTTCTATTGGGGTTCGGGCGAATGGCGAACCAGCCGCCACGGCATGGTCAATGTCTATATCGTCGGCGTCGATCCCGCGCCGGACGCGATGGTGCTGTCTGGCGCCTTGCCCGCCGGTCTGGGTGCGGCCCTAGCCGAACCGGACGCCGTGCTCGTCGATCGCGCCGACCTCGACAAGCTGGAGACCAAGGTCGGCGGTCTGGCGGAGATCAATGGACTGCGTGTCCGGATCGTCGGGGTGACCGAGGGCTTGCGCGCTCTAGGTGGCGTCAACGTCATCGCCTCACCGGCCACCGCCTTCCGGCTCGATCCATCGGTGCGGAACGGGGAGGGCGCTGCCTATTTCACGGCCCGATTGGTCGACCCGACCCAGGCGCGCTCGGTGGTCGCCGATCTTAGGGAGGTCGGCCGCCAACGTGGCTTCGAAATCATGACCCGGCAGACCTTTGCTGATCGCAGCGTCCGCTATTGGGTCGCTGAGTCGGGAGCCGGGGTGGCCTTCGTGTTCGGCAGCGCCGTGGCGCTGCTGGTGGCGGTGATCGTCACCAGTCAGACTCTAGCGGCGGCGGTCGCCGCTTCGCTTAAGGACTATGCCGCTCTGCGCGCGCTAGGCTTCACCCTCGGCGCCCTGCGCTCCATCGTTCTGGCCCAGACCGCCTGGATCGCCGCGGCCGGCGTCGTATTGGCCGGTGTCATGACAGCCCTCCTGGTGGGTCTTGCTCGTCTGAAGGCGACGCCCCTGATCCTGACCCCGTCGATGGCTGCGGGCGTGATCGGTTTGGTGGTGTTGGTCGCCTTGGGTTCCGGGCTTTGGGCATTGCGCAGGGTCGCAAGGGCCGATCCCGCCGCGCTGCTTCTATGAGGTTCTCCATGGCTTGCGCTGTTTCGCGACGCTGTCGCCCCTTGGTTCTTCTGACGACTCTGGCGGGTCTAGCGCTCACGGGCTGTCAACGGGGGCCGGACACGGCGGTTGCCCAGACCCTTCCCCCTGCTGTCGCTGTCGCGCGGGGTGTCGTCGCGGTCGATGGCGGTCTGATCTCCGTGGCCGCGCCCCGCGACGGTCTCATTACCCAGATCAGCGTGGAGGAGGGGGCGCACGTCGAGCGCGGCGCGGTCTTGGCCCAGCTCGACCAGGATCGCACTGCGTTACTGGCCATCCAGGCGGTGGCGGAAACCGCCCAGCTACAGGCGGCATCGCGCGCCGCCCAAGCCCGAGCCCTGGCCGCCCAAACCGATGCGGCTCGCCTGACCCGCTTGGCCTCGGCCGACGCCGCGACACGGCGCGAGGCCGAACAGGCGCGGCAAGCGGCGGCCGTTGCCGTCGCGCAAGGCGAGGAGGCTGTCCGAGCCGTTGATGTGGCGCGAGTTCGTGAGCGGTTGGCGAGTCTCGAACAGACCATCCGGACGGTCCGGGCGCCGGTAACCGGCTTGGTGCTGCGACGTGCGGCGACCGTCGGCGCAGCCGCAGTGACCACGGCGGCAGCGCCTCTGTTTGTCCTGGCGCCCGATGGACCGCGCATCGTTCGCGCCGAACTGGACGAAGCTTTCGCCGCTCGGGTCGGGCCGGGAGCGACCGCCTGGATCACCGACGCCAGCGGCGGCGGTCATGTGTTTCGCGCGCGCGTCGTGAGGGTTTCTCCGGCTTTTGAGGCTGCCGCCCTAGAGGATCAGCCCGGCGCGCGCGCCGACGGCCGCGTCTTGCGTCTGATCGTGGCGTTCGAGGCGCCTAATGATCTACGCCTGGGTCAACGCGTTCTGGTGAGGATCGGCAAATGATCGCCCGGTTGCTTTCGATTCTGCTTGCCGTCACGCCCGCAACGGTGAGCGCGGCTCAGGATCCCGCCGAGATTGCGTCCGATGTCGGCTCCCCGTGGTCGCCGGATCTTGGAGATCCGGTGCTGGCCGACCTGTTGGTTCGGGCCGAGCTGGGCTCGCTGGACCTGAAAATGGCCTTAGCCAGGTTGGAGCGGGCGGGCGCGGATGTTGATCTGGCCCGAGCCGGGCGGCGACCGCATCTGACGGTTGGCGCAGAGCTGGCGAACGGGGGCGCAGACTTCTCTTCCGTGCGAAGTGGCGCAGGAACACCGCTCCAAGCCAGCTACGAAGTCGATATATTCGGGCGATTGAAGCACGGCCAGGACGCGGCGATGGCCGACGAGGCCGCCAGCCTGCAGGACGCCGCCGGCGTTCGACGCCGGGTTTTGGCGGAGGTCGCGCACGCCTATGTCGCCTTGCGCGCCGCCCAGGCCCATCAAGCGGCGGCGGAAGTCCTGAAGCCTTTGGTGGGTCAGGTTAGCGATCTGATCCGGCGCCGTCAGGCCGATGGCGCCGCCACTAGCGCTGAGGTGGTAGCCGCGCGGGCCCAGGAGGACCAGGCGGGCGGCGAGCTTCAACGTGCGACGCATGCGGTCGAGGCCGAACGAACGCGACTGGGCATATTGCTGGGCGAGGACGCGCCCATCGACGAACCAGCCTACGCCGGTGATGAAATTCCCCTAACCCCACCTATAACCGCCGTGCCGTCCGAGGCGGTTCTGGGTCGCGCCGATATCCTCGCCGCCCAGGCCCGCCTGCGCGCCGCCGACGCGCGCCGCGCCGAAGCCGTCGCCGCGTCGCGGCCGCGCTTCATGCTGACCGCCGGCATCGGTTCAGGGGACACCGACCTGCTGTATCTTCTGGACGTGCGGGCCCTAGCCTGGGCCGTGGCCGGCGGCCTGACCCATCAACTTTTCGACGGCGGTGCCGCCAAGGCGCGCAAGCGCGGCGCGACGGCCGACGCGGCGCTCGCCGAGCTAGCCTATCGCAAGGCGGTCGGAGAAGCCTGGGGCGAGACGCGGCTGGCGCTGGCTGCGCTGCAGGACGCCACGACGGCCGAGGCCCTGGCCCGCAAGCGTTGGCGACAGGATGTTTTGGCGTTCGGGACGGGCCAGACCCTGCATCGCGACGGCGACATCGACGGCGTGGCCCTTGCGGCGCTGGAGGTACGGGCCGCCGCCGCAGATACCACCCTGGCCGATGCCCGGGCCGCGCGCGCTCAGGCCTATATCGACCTTTCCTTGGCGCTGGGCGGCGTTTCATGAGCCCCTCGCTCGTCGCGCAGGCCGTGTGCAAGCGCTATGGCGCGGGCGTGCAACAGGTCGATGCGCTCCATCCCGTCAGCTTGAGCCTGCGGCCCGGCGAACTGGTGATGATCACCGGTCCGTCCGGTTCTGGAAAGTCGACCCTGCTAGCCATCATTTCCGGCCTGCTAAGTCCCGACGCCGGTGTGGTCGAGGCGTTGGGACGGCCGCTCCAGGTCATGAGCGCCGACCAGCGCGATCGCTTTCGCTTGGCGTACTCGGGCTTCATATTCCAGGGCTTCCATTTGCTGCCGGCCCTGACCGCCAGCGAGCAGGTTGAAATCGTTTTGCGTCAACTCGGCGTCTCGGCCCGAGAGGCGCGGTCGCGAGCCATCGAGGCCCTGGAGGCGGTGGGGCTGGGGCGGCGGCTGGCCAGCCGCCCCGGTGAGATGTCTGGCGGTGAAAAGCAGCGGGTCGCCATAGCCCGAGCCCTGGCCAAACGGCCGGCCCTGATCTTCGCCGACGAACCGACCTCGGCCCTGGATTCCGAAAATGGCCGCCAGATCGCCGGCCTACTGCGCGCGCAGGCGCAGGCCAGCGGCGCGACGGTCGTCTGCGTGACCCACGACGGGCGGCTTGCCGATCTAGCCGACCGGGTGCTGCGGATGGAGGACGGGCGAGTGCGCGCTTAATCGGTGAGGGGGCGGGCGTGTCATGGCGTCAAGCAGCCAGAGCCCACGTGGGAGCCCCTTGCTATGATCGACGCCCTTCTCACCGATGACGATATCGCCAGCCTGATCGCCAGCAAATCGGGCCTCGCGCGTTCTGTGTTGCAGCGTTCGACCCGCATCTGCGACCTTGGCCTGCGTCTGGACGCCTATATGGCCGTGCTGGTCGCGATCGAGGATAGGTTTGACGTCGAGATCGACGACCTGGTCGGCGCCGATTGCGCCACGCTCGGGGCGTTGATGGATTGCCTCAAAGCGAGAATTGTCGAGCAAGCCGCCCCTCCGTGCAGAGCCGCTTGAACGCCGTTCGTCAGCTGGTCGGAAAATCGGTGAGGGAGGGTGCGCCGCATGACGTCGTTGGGCCATGCGCATCGGCTTCCTCTTCAATCACGACCAAGTCCATCAGGTGGCCCATAGCCTGCCGATCGCCTTGGCCTTGGCCCACGGCGCCCAAGGCGTGGAGATCGTGGTCGCCACCACCAACCGACGGCTGACCGCCGAGGTCATCCGGCTGGGCGGCGGCCTGATCGGACAGGGCCTGACGCTAGTCGAACTGGGCCTGACCCGCCGGTCGTCCAAACTTCTGGCCGCCGCGACCGAGGCGGTTCTGCCGGCCAGCAAGCTGCTGGTCTACAGCGACAACCTCGATTTCTTCAGATCGCTGGACATTCTGGTGGTCGCCGAGAAGACCTCGCTGATACTGAAGAGCCGCTACGGCCTTGGCGACCTCAAGATCGTCCACACGCGCCATGGCGCGGGGGACCGCGCCATCGGCTTCGACAAGGCCAGTGCGGGCTTTGACCACGTTCTGGTGTCCGGGCGCAAAATCCGCGACCGTCTGATTGGCGAGACGGGCGTAGATCCGGGCAAGATCTCGATTGTCGGCTATCCTAAGTTCGATCTTCTTCCGGCGCACAAAACGACCCACCCGCTGCTCGACGACGGCCGGCCGGTGACGCTCTACAATCCGCACGTCTCGCCGCATCTGTCGTCCTGGTACGAGGCTGGTCGCCAGGTGCTGGACTGGTTTGTCGAGCACGATGACCACAATCTGATCTTTGCGCCCCATGTGATGCTGTTCGAGCGGCCCTTCGTGGCGACAATCGACAAGCTCCGGCTCGATCGCGCCGGACGGATCGAGGAACGCTATCTGCGCGCGCCCAACATTCACATCGATCTGGGCAGCCGGGCCTCGACGACCATGGCCTACACCCAGCGCGCCGATCTCTATCTGGGTGACGTCAGCAGTCAGGTCTACGAGTTCCTGCTCAAGCCCCGGCCATGCGTCTTCCTCAACAACCACCGGTTCGCCTGGGCCGGCGATCCCAATTTCGGCCATTGGCGTAGCGGTCCGGTGATCGAGGATGTGGCCGACCTCGGCGCGGCGATGAACCAGGCGCGCCAGAATCATGAGATCGTCTGGCGGCCTATCCAGGAGGCCTTGTTCGACGAAAGCTTTGACCTGACGCAGGAGCCGTCGGCGGATCGCGCAGCGCGCGCCGTAGCGCAGTTTGCGGGACTAGCGTGGCCTGCCCCTCTAAACGACCTTCCGAGCCTGGCCCATGGTTGATCGTGCGCCCGGCGCTGGCGCGACGGTTGGGCGCATATACAGCAACCTCGCGCGTCTCTTGGGAGGCAAGGCGGCTGCTGGCCTGATCAGCCTGGCCTATATCGCGATCGCCGCCAGAGCTCTCGGGACCCGTGATTACGGCGTCCTGGTGCTGGTACACGGCTACATCTTGATGGTGGGAGGGCTGATAGGTTTTCCTGGCTGGCATGCCGTGGTGCGATATGGCGCCCATGCCCGCGCCGATGGCGATGTCCCCCGCCTGGCGCGCCTCCTTCGCTTCGTCGGCGTGGTCGAGGTCGCCGGCGGTCTGCTCGCCATTGCCATCGCAGCCCTTTTGGCGCCGATCGTAGGCCCCCGTCTGGGCTGGTCGCCTGCAGCGCTCCTTTGGGCGACGCCCTATAGTCTGGCCATCCTGGCGTCCACCCGTGCTACGCCGGCAGGCTACCTGCAACTGGCCGGTCGTTTCGACCTGTTGGGTCTGCACAATACCGTCGCGCCGCTCGTGCGATTGGTCGGAGCGGTCGTGGCCGCTTTGCTCCACTCAGGGCTGATCGGATTTCTCGTGGCTTGGCTGGCGGCGGCTCTGGCCGAATGCGCGGTCATGTGGATCATGGGCCTGATGGTCGCGCGCGAGGAACTGCCTGGCGCGCCGTTCCTAGGCGTCATGCGCGGAGCCGTCGCCGAGAATCCGGGCATCCGGCGGTTCATGTTTGCGGCTAACGCCGACATTACCTTGGGCGAGCTGTCGGCGCGCGCTGTCCCTTTGATTGTCGGCTGGACGCTGGGGCCAGCAGCCGCAGGCCTCTACGCGATCGCTCAACGGGCAACAGTGGTTCTAGCCCAACCCGCCCAGATACTTGGTCAGGCGGCCTATGCCGAGCTCGCTCAATTGGTCGCGCGCGGCGGACGAGGAGCCCTACTTAGAGCCGCGCTGGGCCGCAGCCTGGGCGTAGCCGTTTTGGCGGCAACGCCCATACTGGCGTTGATCGCCATTTTCAGCAGGCCGATCGCGGTGCTTATGGGCGGGGACGCCTTTGCCGGTGCGAGCGGCCCGATGATCTGGCTGGCGTCCGCGCGGACGGTACTGGTTGTCGCGCCATCCATAAGCGCCGCGCTCACGGCGCTTGGACGTCCGGTCTTGTCCGTCGGAGCCAATCTGACTGGAGGGCTTGGCCTGTTGGTCGTCCTGCCGCCCATGCTCAGGGCTTTGGGTCTTCCGGGAGCGGGGCTGCATGCGTTGCTGCAAGCGGGACTGACGGCGGCGCTGCTGGTCTGGTTCGTCCTGCGGGAAAGTCGCGCTGTGCGGCCGCAACGAGTGAAGGTGGTGTCCTGATGCGAATTGCCTATGTCATCAATTCACTGGAAGGCGGCGGCGCGGCCACACCTGTGCCGGCCATAGCCAGAGTTCTGGCGACGCAAGGCGCGACGGTCGAGGTCTTTGCCCTCACGCGACGCGACGGCAGGGCCCAGCGCGCCATAGTCCAGGCCGGCTTGAACGTTCAGGTGCGGCCGGGCGGAGAGCGAGACCATGCCGGCGCGCTGGTCTGGCTTGACCAGGCTCTGGCTTCATCGCGCCCCGACGTGATCTGGACGTCCCTGACCCGCGCCACCCTTCTGGGTCAGATCGTGGGACTTTGGCGCGGCGTGCCGGTGGTGAGCTGGCAGCACAACGCCTTCCTAAAGCCGGCCAATCACTTGCTGCTGCGCGCCACCCAAGGCCTCTCGCGGCTTTGGATTGGCGACTCCCACAGCGTTACGAGGTTGACGGCGACGCGTCTGGCTGTTGGGCCCGATCGCTTGGCGACTTGGCCACTTTTCTCCGCTGATCCGACAGCGCCGCAGGCGCGCCCCTGGCGCCCCGGCGAAACGCTCCAGATCGGCGCTCTGGGGCGGCTACATCCGGCCAAAGGGTATGACGTGCTGATCACGGCGCTTGTCCGGCTGCGCGATAGTGGCTTTTCACCGCCCTGCCACTTTGAGGTGCGTCTGGCCGGCGAGGGCGCAGAACGCGCGCGCCTGCAGGCCATGATCGATGAGTCGGACTTGAGAAATATAACCTTGCCAGGCTTTTGCGATGATCCGCGCGAATTCCTGGCGGGCCTTCATCTCTATCTCCAGCCGTCGCGTCGCGAGGGTCTGTGCATCGCCGCGCACGAGGCAATGCAGGCAGGACTGCCGACGATTGTCTCGTCAGTCGGTGAGATGCCCTACAGCGTTCAGCATGGCGTTACCGGACTGGTCGTCCCGCCAGACGATGCCGGCGCCTTGGCCAAGGCTCTGCGGCGCCTGCTCTCTGGCCCACACCAATTGGGTCCCATGGGCCTAGCGGCACGGACCCGGGTTCTCGAACGGTTCGGTGAGGAACGCTTTGCCCAGACCGGCGCCGAGATCTTCGCCAGGCTCTCTGTAGCCGGGGCGTCGCGATGAGCCTTTCATCGTGGTTGCTGCGCAAGGCGCTGACGCCGTTGATCCGTCGCGGGGGGCTGCGGCTGGCTTTGCCCTCGGGTGAACGTCTGGCGTTTGGGGACATGAGTGCGCCTGTTGTTGCGCGATTGACCGATGAGCGCGCGCTCTGGAGCTTGCTACTAGATCCTGACCTGCGCACCGGCGAGCTATTTACCGACGGTCGCTTGGTCATGGAGCAGGGGTCGATCTACGACTTTCTCAGTCTGATCCTGGACAATGACGGCGAGCGAAACCCTTCACCGATCGTCCAGGCCTTCGATCGGTTTCGCACGGCGACCCAGCTTTGGCGGCAACGCAATGGCCCAGACCGATCCCGCCGCAACGTCGCCCACCACTATGATCTGGGCGATGACTTCTATGCCCTCTTTCTCGATCCCGACTGGCAATATTCCTGCGCCTATTTCGAAGAACCCGGCCAAAGCTTGGCTGACGCCCAGCGCGCCAAGAAGCGCCATATCGCGGCCAAGCTGTTGCTAAAGCCGCATCATCGCGTGCTGGACATCGGTTGTGGATGGGGCGGCCTGGCGCTCTACCTGACGCAAATCGCCGGCGTGGCGGAGGTGCTTGGCGTGACGCTTTCAGAGGAACAGATTGCCCGCGCCCAGCAACGCGGGGAAGACCTCGGCCTAGCCGAGCGGGCACGGTTCGCCCTAAGCGACTATCGCGCGGTCGAAGGCCGTTTCGACAGGATCGTTTCTGTGGGCATGTTCGAGCACGTCGGACTGGGCAATTACGAGCAGTTCTTCGCCACTTGCCGAGAGCGCCTGACCGACGACGGGGTGATGCTGCTACACACCATCGGCTGTTCGGACGAACCCAGCGTCACCAATCCGTGGATCACGCGCTATATTTTCCCTGGCGGTCATCTGCCGTCGCTGTCTGACATCGTGAAGACTGTCGAGCGATCGGGTCTGGTTGTCACCGACATTGAGGTCTTGCGTCTCCATTACGCACAGACCCTAAGGGCCTGGCGGCTGGCTTTCATGGCCCGCCGTGACGATGCAGCCGAGATGTTCGACGAGCGATTTTGTCGAATGTGGGAATACTATCTGGCGATGTCGGAGGCGGCTTTCCGCCACGAGCAAGTGGTGGTCTTCCAACTGCAGATCACCCGTCGACAAGAGACCGTTCCGCTGACCCGCGACTATTTGAGTAAAGCGGAAGCCGTTCTACGCGCTCGCGAAACAGCAAGCCTTTGAGAGGGTGGGCTTAATGATCTGCAATCACCGGCCATCGCCCGCAAACGTCAGGTCATCTGATGCGCCAGGCGGTGTGGGGCGGCTCGAATGAGATGGCTTGAAAGCGCCAGAGATTTCCACTTCGACCGCAAGGCGTAGATTGTTGAGGCCCATGTGACCCTATCGGGCCAAGGTCATCAAGGCCTGCGGCAGCAGTTGTTCCGCGCTGTTCGGGGCGCTTGGCCGGATTGGCCGCACAAATCTGCGCGACCTTGGCTGTTCATTGCCGGACGCTCGCGCTCAGCGTCGGAGGCCGCTTCTTGGCCTTCCTGTGCCCTAACCGCCGTCTGGCGTCTTCCCCGCCCAACAGCCCCGTGAGGCGAGGTCTCGACGCGCGCCTTGTACTCGGACCATTAGATAGAGAACGGACGGACCGTTCTTGTCGCCGCGATCCAAGTCCTCGAGCACGGTTACGGTTTTGAAGCAGCGAGCAAGATCACCAGGGTCAAGCCGTCGTTTCAGGTCCACGACCAGACCAGGACGCTCGTTGACGAGCGCGGCCGGCGCGTCATCGGCGGCGTAGCGCCGACGCTCCGTCAATTGGATCACCGGTGCGGCAATGTCGCCCGTGAGCCGTAACTGCGCCACCGAGCCATAGCTTAGCGTCCCAACCCAGGCGGCGCCTTCGCGCTGTCTCGCCAGCTCAACGCGCTTGGCGAAGTCTGGCCATCCCCGGATGGGAGCCACCCAGGTGGTGACCCCGGGTAGGTCGCTGCGAGGCGAGGCGAGGTGAGCCGACACAATCACGCAGAACACGAGGCTCCAGGGCGCCAAGCGCCTCAGGCGGCGCGACAGCGGACGGGTCACGAGCTCTGCCTCGAACACCGCCAGAAGTATGGCCAGGGGATAAAGCGGCACGGGCCAATGGGCCTGAACCGGGGCATGAAGACTGTGCAAGACGAGGTAGGCAGCAAAGGGCGCGGCGATTAGGGTTGGAGCCAATAAGCCCAGTAAAGGCGCTTGGCGGGTGCGCCAAAGGCGCGCCAGTCCCTTGGCCGCGAAGCCCGCAATCAAGGGGTTGAGCAGAAGCGCCTGGATCACGATCAGTTCGACCAGATGCTTGGGCGAAAAACCATGTACGGCGGCCCGGCCAAACTGCTTGCTGAAGCTCAGCCAGCCATGCGTTGCATTCCAAGCGATGTTCAAGCCAAAGAGCGTTAGAGCCAGCAGGCCAGCGATCCAGGGCCATGGGGTTCGTAATATTCGCCGCCCTTCCGGACGAACGATCAGCCAGAGAGCGATGCCGACGGGTAGGAAAAGGGACGAATATTTTGACAATAGGGCGAGCCCAGCAGCCAGCCCTGCGGCGAGCCAAAGACGGGGGCTCCCGACCTCTGCCTTCAGGGCGAGCCAAACGACGACGGCCCACAACAGGGTCGTCGGTGCGTCCGGCGTCGCCAGGAGGCCACCCAGTCCGACAAGGAGCGTCGCCTGGTACCAGATCATCGCACGGCTGGCGGCTTGCTGGCTCCCGCCCAGACACCTGACGATCTGCGCCAGGAGTAGGCTTGTAGCGCTGCAGGCTAAGACTGCCAGGAGGCGCACGCCCAGAGCGGTGTCGCCAAGGATTCGAGTCCCCGCGGCTATCCACCACGCGATCATCGGCGGATGGTCGAAATAGCCAAGGGCGAGGTGTTGCGACCAAAGTCGGTAGTAAGCCTCGTCTTCGGTCAGGGGGATCGCGGCGGCCGCCCAGAGCCGCCAAACGGTGATCGCCAGCAGCAGGAGTTCGGGTCGACGCAATGCGCGCAGCCACTTCACCATACGGCGATCGAAGTGGTCAGATAGTTCCAGGCAGCGCCGATCACAGCGCCGCCGACGCCTGCCATCCACCAGGTGGCTCCGTGCTCGGTCATCATCGTGGCGACAGCGACATTGGCTACCAGGCCCAGGCCACAGAACACGCAGAACCGAACGTAGCCCTTCGCCAAATCCAACCCGCGCAGGCGCCGATCTCGGTAGGTAAGGCTGTTGTTGATGAGGAAGTTGGAGGTCATGGCTGTGAGCCCCGCCAGGGTCTGAGCCGCTGGGAAGTGCAGGCCAAGATCGAGGTTCCCGGTCAAACCCAGTAGAAGACGCAGCACGGCCAGATGAACGACTAGTCCGCTTGCACCCACCGCCAGAAACACCGCCGCACGCGGGGAGAGGAGGTCCCTCGTCGTCTTCGCCAGAGCCAGGCCGAGGAACTCGGCCGTGACCCGATGATCGAGTTTGCTGGATCCTGCTACGCGGGGCCTGAACGCATAGGGAAACTCGCGCACGGACAATTGACCGCGACGCGTGGCCAGCAGATCGAACAGAATCTTGAAGCCTTGCGGCGACAGCCGTGACGCGGTCTCGTCAAACACCGAACGCCGCGTGACGAAAAATCCGCTCATCGGATCGGATAGACTCTGACCCAAAATACGACGCGCCAAGCCGTTGGCCGCCAGACTGCCGAGGCGGCGCAAAGGCGACAAGCCCACCGCACTATCTTCGCGGCGCACAAATCGGCTGGCCACGGCAACGTCTGCCTGGCCATTCCGAACGCTTTCCAGCATCACCGAGAGCAAGCTTTCATCATGTTGAAGATCCGCGTCGAGCACAGCGATGAAAGGCGCGGCGCTGGCCATGACCCCCTCGATCACGGCGCCCGCCAGCCCTCGCCGTCCAATGCGCCGCAGACATGAAAAGCGTGCGTCGAGAACGGCTAGGGCCTTCGCGGCGGAGGCTGTTCCGTCCCCAGAATCGTCATCGACGATGATCGCCTGCCACGCGATACCCCGCAGCGCGCACTCCAGCCGCTGCGATAGCGCGCGCAAGTTCTCCCGTTCGTTCAGCGTCGGGATAATGATCGATAGCTCGTAGCCTGCGTGGGCAGGAAAGGGGGCCGTATCCGCTACGGTAGCCAGGGTCTGATCGGCAATGCGCATTCTATTCGCCCGGCTGCGACGTGATGTTGTCGCTGCTGCGAAAGACGTCACGCCACGCCAGGCGCCTCACAGAATTATGAAAGTTGCTGGAATAGGTGAGGTCTAGGTGCCGGCTGATGTCGGGCCGACGCCGGAAAACCAGAAACTTGGCGCCTTCGGAGACGACCTGCGCCTCGCAGACCGCCGCTAAGAATATCGCCTAAGAATATCGCCGCCTTAGGCGCGCCGCCTATGGACAACTAGCATGGCCTGGGCGAACACGCTGATCAGGGATAGCGCTGTGAAGCCGCCGAGGGCTGCAAATCCCGCTCTTGCAAACCTCGTCAGCGAGACAGAGGAAGCGCCAGACCTTGCCCGCAGCCATCGCCACGATGATCAACAACGGTCTTTCGAGGCGGAGCCACCAACGACTTGGGGCGGTTGAACGCGGAGCCTTATCCATCGCGGGGTCAATTTAGGCGGGTCCTCCGGGACGAGCCCTGCAATGCGGTGAAAACCGGACGACCTCAAGGTTCCCAAGCAGGTCGGCTCCCGGCGTCATCTGCCGTCAACGGAATCTCGCCGGGCGTGGGGCTGCGCGGCGAGGCCCATTAGGGCGACGGCGGAAAAGGCTGCGCCTGCGAAAAAGGTAGCGCCCGGGCCAAGGGCCGACCAGAGCAGTCCGGCGAGCGTGCTGGCCAGCAGGAGGGTCAGGCCCGAAGCGAGGTTGAAGATCCCGAAGGCCGTAGCCCGAAGCCGGTCCGGCGCGGCGTCGGCTACCAGCGCGGCCAGAAGTCCCTGGGTCATGCCCATGTGCAGGCCCCACAGGAGGACGCCGAGCAAGACGCCCCCCACGGTCGGGATCAGGGCGAGAGCCAAGTCCGCAAGGATCAGAACCACCAGCCCGCAAGCTAGCAGCATCCGCCGATCAATATGGTCCGACAGGGCGCCCACGGGTGCGGCGACTGCTGCGTAGACGACATTCATGACGATCATGACGGCCGGAACCAGCGCGAGCGCGAGCCCGACATCCTCGGCCCGCAGGACGAGAAACGCCTCGCTGAACCGCGCCATGGTAAAGACCATTCCGACCGCGACCACAGACCAGAACGGCCGTCCCATGTCGGCCACCTCGCGCCACTGAATAGGAAGCGCCGCTCTTTTTGCCTCGCCGGACCGTCCGGGCTCCTCGACGCCGATGACCAGCAGGACGACTGCGATCACGGCGGGAACAATGGCCCAGGCGAAGACGGCCCGGATGTTTCCGGCCAGGACCAGCATCAGGACGATGGCGACCAAGGGGCCTAGGAAGGCGCCGATTGAATCCAGCGACTGGCGTAGCCCGAAGGCGGCGCCCCGGGTTCCCGGAGGCGCGATATCGGCGACCAAGGCGTCACGCGGCGCGCCCCGCAGGCCTTTGCCGATCCGATCGGCGAACCGCGCGCCCAGGATCTCAAACGGTGTAATGGCGAAGGGAAAGATAGGCTTTGAGGCTGCACCGAGACCATAGCCCAGAACCGCCAAGAGCTTGCGCTTGCCCAGCCGGTCGCTGAGCCAGCCCGAGAAGACCTTGGTGATGGACGCTGTCGCCTCAGCCACACCCTCGATCACGCCGACCAGGGCGGCGCTGGCGCCGAGCGTGGTGACCAAGAATACCGGCAGCAAACTGTGGATCATCTCCGACGAGATGTCCATGAACATGGACACGAAGCCAAGCGCCCAGACCCCGCGCGGAACCGCCCGTAATCTTCGGATTATCATCGGGCCTATCCTGTTGGCGCCGATTTCGTCGGCGCCCCTAAGCCAGCCGCTCCAGACTGGCTTCGGTCGAGAGGCCGCACGATCGGTGACGGCAATTGGGCGGCGGCAGCCAGCGGCGCGACCGGATGGAACTCTCTGGTCGCCGCGACCACCCCGATGTGGCCGAGCGTCAGGGCCACGACACCTCTGCCGCAATACCAGATGGAGCAAGCGGGTTTGTTCTCGGCAGCCGGACGGCGGCGCTCGCGTCCGGGCTGTCGTTGATGAAAGGGGATCATCAGGCGCGCTCGCGAAGAGGCTTGGACAAGCGCGCCAGTAGCGTGGGCGTGAAGATCAGGATCAGAGGAACCCCCGCGAGCAAACCTGTAATGATCGCGATAGCAAGCGGCTTCTGCATCGCCGAGCCCTCGCCAAGACCCAAGGCCAGCGGCGCCAGGGCCAGAATGGCGATAAGGGCCGACATCAGGATCGGCCGCAGACGGGCTCGGCCCGCGGCGATGAGCGCGTCAGAGTTCGGCCGTTGGCCTGCCGGCAGCTCGGCTAGATAGAAAACGCCCAGCTCGGCGACGATGCCGATCACCATCGTCAATCCCATCATCGCCGAGATGTTCAGCTCGGTGCCCGTGACCCAAAGGCCCAGGAAGACGCTCGACGCGGCCAGGACCAGGGTGGCGACGATGCTGCCGACTGCGGCCCAGTTGCGGAACAGGTAGAGGAACAGGAGGCTGACGAGCAGCAAGGCCGATAAAAATACGAGGGCAAGGTCGCGAAACGACTTTTGCTGCTCTGCGTAGAGACCGCCGTATTCGACCCGGACTCCGGCCGGCAGGTTGAGCCGCGACACCGTCTGAGAGACCTCGCGCATCGCGGAGCCTAGGTCGCGACCCTCGAGACGCGCGGTCACCGCGACCAGAGGCTGGAGGCTCTCGCGGGTGACCTGCGGCTGGCCGGGCGCGATCGACAAGGTCGCAATGCGCTTCAGCGGCAGCGCGTGACCGTCGGGCGCGCGCAACGGCAGGTCCTCCAGGGTGCGGAAGCGGTCGCGCAATGAGCCTTCGGTCCACACTCGCACCCCGACCAGCTTGTCGCCTTCCTGAATCTGGCCGATGACTGAACCGCCGGTCAACATGCCGAGTTGACGAGTAATGGCCTCTGGATCGAGCCCTTCGAGCGCGGCCGCCGGTCGATTGACGGTGATGACGATGGCGTCACCGGCAATGCGCAGTCCCCCATCGACCTCGATCACACCACGGATCTTGCCGATGGCTTCCACGACCTGAGGCGAGGCGGCCTTCAAAGCCGTTTCGTCCGCGCCCAACAGCTTGACTTCGATCGGTTGCGGCACGGCGGTCAGGTCGCCGATCAGGTCCTCCATGAGCTGCGCCGTGGAGATCGTCAGACCCGGCACGGTCGCTTCCACGCGACTGCGGACATCCGCTGTGACCGCCTCGATGGGCCGCCGGCCCTTTGCCTTCAGGCGCACGAAGAAGTCGCCCTCATTGGCCTCGGACAGACTGCCGCCGAGCTGCAGGCCCGTCCGGCGCGAATAGCTTTCGACGTCGGGCGTGTTCTGTAGAATGACCTCGACCTGCCTCAGCAACCGGTCGGTCTCGGCCAGAGAGGTCCCCGGCGCCGCATAGTAGTCGAGGATGAAGCCGCCCTCGTCCATCTTGGGCATGAAGCCGGATCCGACCCGGGTATAGGCGAAGCCGCCGACCAAAAGCATAACTAGCCCAACAACCAAGGCGATCCGACCCGGAGCCTTGAGCAGGTGGCGCATCAACATCTCATAGCGCCCGCCGAACCGATCCAGGATCGCGCCGCTTTTTTCGGCCTGTTGTACGTCGCGGTCCCGAACCCAGCGGTCTGCTAGGAGCGGTGCGACGAACAGGGCGAACAGAAGAGAAATGACCAAGGCGGCCGACATGGTGATCGCCAGCGCCTTGAAAAAGCCGCCGGTGACGCCGCCGAGGAAGGCCAACGGGGCGAAGACGAGCACCGTCGCAAGTGTCGATCCGATCAGGGGGCGGATCATTTCGGACGCGGCCTCCAGGACGCTCCCGCCGGCGGCTGAATCGCGATGGCGTTCCTGTAGCCGTCGCATCAGATGTTCGAGCATGACGACCGCATCATCGACGACGAGGCCGACGGCCGCCGCCATGCCGCCCAAGGTCATCATGTTGAAACTCATCCCCATCAGGGTGAGCACGATGGTTGTGGCCGCCAGCGTCGCTGGCAGCAGAAGGGCGACGATCAGCATGAAGCGCAAGCTGCGCAGAAAGACGAACAACACGATCCCGGCCAGCAGGGCGCCCAGAAGTATGGAGTCCCGCACGCTGCTGGCGGCTGCGGTGACCAACTGGGACTGATCGTAGTAGGTGACGATCTGCACGTCCGGCGGGGTCTGGGATGCGAACCCGGCGATCCGTTTGCGCACCTCCTTGACCAGGGCGACGCTGTTGGCGTCGGGGGTCTGCCGGATGTTCAGCAAAACCGCGTCGCGGCCTTGCGAAGTCACCCGGGTCCACTGCGGGGCCTGACGCGTCACGACCTGAGCGATATCGTCCAGTTCCACCACGCCGCGGCTGCCGGTCTGGACCACGGTGCGGCGGATGTCTTCGATGCCGGTCAGGCGGTTGTCCGCCAGGACCAGATACAGGCGATAGCGGTCTTCCAGCCGGCCCGTGGCGACCACCACATTGTTGGACGACAGGGTGCGAGCGAGCTCTTCGATAGAGAGGCCCAGCGCCTGGAGGCGGGCCGGGTCGGCCAGGACCTGGTACTCCTTCTCCTGGCCACCGAGGACATTGACGCTGGCGACGCCCGGCACGGATGAGAGCAGGGGCGCGAGCTGGAGCCGGCCGAAGTCGCGGAGCGCGATCGGGTCACGGCCAGGCGACACCAGCGCCAAGCCCAACACTGGAAAGACTGTCGGGTCCATGCGCCGGACCTCGAACCGCGTGCCGCCGGGCAGATCCGGAACCACGGCGTTCACAGCCGACTCCGCCTGCAGTGTCGCGGCCACCATGTCCGCGCCCCAGGCGAAATTGACCGACATCTCCGCCGATCCGCGACTGCTGGTCGAACGGACGCCGACCACGCCCGGAACGGTGCGCAGCGCTTGTTCTACAGGACGGGTCACCTGGTTGACCATCTGATCGACAGGACGGTCGCCGGCGTCCAGCGTGACCACGACGCGTGGGAAGTCGATGTGCGGGAACAGGCTCACGGGCAGTCGCAGGGCAGCGGCGGACCCTGACAGCGCCAACAACGCAAAGGCCAGAATGATGAAGCGGACCTGGCCGCTCAGCCAGCGGCTCATTGCTTGGCTGCCGTTGCTGTCGCGGGGGGCGGGCCCTCTCGGGTCATCATGCCGTCAGACAGGGCAGGTCCGCCGTCGACGACCACCCGTTCACCCGGACGGACGCCGCTGGTCAGTTGAACCACATCGGCCTGTTCCAGGCCGACCGTAACCGGCCGACGCGAGGCGACGTTCCGGACCACGACGAATACATAGGGTCGATCTCCGTCATAGAGGACAGCCACTCGTGGCGCGACGGTGGCGTTCGGCAGCGTACTGAGGACGATCTGCCCCCTGAGCGCCTCGCCAGGCAGAACCGGGCTGCCGGGCGGCAGGGAGACGATCACGGCGGCCAGGCGGGTAGAGGGTTCAACCCGACGGTCCACCGAAGCGACGCGGGCCGCGACAGCGGCTCCGTCTTCGTGCAGGCCGGTGAGACGGATCGCGGCACCGGGACGGATGCGCTGCGCGTCCTCGACCTCGATCCCGAGGCGCGCGTTCAACTGACTGGTCGAGCCGAGACCGGCCACCGCCCCGCCCGCGCTGACCAGCGCGCCGGGGCTCGCGGGAAGGCTGTCGATGACGCCGCTGACGGGCGCGCGAAGCGTGATTTGGCCTCCACCGGTCAGCCGGCGCAGGTTGGCGCTGGCCTCCCTGGCCGTGGCCGCAGCAGCAGCGGCGGCGGTGACTTCCGCGTCCGCGGCGAGCCCGTCGGCGCGAAGTCGCTGAAGACGCGCATGTTCGGCGGACGTCACGCTGGCCTCACGGGCGAGCCGATCCAGATCGAGCCTGCTCGTCGGGCTGGCCATGAGGGTCACGATCGGCTGACCGGCCTGCACGGCTTCGCCAACCGTGACGTGGATCTTGGCCACCTGGGCCTCAAAGGTCGCCGTGAGGGTCCGTACGGCGGAGGGGTTGAACTCCACCTGGCCGTAAGCCGTGATGGTCTCGTCCAGCATCCGGGTTGTAACCGCCGCTGTGCGCACGGCCGCGACGGGCGTCGCAGCGTTGTCCGTCGGCTTCGAACATGCAGCCAGCGCCAACGCCAGCGCCGCCGCCCCTACCGCGATCCGCTTCATTTCGTATCCTTGATCAAGGCGCCCGACGCCAGTTCCAGCGCCACCCATTGTTCCGACAAGGCCTGATCCAGGACCGCGAGGGCGATTTCCTTGTCAGTGAGGGCCTGACGCGCCGTCTCGGCCGTGACGCGGGCGATGTCGCCGCGCGAACCGGCCCGTTCAAAGGCTTCGACGATTTGCCTCAACGGCGCGACCTGGGCCTCTAGCGCGTCGCGCTGCCGGATGCCGATCTGGTAGGCGGCGATCAGGGTGGTGATCTCAGACCGCGTCGAGAACAGCCGCGCCTCGTATTCCGCGCGGAATTGCTCGCGCGTGGCGTCCTGCACGGCGATCGTACCGCGGTTCCGGTTCCACAGTGGCAGATCGAAGCCAATCGCCACGCCGTTGGTCCGTACCGCGCCTGTGTCACGCGCCGCGTTCAGCGATAGGTTCAGGCGAGGATATTGCTGGAGCAAGGCGAGCCGCAGATCTGCGTCGTGGACCTCATAGCCGGCGCTCAGGGCGTCCAGATCCAACCGCTGCCGATACGCCCGTTCGACCAGAGATACCGGGTCTGGCGCTGGGAGGTGGTTGCGTGCCGGATCGATCAGCACGACAGTGGCGTCGGGCGACAGACCGAGTGCGGCGTTCAACGCGAACCGGGCCGCCTGCAGATCGCGCTCGGCACTCCGCGCTCGGTCGCCGGCGTCGGCCGCCGATATGCGTCGAGCTTCCAGGTCGTTCGCCGACAGGTCGCCGCGCGCCACCGCCCGAAGTGTCCGATCCAAGGCGTCATCGGCGGCGCGAGAGGCTTCGAAAGCCAGCCCCCGGACCGTTTCCAGCCCTCCGATGCGGGCGGCCAGTAGGCGCGCCTGGCCCGCCGCCTGCCATTCCAGCCAGGCGACGTCTAGCCGAACCTGATTCCGGCTCGCCCTAGCCGTCCTCTGCCGAACCGGGCGTGTGTAGAGGCTGGAGGTATCGAAACCGAGGCCGCTGGCGATGGCGTCTACGAGGCCGCTGGCCGAAACAGGACGGTCCAGACTGAAGGAAAACTGGGGGTCCGGCAGCAGGCCGGCCTCGAACACCTGCGCCTCGGCAACGCCGAGCCGGGCACGTTGGGCCCTCAGGTCGGGATTGGCGATAACGGCAATGACACCAAGCTGCTGCGGCGAAAGCGGTCCCGCCAGATCAATGTCCACGGGGGCGAGCCGGGGATGGTCCAGCCGGGCGGCCGCCCGAGCCAGGTCGGTCGTCGAGGGATCGGGACGCGGGCTGTCCGGCAGTCCGGCGGATCGATAGGAGACGCAACCGCCAAGAACGACGAGCGCCAGAACCACGGCCGCCAAACCCGGCGTCCGACGTTGCCTGACGTCCGAGACAGGGCCGTCCGTCCCTTTGTCGGGCGAAGGGGTCAACGCATTCACACTAGGCCTCCAGCGACCGATTTTGCCCGTCCCGACCAACGAGACGCGAAGATAGCGCTAGTTCGCCGGCTTGAAATGCTCTTCCAGGGCATCGACCAGCGCCAACTCGTTCGATACGGCGATCCCCGCGGCGACCGCATTCTTCTGCGCGGCTGCGGCCTCCATTCCCGAGAGGGCGCTGTCGAACGCGCCGCTCAGGCCCTTGGCGGTGACGCGCGGAGAGATGCGCGCCCAGGTTTCGCGGGCGTAGGCCAGGTCGGCGGTCATCTGATCCCAATTGATAGGCCGCGACTTGGCGTTGGCGTCGTATCTGAAACCCGCATAGTCTAGCAGGCTGACTTCGACGGGGATCTGGGCCGAGGCGTCCTGAGCGCTCACTAGGACCCTGAATGTTTCAACCGCCGCGATCGCGATCGCCGAACGGTTCTGATCCCGCAAGGCGGCGTCGATCTCGACGCCCAGCGCGTCCAGGCGCGTGGCCTGGTCCGGCGCGAGCACGGCCCGGGCCTTGGAAGCCTTCTGTCGGGCAGCGGTCAGAGATACGGAAAGCTCAGGAAAGGTCTTGTCGAAAGCGGTTTCCGTCAGCGTCTCGTAATCTTCGGCCGCGGCCAGAACGCGGACGTTGCGATCCGACACTGCAGGCGAGGCTGCGTTCGCCATAGCCGGAGGGCTCGCCGTGCCGGCTTGCGGATTGCATGCGGCGAGGGGGCCGGCGAGGACCGCGATCGCGGCGGCGCCAGCGAGGGATTGGGTGATGCGGATCATGACTCTGGGCTCCTTGGAAAGGACGGCGGCGAGGACGGGCCGGGGGTATCACACGAAGCGGCGGGCGGCCCTTCGCGGTCGAAACTTGCGCCTCGGCAAGGCGGCCCTGTGATTGACGGGAGCCAGTGCGCCTGCCCTGGAAACCCATCGGCGCTCAACAGGGAGCGTGTCATGGCGGGGAGGTCCTGTCCACGACAGCTGGGCCAAAGGCGATCCGGGCGCTCAGTCCAGGACGGCTGGACCTAAGCACCAGGTCGGCGTCGTGCAGCGTAGCGATCGCCGCGACCAGGGCGAGTCCCAAACCCGAGCCCGGTGCGTGACGGCTATGGTCTATTCGGAAGAAGCGCCTGGTCACTTTCGGCAACGCCTCTTCCGGAATTCCTGATCCTGTATCGGTGACTAAAAGGACGGTTCTCGTTCCTTCGTCGGAGACGCCCAATATGATGTGGAGCGGACCGTCCGCGTGGACGATGGCGTTCTCCACCAGATTGGATAGCATCTGAACCAGCAGATCCTCGTCGCCGAGGATTTCCCTGTCGCTGTCGGTCAGCAGAGCCATGGTGTGACCGGCTAGCTCGGCGACCGGCTGATAGGCCTCGAACAACCGCCGGACAAGCCCCGAAGCGGACACCGGAGCGAAGGTTTCCCGTCCCGTTCCCGCCTCGATCTGGGCGATGCGAAGCAGGGCAGCGAAAATGTCCAATGCGCCATCCAGGTCCGTCAGGGCCTGATCGATGGCGGCCTGCAGGCCCTTGACCGTTCTTGTATGTCCGCGCGCCTGCTCCAGGCGCTGGCGCATGCGGTTCAACGGCGTGCGGAGGTCGTGAGCGATGTCGGACGAGACGTGCCGCATCGCCTGCAGGGAGGCTTCGAGGCGTTCCAGCATGCCATTAAGGTTGTCCCGCAGCGTCGCGAATTCGGAGCCCAGACCGATCGGCGGCAGACGATCGCCCAGATGCCCTTGCATGACCCTTGCGGTCGCAGCGTTCACCTTGTCGAGTCTCCGGGCCAGGATCAGACCCGCCGTCAAACCGCCGACAGCGGCGAGCCCCGCCATGCCGAAGGCCCCCCATAGAGCGATCTCCGCCATCCATTCCTGCAGCTCGTGGACCGCCTGGGTCGACTTGCCAACCACGAGCACGCCCTCGGGCAAGGAGGTCGCGAGGGTGCGCACGAGGATAGGTTCGTCGTCGATTGCTCCATCGTCAGACGGCGCAGGCACGGAAACCTGGTTCAAGCCAGGGTCGCAAGAAATTCCCACCGGCAACTGGCCGCCTAGCCGGCGGCCGGTGGCATCGAACAGCGCATAGGCAAACGGGCTGGCGATACGCGTCCGAGCGGAGATCCGTCGCTGCAGTGCGGCGAGATCAGACGCCCCGCCGTCGGTCAGTAAAAGTCTTGTCTCAAGACGAAGATCGTCCTCAAGCGAGCTGTTGGCGTAACCGGTGACGGCCCATTGGAACGCTCCGAACATCAAGGCTCCGCCCAAGGCGAAGATCAGGGCGAAAGCGGCCGCTAGCCGCAGCGCCGAGGAGGAGAGAAATCTAGGCCCGGTCATCGATCATGTATCCGGCCCCGCGAACCGTATGGATCAGCTCCCGGCTGAATGGGCGGTCGACCTTGGACCTCAGCCTGCTCATGTGCGCGTCGACAAGATTGGTCCGGGGATCGAAATGGAATCCCCAGATTTTATCCAGCAGCATGGCGCGGGTGACCACCTGGCCGCTATGCCGGACCAGGTATTCCAGAAGTTTGAACTCCTGAGGCGTCAGATCCAGCCGCGTCGCTCCACGCCGGGCGGTCCGCCCGCCGAGGTCGAGCGACAGATCGCCGACCTCGAGTCTGGTTCTCAGGTCGATGGTGGGCGATCGCCGCCCGAGGGCCTGAACCCGCGCCAGGAGTTCGCTGAAGGCATAGGGTTTGACCAGATAGTCGTCCCCGCCGGATTCGAGGCCTTCGACCCGGTCCCGGACGCCGGCGACCGCCGTCAGGAAGATCACGGGAGTGGCCTTGCCGGCCTCGCGGACGGCGCGGACGACGGACAGGCCGTCGCCGCCCGGGACCATGCGATCGATAATCAGCACGTCATGGGCACCCTCGAGCGCCAGATGCAGCCCGTCGTCGGCGGTCGCGGCGATATCGACTGTATGGCCTGCCTCCGTAAGCCCGCGTTGCACGAACTCGGCGGCCTCCGCGTCATCTTCGAGCAGGAGAAGTTTCATCTGAGCGCCTAGGCGAGGGAGCGCCGTCTCCGGTGAGGGGACGGCGTCTTGGTCAATCGTTGTCTTTGGGACCTTCGTTGGCCTCGTCGACTTCTTCGGCGACCGCACTGACGTCGCCGCTAGCGGCGTCCACAGCATAGGTCGCGACCCGGTCACCGCTGACGATCTCGACTTCCCAGTTGCGGCCGCTTTCGTCGTCGAACGAGACCTCCATGGCCTTGCCCGATCCCTGACGCTCGGCGATTGCGACGGCCTGCGCCAGAGAGACGCGCGCGCCGTTGACGGCGGCGATCTCATCGCGTTCGCCCTTCTCGGATCGGGCGTTGGCGGCAACGGCCACCCCGCCGATAGCCGCAGCTGAGATCAGCGCCGCCACCGACAAACCGAGAACGAGTTTCGTGCGGGTCATGTGACATCTCCTTCGCCCAGCATCGGGCGTAGTCGAACACTAGACCAGTCAACCTTCGCCAATGGTCACAACGACATTACAAATACCGCAGGATACGAGAGCGGATGTCCAGGCGAGGACGATTGCGTTGTTTCGACTCAGGGAGGCATGAAGCCGCATGACGTGACCGCCTAAAACTCCTCCAGAAATAACAGGGTTCGCCCTAGGTCAGACGCCTGTGGGCCATATGGCCCGGCGTCGTTTACCAGCGCGATTTTTGGGCACTTGTCGCCGATCGCGCTGGGGGGACAATGTTCATTGTAGTCCCTGAGCCAAGCCTCGCAATTTTTAGCGGGCAGCGTCGAGGATATGAACCGATGGACAATCAGCAGTAAACTAGGTGGCCGTATCAACAGGCCTTCAACGGCGTGTCCGCGCTGCGCCTGGGCCGTAGCCAGACTGGCGCGGGCGACGCCCAAGACGGCAGCGGCCTCGGCGCGGGCGCGAGCGACGTCTCCGTCGGTGCGCGTCTGGTTCGCAGCCAGGGTTCCAAGATCGGTTCCTGACGCGGTCGGCAGCCCGCCGGCATAGGGCGCGGCGACGATTTCACCGTGGGCTGCCCGCACTCTGCGGGCGGCGCCCGACCCGATTGCAACCGTCTGAAGGCCCAGCCGCCGTTCGGCGTCCGAGGTCAGGGTCAGCCTCAAGAGTTCAGTCTCATGGGCGACCGGCTCGGCCTTGGCCGGCTTCACGGCCGCAGACTTATCGTCAGAGCCGCACGCAGCGAGGGCAGCGCAGACGCCGACGGCGGCCCAACGTGCGCGAGGCAGGCGGTTCACGTCCGGCGTCAAGAGGGGCCTCCTGCACAGCTTGGCAGGTCTCCTTCATGCTCGGTTTGGTTTCGCGGACACTCTCCATTTCTATACAATCTGCGAAGGTAGTGGCCGTCGATCGGGGACCGCGCCAAAGCCGCCCAGTTATGGCCGCTTATATTGCTGAGCCGCCCCAGAAAAATAGTCTGACAACTACGGTTGTCAGACGAGCCATCTCGCTCTTGCGGGTGGGGTGTTCGGTTATCTCCGCAGTCGAGCAGGAACCTGCAGTCCGGCTCTGGCGCGAAGCGGCTGCAGCCGCCCAGCAGCCGTGGCAACGATCCGATCATAGAGATTCTTGGTCTTGGCCTGGCGGATGGTCAAAACAAGCGCGAGCTTGAGGTTTGCTGACCGTGTGGCGCCTTGGCCATGCTGTCGAGGAGCGTATCCGACGTCAAAGACAGGCCGGTTCAACGAGGTCGACCTCATTTTCTTGGTCTTGGTGAAGGTCGTTTCCCACTTGTGAGCATCTTCGCGCCGCATGAACTCTGTGGCGTACAAATCCGCCGAGGAGAAGAAGCCGGTGCTGGAGGGAACGGTGGGCGTGATCAGTTTACCGTCCTTCCTGTAGGGCGGCGGCACGGTGACGCTGTCGGGACGAAACTGAATATCGAGGCCCGCGCGCGTGTAGTTGAGAGAGTCCTCAGGGTCGATCTCGGCATAGATGCAGAACGTGGCCTTGAACTCGAACATGCCGGTCAATTCAGGCGGCACAGGCAATTCCATCCGCACTGAACCGCTCGTGGGCATGAGGCGCTGATAGACAATGTGCGCCTCGCCGTCCTCGCAAAGCACCAAATCGCCCAGGCCATGCGACAGGCGCCCCCAACCGACCTCGGGTCTGGCGTGTTGGGCCGGATCAGCTTGATGGATCATCAACGCCTTTACCGTCGGAGCCCAAAGATGCTGGGCAAACTGCGCGCGGACACCGGCGGCGCATCGCATCACCAGCGGCGAAGCAAAGCTCGTGCCGCAGTTGCCGCTGGCGCCGCCTGGGCTTGAGCCGTCGAGCATTAGAAAAGGTGCGCCAGCCGAGCCGCCGAACGCGATGAGGTCTGGTTTGACAAAGCCCGGGCTGCGACCGGGCCCGCATGCGCTGTACGGCGCCCGTGTCCAGGCGCCGAAAGGCTTGTTCGCGGCGCCGACCGAGATGATGTTGACCCCGTCTGACGGGGGCTGAATTCGATGCAGGCCGGTAAGGGTGTCAGCCTCGCCATTGTTGCCACAAGCCACCGTGGCGACGGTTTCGCCGTCGGCCAGAAGCGCGTCGATGGTCGACGTCCAGGAGTTGACGTCGTCATCCTCGATGGCGCTGTCGGGTCCCAAGCTGATGTTGATGAAGTCGTAGCGCTGGGACGAGATCACATTCTCAATCCGCTCGAGCACCGCCAGCAGGGCAAAATCGTCAGCTTTGGTGTCGTCGCCGATGACCCGCCAGTGTTCGACGTTGGCGAAGGGACGGGGTGGCGTTTCGCCTTCGGCGAGCGGCCCGAACAGGAAAGCCGAGGTCACCCCGATGCCGTGGCGCGGTCCACCATCAATTGGCGCGCCTACACCAGGAGCGTCGTGAGCTGTTACCCAGCGTTCGAGACCATGCTTTTCGGGAAGGCCGCCATCGAAGATGGCTACGGCCAGGTCGGGTACGATCGCATCCTCCTGCGGCAGGGCGACCTTAAAACCGCCTATCTGCGAACGAAGGATTGGATCGAGCGGCTTGAGAACAGGCATCCCGCGAACAGCTCGCAAGAACGTAAAATCGAGCAAGCCGGGTATGTCGTCGACCAGGGCTCGAGCGGGCAAGAAGACCAGGCCGCCTGTCCTGCGGCGCCGCTCGAGTATAAGTTTCACGCCCAGGGATTGGCAGAAAGCCGTGAAGGCCGGCAGAATAATCCCGTCTTCCTCGTCGTCGTCGTGGAGCACGATTTCCAAGGGGATCGGATCTTTGCGCGCCGCCAAGGCGGGTGCGAGGGGCTTAAAGCGATCAGCTTTGGGGAGCGCGACCTCTTCAATCTTGCGAAAATCGTCGCGAACATACTCCGACAGCGGGGTCCATTGGTCCAGGCCAGCGGAAAACTGCTCGATACGTTCGGCGGCTCCTGCGACATAGATCAACGGTGCCAGCAGCGGTCGCGGATCGTCATTGGCCCTCTTGGAGGTAATCTTCTCCGGCCGAAGATGCACGGCCCGGCTACCCATGTGGCGAAGCTGCAGGTCCTTGAGCAGGTGGGCCGGGTAGTAGCTCTTGGCCAGATAGGAGGGGTGAAGCGTCAAGCCCACGACCGCTTCGCCGGCGGGAAGCGCCGCCGAAGGTAGGGCTGCGAGCGCATCACCCACCTGTGCCCACTGCGATCCGAGGCGCGTGCGCGCCTCGGCGAAGCCATATGGATTGGCCTTGTCGCCCATCCCACGCGGAGGGCGACCGATTTCCGACGACAGCTTTTCTCCGCCACCTAGCAGGTAGCGCGGATTGGTCGGCTCGGCCATGGCGCTCGATTACCCCCCGGGTGCGCGCGAATCGTGCGTCGAAGGACGGTACCGCCTAAGCGTGTCTCGCGAAACGCCACTCAAGCTCTGGACCTTTCGGTCGGACAGGCCGGCCGCCTTCATCAGTTCAGCCGCCTGGCGACGAAGGGCCAGCGGTCCGGCCTTCAGGTCTGCGGCCAACCTTTCCCCGATCACCTCGCCCAGGTCGCGATTGGAAACGATCGCCAGCCGACGCAGGGCGTGAACCTTCCGAGTGAGATCACTGAAGGACCGGTCACACCAAAGCTTGGAGAGCAGAATTATCCAGGCCCCGGCGTCAGGGGCCTGGGGGCCAAAGGCGTCTACGAGGCAAGCGAACGCCAAGTCAGGCGACGGATTGCCAAACTCTAGAACATCATCGAACCGGCGCCAGACCGCCGGGTCGAGCAGTTCACCATGGTTGGTCGCGGCGATCAGAATGTTGCCCGATGGCCAGTCGTCCACCTCCTGCAGGATGACGGTCACCAAGCGCTTGAGTTCGCCGATATCGCCATCGTCGTCGCGACGCTTGGCGATCGCATCGAACTCATCGAGCAGCAGCACGCATCGGACCGACTTGGCGTAGTCGAGCACGGCGCGGATGTTGGCGCCGGTCTTACCAAGGTAGCTGCTCATGACCGTGGCCAGGTCGAGCGTTAACAGCGGCCGGTCCAGGCGCGCGGCGATCCATCGCGCGCTCAGGGTCTTTCCAACGCCGGGCGGGCCGACGAAAAGCAACGAGCGAGTGGGGGAGAGGCCCTGACTTTCAAGCGCCTCCAGATTGTCGCGTTCACCGATAACTTGTTCTAGGCGGTCACGAAGGATTTCGGGTAGCAGGGGCGCGGCAAGATCCGGTGTCGGATGTTCATGCTTAAGCAAGGCCAGCCGGCTGTCGCTATCAACCGGCACGAACGACGCGCCCGCGTCGCGCAGGGGCGAGTCGGCCGTTGGCGCCGCCGCCAGCAGTTTGGCGATATCGCCCGCCAGATCGACATTGGTCTTGCCGATCGGTTTGAGAGATTTGCGCAGATAGGCCTGCACATCTTGGGCTCGCCCGACCAAGGCCAAGCGAGCAAGGTGGACTAAAATCGTATCTAGGGTAGCGAGTTCGGCCACGGTGGGTCAAAAAGCCTTAATTTATAAGGATCACAGCTCCTCCATACCATGGGCGATTATCGACGACAATGAAGCCATTTCGTCATAGCTGATATCATGCGGGCCGGTCGCAGGACCGGGACGCCTCGGCGATATCAGCAAGGATCGGACACTCCGGCCGGCCATCGCCAGCGCAGCATTGGGACAAATGGCGCAGAGTGTCCGCCATAGCCTGCATTCCGGCGATCCGAGCATCAAGGTCAGCGACGTGACGGTCAGCAATCGCCTTGACCTCCCGACTTGGCCGGTCCCGGTCCCTCCAAAGAGACAGTAGCTGGGCGATCTCCGCCATCGAGAACCCCAAGCTTCGGCCGCGCTTGATAAACCGCAACTCGTTGATCTCTCGGGCGGCGTATTCTCGATAGTTTGCGCCGGTACGGCTGGCGGGCCGTACGAGCTCGATTTCCTCGTAGTATCGGATCATCTTCGCCGAAACGCCGCTCGCCCTTGAGGCCTGGCCGATATTCATTGCCGATCCTCAGAGCTTTACCGCGCGAAGGCGAAGGGCGTTGCCGATGACACTGACAGACGAGAGCGCCATGGCCAGCGCCGCGATCCCCGGCGACAGCAACAGACCAAACACCGGATAGAGCAGGCCAGCAGCGATCGGGACGCCCGCGACATTGTAGGCGAAGGCAAAAAACAGGTTCTGACGAATGTTGCGCATCACCGCGCGAGACAGCCGCCTAGCCTTTATCAAGCCCTGCAAGTCACCCTTGAGCAGCGTGACCCCGGCGCTCTCGATAGCGACGTCGGCTCCTGCGCCCATGGCGATGCCAACGTCGGCGGCGGCGAGGGCAGGGGCGTCGTTCACCCCGTCCCCGGCCATGGCCACCACCCGGCCCTCGGATCGCAGCTTTTCAACCACTGCGGCTTTTTGCTGAGGCAAAACATCGGCCTCGACATCGTCGATGCCCAACTTGGCCGCCACAGCCAGGGCTGTAGTTCGGTTGTCGCCAGTCATCATCACCAGACGAATCCCCTCAGCCTGCAACTGACGGACCGCCTCGGCTGTCGTCGTCTTGATCGGGTCGGCAATGGCGAGAACGCCCGCGAGCTTGCCATCGATGGCGACGAAGATGGCTGAGGCGCCATCTTTCCTCAGCCCCTCGGCCTTGGTTGCCAACACGCTCGTGTCGATGGCCTGTTCCACCATGAAGGCGGGAGAGCCGAGCAGTATGCGGCGACCTTCAACTTGACCCATGACGCCCTTGCCGACCGGCGAGTCAAAGTCGATGGGAGTGGTCAACGGGAGGCTTCGATCATTGGCGGCTCGCACGATAGCGTCCGCCAGCGGGTGCTCACTGGAGCGTTCCAGGCTCGCCGCAAGCCGCAGTAGGTCGGCCTCGTCAATCCCTGGAACTGCAAGGATTTGGGTGACCGCCGGCCGACCTTCAGTAAGGGTGCCGGTCTTGTCCACGATCAGGGTGTCGATCTTCTCGAAGCGCTCCAGGGCCTCGGCGTCCTTGATCAGGACGCCGCCGTGCGCCCCCCGACCAACCCCCACCATGATGGAAATAGGCGTCGCCAGGCCAAGCGCGCAGGGACAGGCGATGATCAGCACCGACACCGCCGCGACAAGGCCATGAGCAAGGGCAGGCTCGGGGCCCACGAAGGCCCAAATCGCGAAGGCGATGATCGCCGAGAGGATAACCGCTGGCACGAACCAGCCCGAAACACGGTCTGCCATGCGTTGAATAGGCGCGCGGCTACGCTGCGCTTGGGCCACCATCTGAACGATCTGGGACAGCAGAGTGTCAGCGCCGACCTTTTCAGCGCGCATGACAAACGAGCCGGTCTTGTTGATCGCGCCGCCGACCACCTTGTCACCTGGCCCGCGGGTGACGGGCATCGACTCGCCCGTCACCATCGATTCGTCGATCGACACGCGACCTTCGAGCACCTCACCGTCGACTGGAACCTTTTCACCAGGCCGAACACGCAGGCTGTCGCCAACGGTGATGAGATCTAGGGTGACCTCTTCATCGGTTCCGTCGCTGCGCACCCGACGGGCGGTCTTGGGCGCTAGGTCCATCAGCGCGCGGATCGCCCCCGATGTCTGCTCGCGGGCTCTCAGCTCGAGCAATTGGCCCAGCAGGACGAGGACCGTGATGACGGCGGCGGCTTCGAAATAAAGCGGCGCGCTGCCATCGGCGGATCGGAAGGCGGTCGGAAAGACGTCCGGCGCCAAGACGGCCACGACACTGAATATCCAGGCGACGCCGATGCCCATGGCGATGAGCGTGAACATATTGAGATTGCGGGTAACGACAGAGCGCGCGCCGCGCTCGAAGAAGGGCCAGCCAGCCCAGAGCACGACCGGGGTCGCCAGCACCAGTTGGATCCAGCCCGAGGTGGCGGGGCTAAGACGCATCATCAGGCCGGTGAGGTGCCCGCCCATCTCCAGGGCGAAGACCGGAACAGTCAGCACAAGGCCGATCCAGAACCGGCGCGTCATGTCGGCCAGCTCAGGATTGGGGCCCGCGTCAGCCGTGATCAAGGACCCGGGCCCTACCTGGCGGATCTCCGGGTGCATAGGACAGGTGTAGATGGTCCAGGCGGGGGCGCTTTCTGCGGCGGTCGGCTTATCGGCCAGGTATTTCTGCGGGTCTGCCACGAACTTCGCGCGGCATCCCGCCGAGCAGAAGAAGAAGGGCTGCCCTTCGTGCGACGCCTTGTTGGCCGTCGTCTCGGGGTTCACCGTCATGCCGCAGACAGGATCGATCGTCTTGGCGCTGTCGGCGGTCGCCGGTCCGTGCGTGCAGCCTGGTCGGTGCTGATGGTGGGCATGTCCCATTGGGTCGGCCATATCAGACTCCTTGAGGCCGCCCCGGACGGCCGCCAAATCAACCCTCAGGCCTCCCATCATGGGAAGGTCAAGGGTTCTTTTCCTTTAGGCACAACGCGCGGGATGGCTTGAAGCAGCGGATCCCCCTTAGCCCACGCGTCCCTGGTCCGGGCGTGCTAGAATTCAGTGATGCCACCGATTGACGTTCAAAGACGGCGCGACCAAGTGCTGAACAGGGAATGCTTCTGCATCACTCTGGACAGCCAGGGCTTACAGGCCGCGATCCGCGCCCAATTGCCCGCCGAAACCGGCTCCGAATCCCTCGTCACTAATCACCCGCATCTCTTCGCGCAGGCGCCGGTGTTTTTGGCCCGCGAGGACCTGGAAGCCATGCTCGATGTGGTTGGCGCCATTGAGGCCGCCGCAGCGACGTCAGCTTATCAAGATGCGGTTCTCACCTGGGCGCCGGCGATCGCCCGCGAGGACTTTGGACCGCGCGGCGCCTTCATGGGCTATGACTTTCACCTAACCGATGATGGTCCCAAGCTTATCGAGGTCAATACCAACGCTGGTGGCGCCTTCCTGAACGCCTTACTGGCCCGCGCGCAGACGGCCTGCTGCGAGGAAGCTCGGGTGGCGGCGCGATCGGCGCAGTCGGAGGAGTTTGAGCCGGCCGTCTGGCGCATGTTCATGAGCGAATGGGAGAGCCAGCGTGGGCCACTGCCGCTGCGCTCGGTGGCCATCGTCGATGATCGCCCGGAAGAGCAATATCTCTTTCCTGAATTTCTTCTCGCTCAGCGCTTCTTCGAGCGACAGGGGTTGCGGGCTCTGATTGCGGACCCTGGCGAGCTTAGCCTTGCGGATGGGCGCCTGCTCTGCCGTGGCGAGCCGGTCGATCTGGTTTACAATCGCCTGGTCGATTTCTCGTTTGGGGCTCCGGGACACCAGGTCGTGCATGACGCCTACCGGTCCGGCGCAGTTGTGCTGACGCCAAGTCCCCGCAACCACGCGCTCTTCGGCGACAAGCGAAACCTGACCCTGTTGTCCGACGGCGTCGCCGCCAGCGCTTTAGGGCTGACGCTCAAACAGCAGCAGAGCCTTTCGGCCATCCCGCGCACCGTCTCGGTGACGGCCGCGAACGTCGATGAGCTCTGGTCGGCGCGAAAACGATACTTTTTCAAACCGGCGGGCGGCCATGGCGGAAAGGCTGTCTACCGCGGCGACAAGATGACCCGCAGCGTTTGGGAACAGGTTCAGCAGGGCGACTATATCGCCCAGGAATTGGCCACGCCGAGCCAACGCCGTATTCGGATCGACGGTGAGATCAAGGCGCTCAAGCTCGACGTCCGCCTCTACACCTTCAAGGGATCTCCCCTCCTGACCGCCTCTCGTGTCTATCAGGGGCAGACCACGAATTTCAGAACGGCCGGCGGTGGATTTGCACCCGTTTTCGTTACTTGATCCTTGCTGGCGGCC
>NCEV01000085.1 GCA_002280875.1 Caulobacter sp. 32-67-35 | reverse complement strand
CTCGAAGAAGTGGCCATGCAGGTGGATCGGGTGCGCCATCATGGTGTCGTTGATCAGCGTGACCCGAACCCGTTCCCCCTTCTCGAAGGTGTAGGGCTTACTGGTCTCGCTGAACTTCAGCCCGTCGAACCCCCAGATGAAGCGTTCCATGTTGCCGGTGAGGTGGATGTCGAGCGCGCGGGTCGGGGGGCGCTGGTCGGGATTGGCGGTCAGCGCGATCAGGTCTTTGTAGACGAGAACCCGATGGCCGACGCTGGCCAGTCCCTGGCCCGGCTCGCCAGTCCGGTCGACGGGCATGGGCGCGATCGTCTGCACGCCTGGGCCCATACTCACCCCCGGCGCATTCTGCGGGTCGCGCATCGACATGTTCATGCCGGCCATGTTCCCCATGGCGTCTGAACCGCGAGGTTTGGGCGGGGCCATCCCAGGCTGAGGGGCCATCCCGGCCATTCCCGGCATCGCGGCCATGTCGTGCCCCATGGCGGCGTGGTCCATGCCCGCCATCCCGCCGGAGCCGCCCATGTTCATGCCCTTCATGGCGCTCATATCCATGCCCATGTCGCGCATGGTCGCCAGCGGCCGCTCGCGCAGCGGCGGAACCGGCGCGGTCATGCCGGCGCGAGGCGCGAGCGTGGCGCGGCCCATGCCCGAGCGGTCGACCGCTTCGGCCACCAGGGTGAAGGCCTTGTCCTCCGTCGGCTGGACGATCACGTCAAAGGTCTCGGCGTTGCCGATCTGGAACTCGTCCACCTCGACGGGCCGCACGTTCTGACCGTCGGACGCCACCACTGTCATTTTCAGACCTGGGATGCGCACATCGAAGACCATTTGCGCGGCGGTGTTGATGAAGCGCAGGCGCACCCGCTCGCCGGGGGTGAACAACCCGGTCCAGTTGTCGCCGGGCCCGTGGCGTTGTCGCCGGGCCCGTGGCCATTGACGAGGAACTTCAGCGCCGCGCCGGTGACGTCCGAGATGTCGGTCGGGTCCATGCGCATCTTGGCCCATTCCATCCGCTCCTTGAGCGTCTGGTCCTTGCCCGCGAGCAGCCCCGCCAAGGTCTGCTTTTGGAAGTTGAACACCCCGCCCTGCTGCTTCATCCGCTTGAAGATCAGATGCGGGTGCATGAAGCTGAAGTCCGACAGCACGATCACGTGCTCACGGTCGTAGGCCACCGGATCGGGATCCGCCGGGTCGATGATGATCGGTCCGTAGTGCCCTTCAGCCTCCTGCAGGCCTGAATGGCTGTGATACCAGTAGGTCCCCGACTGCTTGATCGGGAATTCGTAGACGAACGTCTCGCCCGGCTTGATCCCCGGGAAGGTCACCCCGGGAACGCCATCCATCTGGAAGGGCACGAGCAGGCCGTGCCAATGGATCGAGGTGTCCTCGGCAAGGTCGTTGCGGACCGACAGCCGAACCATCTGGCCTTCCTTCAGGCGCAGCAGCGGCCCGGGCACCGTTCCGTTGATGGTCACGGCGTGACCGGCGCGACCGTCCACGTTCAGGCTCGAGTGGCCAATGCGCAAATCGATGTTGGGGCCGGTCAACGTCGGCAAGGTCGGCGCCATGCCCGGCGTGGCGCTCTGCGCCCACCCGGGCAGCAGGCTGCTCAGGGCCAGTCCGCCGCCGAGTCCGGACGCGACGCGCAGCATCTGCCGCCGGTTGAGGTTCTTCATGGAGCCGAGATCCTACGCGCGTGACCAGAGGCGCGAAGGACACGCGCACTCCTCAGGGATACGCATGGACGTCGACCTGACCCTTGGCGAAAGTGCGAAATTCGCCGTGCACGCCCTGCGTTCACAAGGATGCGGGTCGCCCCTTGACCTTCCCATAATGGGAAGCCCTATCTGTGTTGGTGAAGCGAGGCGCCCAGCCGCCTCGCTTCCGGTAACTGCCAACCTCTCCGCGCGGGATTGGTCGCTGCTGCGACGTAAACCCTAGAGACGGCCATGCGCCGCCCTTCCGGAGCGACCCAATGACCGAGTGCCAACATCACGGCCATGGCCACAGCCACGGCGCGGCGCCTCCCGAGGCGGACCGGGTCACTGATCCGGTCTGCGGCATGTCGGTCGATCCGAAGAACGCTCGCGGCACCGCCGCTCACGCGGGACAGAACTATTACTTCTGTTCGACGGTCTGTCAGACCAAGTTCCAGGCCGACCCTGACCGCTACTTGAACCCCAAGCCGGTTGCGTCGCCGCCGCAGGATGACGGCGCCATCTACACCTGCCCTATGCATCCCCAGGTTCGGCAGGTCGGCCCCGGATCCTGTCCGATCTGCGGCATGGCTCTGGAGCCGGAGGTGGTGTCGGCCGACAGCGGCCCCAACCATGAATTGGCAGACATGAGCCGCCGCTTCTGGGTCGGTCTGGTGCTGGCCGTTCCGGTGTTTGGTCTGGAGATGGGCGCCCACCTTCTGGGGCACAGCCTGATGGTCTCGCCCGCCATGTCGAACTGGATACAGTTCGCGCTCGCCACCCCGGTCGTGCTGTGGGCTGGGGCGCCGTTTTTCGCCCGGGGTTGGGCCTCGCTGCGAACTCGCAACCTCAACATGTTTACTCTGATCGCCATGGGCGTCGGGGTGGCCTGGCTCTACAGCGTCGCCGCCGTCGCGGCCCCGCAACTCTTCCCGGCCGCCTTCCGCCGCCCCGACGGGTCGGTGCCCGTTTACTTCGAAGCCGCGGCGGTCATCACGGTGCTCGTTCTGCTCGGCCAGGTTCTTGAGCTTCGGGCTCGCGAGCGCACCTCCGGCGCGTTGAAGGCGCTTCTCAACCTCGCGCCGAAGACCGCGCGGCGGATCACCGCGGCTGGCGATGACGAGGAGGTCGGCGTCGATGCGATTCAGGTCGGCGACCGCCTGCGCGTGCGGCCAGGCGAGAAGATCCCCGTCGATGGCGAAGTCGTCGAGGGGCGGGTTTCCGTGGACGAGTCGATGGTCACGGGCGAATCCATGCCGGTCACCAAGGAGGCCGGCGACAAGGTCGTCGCCGGAGCGCTCAACAAGACCGGTTCCTTCATCCTGCGGGCCGAGAAGGTCGGGGCCGACACCCTGCTCTCACAGATCGTGCAGATGGTCGCCCAGGCGCAGCGCAGCCGCGCCCCTATCCAGCGCCTCGCTGACAAGGTGTCGGGGTGGTTCGTGCCGACGGTCATCGCCGTCGCGGCCGTCGCCGCGATCGTCTGGGGCCTGGTCGGGCCAGAGCCGCGCTTCGGCTACGCCTTGATCGCGGCGGTCTCGGTGCTGATCGTGGCCTGTCCCTGCGCGCTTGGTTTGGCCACCCCGATCTCGATCATGGTTGGCGTCGGCCGGGGCGCACAGGCCGGCGTCCTCATTAAAAACGCTGAAGCCCTGGAGCGTTTCGAAAAGATCGACACGCTGATCATCGACAAGACGGGCACCCTGACCGAGGGGCGGCCGGCAGTGACCGAGATCCGGCCGACGCCGGGCTTCGCCGAGGACGAGGTTCTGCGGCTGGCGGCGAGCCTGGAACGCGGCAGCGAACACCCCCTGGCCGATGCGATCCTACGGGCGGCCAAGGCGCGCGGGCTCACCCTTTCCGAGGCGGCGGAGTTTGACTCGCCAGTGGGCAAAGGCGTGCTCGGCCGTGTCGATGGCAAGGCGATCGTGCTTGGCGGAACGCGGCTGATGACGGAGCACGGCGTCGAAACCACGGCCCTGGACGCAGACATCGACCGCCTTCGCGCTAGCGGCGCCACGACGGTGATGATGGCCGTCGATGGGAAGTTCGCAGCCGTTCTGGCCATCGCCGACCCGATCAAGGCGACGACCGCCGCGGCGATCCGTAGCCTTAAGGCTGAAGGCATCCGGCTGGTGATGATGACCGGCGACAACCGCATCACGGCCCAGGCTGTCGCCGCCGAGCTCGGCCTCGATGAGGTGGAGGCTGAAGTGCTGCCACAGGACAAGGCCGCCGTCGTCGAGCGTCTGCGGGCCGAAGGACGCGTGGTCGGCATGGCGGGCGATGGGGTCAACGACGCCCCGGCGCTCGCCGCCGCGGACGTTGGTATCGCCATGGGCGCCGGCGCGGACGTCGCCATTGAAAGCGCCGGGGTGACCTTGTTGCATGGTGACCTCGAAGGTTTGGTCCGCGCCCGCCGGCTGTCCGCCGCGACGATGCGCAACATCCGCCAGAACCTGGTGTTCGCCTTCGCCTACAACGTCGCGGGCATTCCGATCGCCGCGGGGCTTCTCTACCCCGCCTTCGGATGGCTCTTGTCCCCCGCCATCGCCGCCGCCGCCATGGCGCTGTCCAGCGTCAGCGTCATCGCCAACGCCCTGCGCTTGCGCACAGTGCGGCTCTGAGGGTGGGCGGTGAGCTGGCGCGTATCCCACACAACAACCGGCCGCCAAGCGGCTGCTTTCAATCGCGGAGATCTACAATGAAATTTGTCCTTGCCGCCGCCGCGAGCCTGGCGCTCAGCAGCGCCGCCTACGCCCAGGCGGACCATGACATGAGCAAGATGCCCGGAATGGCTATGCCGGCGCCCGCCGGCGCTCAGGGCGCTGGCGTGGTCAAGAAAATCGACCCCAGGGCGGGCTCTGTGACGCTGCAGCATGGCCCCATCCCCGTCCTCAGCTGGCCCGCCATGACCATGGCGTTCAAGGCCGATTCCGCCCTGCTCAAGACCGTCAAGGTCGGCCAACAGGTGAACTTCACCGTCAAGACAGGCGGGGCCGCCCCTGAGGTTGTGGCGATCCAGCCGAAATAGCCGGTCAGCGACGTGTCGGGGCTGTTGGCGCTGTCGGCGCCGGCAGCCGCCCGACGACCGTAAACACGACGCTGGCGGTCACGGGCTGGGGCTCGCCTGGGATGCGGGCCGTGAAGGTCAGCGCCCAACGGCCATCGACGGGCAGATCAGCGCGGAAGCCGTAAACGCCGTAGTCGAGACTGGGCGTGAAGAACGCCGGATGGCTTCCACCGACCTGCCCGTCCGGCGATCTGTCGACCCGCGCATCGCGGACTTCAATACTTGGCGCCGGCTGCCCGTTGGCCGAATAGAGCGCGCGCACGCGAAGCGGCACCCCGGCGCCGCGCACAACTGTGTCGGTGACGGCTTCGAATCGATAATCCGTTGGCGCGGCGAGGCTTGCGGTCGGCAGCATAGCCAGTCCCACCAGCCACCAGGATCGCATCAGCTGGGGCTCTGCGCTGGGCCCTTGGCGGGCTTGTCGCCGGAGAGGTCGCTGAGGATCGGGCAGTCCGGCCTGTCGTCTCCGGCGCAGCAGTCGGACAGCGCGCTCAGCGTATCGGCCATGGCCTGCATCTCGGCGATGCGGCTTCGCAGATCGGCGACGTGGCCGTCGGCGATGCCCTTCACCTCGCGGCTGGGCCGGGCCCGGTCCCGCCACAGCGAGAGGAGGCTGGTGATTTCTTTGACGGAGAAGCCCAGCGAGCGCGCCCGCTTGATGAACCGCAGGTCGTTGATGTCGCGTTCGCCGAAGCTGCGATAATTGCTGTCGGTGCGGTCTGCCGGTCGAACGAGGCCGATCTGCTCATAGTAGCGAATCATCTTGGCGGTGACGCCGGAGGCGTTCGAGGCTTGACCGATATTCATCCCGCCTCCTGGCGCAACTCTCCCCGGCCGCGCGGCGACCACGCCCAGCCTTAATCCTTCCCACAGTTGGAAGGTCAAGGCTCCGCCTCCTTCAGGGATACGCATCAGGTCGAGCGCGTCCCTGAAACTAAGCGCGGAAGCTCTGCGCGAGGGCCTAGAAATCGGAAAAGTTCTAATGATTGGAAGGTTTTAGCGGTCGACGCGGATGCAACAAAGGGAGGTTTGGACGGTTGGAGTTCTCAAGGTCTGGCGCGATGGGCGTTCGACACCCAGGAGTCTCGATGATGATCCGTAAGACCACGTTCCTTGCTGTGGCGATTGCCTTGACCCTTGGGGTGGCGACCGCGTCAGCCCAATCGGGCGACCACAACATGATGGCCATGAACGACTACATGGCCGTCATGAAGAAGATGGACCAGGCGATGATGACGGCCAAGGGGGCCACGGCCGACCAGACCTTCGCGCGCAAGATGATCGCTCACCATCGCGGCGCTATCGAGATGTCCCAGATCCAGCTCCGCCACGGCACGGACGCCGAAGCCAAGCGGTTGGCCCAGAAGACCATCGACGAGAACACCAAGGGTATCGCAGAGATGGAGAGCTGGCTGAAGTCGCACGGCGGCTGAGGGCCCTTCGGCCGGCGCCAAGTCGATGGGCCTTTAGGGGTTGGTCGTGGTCTGGCACGTATAGTCTTCAGGGACGCCTGAGGACTTGTACATGAGTGAACGCCTGGACGAACTTGTCGCGCGATTGGCGGCAAGTCCCACCGATCGATCCCTGGACGGCCTTGATGGCGAGGTCGGGCGCAGCATCGCGCACCGGCGTCGCGAGGTGCGAACCCTGGCGGCCTTGGCGCCGGTTCGTGTCGCCTCGGTCGGCCTCGCGCTCGCCATGGGCGTCACCGCGGGCGGCGCCGTCGCCGCGTCGGCGCTTGTCGGGCCCCACCCCTACGGCACCTTCTCCGTGGCCGCCAATCTCGCGCCTTCGACGCTGCTGGAGGGCCGCGAGTGAGCCTGATGCGCAGCATGCTGCTGACGCTCGTGATGTCGGTGCTGGTCGCCGCCATCGGTGTGTGGGGCGGTGCGCAGTTTGTCATGCACCGCATGAAGCAGCCCACGCCGCTCCATGAGCTGGTGCACGAAAAGCTTGGCCTCAGCAGCGAACAGCACGCGCGCATCGCCGGGATCGAGCGGGAGCATGAGGCCAAGCGCCAGGCGCTCGAGGCTGAGATGCGGGCCGCCAACGCCGAGCTCGCCCGCGCCTTTCAACAGAAGCACGCCTATACGCCCGAAGTGCAGGCGGCGATCGACCGTTTCCACCACGCCATGGGTGAGCTCCAGACGGAGACCATGGTTCACACCTTGGCCATGCGCGCTGTTCTGACGCCGGAGCAGGCCGCGAGGTTCGACGAGACCGTGGTCCAGTCGCTGACCCACGACGCAAGGTGATCGTGGATGGCGCCGAGTCGGACGCAAGTCTCGCCCGCCTAGCCGCAGAGGGCGATGATAAGGCGTTCGCCTTGCTGGTGCGCCGACACAAGGAGCCGCTCTACCGACTGCTGCGACGCTATACCGGCGACGCCGACGAAGCCTATGAGGCCGCCCATGAGGCTTTCATCGCCGCCTGGGGCGCGCTGAAACGCTACGACTCCAGCCGCTCGTTCGGGGCCTGGCTGCGAACCATCGCCATCAACAAGGCGCGCGATCGCGGACGCCGGATGATGGTGCGGCGCGCCATCTTCGGTTCAAAAGGCCTGGATGATACCGAGGCCTTGGAAACGGCCGACCCTGAACCTGGGGCCGAGCACGCGGTGTTGGAAGACGAACAGGCGCGACGCCTCGACCGCGCCGTCAGCCGCCTGCCGGCGGCGCTGAAGGAGGCCTTGATCCTGACGGCCTTTGAGGGGTTCAGCCAACAGCAAGCGGCCCAGAGCCTCGGCGTCTCCGTCAAGACGATCGAGACGCGCGTCTACCGCGCCCGCAAGTTGCTGATCGACCAGCTAGACCCGGACCTGCGCCCGGGCGCGTGAATCGGCCTCAGCGTGACGCCTTCAGCATGGCGTTCATTTGATCGATTTCCGCCTGCTGACCCTGAATGATCGCGACGCACAGCTTTCTCAATTCGGGGTCGCGGATCGGGGCCTTGCCACACATTAGGATCGCCCCCGAGTGGTGCGGGATCATCGAGCGCAGAAACTCCCGGTCGCCGATCAGGAATTGCTGACGAATGGCGATGAAGCAGGCCAGTCCGGCGACCACGCTGACCACTAGAATCACGGCGTTCAAGCGACGCCGAGCGTACATCATGCTCATCAGCAGGAGTTCGAGCACCACCATCGGCGCGGTCATCAACCCGGCCATGTAAGCCTGGTTGAGGCTGGGGTGGATGCTCGAAAGCTTGTCCACCATCGCGTACATCAGGATGTACATCGAGATGAAGGACAGCCCGATCATCAGGGCGAGCTTGCCGTAGTGTTTCCCCTCCATCGCCGGATCCTTGTGGTCCATGGACAGCACTCCTCTTCGGCAGGGGATAGTCCCCCTAGGGATACGCGCGTTGCGGAGCCCACCCCTCTGCCTGCGCCATTCAGGTTCGATTCGTGCCGTTGCTCGGACGAAAGTCGTCAAAAGGTATCGTGACGCACCTTTTTTATATAAAAAGCACTTGACCCGAGCGCGTGAGGGTCTCAATCGTGGGATTAGCCCGGCATTCGCGGGCGTTCGGCATCAGGAAGCCCCCCACGATGACTCTGATCCGAAATATCACCTTCGCGCCGTTTCGCTTCGGGCGCGCCGCCCAATCCGCGATGCTCGCCGCCGGCGTCGGCCTGCTTCTGGCCACTCCAGCTTGGGCTGCGGGCGGCGGCACCGCCATGCCATGGGAGGGTCCGCTCACCACGGTGATGCAGTCGCTCTCCGGTCCCGTCGCAAAGGCGATTGGCATCATCGCCATCGTCTTGACCGGGCTGGGCTTCGCCTTCGCCGAAGGTGGCTCAGCCATGCGAAAGGGCATCGGCATCGTCTTCGGGCTGGCCATCGCCTTCACCGCCACGACCTTCGTCAGCACCTTCTTCAACCTCACCGCCGGGGCGGCGTTCTGAGGTGGCGCAGTCCGAAGTCGAGGGCTTCGAGATCGCCTTCCACAGCTCCCTTTCGGAGCCGGTGACGATCGCGGGCGTGCCGCGAATGATCGCCGTGCTGAACGGCACTCTGACGGCGGTCCTGGCGCTGGGCCTCCAGGTTCCCCTGATCGGCTTGCCCGTCGGCCTGGCCATTCACGTCGCCTGCTACTGGCTCAACAAGCGCGACCCCTACTTCTTCGACGCCCTCGGGCGGCACATCCGCCAACGGCCCTACCTGGACGCCTGACCACGGGCGCGCCCGTCGCCGGCGCGCGACTGAATTCTACCCCGCGCCCATCTGGGCGACTTCAACGCCCGATCCGGCCCCCAACCGCAGAGGACAGCCCATGCTCTACCTGCGCGAATACCGTCCCAAGGCTGATCGTCTGTTCGATCATTTGCCCTGGGTGGCGCTGATCGGTCCGGGCCTGATCCTCAACAAGGATGGCAGCTTTCAGAAGACCCTGGCCTTTCGGGGTCCCGATCTGGCCAGTTCGACGGACGCCGGCCTGGTCGCCACCCGCGCCCAGCTGAACAACGCCCTTCGCCGCCTGGGTTCGCGCTGGTGCCTGCACATCGAGGCGCTACGGGCGGCGTCGCAGGACTACCCGGCCAGCCAGTTTCCTGATCTCGTCTCCGACCTGGTCGACGAGGAGCGCCGCGAGGCGTTCGAGGGTCACGAGCGGCACTTTGAGAGCCGCTACTTCCTCACCTTCACCTACCTCCCGCCCGAGGAGGCCGTCAGCACGGCCGAGAGCCTGCTGCTGGAGAACGCCCCTTCAGGGCGCGGCGCGGCCGGCATGTACCGCGCGGCCCTGAGCGATTTCCTCAGCACGGTGCGCCAGATCGCCGACATCCTGACCGCGATCATGCCGGAGGTTCACGAACTCTCCGACGATGAGACACTCACCTATCTGCATGGCTGCATCTCCACCAAGCGCCACTACGTCAAGGCGCCGGAGACCCCGGCCTATCTCGACGCCTTCCTGACCGACGACGATTTCCAGGGCGGCCTCCTGCCGCGCCTGGGCGGCAGCTATGTGCGGACCATCTCGGTGCGCGCCTATCCGGCGACCTCTTCGCCGGGCCTGCTGGACCGCCTGAACGAGCTGGGGATCAGCTACCGCTGGGTGTGCCGCTTCCTGCCCCTCGATAAGGAGGACGCCCGCAAGGCGGTGACCACCGTCCGCAAACGCTGGTTCGCCAAGCGCAAGGGCGTCATGGCGCTACTGAAGGAGGCCATAACCCGGGAGCCCTCGGTCCTGGAGGATCCCGACGCCACGGCCAAGTCGATGGACGCCGATGCGGCGCTGGCCATCCTCGGCGGCGACTACGCCTCGATCGGCTACTTCACGCCGACGGTGACCTTGATGGACACCGATCCCGACCGGCTGGCCGACCGGGTCCGCGAGGTCGAAAGCGCCATCAACCGGGTCGGCTTCGTCTGCAAGGTCGAGGACGTCAACGCCGTCGAGGCCTGGATCGGCAGCTTGCCCGGCCAGGCCTATGCCGATCTGCGCCGGCCACTCGTCTCGTCGCTGAACCTTTGCGACATGATGCCGATGTCGGCCATCTGGCCTGGCCCGACCCGCAATGAACACCTCGGGGCCGAATGCGCCAAGCGCGGCCACGCCGGCGCCCAGCCGCCGTTGATGTTTACCCGCACGGCTGGGACAACGCCGTTCCGCTTCGATCTGCATCAGGGCGACGTCGGCCACACGATGATCGTTGGCCCCACCGGCGCCGGCAAATCTGTGCTGCTGAACGCCATCGCGGTGCAATGGCTCCGCTATCCCGAAGCCCAGGTCTTCTTCTTCGACCGTTGGCCGACATCGACACCGCCGATGATCGGTCGTGGACCCAGGAGTGGGTGCAGGATCTCGTGGCGGCCGAGGGCGTGGAGATCACCCCTCAGGTCAAGGAAGAGATCTGGAGCGGTCTGCGTAATCTCGCCGCCGGGCCCCGCGAACAGCGGACCCTGACCCTGCTGGCGGCGACCATCCAGGACCACAGCGTCAAGGCGGCGCTCAAGCCCTTCACGCTGAGCGGACCCCACGGACATCTCCTCGACGCCAGCCAGAACACGCTCAAGGCGGGCTCCTGGCAGACCTTCGAGATGGCCGAGCTGATGGGCAACAAGTCCGCCCTGGCTCCCGTCTTGACCTACATCTTCCGCACCCTGGAGAAGCGGTTCGACGGTCGGCCGACCCTGCTCATTCTCGACGAAGCCTGGCTGTTCCTCGACCAGGGCTCGTTCGCGGCGAAGATCCGCGAGTGGCTGAAGACCCTTCGGAAGTTCAACGTCGCGGTCGTGTTCGCCACGCAGAGCCTGGCCGACATCGCCAGGTCCTCGATCGCTCCGGCGCTGATCGAGAGCTGCCCGACCCGGGTCTTCCTGCCCAATCCGGACGCCCAGACGCCGCAGATCGCCGAGCTTTACCAGGGCTTCGGGCTGAATCCGCAGCAGATCCGGATCATCGCCAACGCCACCCCCAAGCGCGAATATTACTACCAGTCGATGTCGGGCAACCGGCTGTTCGAACTGGGCCTTGGTCCCTTCTCCCTCGCGGTCGTGGGATCCTCGTCGCCGGGCGATCAGCAGCTTATGACCCGGCTGCTGGCCGAGCACGGCGCCGCGCAATTCTGCGAACGGTTCTTCGCCGCCAAGGGCCAGGCGGCCGTGGCCAGCTACCTTGCCGCCCAGCGTGACGCCGCCCATCCGAAGGTGGCGTGATGGATGGTTCGATCGTCTCGGATGCTGACGACGGCCGCGATCTTGGGCCGGAGCCCTCGCCGCTTAGCGCGCGCGATATCGCGCGGCTCGCCTGGTTTGCCCGGCGCCTTCCCCTGGCGTGGATCGCCAACCGTTGCCGTCGTCGGCTGTTTTTCCTGGCGCTCGCCGCTCCGGGGTTCTTCGCCGTCTTTGGCACGATCCTCCACCACAACTTCTTCCTGATGCTGGCCGGCTTCGTTCTCTTTGCCGCCGCGGTGATCTTCCGGCAGCGGACCGAACCCCTGTTTGAGCGGGCGGCCGCGGCGGGCCTCTGGCCCCTCCCCCACTCTGCCATCCCCCCAGCGAAGGACACTCACCATGCGTAAGTTGTTGTCGACGACGGCCGCGATCGCGGCCTTGGCGATGGGGATGTCCGCCGCGACGCCCCCGCCGGCGCGCGCGCAGATGACGGTCATCGATCCGGCCGCCATCGCCCAGATGACCTCCCAGGTCGCCAACAGCCTGCGCCAGATCGAGCAGCTCCAGTCGCAGATCACCAACCAGGTGGCGATGCTGCAGAAGCTGGGGACCGACGTCACCCAGCCGCTGACGCAGATCAATCAGCAGGCCACCCAGCTGCTCCAGCAGGCCCAGGCCATCGGCTACAACAGCCAGAACATCGCCCAGCAGTTCCAGCAGCTCTACCCGTCGGACATGACCGGCCAGAGCTTCGCTCAGATCCGTCAGAGGTTGGCCAGCTGGGAGAGCAACAGCCGGCTGACCATGCAGGATTCGATGGCGGCCCAGAACCAACTGGTCCGGTCGCAGGCGACGACTGCCGGCGCCGTGAACAGCGCGGTCGCCGCGTCGCAGGGCGCCGCTGGCCAGACGGCGGCCGTTCAGGCCACCAACCAGCTTCTGGCGGCCTTGAGCACTCAGCTGCAGGGCCTGCAGACCATCCTCATCGCTCAGGCGCGCACCCAGGACACTATCCTGGCCCAACAGCAGGCCGGCGCCATCGCCGCTCGCGCCGAAACCCAACGCGCCACCCAATGGACGCCGCAGGGCAGCAGCCTCTCCAAGGCAACGAGTTTCTGATGGTCATATCTCTGAGAACCACGGCCTCGCTCGCCGCTCTGATGTGCCTCGGCCTTGCTGGTTGCAGCCGAGAGGCCGCGCAGCCAACGGCCGGTCAGAAGGCCGAGCCGGTCCCGGCGGCCGGCCGCAAGTGTCCGGACCCCAACATCCGCGACCGAAACGATCCCTGCTCTCCCTACTACTGGAAGCCAAAAGACAGCGCCCTGAAGGCCGCCAAGACCTTCTGAACGAGGGGAAATATCCAAGGACATTTTAGTAATGGCGACAGCCGGCACATCATCGCTCGACGAGTTCATCACTCGGTTCACGACCCAGATCGACAGCGGCTTCGGCGTCATTTCGGGCGATGTTCAGGTTGTTCTCGGCACGCTCGTCGTCATCAGCATCGTGCTCACCGCCATCATGTGGGCTGTCGATGAAACCCAGAACGTCATCGCCCCGCTCGTCCGAAAAATCCTGTTGGTGGGCTTCTTCGCCTGGCTGGTGGGGAACTGGCACTCCCTGACGGTGACCGTCGTCACCGGCTTTGGTCAGCTCGGTCTCAAAGCGGGCGGCGGCGCCAGCATCGGCGACTTCATGAGCGCGCCGACCCGCGCCGTGGAAGCCGGCTTCAAAGTCTTCCTGCAGATCATCCAGTACATCGGGGAGCTTGCCTCCCAGAACGGCGGCTTCGGCGCGCTGCAGCATATCGACATGATCATCGTCGCAGCGGTGGCGGCGATCGGGATCCTGCTCGCCTTCATCATCCTGGCGATCGAGGTCGCGATCACGATCATCGAGTTCCACCTTGTGACGCTCATCGCGTTCGTGACGATCCCCTTCGGGGTGCTGACACAGACCTCGTTTCTCGCCGAGCGGGCGATCGGCTACGTCGTCTCGGTCGGTCTGAAGTTCATGGCGCTCGGCGTCATTCTCGGCGTCGGCCTGAACATCTTCGAAAGTTACACCCTGTCTCCCGAGCCCACGGTCCCGGAGGAATGCGGGCTGCTGCTGGCCGCGATCTTCCTGATGATGCTGGCGCTGAAGATTCCGGCCATCGCCGGCGCGCTGATCTCGGGTGGCCCGCAGCTCAACTCGGGCAGCGCGCTGATGGGCGCCGCCGGTGTGGCGGCCGGCGCCGCCGGCGTGGCCCTGGCCGGTCGCGCGGTTGCCGGAGCCGTGGGCAGCCTAGTGGGCGGCGGCGGGCAAGTCGCTGCGGCCCGTGCCGCGTCCGGCGCCATCAATTCTGGCGGTTCAGGTGGCGGTGGCCCGTCGGGCGGCGGCGGTTCTCCGTCAGGATCCGGCCCGGCTCCAGCGTCCCCCAGATCGCCAGCCTCTCCGGCCGCCTCTGCCGGTCGTGCTGCCGGTGGCGGCGTTTCGCCCGAGGGTGCGCCGCCTCCGGAGCCGGCGCCGAACAAGCCCTCCCCTACGTCTTCCCCTGGCGGCGCCTCCCTCGTGGCCCGCGCCGAAGCCCGTCGCGGCGATGGCCTGACCAGCATGGCGCGCAACACCGC
>NCEV01000084.1 GCA_002280875.1 Caulobacter sp. 32-67-35 | reverse complement strand
TGGCCCAGATGCAGCTCTGACAGCTCGTCCATGCCGTGACCGTGCAAGCCGGCCTCCAGCACATAGCTGATCAGCATGGTGTCTTCGATCGGCGCCACGTCGATGCCATGCCGGGCCAGGACGGCGATGTCGTACTTGGCGTTCTGGGCGATCTTCAGCACCGCCGGATCTTCCAGCAGCGGCTTCAGGGCCGCTATCGCTTCGTCCAGCGGGATCTGCACCAGATCGGCGGCGGCCTCCAGGGCGAGGCCGTCCTTCTCGCAATGGCCGACCGGGATGTAGCAGGCCTCGCCCGGATTGATCGCCAGCGACACGCCGCACAGGCCGGCCGTCGCCGAGGACAGGGCGTCGGTCTCGGTGTCGAACGCTACGATCCCCTTGGCCGTGGCCTTGGCGACCCAGGCGTTCAGGGTCTCGATATCCTGGATGCGCACATAGGCCGCGTGATCGATGGCGGCCGGCTCGGCGACCGGCGCGGCGGCGGCGCGGGCGGCGGCGCTCGCATAGGAGATGCTGGCCACCGGCGCACTCGGCGCGGGGCCCGGCGGGCGGTCAAGCGTGCGCGGCGCGGCCGAGGCGTTGCCGTCGCCCACCCGGCGGGCCAGGGAGCGGAACTCCATCAGTTCCAGGAAGTCGGCCAGCACCACCTTGTCGGGCTCGCGCACGGTCAAATCATCGATCGGCTCGGGCAGGGGCGTGTCGCAGTCCAGCTGCACCAGGGCCCGCGACAGGCGGATCTGGTCGGCGAACTCAATGAGCGTCTCGCGGCGCTTGGGCTGCTTGATCTCGCCGGCCCGCGCCAGCAGCGTGTCCAGATCGCCATACTCGTTGATCAGCTGGGCGGCGGTCTTGATGCCGATGCCGGGCGCGCCAGGCACATTGTCGACGCTGTCGCCGCACAGGGCCTGAACATCGACCACCTTTTCCGGATAGACGCCGAACTTCTCGAACACCTGCTCGCGGTCGATGCGCAGGCCCTTCATCGGGTCGAACATCGAAACCCCGTCGCCGACCAGCTGCATCAGGTCCTTGTCGGACGGCACGCCAAACGCCAGGGTCGCCTCGCGCACCAGCGGGAACTGCGGGATCAGGTCCTCGGGCGGCGGCGGGCGGTGGGCCTTGTACTTGTCGTACAGCTGGTTGCGGAACGTCTTTTCCGAGTGGTCCCAGATCACCGCCAGATGGGTGGGCGCATCGCCCTGCATGTCGCGCAGCAGCTTCCACAGCATGTTGCAGAAACCCTGCACTGCCCCCACCGGCAGGCCATCGCTCTTGCGGGTCAGGGGCGGCAGGGCGTGATAGGCGCGAAACAGATAGGCCGAGCCATCCACCAGGAACAGCCGCACGGCGGGGCCGTCCTGGGTGAGGGTCGAGGCAGGGGCGGAATCGGCGGGCGCGGCGGTGTCGGTCATGGCCGGAACATAGGCCGGCGACCGTGCGGCGGGAAGGCTTGGCGGGCGCCCGATTGGGCGGATGCAGCGGCGTCAAACGCTCGGTCGCGTTCCTGTCATTCTGGTCTGGAATGACGGCGCAAAGGGCGCGCGCGGCCGAGGTCCAGTGGAGCGCGGCGCCCGAACGCCATCGCCTACCCCTCCGCCCGCGTCAGCTTCCACCGGATCTTTGCCCCGACCTCTGGCCGCACCTGGCTCTTGAGCACGATCTGGCCGGCCTTGCGCGCCTGGCCGTGGTCGAAGTGGGCTGAGGCGGCGATTTCCACATCCACCGCGTCATTGCGCAGCCACCAGCCGATATTCGACGGCCCCCGGATCAGCACGCTCTTGCCGTCCCGGGCGATGGAGGCGCGGGCGTCGGGGTGGAGGTGAAAGCGGGCGGCGAAGGGCAGGTAGCGGCGCGGGCCGGCGGCGTCGCCGGGCGTTAGCGGGATCAGGCTGTCCTCGCCGCGCAGCTCGTCATGGTTGATGTCCAGGAACAGCCGGCGAGCGTGGGACAGGCCCAGGCGCCTCCAGCCGTCGTGGAGGATGTCCAGCCAGACGCCGTTGTCGGCGTCGTGGCGCTTGATCTGCACATCGGTGGCCCCGTCCACCAGCCACGGACCCAGGGCATGAGCGCGGAAGCCCGACAGCGGCCGGCCGGCCGAGCCATCGCCTACCGAGACGGTGGAGGCCGCGTCCGACAGACGGAAGGCGTGGGCGCCGCCGGCCTCCGGGCTCCAGCCGCAGCTTGTGATCAGCCGGTCCTTGCCGCAGACGATCTCGATGGCGGCGGGCTGGGCGCAGGCGGCGCGGCTTAGGGCGCCGGTGGCCGGGGTTCCGGCGTCGGCCATCACCTGGATGCTGGCGCCCTGCATCCGCTCATAGCCGCTGTGGCTGGCCGAGTGCGGCGGGCGCGGGCCAGCGTCGTCATGGGCCAGGGCGGCAGCGATACGGGCGCCAGGCACGGCCTCGCCGCCATGAAAGGCCGCCAGCTGTCCGTCGGCCAGGGTGAAGAAGCGCGTGGCCGAAGCCAGGCGATCGATGGCGCGCGAGACAGCCTCAGGCGATGGTCGGCCGCGCTGGCCCAGGGCGTCGTCGAGGGTCAACAGGTCAAACAGTAGCTCCAGCCCAGCCTCAGGCGAGCGCGTGGCGTGGCCGCCGTCGCCCAGAACGATACGGTCGATCTGGGCGGCGATGATCCTTAGCCCTTGGTCGATCAGCTGATCACCGGGCTTCTCGGCCAGCACACAGCCGGCCAGAGTGGCGGTGACCGCGCGTTCCAGCACCCGCTCGGGGGCGTCAGAAGCCTTGAGCAGCTGGCGCGCCTGGCGGGCCAGATCCATCGACAGGTCGGCTATTTCGGCGTCGGAGGCCTCGGCGGCCAGGACGCGGGTGGCGCAGGCCAGGTGGAACACCCGACGCTCCAGGCACTCGCCGCTCCAGCTGAAAGTGTTCCAGCGTCCGAACACCCGGCGCCAGTCGTCGATCAGGCGCAGAGCCCGGCGGGCGCCGTCAGGGCCGGCGGCGACCAGGTCGGGCAGCCAGTCGAAGCGATGCAGGGCCAGGGCGAAGCGCCGGCTCGGGCTGGGGGTGTCGAAGGGATCGCCCGCCTCGCCCAACCGCAGAGCGCCGCCAGACAGGGTCATGATCCCGGCCAGGATCTTGCGGCCATGCTCTGGATCGACCGGGCGGGGATCGTGGGGACGCGCGGCGAGGCCCCGCGGCTTGGGGAGGGATAGCGCCAGCCGGTGCGGCGGCGAACCAAACCATTCGCGCTCGACATGGCTCTTGATATTGGCGCCGATCGCTCGCGTCAGGACGCCGCCGCGCGGAAGCGCCGGGAGCCTTGGCAAGCCGAGAACGGGGCGTTCGGCGACCATCAGGGCGATCAGCCGCCCTTCAGCGCGCGGATGTTGTCGGCATAGGCGCCGGGCCCGCCCTTGAACACCGCCGAGCCGGCGACTAGGGCTGTGGCCCCGGCGGAGACGCATTGGGGCGCCGTGGCCGGGGTGACGCCGCCGTCAACCTCGATGATGATATCCAGGCCCGCCTTGTCGACCATGTTGCGCAGGGCTTCCACCTTGCGCAGCTGGCCGGGAATGAAGCTCTGACCGCCGAAGCCGGGGTTCACCGACATGACCAGCAGCAGATCGACATCCTCCAGGATCCACTCGACATGGTCGATGCTGGTCGAGGGATTGAAGACCACCCCGGCCTTGGCGCCCAGCTCGCGGATACGCTTGAGCGAACGGTGCAGGTGCGGACCGGCCTCGGGATGGATGCTGATGATGTCGGCCCCGGCGGCGCGGAAGGCCTCGAGATAAGGGTCCGCCGGGCTGATCATCAGGTGGACGTCGAAGGGGATGCTGGCATGAGGCCGGATCGCTTTGACGATGTCGGGGCCCAGCGTGATGTTGGGCACGAAGTGGCCATCCATCACGTCGACATGCACCCAGTCGGCGCCGGCCGCCTCGATCGCGGCGACCTCCGCGCCCAGCTTGGCGAAGTCGGAGGCGAGGATGGACGGGGCGATGAGCGGTGCGGCGGTCATGCCTTTGGCTTAGCCGGCGTCGCGACGTGGGACAAGCGAGCGCATGGTCGCGCCTGCCCTCTAACCGTGCCTGACGAACCTGGCCGCAAAGAAGCCGTCCTGACCGCCATCCAGCTGATGGGGCAGCAGACGCAGGGTCCCGCGCGCCGTCAGGCTGGCGGCCGGCGCCCCGGCCTCGCCCGAGGTGACCGGATCCAGGCGCATGTCGGGCCGCCGGGTCAGGAAGGCCTCGACCTGGGCCTCGCCCTCTTCGGGTTCCAGCGAGCAGACGCAATAGACCAGGCGTCCGCCGACCTTGATCCTGTCGGCGGCGGCGTCGAGCAGACGCGATTGGACGGCGGCGAGGCTGGCCACGTCGCCGGGTCGCGCGGCCCACAGCACATCAGGGTGGCGGCGGAAGGTGCCGGTTGCCGAGCAGGGCGCGTCCAGCAGCACGGCGTCGAAGGTGCGGGCATCGTCCCAGGCCGCGGCGTCGGCGGCCACGACCTCGGCGGTGAGGTTCATGCGCTTGAAATTGTCGGCCAGACGCTCCAGCCGGGCGGCCGAGCGGTCGACGGCGACGACGCGCGCGCCGGCGGCCGCCAACTGCAGGCTCTTGCCGCCGGGCGCGGCGCACAGGTCGACGGCGGTCTCGCCGGGTTTGACGTTCAGCAGTCGGGCGGGGATGGCGGCGGCGGCGTCCTGCACCCACCAACCGCCTTCCTCGAAGCCCGGCCAGGCGGCGACATCGCCCTTGCGGCTGGCGCGCAGCGTCCCGCCGGGCAGGATCTCGCCCTCCAGGCGCGCGGCCCAGGATTCTGCGAGGCTGGGGTCTTTCAGGGAGAGGTCGGCGGCCGGTTCGTTGGCAATCTCCAGGGCGACGGCGCGGGCGGTCTCCAGACCCCAGGCGCCGCTCCAGCGGGCGAACAGCCACGGCGGGGCCAGCTGTTCGGGATCGTCGGACGGCGGACCGTCGCGCAGCAGGCCGCGTAACACGGCGTTGACCAGGCCCTTGAACGGGCGGCTGGTCTTGTTGATTCCGGCCATCTCGACGCTGGTGGCGACGGCCGCGAAGGCGGGCACGTCCAGATAGAAGGCCTGCACGACGCCCAGGCGCAGCAGGTTGCGCACGCGGGGCGGCGGCTCCTTCTGAAGCTTTGCCGACAGGGCGCGGTCGATGGGGCCGAGGCGCCGCAGCGTGGCCATGGCCAGGGCGCGGGCAAACGCGCGCTCGCGCGGCTCCAGAAAGCGGAAGCCGTGGGCCGAAGCAGCTTCGTCGATGCCGCCGCGACGCGACAGCGCCGCGTCGATGAGGGTAAGCGCGGCTTCCCGGGCGGGCAGGCCGTCATTGAGTTCCTGGTTCACCGCCCCGCCGTGCCCCGAGGCGACGGCGAGCGCAAGGGGTTTGGATGATTTGACGCGGTCTTCATGCTAGGAAGGCGCATGTCCGACACTGAAAACACTCCGCTTCCCAATGATCTCGGGGCCGCCCCCGACAAGGAACTGCCCCCCGCCGCGCGCCGTGCGCTGGAGGAGGCCGCCGCGCGCCGCGCCGCAGCTGACGCGGTGGCGATGGCCGAGGAAAAAGGCGGCCGTGATGGCCCAGAGCCCACGCGGTTCGGCGATTGGGAAAGAAAAGGCGTCGCGGTCGATTTCTGACCGCCGGCGCAAGGCCAGGCTTCTACCGCCGCCGTGATCGGCTAACGTGAGCCCTTCAGTTTGAAGGAGGCCGTCGCTTGCGTCTGTTCGTCCGTTTTCGCGCGGTCCTCGCTGCCCTGCTGCTGGTCGCCGCGCCGGCCCTGGCCAGCCCCAGGCCGGTCCTGACGGCGGGCGCGGTGGCCTCGCCCGACCGCTATGGCGCCCTGGCCGCCGAGGAGATCCTCAAAGCCGGCGGCAACGCCGTCGATGCGGCGGTGGCCACGGCTTTTGCGCTGGCGGTCACCTATCCCGAGGCCGGCAATCTGGGCGGCGGCGGATTCATGACCCTGCAGGTCGACGGCAAGCCCTACTTCCTCGACTACCGCGAGACCGCTCCGGCTGCGTCGACGGCCGACATGTTCCTGGGCCCAGACGGCGAGCCGGTGGCCGAGCGGTCGATGTACGGCAATCTGGCCGTCGCCACCCCGGGCACTGTGCGCGGCATGGCCATGGCTCACCAGCGCTTTGGCAAGCTGCCCTGGGCGAGGGTGCTGGCGCCGTCGATCCGCTACGCCCGCGACGGCTTCCTGGTCACGCCGCAGCTGATCGGCATCCTGGACGGCAGCCGCGCGCCGCTGGCCAAGACCAATTTCGAGGCCCACTTCGGGGGACTGAAGGCGGGCGAGATGTTCCGCCAGCCGGCCCTGGCCGAGGTTCTGACCCGCATCGCGACGGATGGCGACAAGGCCTTCTATGAGGGAAGGACCGCCGACCTGCTGGTGGCCCAGATGGATCGCGGGCCGATCAAGGGCCTGATCACCAAGGCCGATCTGGCGGCTTACAAGGCCGTCTGGCGCGAGCCCCTGCAGGCGGACTGGCGCGGCTACAACGTGATCACCGCCCCGCCGCCCAGCTCGGGCGGGATCGCCCTGATGCAGTTGCTGCTGATGAAGCAGGAGGCCGGCAAGCTGTTCGCGGGCGTCCCGCTGAACAGCCCGCAGTACATGCATCTGGTGTCGGAGATCGAAAAGCGGGTCTTCGCCGACCGGGCCGAATATCTGGGCGATCCGGCGTTCGTGACGGTGCCGGTCCAGGCCCTGATCGCGCCGGACTATATGGCCCGCCGCGCCGCTGGGATCGATCCGGACAAGCCCTCGCCGACCTCCTCGGTCAAGCCCGGGCTGGAGCGGCCGCAGACCACCCATTTCTCGATTGTCGATAAATGGGGCAACGCCGTCTCCAACACCTATACGATCAATGGCTGGTTCGGGTCGGGCGTGGTGGTCGAGGGGGCGGGCTTCCTGCTCAACAACGAGATGGACGACTTCTCGGCCAAGCCGGGCGCGCCGAACATGTTTGGCGTCGTCGGCGGAGAGGCAAACGCCATCGCGCCGGGCAAGCGGCCGCTGTCGTCGATGACCCCGACCATTCTGACCAAGGATGGCCAGGTGGTGATGGTGATCGGCACGCCAGGCGGCTCGCGGATCTTCACGTCGGTGTTCCAGGTTCTGGCCGCCGTCTATGACCACGGCCTGTCGCTGGCCGACGCCCAGAAGGCCCAGCGCTTTCACCACCAGCTTCTGCCCAAGGACACGATCTTCTTCGAGCCCTATGCCCCGCCGTCGGAGGCGCTGAAGTCGGCGCTGGAAGCGCGCGGCTATGTGATCGAGATGCAGGACTACAATGGCGACATCGAGGCGATTCAGGTGGTGGGCCGGACGCCGGTTCCGGAGGCTGATCCCCGGGCGCGGGGTGTGGCGCTGGTGGTGAAGTAGCTCCTCCCCCTCTGGGGGAGGTGGCCCAGAGGGCCGGAGGGGGTCAGCACGGCTTATGCCGAGATGGCCCCCTCAGTCGCTCCGCGACAGCTCCCCCAGAGGGGGAGCAGCTACCGCATCAAACCCCCGCCATCTCCGCGATCACCTTCAGCGCAGCCTCGCGCGGGTCGGTCGCCGCCGTGATCGGGCGCCCGCAGACCAGATGGCTGGCGCCGGCGCGCAGGGCGTCGGCTGGCGTCGCGGCGCGGGCCTGATCGTTCTTCGCCGACCAGTCGGAGCGCACGCCCGGCGTCACCACCAGGAAATCCGGACCGGCGATCTCGCGGGCCAGGGCCGCCTCGTGCGGGCTGGAGACCACGCCGTCGACGCCGCAGTCGATGGCCTGGCGGATGCGCCGCTCGACCAGATCGCGGGCCCCGAAGGCGTAGCCCATCTCGGCCAGATCGGCGTCGGTCAGGCTGGTCAGCACCGTGACCGCCAGGATCTTCAGGTCCGAGGCGCCGCGCGCCAGCACGGCCGAGCGCATCACCTGCGGCTCGGCGTGGACGGTCAGCAGGTCGCAGCCGGCGCCGGCCAGCACCCGGGCCGAGCGCTCCACGGTCGCGCCGATGTCGTGCAGTTTCCAGTCGAGGAAGACCTGCTTGCCCTGGGCCTTCAGCTCTCCGGCTAGGCCCATGCCGCCGGTCGCCAGAAGCTCCAGCCCGATCTTGTAGAAGCTGACGCTGTCGCCCAGCCGCTCGACCATGGCGCGGGCTTCGTCGACGGTGGGCAGGTCCAGCGGGATGATCAGGCGCGGATCGGCGGTCATGGTTACCCCCAGGGGTTGGCGCGCGTGCGCGTCCGCCCTAGGAACTAGGGTGAAGCTTCAAACGCGTTGAAAGGTAGGGACGTCGAATGACCGAGGCCACACTTGCCGTCAACTTCTTCGTCGCCCTGTTCGCCCTGATCGACCCGATCGGCAACGTGCCGCTGTTCGCCGCCGCCACGCTGGGCGCGGCCGCCGCCGGCCGCCGCATGGTGGCCGTCTATATCGGCCTGTTCATGGTGACCTTTCTGGTCTTCTTCTATTTCACCGGGGTGGGCCTGCTGGCCTTCTTCGGCATCTCGATGCCGGCCTTCCGCATCGCCGGCGGCATCATCCTGTTCATTCTGGGCCTGGACATGGTGCGCGACGACTTCACCACCATGTTCGCCGACGCGGCCGAGGGCATCGAGGGCCAGTCGCCGCGGGTCTACGCCAAGGCGCGGTTCGAGCGGCTGATCGTGCCGTTCGCCATGCCGCTGCTGATCGGCCCGGGCTCGATCTCGACCGTGATCATCTACGCCGCCGAGGCCAAGCCGTTCGGCGCGGCCGGCATGGCCCTGGGCGTGGCGGTGATCGCGGCGGTGTCGCTGGTGACGGTGCTGACCTTCTGGGCCTCGCCGCTGATCAGCAAGGTTCTGGGCCGGATCGGCATGAGCATCGTGGTGCGGGTACTGGGCCTGATCCTGTGCGCCCTGGCGGTGCAGTTCATCCTGGTCGGCATCGGCGACGCCACGCGTGGCCTGGTGCGACCGGACGCGGCGGCCCCTTACGCGGAAGCCAAGTGATCCTTCTCCCGCAAGGGGAGAAGGATTCAGACCTTCCGGAACCGCCCGCCCTGGTTGGCCATCAAGGCCAGCGCCCAGTCGTCCGGCAGGAGTTTGGCGATCGCCGCGATGGTCTTGTTGGGCGCACCGGGCACGCAGACCGGGCGGTTGGCCTCGGCGGCTTCGTAGCCGGCGGCGGCCACTTCGTCGGCCCCAAGCCACAGCCATTCGGGCAGGGACTGGCTGACCTGGGCCCTGGTGCCGTTGACATCGTGGAATTCCGAATAGGTGAAGCCCGGGCACAGGGCGCTGACGTGCACGCCGGTGGACAGGTTCTCCAGATGCAGGCTCTGGGAGAACTTCACCAGGAAGCCCTTGGTCGCCGCATACAGGGTATGGCCGGCCGCGCCGGGGACCAGGCCCGCCAGCGAGGCGACATTGACGATGCGGCCAAAGCGCCGCTCAACCATGCCCGGCAGCACCTTATGGGTCAGCTCGCAGACCGAGGTCAGCATCACCTGCAGGAACTTGCCCTGATCGGCCCAACTGGTGGTGGCGTAGGTCCCGGGCAGACCGTAGCCGGCGTTGTTCACCAGCGCGTCGACCACCCGGCCCTGAGCCTCAACCCCGGCCAGCACGGCGTCCACCCCGGCGGGGTCGGCCAGATCGGCGGGGATGGCGTAGGCCTCGACACCGAAGCGCAGGCGGATCTCGGCCGCCAGGGCTTCCAGGCGGTCGGCGCGGCGCGCGGTCAGGGCTACGTCATAGCCATGGCTGGCCAGGATACGGGCGAAGGCGGCTCCGATGCCGGCGGAGGCGCCGGTGATCAGGGCGAGACGGCGGGCCATGAAGCGGTATCCAATGCGAAAGCGAAATCCCGCCGGAGACCAGCACGCCAGCCGATTTGGTTCAAGAGAACCGAAAGGGGGAAGCGGCGCCGGGGGATCGGCGCCCCTTCGGATCACGGCGCGGGCTCACGCTCGTGACGGCTCAACTCGCCGGGGAGAACGCAACGAGCGAGTGGGCCTTAAGCCGCCTTGTCGAGCACGACGTCGGCGCCTTGCGTCCAGCGCAGGGCGGCCTTGGCGACGCGCTCGCCCAGCAGGCGGGCGGTCTCGCGGTCGCCGGCCGGCGGGGTGATCTCGGGCGAGGCGTTGTCGCTCTGGGCCGCCAGGCCGATGAACGAGCCGACGCGGTTAAGCGTATCGGGGCCGCGTTCGGCGGCGGTGACCGAAGGCGGGGCCAGACCCAGATTGATCCAGTTCATGCCGTGCTGGGCGGCCAGGATCGTCAGGCTGGCCAGGGCGTGGGCCTTGTCGCCGGAAAAGCTGTGCGAATTGGTGAAGCCCGCGGCCAGCTTGTCTTTCCAGCCGCCGGTGGCGAACACGGCCGAGGTGGCGTCGGCGAACACTTTGAACACGCCCGAGACGTCGCCCATGTAGGTGGGCGCGCCGAAGACGATGGCGTCGGCCTTGCTGGCGGCTTCGAGGATGGGACCGAAGTCCTGGGTGGCGCTTTCGATATGCAGCAGCACCGGGGTCTGGCCGGCGTCACGGACGCCCTGGGCGATCTTGTCGGCGAGGACGGCGGTGTGGCCGTAACCGGAATGATAGATGATGGCGACCGTGGTCATGAGGAAATCCCCTGTTTAGAAACTGAACCTGTAGCGATTACGTAATGTCGCTTTTCAGACTCGCCAGAGGATCAGCAACAAAGATTGGTGCAGTTTTTCTGAGAGGGGATTTAGGGGCGTTGGTTCCTTATCCCCCTGCGGGAGAAGGTGGCCTGCGAAGCAGGTCGGATGAGGGGTTGAAGGTAGAATCAGCCGCGAAACGGCTTTCGGTTTGGACTGTGGGCGGTCGGCAGTGCGACCCCTTGTCTGTGAGCATTTGTCGTAAGCTGCGCCAGTCTTCCGGGACGCCCGCTTGGCGCGCCAACGCCAAGCGGGCAGTTGGCGGAGGGGCCGATA
>NCEV01000083.1:3782-13838 GCA_002280875.1 Caulobacter sp. 32-67-35 | reverse complement strand
GACCTGGACAGACCGGCACGCTGCAGCCTCCAAGAGATTCAAGGATGAGCGGGACGCGGGGCGTCCGCTTGTGGGAGGGAAGGCAAAGACCGCTTCCGATCCTAGTCGGACGTTCCTGCGCCTCAGCCACCTGCTCGGGCTGTGACGATCCAGGTGGCGGCTCGAAGTTCAGGTCCGGCCGGGCCATCTCGTTCGATCAAGGCGCGTTCCAGCGCTGATATGGCTTTGGAACTCAGATGGGGATGGTCCCGAAGGATGGCCCCAAGCGCGCCTACCCGTGAGCAAACGTCCACCATCGCTCTCAAGCTTCCGCTGCTGACGAGTTCGTCGTGCGGCGTCATTTCGACATCGACGAACCCAGCGTTCCCAAGTATCGCGCGAACACAGCCCGAATCTGAAAACGAGAACCAACCAGAACTAGTGGTCTCGCTCACCAGCTTCGGCGGCAGATGCGGCGCGGCGGCCCGAAGCGGCAGGTGGTCCAGTTCGTTCTCCTCGAACCTTCGCCAACAGACGAACCCGAGCCTCCCGGTTGGCCGAAGCGCTCTCTTCACGTTGCGAAAGGCAGTTGTTGGATCGGCAAAGAACATGACGCCGAACCGCGAGAACACCGCGTCGAATGATCCGGTCTCGAAGGGATAATCCTGTGCGTCGCCGCACACGAAACTAACGTTCTCAGGCAGACTAGGATCACGTTCAGCGACTTGGACAGCGGCCTGCAATAGTTCCAGGCCGACAATGTCGCCCCGCGTCCCGACGGCCGCCGCCAGCGCAGCCGGCGTCCCGCCAATTCCACAGCCTATGTCGAGAACCCGTTCGCCTGACGAAAGCCGAAGCGCCTTCAGCGCGGCGTGTCCAAGTGGTTCCAGCTGCCGCTCCAGCGGCTCCCGGATTTCCAGCCAGCTTCGAACTCGCGGGTGATCGACAATGGGAGTTTGTGGCGACACTCGTGAGCTTTACCACGCAAAATTCCAGGCGGGCGCCGGTTTCAGCAACCCACCCCAAGCAGACCTTGCCTCCGTCTGAGCCCGACGCGAAGACACAACACCTCCTGCCCCTCGCAAACAGCCCCCGGCGCCCGGCATAGGCCGTTTGGCCTATCGCCAGCGCGCCAGAACCTGACACCTAGTCGCGACCGTCACTTCCTGGGGGAAACGGTCATGATCCATGTCGTCACGTCTGAAAATCGTCATCTGTACGGCCCGCAACTGTGGGCGATGCATGAGCAGCGTCGGCTCCAGTGCGTCGAAAAGAATGGCTGGGTGGACCTGGTCGTCCTGGATGGTGGCGAGATCGACGACTATGACGACAGCCGCGCCATCTATCTGCTCGGCTTTGATGACGCCATGGCGCTGGAGGTCGGTCTGCGCCTGCGCCCGACCGATGATCGCTGCATGCTGGCCGACAAGTTCCCGCACCTGATCGCCCCGGACGAGTCGCCCAAGAAGGGTCCAGACATCTGGGAGGCCAGCCGCCTGTTCACGACGGAAGCCTATCGCCGTCGCAAGGGCGCCGGGCGTGGCGAGCGGGTGTTCGAAGCCTGGGCGGCGGCGATGGAACTGGGCCTGGCGCATGGCGTCAGTCGCTTCGTTGGCATGATCGATATGCAGCTCTATCCGGGCATCATGAACTCACCCATCGATACGCGTCTGGTCGGCCTGCCCCGGCCCTATGCCTATGGCGTGGTCGCCGGGTCAGAGATCATGCTGTCGCGCGCCCTGCTCAACCGCGTGCTTGAGGCCCTGGGCCGCGAGGGGTCGATCGGCTATCACGTGGATGCCCTGGACATGTTCGCGTTCGGCGATCTGGGCGCCGTGCAACGGCAAGTGAAGCGCGCCATGACGCCCCAGTTTTCGGCGGGCGCCCAGCGCGACGAAACCCTGGCCGCCGAGACCCTCTTTCGCCTGTACGACCGGTCCAGCCAGGCCCGCCGAATCTGGGCCGAGCGCGAGGGAGCGCTACCTCGCGTTTTGCACGCATAGCCAAACGCGTAACTCTCTGAAAGCGATAGTGAAAACCCATCTTGGGGACAGAATCGCAACTTGCGCGACCTAACGCCGCGCCTGACTTTCGCCGCCGTCACGGTCGTGTCATGTTGCACAAACAACCACTGGAGGCGAAATATGAGCGAAGAAACCGAGGGCCGGCGACCCAATCCGGTCGATCTGCATGTCGGCGGGCGCGTTCGGATGCGCCGCAAACTGCTGGGCGTCAGCCAGGAGCAACTGGCCGATTCCCTGGGCCTGACCTTTCAGCAGGTGCAGAAGTACGAGCGCGGCGCCAATCGCGTCAGCGCCTCAAAACTCTACGAGATCGCCAAGACGCTGCAGGTGCCCGTGTCGTTCTTCTTTGACGGTCTGGCTGACCCGATGGGCGGCTCTGACGTTGATGACGTCGGCCTGCACGCCGAGCGCGTGGTGCAGGAGTTCCTGACCACGCCGGAGGGCCTGGAGCTGGCCGAAGTGTTCCCGCGCATCGCGCGCGGTCGTGTGCGTCGTCAGGTTCTCGACCTGGTCCGGGCCATGGCCGACGATGCGGGTCGCAGCGACACCGCCGCCTGAGCCCATTGCTGGACGTATGATCAAGGGGACCCCGACGGGTGGCTGTCGGGGTCTTTTTGTATCTCAAGCGCCAGGCTAGCTGGCCGAGGCCCGCGCCTGGGACGCCGCCCAGATATTCTTGGCCGTCCGCGCCGAAGCGTGGGTTAAGCCGCGCAGATCGTGGGTCTTGAGGATTCTCAGGCCCACCTCGCGGTCCTTCTGCCAGGCCAGCTGGACATCGTGAGCCAGGCCGGCCGTCAGATCGACAAGCTGAACCTTTGCGGGCGGCGTGACGCCTGCCAGCATCTGGACCCGAACGCCCCCATCAGAGACGTCGCGGATTGTGCAATCCCAGGCGAAGGCGCCGCAGAGCAGTTTTCCTGCCCTTTGGGTCGCCAGACGGGGCGCGCCCCGCCGATCACCTTCTCCGCCTGACGCGTACTTCGACATGATTGCATAAACGCATGGCGCGGTTAATCGGCCGTGCAGACGCGGCGCTTTTGTCGCGCCCGCGACCATACGTCTCGCACAAGCCTCTGAAACCAGTCGGTTTTGTCGGATAGTCGACCCCCGTCGACGCCCTGGATCATGGCGCCGGCGGCATTAACCTTTTGGGGCCGTCAGGCGAGGACCGGCGAAGGCGCCGTCTCGAGCGCGCCGGCCAGATCAGCCAGGATATCGGCCTCATCCTCCAGCCCGATTGACAGCCGCACCAGCCCTTCCCCGATGCCGGCGAGGGCGCGCTCTTCGGCGCTATAGGTCGAGTGGGTCATGCTGGCCGGGTGCTGGATCAGGGTCTCGGCGTCGCCCAGCGACACGGCCCGGCGGATCAGGGCCAGGCGGTTCATCATCGCCACCCCGGCGTCGTGCCCACCGGCCAGCTCAAACGCCATCATCCCGCCCGGCAAAGCCATCTGGCGCTGGGCCAGGTCGTGCTGGGCAAAGCTCTTCAGCCCCGGATAGAACACCCGCGTCACGGCGGGATGGGCCTCCAGCCAGGCCGCAACCCTGGCGGCGCTGGCGCAGTGCTGGCGCATGCGCAGGGCCAGGGTCTTCAGGCCGCGCATCACCAGAAAGGCCGTGAACGGCGACATCACCGCCCCGGTCATGTCCTTGACCCCGGTCAGCCGCACCCGGGCCATGTCCTCGACACCGCCGACCGCGATGCCGCCGATCAGGTCGCCATGACCGCCCAGATACTTGGTGGCCGAGTGCACGACGATATCGGCCCCAAGCTCGATCGGCCGCGTCAGCAGGGGCGTGGCGTAGGTGTTGTCGACGATCAGCTTGGCCCCGCAGGCGCGCGCCACCTTGGCCGCGCCGGCGATATCGACCAGCCGCATGTTCGGATTGGCCGGGGTCTCGAAATAGATGATCCGGGTCTTGTCAGACACCGCCGCCGCCAGGGCGTCCAGATCGGTCATGTCGACCTGGGTGACGGTGATCCCGAACCGCGAGAGCCCGTCGCGCATGAAGGCGAAGGTGCAGCCATACAGGGTCTTGTCAGTAACCACCTCGTCGCCCGATCGCAGGAAGCTCCACATCACCGCCGTGATCGCGCCCATGCCCGAGGCCGTGGCGACGCCGGCCTCGGCGCCCTCCAGCGAGGCCACGCGGCGCTCCAGCAGGTCGGTGGTGGGGTTGGAAATCCGGGAATAGAAATGCCCCGGACGCGTGCCGGCAAACATCTCGCCGCCGGCCTCGGCGCTGTCGAAGGCGAAGGTCGAGGTCAGGTGGACGGGGGGCGTCAGGGCGCCGTGCTCGTCGGCCGGATCATAGCCGGCGTGGATCGCCCGCGTCGAAAAGCCCGCTTCGCCAAGATCGTGCGTCATGAACCCTACTCCCTGTTGCCTGGACAGGTTCGCGCGGATCAGGCGATGGAAGATTGCCAAGTCTGCCAGATCTGGTGACTAGATTGGCAGAATCCACTCAAGGAGCGCCCAATGGACGCCAAGGACCGGCAGATCATCCGCGAACTGCAGAAGGATGGGCGCCTGACCAATCAGGACCTGGCCGACCGGGTGAACCTGTCGCCGTCCCCCTGCCTGCGCCGACTGCGCAATCTGGAGGCCGAGGGGGTGATCACCGGCTACACGGCCCTGGTCGATCAGAAGGCTTACGGTCTGCCGATCACCGTCTTCATCCGCGTGCGCCTGGACCGTCACGGCCAGGACGTGGTCAAGGGCTTCGAGGACCAGGTGGCGCGGATCGACCAGATCCTCGACTGCTTCCTGCTGGCCGGCGGCGACGACTATCTGCTCCGGGTGATCGTCGAGAGCCTGGAGGCCTATGAGGATTTCATCCGCCGCAAGCTGCACGCCATCCCCGGCATCGCCTCGATCGACACCAGCTTCGCCTATGGCGTGGTCAAGCAGACGCGGGTGTTTCCGGTGGCGGGGTGAAGGGTGCTGGAAGACCGTCCTGGTGGTTGGAGGCGGGATCGAACCGCCGACCTGTGGGTTATGAATCCACCGCTCTAACCATCTGAGCTACCCAACCGTCCCAGGACGGAGCGGGGTCATACGCCCAAGCGGCCGGGGCATCAACCCCGGGCAAGCATCCGGTCAAGGACCGCTTCAAGACGTCGCGCCAGGCGCGCAGAGCCGTAATCGCGCAGGACGGTCTCGCGGGCGCGTTCCCCCAGGGTTCGCGCCACGTCAGGCCTGGCGATCAGATCGGCAAGCGCGTCGGCCAAGGCGGCGGGATCATCTGGCGAAACCAGACGGCCGGTTTCGCCGTCCGCAACCATCTCGACCGGGCCATCAATGGCCGAGGAGACGACGGGCAGAGCCACGGCCATGGCTTCCAGTAACGCCAGGGGGAAGCCCTCCTGATGCGAGGGGAAGGCGAAGAGATCGCCCATCGCGAGGAAGGTCGAGATATCGGCGGTCCAGCCGATCAGGCTGACAGCGGCGCCCAGGTCCAGCTCGGCGATCAGGTGCTCCAGATGCGCCCGCTCCTCACCTTCGCCGGCGATGTCGCAGACCACGTCCAGGCCGCGCGCGCGCAGCAGGCCGATGGCGCGGATCAGGACGTCAAAGCCCTTCTTGGGATGCAGGCGGCCGGCCGCGACGATGCGGATCGCCGTGCCTGGCGCGGCGAACGGATCAGCCTGGACCGCCGGCTCGGCCACCGCATTGGGCACGAAGTGGGCCAGAGCCGAAGGTACGCCCCGCGCCACCGCCAGCTCGGCCAGGTGGCGTCCCACGCAGAGATAATGGGTTCCCGGAACCACGTCGAAGGATGGCTTGTGCACACAGACGGCCCGCACCACGCCGGCTGGGGCCAGCCTTGCGAAGAGGCGCGCCGGCCGCTGGCCATGGCTGAGGATCAGGTCCGGGCGCACCGTCTCGACCAGCCGGCGCGCCGCGCCCACCGTCCAGGGATCCCAATCGGTGAAGGCGGGCATCACCGCCAGCGGCGGCGAGCGCATCGCTTCCGCGCCGCTAACCGATCCGCCCCGGCGCACTACCCCGGTGCAGGTCCCGCCGTGCTTGGCGGCATAGGCCTCCAGGATCGGCTGATAGTCGAGGAAGACGCGCTCGAGCCCGCCCAACCCCTTGCCCAGCATGGCGTGAAGGATGGCGGTCAAGGTCGGGCTCCGATGCGATGAGGCGCGCGGACCATCTGCGGACGAGGGGGTCGTGTCAACGTGGCGTTCTCTTGTAGCGTCCGCCGGACGGCGCGGCGCCAGACCAAAACTGCCCAGCTTCAATCTGGCTCCGCGCCCATTGGAAAAAGCTAGGCCAGCAGTCGCGCCGCGACCTCTTCGCCGAGGGCCAGCGAGCTGGTCAGGCCCGGGCTTTCGATGCCGAACAGGGCGATCAGCCCCTCCAGGCCATGATCATCGGCGCCGCGTAGCTGGAAGTCGGGCTGCGGCTGGCCTGCGCCATGCAGCTTGGGCCGCACACCGGCATAGTCGGGGGTCAGGGCGCCGTCTGGCAGGCCGGGCCAGAACTTGCGGATATAGGCGGCGAACACCTGCGCCTTCGCCGGGTCGACCGAATAGTCCGGAGACGGAACATATTCCAGATCGGGCCCAAACACCGCCTGGCCGCCCAGATCGTTACGATAGTGCGTGCCCAGGGCGCCGGGGATGGGCGGCGGATAGATCAGCCGCTGGAAGGGCGCCTTGCCGGTCAGGCGGAAATAGATCCCCTTGCCGAAATGGCCTTCAGGAATGCGGTCCGCCGGATAGCCGTCGATCCGGGCCGCCACCGCCTGGGCCGAAAGCCCCGGCGCGGTGACCAGCAGGCGGCAGGTCAGGGTGGTGGGCTCGGCTCCGCCGGCCCGCACCGAGAAGCCGCCGCCTGGAAGAGCTTCCGCGCCCTCGAACGGCGTGGCGATCACCACCGCGCCCCCGGCGGCCTCGATCTCGCCCTGCAGGGCCAGCATGTAGCCGTGGCTGTCGAACACCCCGCTTTCCGGCGACAGCAGGGCGGCATGGGCGTTGAGGCCGGGCTCAAGCGCGCGGGCCTGCTCACCCGCCAACCGCGCCATGCCCTCAACGTCATTGTCGGCGGCCTGGGTCCAGATGGCGTCGAGGCGCGAAACCTCCTCGTCGCTGGTGGCGACCACCAGCTTGCCGCACTTCTTGTAGGCGACATTGTGCCGGTCCAGGAAAGTGTAGAGCGCCCGGCGCCCCTGCACGCACAGCCGCGCCTTCAGCGATCCGGACGCGTAATAGAGCCCGCCGTGGATCACCTCGGAATTGCGCGACGACACGCCCTGCCCGATGTGTCCCTGCTCTTCCAGCACCGCTACGACCAGGCCGCGCTTGGATAGCGCATAGCCGCAAGCCAGCCCCACGGCGCCAGCGCCGACGACCACGGCGTCGAAATCGAAGGTCACGCTCACTCGTCGGCGGCCTTGGCCTGGGTCTTCAGATTGGCCAGCATCTGTGACAGCGAGATATTGCCGGCGACCGGCTCGGCCGGATCGATCAGGTCGAAGTCCAGTTCGTCGAGCAACGCTTCAAGCTCTTCGACGCTACCCACGATCTCGGCGGCGCGGCGATAGTTGAGCTCGGCCAGTTCGGCGGCGACGCCCTCGTCCAGCGACGCGAACTCGCCGCGATCGACCCGCGCCTGCAGATCGGCGGCGTCCTCGGCGGAAAGCCGAACCGTGACGGGCTTGGGCTGGATCGGCTTCATCATGTCGGCCAGCCTATCATGAACGCCCCGCCATGCCACGCCTCGGCGGTGCGGTTGACACCTCCGCGCCCGAGCCCCAAAGGTCAGACCAACACAGCGCCGCGCCTGACCAATCAAGCGGCGCCTCCGGGGGGATGCTCGACCATGCACCGCGATACGCCGGCTGCGCCCGCGCGCAACGACCTGCCCGCACGCAACGATTTGATCGACACGCTGCGGGCCTTTGCGCTGATCGGCGTGTTCATGGTCCACATGTTCGAGCAGTTCGAGATCTACTGGACCGCGCCCCAGCAGACCCTGACCCACATCCTGATCACCACCCTGATGATGGGCAAGGCCTTCGCCTTGCTGGCCCTGTCGTTCGGGCTCAGCTTCTACATCCTGATGGACCGCGCCACGCGGCGGGGCGAGGACTTCTCCCGGCGGTTCGTCTGGCGGATGCTGCTGCTGGCGGTGATCGGGATTGTCCACGGACTGATCTATCGCGGCGACATCCTGATCGTGCTGGCCCTGCTGGGCATCCCGCTGATCCCGTTCTATCGCGCCTCGACGGGGGTGCTGGCCGGCGCGGCGGCCCTGTTCCTGCTCCAGCCCTGGATGTGGCTGCAGATCGCCATCGCCGCCTCTGGCGCGCCCTGGGCCAATACGCCGCCCAACCATTGGACCGATCCGGCCCTGGCGATCTACCAGACCGGAGATCTGGTCGCGGTGCTGAAGACCAACCTTTTCGAGGCCCAGGTGACCAAGTGGTGGTTCTTCATCGAAACCGGGCGCATCAGCCTGGTGATGGGCCTGTTCCTGATCGGTCTGCTGCTGGGGCGGAGCGGATTCTTTGACGCGCCACAGCGCTTTGTCGGCGTGCGACGCATCGCCCTGGCCGTGCTGGCGATCACCGCCCTGGCGCTCTATCTGGCCAAGCCGCACCTGACCGCCCTGCTGCCCGCCGAGCCCAAGCCCGGCATGGCCCGGGTGATGGCCGGAAACCTGCTGGGCGGCTGGTTCGACATGGCCCTGATGGGGACCTATGTGCTGCTGATCGTCGAGGCCTATCTGGGCCTGGCCGGCAAGGCCCTGGGCTGGCTGGCCCCGATGGGTCGCATGACCCTGACCTTCTATGTCGGCCAGTCGCTGATCTGGGTTCCGGTATTCTACGGCTTTGGCCTGGACGCCTGGAAGACCCTGCCGCAGGGGACCGCGCTTTGGCTCGGCGTAGGCTTCATGATGCTGCAGGCGGTGATCGCGCAGCTGTGGTTCAGGCGCTTCGCCTATGGCCCGCTGGAGTGGCTGTGGCGGGTGGCTACGTATCGGACGTGGACAGTGCCGTTCGTGAGGCGGGCTTGATCGATATCACCTGAAAGGCGTGGGCCGTCTGGCGCCATGCCGCACGCCGAGGATCAGGATGTCCTTCTCGCGTACGCGATACAGAATGACATACGGCCTGATCGCCACGCCGCGCACGCCGGTTCCAAAGGCTGACCGCAGCCCATATCCCTCCGGCGCGTCGGCTATGCTGTGGCAGCGCTGGATGATCTGTTCGACGAAGGCCTCGGCGGCGCGGGGCTTGTCGATGGCGATGTCATTGCCGATGCTGCGGATATCGGCCGTAGCCGTCTTGCTGAGCCGGACCGGCTTCAACCCTGGCTTTCCCGGGTCTCCGCCTGCCGCCGATACTCCGCCTTCAGGTCGTGGAGGAATTCGAAGGCGTCAACTTCGCCAAGACCCGCCTCGACCTCCACGCTTTCGGCCAAGGCGGTAAACGCCGCCTCACCGCCCACCAGCTCGACCGCCCGAAAATGTTCCAGCTCGAGCAAGGCCGCCGTGACGGCCTCGTCCAGCGTCGCGAACTCACCGGCGCCGACGCGGCGGCTCAGATCCTCCACCGCGCTGGACGGAAGGCTGACGGAAACAGGCGCGTTCGTGACCGGCTTGTTCATGGCGTGAAGCCTATCACGAACCTTCCCGAGAGCCAGAGGCCCTCACCCCGCCCACTGCTCCCACAGCTTGGCCTCGGCCGCCTTGGCCGTAACCACCGACGCCTCTTTGACGTGGCCATAGCCGCGGATGGCCTGTGGGATCTCGGCGATCTTCAGGGCCAGCGGCAGGCTCTCGGGCTTGAGGCCGGCCGACAGGCGATCGAGCGTGACCTCATAGTCCGCCATCAGGCCGCGCTCCATCTTCCGCTCCTCGGTCTTGCCGAAGATGTCGAACGGTCCGCCGCGCAGGCCCTTCATCTTCGCCATCAGCGGGAAGGCGTAGTCGAGCATCCAGCCGCCAAAGGCGATCTTCTTGGGTTTGCCGTCGGGCCCCTTGGCGCCGATGATCGGCGGGGCCAGCCAGACCCTGGCCTTGCCGCCCTTGAAGGT
>NCEV01000083.1:0-3749 GCA_002280875.1 Caulobacter sp. 32-67-35 | reverse complement strand
ATCTCGGCTGAGCGGACCTTGGCCACCTTGGCGGCGTAGCGCTGGGCGTAGGCGGCGTTCTGATAGGCCGTCAGCTCGGCGGTCCGCTTGGCGATCAGGTCATCCAGCGACATCGTCTCGGGCGTGGCGACCGCTTCGACCTTGGGACCCGCGGCCGAAGGATCATGCGCGATGCGGCGACCCAGCTCGAAGGCCTGCAGGTTGGCGTCGGCCTCGACCCCGTTCAGCTTGATGGCGCGATAGAGCGCGCGGCTGGACAGCGGGATCACCCCGCGCTGCCAGGCGAACCCGACCATGATCATGTTGGCGAAGATCGCGTCGCCGAACTGGCTCTCGGCCAGGTGCTGGGCCGGACAGGCGTCGAAGCTCTTGGTCGCACCCTTCACCCGGCGAGCCATGGCGCTTGAGTCGAACTTGACGTCGCGGCTGGTGACGAAGTCGGCGGTGGGAGCAAAATCGCTGTTGCCGAAGGCTCGCGTGCGGTCCTTGGCGTAAAGCGACAGGCCTTCCGGCGAGGCGGCGACCAGCAGGTCGCAGGCGATCAGCACGTCGGTGCTGGCGGCGGGCACGCGGCCGCCGACCACGGTGTCCTCGGTCTCGCCGATCTTGACGTGGCTGAACACCGAGCCGCCCTTTTGGGCCAGACCCGTCATGTCGACCACGCTGCCCGAGCGCCCGTCGATGTGCGCGGCCATGGCCAGGATCGAGGCGACGGTGGTCACGCCGGTGCCGCCCACACCCGTGAACAGGATCTTGCGCACGCCGGTCAGCGGCTCGAACTCGGGCAGAGGCGTGGAGTCGGCCGTCAGGGCGGCGGGGGCCTTTTTCGACTGCGCGCCCTCGGCGCCCTCCAGGGTGATGAACGACGGGCAGAAGCCTTCGACGCAGCTGTAGTCCTGATTGCAGCTGGACTGGTTGATCTTGCGCTTGCGGCCAAACTCGGTGTCCAGCGGCTCGACCGAGACGCAGTTGGACTTCACCGAGCAGTCGCCACAGCCTTCGCAGACCAGGGGGTTGATGAACACGCGCTGGGTCGCCTTGGCCATGGTGCCGCGCTTGCGGCGGCGGCGCTTTTCGGTGGCGCAGGTCTGGTCGTAGAGCAGCACCGTGGTGCCGGACGTGTCGCGCAGCATCTTCTGCACGGTCATCAGCTCGGATCGTGGGAACACCTCGACGCCAGGCGCCAGATCCTTGACCTCGGCATAGCGCTCCAGCTCGTCGACGACGATGACCGTCTTCGTCACGCCTTCAGACGCCAGCTGGCGGGTGATCTGGGCGGGGGTGAAGCCGCTCTCGGCCTTCTGGCCACCGGTCATGGCGACGGCGTCGTTGAACAGCAGCTTGTAGGTGATGTTGGCCTTGGCCGCGATCGCCGCCCGAATCGCCAGGGAGCCAGAGTGGTTGTAGGTGCCGTCGCCCAGGTTCTGGAAGACGTGCTTCTCGGTCGTGAACGGCGCCGCGCCCACCCAGGTCAGGCCCTCGCCGCCCATGTGGGTGTTGAGGTCGGTCGAGGGATCGTTGAAGCCGGCCATGTAGTGGCAGCCGATGCCGGCCAGGGCCCGCGAGCCTTCCGGCAGCTTGGTCGAGGTGTTGTGCGGACAGCCCGAGCAGAAGAACGGCTTGCGGGCCTGGTCGGCGGCCAGGCTGACGGCGGCGACGCCGGCGGCCGAGACGCGGTCCAGATAGGCGCGGGCCCGCTCCATGTGCGGCCCGTCGGGCAGACGATCATAGATGGCCAGGGCGATTTCGGCGACCGACAGCGAGCCCAGCTCCGACAGCAGCGGGTGATGGTGCTCATCGGTCTTGCCGATGATGCGGGGGCGAGCCTGGGCGGGCAGGTCATAGAGGGCGGCGCGCGCCTGGGGCTCGATCAGGCCACGCTTGTGTTCGATCACCATCAGGGTCTCAAGACCGGCGGCGAAGGCGCGGATGCCCAGGGGCTCCAGCGGCCACGGCATGCCGACCTTGTAGATCGACACGCCCAGATCGGCGGCTTCCTGCAGGGTCATGCCCATGGCCGTGAAGGCCTCCAGCACATCCTTGTAGGCCTGGCCCTGGCAGACGATGCCAAGGCGGGCCTTGCCGACGCGGACGTGGGATGAGCCCAGCACCACCCGGTCGATGTGGTTAGCGCGGGCGAAGGCCAGGGCGGCGGGGATCTTGTGCAGACGGAGCCGGCGCTCCTTCTCCATCGGCTGGTCCTTCAGCCGGATGCCCAGACCGCCGGGCGGCAGGGGGAAGTTTTCGGGCGTGATGATCCGGTGGCGGTCCAGCGAGACGTCGATGGTCACGCCGCTGTCCATGGTGTCGGCCAGGGCGATCATGCCGGTCCACAGGCCGGTGAACCGCGACATCGCGATCCCCATCAGGCCGTAGTCCAGCACTTCCTGCACGTCGGCCGGCGACAGCACCGGCATCTCGAAGTCCTGGAAGGCAAATTCCGACTGCGACGGCAGGGTCGAGCTCTTGCAGGCATGGTCGTCGCCGGCCACGGCCAGCACGCCGCCGGTCGGGAAGCTGCCGGCGAAATTGGCGTGCTTGAAGACGTCGCCGGTGCGGTCGACGCCGGGCGCCTTGCCGTACCACATGCCGAACACGCCATCATGGGTCGCGCCCGGGAACAGGTTGGCTTGCTGGCTGCCCCACACGGCGGTGGCGGCCAGGTCCTCGTTGAGGCCTTCCTTGAAGACCACATCATGCGCGGTCAGCAGTTTGTTCAGGCGCGCGGCCTGTTGATCGAGACCGCCCAGGGGCGAGCCGCGATAGCCCGACAGGAAGCCTGCCGTATTCAACCCCGCCTTGCGGTCGAGGCGCTTGCGATCCAGCAAAACCCGGATCAGCGCCTGCACGCCGGTGATGAAGGCGCGACCATCTTCGAGAAGATATTTGTCGTCTAGAGTGACTTCCGAGTGCCTCATGGCAAAAAAATTCCTCCCGGGTCTTCTCGCCCGCGTAGCAATATCTTATAGAAACAGGGAAATTGTTTGCCCAAGGCGTGCCCTACCCATGGCCGCTTTCGGCACGATCGCCGCGCCAAATGACCTCTGGGGGAGGAATTCTTGTCCGAACAACTCGACGCCGTGGATGCCAAGATCCTCGATCTCATCCAACACGACGCCGGACTGTCCGTCGCCGAGATCGCTGAGCGAGTCGGATTGTCGTCCAGCCCGTGCTGGCGCCGGATCAAACGGCTGGAAGACGCCGGCGTCATCCAGCGTCGCGTGACCATTCTTGACCGTGAAAAGCTTGGCCTGGGCTTTGAGGTCTACTGCACCGTCAAGCTCTCGCTCCCGACAAAGGAAAACCTCGACACCTTCGAGCAGGCCGTCGGCAAGTGGGCTGAAGTGGTGCAGTGCGCCACCGTGACCGGCGCCGCCGACTACGAGATGCGCATCGTCACCCGCGACATGCGCGCGTTCGACGAGTTCCTGCGCGACAAGCTGCTGTCGCTGGGTCTGGTGAGCAACATCGAGAGCCGCATCGTCATCCGGGGGGTCAAGAACTCCACCGCCGTGCCGCTGGGTCTCGTCAGCCCCTATGTCAGCCCGCTGGGCTAAGGCGCTCGCGAGCGTCGCCCTCGGCGCGCTCGCCTTTTGCCTGACCACGCCGTCCCTGGCCGAGGGACGGCTGGACGCTTTCCGCCGCCTGCGCGCCGAGGGCCTGGCCGCCGCCAAGGCCGGCGACATGGCCGCCGCTCAGGCCCGGGTCAGCGAGGCGGTGACGATGATGCCGTCACACCCCGGCGCCAT
>NCEV01000082.1 GCA_002280875.1 Caulobacter sp. 32-67-35 | reverse complement strand
TGGGACAACGCCCCGATGGAGAGCTTCTTCCACACCCTCAAAACCGAGCGGGTCCATCACCGGGTCTACGCCACCCGCGCCGAGGCCCGGCGCGATCTGTTCGGCTATATCGAGGGCTTCTACAATTCACGTCGCCTGCATTCGGCTCTGGGCTATATCAGTCCCGCCGAAATGGAACGCAGAGCGGCCTAACCCCGTCCACTTTCTTGGGGGAAGATCAGGCAGCGCCTCCTTCAAACCCGCGTAGTTTCGAACATCGCCGACTCTGGTTCGAGCCCCCCTCCGTCGAGGGTGCGCCAACTGCGGACGCTGGCCTATCATCCGTATTAGGACATTGGTCAGCATCATGTTCCTACCGCGTTCACCAGCGGTTGGCGCTTAGCCTCGCGCCAGTTCGACAATCGGTGGCCGATGGTAGTCGCCGCGCGGCTACATCGTCGCCGTTCTGGGTCAACATCAGACTGGTACCCTCGCCATTAACGCCGAGGATGAAGTTGGCTGGAACTACCGTCCAGGCCACTTCATCGGGCTTTAAGGGAAGAGTTCGAAGACGCCCTGCCCCGTCAGCTGGGCGAACGCCGACCCTCTTTGCACGTCACCGTCATGACGCGCCTAGCGCCAGCAGGTAGCGTCCGACCAATGAATCCGACTCTGTCGACGACGGAGCTACGGACGGGGTGCGCCAGGCGCGAGAGGCCCTAGTGCCCGTGTTACACGAAACCCGATGCCGGAATTAGACAGCTGTCGCGGTCCAAAGCTTCGCGCCGCAGACCGAGCCTCGTCGGGCAACTGCACATAGGAGCCTCCGCGCAAAATGGCCTTTGCGCTGCAGTCGCCTCCTGATGCAGCGGAGCCATCGGTCGGCGCGCCGAGATATCCGGTATCCATGCAATCCTGCGTCCACTCCGTCACATTGCCGTGCATATCGAACAGCCCAAAGGCGTTTGGAGGGTAGCTCCCAACGGGAACCGTCTGACCGTACTGGTTCAGTATGTTGGCGTCGGACGCGATGATGGCGGTTCCGGTGTTCCAAGGCGTCTCGCTCCCCGCCCGCGCCGCATATTCCCACTCCGCTTCGCTGGGCAGAAAATAGCGCTGTTGCGTCTTTTGCGACAGCCAGCCGGCATAGCACTGGGCATCGCGATAGCTCACGTGGATCACGGGGCGACGGCCTCGTCCCCATCCTTGGTCCGGAACAGCGCGGCAGGCCTGTTCGGCGACGGAGGTGTCGTACTCATCAAACGTTACCTCATGGGCTCCGATAGCGAAGGCGGACGCAATCGTGACCAGATGGCGCGGTCCCTCGTTCGAACGGCGCCCCTCCTCTTCGTCCGGCGAGCCCATAATAAAGCTGCCTGGCAGGATGACCGCCATGAGGGGACAGCGCTCGCAATCTTTTATTGTCTCGCCATCGCTCAGCGCGGCCGCCGAGCTTCCCGTCGTCGACGCCGTACCCGGTGGTGATTGCAAGATGGGCGCTCCAGCTGGCAGGACCGGCCCGGCTCCCCCCGCCGCACGGGCTACCAAGATAGCATAGGAGCCCTGGTTGGGATGGCCTGCGCTGATGAGATAGGTTCCGCCAGAGGACTGGAAGGTCACGGTGGAGTGGCGAACAGCGAACCAGCCTGTGCCGTTATCCTGCAGATCCCATGTTTTCACCGCGCCACAGCTTGGCGCGCGCCCCACCCGCAACAGCCCATTGAGCGTGACCGAAACCGTCAGCTGGTCTCCAGGCTGCGTGTCCACACTGTAGCAGTCCGTCAATTCCCCCTTCTGATTGCGCGGGTTCTGGGCCGTGAGCACGCCAGTATGGGTCTGACCAATCTCAAGCGGCGTCTGAGCCATTGCGGTACTGACGGACGCTGCCAGGGCAGCGAAAACAAGCGCGCACTTGATCATGTTGTTATCCCCAACAGCTTCGCAACTCTGACCGGGCCTGAATCATGCTTGTTCCAGAGGTGCGTGCGAAGACGAGACTTGAACAACCTCGCCCCCTGATCATCTGACCGGCGCTGAGCATGGCGAGACCTAGCATCACAGAGACCGCGCGACCCTGAATCCAGCCTCCGGCGAGCGCTGGGTGGGCGCGACGCCCTTGCGGGCGGCCGAGCGGACTCGACCGGGCTCGTCAGCGAAGGATCCGCCACGCTGGACCCGCCTTGGGCAGCCGGCCAGTCCCGCCGCTGCGCCATCGGTCGGCGCACCGAAATAGCCGGTATCCTCGTAGCAGTCCTGCACCCACTCCGCGGCATTGCCATGCAGGTCATGAAGGCCAAAGGCGTTGGGCGGATAGCCGCCAACCGGTACAGTCTTGCCAAACTGACCGAGCAGATTGGCGTCATCGGTGACGATGGCCTCGCCGGTGTTCCAGGGCGTATCCGTCCCGGCGCGGGCGGCATATTCCCACTCGCTCTCAGACAGTAGGTGATAGGCCTGCCCCGTCGCCTTGCTCAGCCAGACGGCATAGGCCATGGCGTCGTTCCAGGTGACGTCGATCACAGGGCGGGCCCCCTGCCCCCAGCCCTGATCGGCGGGCCGGCGCTGACACCCCCCTCCCGCGACACAGCCGTCCCATTGGTCGAAGGTGACCTCGGTCCGCCCAACGGCGAACGCTGCGGCGAAGGTCACGGCATGTCGGGGACCTTCATCTCGACCGCGCGCCTCCTCCGTTGCCAGCGAACCCATCGAGAGCGTTCCGGCAGGCAGAACGACCATCTGCGGACAGGTGGGGCAATCCTGCACAACCTGTCCATCCGCATAGCTGCCGGCATTGGCCGTTGGCGTTGTCGAGGCTGTCGCTGGCGCGATCTGGGCGAGCGCCTGAACAATCTCACCGCCGGGAAGCCGCTTGCCGCCCGTGGCGGCTCGCAGCGCGACGCTGTACTCAACCGACTTTGTGATGAACGGGTTGGGGCGCAATATCCGCACAAGATAACGGCCGCCGCCCGACGTCACCTCCAACGCGGCTCTTGCGCGACCCGCGAAGATTTTCGATGCCACGCTCGCATCAACTTGGAGGGTTACGCAGCTCTCTCCACGGCCAATGGAGAGGTTGAGATACTGGTCGCGGTTGGTGACCTCGACCGCCCAGCTCGACCCCTCCGGCAAGTCGATCATGTAGCAATCATGGGAAAAGGAATATTCGCCGAGCTGCGCGACGGGATCACTGGTCTCGACGACGCCAGAGACGGGCTGATCGGGCGTGATCTGAATCTGGGCCCAACTCGGCGTGGCCGCAAGGATGCTCGCGGCGGCGGCCAAGCCCGAGGATCGGACGGCGAACCGGATCAACAACCTCGACATTTGAACCCTCACAGCGCCCTCGCCACCCGGAAACCAACCTTAGGTGATCGTGCCCCGGCCGCCCCGCCCTTTCGCGCCGCCGAGCGCAGTTGCGCGGGTTCATCGGCCCAGGATCCGCCGCGCTGAACGCGCAGGGGGCAGTCAGGCTTCCAGGCCGCCGCTCCTGTCAACGGCGCACCGAAATAGCCCATGTCGTGACAGTCCTGGACCCACTCTGCGACGTTGCCATGCATGTCGTGCAGACTAAAGGCGTTGGGCGGGAAACCTGCCACTGGAGCGGTGCGGCCAAACTCGCCCAGCATGTTAGCGTCATCGGTGACGATGGCATCGCCGGTGTTCCACGGCGTATCGGTTCCGGCGCGGGCCGCATATTCCCATTCGCTTTCCGTGGGCAGGAAATATCGCTGCCCCGTGCTCTGGCTCAGCCATTGGGCATAGGCCATGGCGTCCAGCCAGCTCACGTCAACCACGGGCCGATCGCCCTGCCCCCACCCCTGATCGCCCGGCCGGGTCTTACAGCCGCCCGCCGCGACGCAGGCGTTCCATTGGTCAAAGGTCACCTCGGTGCGGCCCATCGCGAAGGGCGACGCGAAAGTCACGGTATGGCGCGGCCCCTCGTCCTTGCCGCGCGCCTCTTCCAGGGCCATCGAGCCCATGACGAAGGTCCCGGACGGGATCACAACCATCTCAGGGCAGATCGCACAATCGGTGAAGATTTGGTCTGATTCCACTGCGGTCGGGTCCCCCGCAGCCGCGATGGAGGCGGCTCCGGGCGAGGTCGGACTGATCCTTGGCACAATGCCCGGCGCAACCATCTTTAAGCGCTTTGGCGCCTTGGCCGCCCGCCTCAATACGATCTGATAGTCCTGCCGTTTATAATCCTGCCGTTTATCGGATCTGTACTCGACGGCCCAATGGCGCTTAACGCTCAAATAATAGCGACCACCTCCAGAAATAAATGTCATTATATTTAATTCTTTTTCATCTATCGGCTGACTTCCAATTCCGTCGTTTCCGGAACATTCAAGGCCGGATTTCAAAATTATATCAACGTAATAATCGGTCGTTACAACAACCTCCCAAGCCTCACCGGCCGGAGCGTCAACAACGTAACAATCATAGGGCCAGTGGTACTGGCCATCCGGTGTAAAGCTGAGATCGTCGTCCGTCAGCGCGTCGGAAAGCACGGTATCCGGCTGTAGAACGGTCTGAGCCACAGCGACTGGCACCACCCCTAGGAACAGCATGATCGCCAGGCTCAAGACGCGTTTCATCATCATAACCTCACAGGGCTCGGGCGACTCTGAAGCCCAGCCTCGGCAGCCGCATACGCTGCGACGCCACCGAGCGTGACGCCGACCTCATCCTTGCGGGCTCGTCACGATACGAACCGCCTCGGGCCACGTAGGCTTGGTCGCCCAATAGCATCGTCACCAGCCAACCTCGAACCCGGCGACCCGGCCATTGGTCCAGAGCTTCCTGGCGGACGCCGCGTCCATGCAGCCGGACGCCCTTCCGCCGTCAAACCCGCAGACCAGCTGGCTCCAATCGGGGCTGCCCGTCGTGTTCATGCTCGCCCCACCAGCCCGGGGCACACTGGGCGAAATCTCGACATATCCATAAGCGCTGCCGTCCTGTAACCGCAGCCATACCTTAGTGGACGCAGCTGGCGTGCACGCGCCGTCACCTTGCCAGGACCACTCGCCGTTGACGGTCGCCTCCCCCAGCAGGTCATCCAGCTTGTACGACACCGAAATGTTGGTCGCCCTGCAGCCACCGACATTGCTCACCGGCCTGCTCAACCGCCCCGCGCCGGGCGAACCGCTGGGATTGATGGCGCGCAAGCCGACCGTTGAGAACGCGCCGCTTGGCGATTGCCCGATCATTCGGGCCTTGTCGGCGTCAGCCTGCTGCTGCGCCATGCGGCGACGCTCGGCCTCCTGAGCGCGCTGCTGGCGATCAGCCTCGGCCCGAGCCTGGGCAGCCTGTTGCTGGGCGAACCGTTGCTGGGAGGCCTGCTGCTCGGCCGCGCGTTGCTGGGCCAGACGCTGTTGTTCGGCGAGCTGTCTTTGCTGGGCCTGTTGTTGAGCCAGGACCTGTGACGCCGCGGCGCCGGACTGAACCTGGGCCGCGTTCTGCTGCTGAGCCGCCGCAGCGCGGGTCTGGGGGCTATAGCCAATGCCATAGCCTCCCCCGCCACCGTTGCGCGATGCGGCGACGAGGGCCTTGTTCTGGGCGAGTTGACGCGCGGCCTGCTCGGCGGCCTGCGCCCTGGCCTGGGCCTGGGCGCGCTGCTGGGCCGCGCGTTGAACCTCGGCTTGGGCGGCCTGGCGGGCAATCATCGCGGAGGTTTCCGCCTGGATGCGACTGTTCTCGGCCGCCATCTGGTTGGTGACCTCGCCCATAGCGCCCACCGCCGCGCCCAGGAAACTGTTGAAGGCCTCGGATCGGGCTCGTTTGCGCTCACGCTCGGCGCGCCGCGCGGCGGCTTCGGCGTTCAACCTGGCCTGGGTAGCCGCCTGCTCAGCCGCCTGTTTCCGCGCCGCTTCCTCGGCCAGTTGAGCGCGCCGCTCGCCGACCTGGGCCTCCATCAAGGCCCGGCGCGCGTCCGTCCTGTTGTCGGCGAGTTGTGTCGAGCCGCCATAGCCGAGATCAGCGGCCTCCGGTGTGGCGGTGAGCTCATAAGCGCCCGCCGCCGTGGTCGACATTCCACGGGCCAGGATCAGATACCGTCCGCCGACGGCGGTGAAGGTCACCCGCGCATCCAGGTCGCCCGGCGCCGCGTTGTCATTCTGATGCTGAAGAGACGCGGCCGAACAAAGAGCGCCCCGCGCGATGGATAGGCCGCTGTCAAACGCCTGCGACTTCAGGGTGACGGTCCAGCGACCTCCAGCGGTCGTGTCGATGGCGTAGCAGTTGTAGGGTTTGCCATCCGGCGTTCGGGGCGCGGTGGCGGTCAGCTCCGCCGTTAGAGGCAAGCCAACCTCCAATGACGCGGGCCTGACCAAGCCTGGCGACGAGGTCCCCGGCGTGATCTGGGCCCAACCCAGACTTGGGATGGCGAAAGCCGCCGCCACGCAACGCCAAAAGTATGGTTTGACCATGAGCGACGCCGAACCCCGAACCATGACGCTTACAAAGCATCACCTTGGACGTTTGGCAAAACGCGGGTATCCCCATTTGCGGGGTATTTGCGTGGATCCGCGTTGGAGGATGCGCGATCCCGCCCGCTGTATTGCAGGTAAGACGCGTATCAGACCGCATGACACTTGAGACCGAAAGCGCCGAGGACGTCTGGTTGAGAGGGCATGATGCTCAGGTCTCGTCGATCCAGACCGCTGGCTTCCCGCCCCAGAACGGCGCGCTTTTCTCGGGCTATGCCCTAGCGCGAACCCAGCGGCTTGGCGGTGTGGTCTTGGACCGGTCCGGCGGGCTGCTGTTCGCAAATTCCGCCTTCAGCGCTCTCTTCGGGAAGACACCGCCCAACGTCGAGGCGGCCCTGGAGGCCTTGACTCAGCGGAGGTCCCGGATGGCCTTTTCGACCAATGACAAGCGGCTAGCCGCGATCGTCTACGCCCCTGCGGATCAGGGCCTGACCTGGTCGTTACCGCCGGAGGTTCGACAGGAGGCGCAGCGGCCTGACGCCGCCATCCTAGGGCTGGCCGTCGCAGGCATCGACGGTGGCAAGGCGCTGGACGATGCTTGCCTGGCCTTGGGTCTCTCGGCCCTGCAGAGTCGCATGGCCGCCGGGCTGGTCAGGACCGGCGATGTCCGCGGTGGCGCGCGCGAGGCCGGCGTCACCTATCAGACAGCCCGCAAGGTGGTCGCCGAGATGCTGGTCAAGGTCGGTGCAACCCGCCTTTCGGGCCTGATCAGCCGACTAGTGCAACTATCGTTCGGGGTCTGGCCCCAGGGGCGAAACGGCGAAGCGGTGCTATCGGATGTGTGGGGCCTGAGCACGCGGCAGGCAGCCCTGGCGCTTCGCCTCGCCGAAGGCCAGACCCGGGCTCAAGCGGCCAAGGCCACGGGCATCTCCGAAGCCTCGGCCAAGAAGCAGCTGGATGTAGTGTACGCCACCTTGGGCGTGAGCAGCGCCGGCGCCATGGCTCGGGTGGTTACCGAAAGCCGCGCTTTGGCCCTGCTGGCCGAGGCGACGCACCAGGACGCCCATGCCGGTGACGAGTTCACCGAACCCCTGGGTCTCTTCGCCCGTGCCGACGGCTCTCAGGTGGCCTACAGCGATCACGGCCCGCGCGCAGGACGGCCGGTGCTGGTTATTCATAGCAGTTCGGCCTCGCGGGCCATTCCCATGCGGCTGGTGGCGGCCCTGCAGGCGCGCGGGTTCCGGCCGCTGGCCCTGGACCGTCCTGGATTTGGCCTCACCGATCCGGTGGTTGACCGCGACGCCTATCGCGCCGATCCGTTCAGCGGCGCCTGCGAGGATGTGGTCCGGCTGTGCGATCACTTGAAGCTGAAGCGGCTGGACCTGATTGGCCGCGGCGGGGCTCAAGTAGTCCTGGCCCTGACCCGTCTGCACCCAGACATCGCCGGAGGGGTCGTGCTGGTCAATCCTGATCCGCCTACCCGCGAGCGGGCCGAGAGCCGGGGCTTGCTGACCGGCGTCAAGAACGCCTTCGTTCGCCATCCCGAGGGCATCGAGGCCCTGACGCGGCTGTTCGTAACCCATCTGTCTCAAGGCCATTTCGAGCGCATGATGACCCGCAGTGTCGCCGACAGCCCGCCGGATGCGGCCTTCATGCGCGATCCGCGCAATCTGGCTGACTACGCGCGGGGCTACCGGTTGTTCTTAACCGGCCGGATTGCGGGCTATGTCGACGAACAGATCGCAATGACGCGCTGGTCCAGCCCGCGGCGGCCGGACGCCGCGTCCTGGAGGGTGCTGATGGGGGCCCACGACGTTCTGCACGACCCAGTAGAGACCCAGCGCTTCTGGAGCGATATCCTTCCGGAAACCCACATTGAGACCCTGGAGGACGCTGGCCGCTTCCTCATCATGAGCCACGCCGATCACGTCGCCGAAGCGCTTCTCAAGTCGATCCGACCTTGAAACGGATGGCTGCATGATGCCCGGGGACCATCCCACCCTTCCCTGCCGACCCAAAGGTACGGGTTTCCGGCAGCGCCGCGCCAGGAGCGGACTTTGGGATCGCTCCAGAAACTGGACCTAGACACACTGCGAAGGTCCGGATGCGGCCCTCGCGCCTCCTTCTGCTTCCGACCGGGGTCGGAAGCGGAAGTAGGTCTGTCCACATGATGTAGGTCATTGCGAGTAATGGTGCATCCCGTCATTTCGGGGGACTTCACGAGATCGACTACTTCTGACGGCCCACACGCGTGGGATAAAGCGCGGGTTAGCCGACCATGGAGTGCATGAACTCCAGCTTGGCAACGGGCTCCAGCGGGCCAGCGGCCTTCAGCAGCTTGAAGGCGTCGTCGGCGGCCTGTAGGGCATGGTCGATGTCGGCCTCGGTCATGGCGGTATTGATGAACATGTTGTGCCAGGGGTGGAAATAGACGCCGCGCTTGAGCAGGGCATTGTTCCAGAAATAGCCCTTCGCGCCGGTCGGATCCTCGTCGACCATGATCAGCGGCATCTGGACCGGCCCGGTCTGGCGCAGGCCAACGCCATGACGGCCAGCCACCTCGTCCAGACCCGTGCGCAGACTCTCGCCCAGGGCGATGGTGCGCTCCAGATAGTCGGTTTCGGCGATCAGCTTCATCGTCGCCAGCGAGGCGGCCATCGGCGCGGCCGAGAACCAGAACGAGCCGGTGGCGTAGATGGTGGCGGCGGCGAAGCGGGCGATGTCGGCGCCCAGCAGGGCCGAGATCGGGTGGCCGTTGGCGATGGCTTTGCCCCAGCTGGATAGATCGGGTTTGACGCCCACCAGCGCCCAGCTGCAGTCGCGGGCCAGGCGGAAGCCGGCGCGCACGTCGTCGATGATCAGCAAGGCGCCATGCTCGTCGCACAGCTCGCGGGCCCGGCGGGCATATTCAGGCGTCGGCGCTTCCTGGTCGATGAAGGTGTCGTGCTTGATCGGCGAGGCGAAGATGCCGGCCAGGTCCGACCCGGCTTCGCGCACGGCCGCTTCCAGGCTCTCGACGTCGTTATAGTCGTAGAACACCTGGTTGGCGCGATCGGCGGGGCTAACGCCGTTCTTCAGGGGCGTGCACCACGGCGCTGCGCCGTGATAGGCGCCCCGGGCCAGGACGATGGTGTTCTTCTTGGTGAAGTTGCGGGCGATCATCAGCGCCATGGTCGTGGCGTCGGTGCCGTTCTTGCAGAACATGGCCCAGTCGGCGTGGCTGACCTGGCGGGTCATGGCCTCGGCCAGCTCCACCATGGCCTGGCCGGGGCCGGTCATGGTGTCGCCCTGCTGCATCCGCTCGACATAGGCGGCGTCGATGCCGGCATGGGCATAGCCGAACAGGTTGGGGCCATAACCGCACATGAAGTCGACATAGCGGTTGCCGTCGACGTCCCACAGATAGGCGCCCTGGGCGCGGTCGAAGAACTGCGGATAGTCGTCGGGCAGCAGCATGACCGACTGGTGGCCGTACATGCCGTTGGGGATCACGGCCATGGCGCGCTCGCGCAGCGCGCTGTCCTTGCTGTTGGTCCAGGTCATGTCGAGCCCTCCGCCATAAGATAGTTTTGACTATCATAAAGACCGAGGCATAGTGAGAGTCAACGCATGGGGGACGAACGGCTATGAAGACCGGCTTGGCGTGTATTGGCCTGACGACCTTGGACGTGGTGGCGCGCGCCATCGACGCC
>NCEV01000081.1 GCA_002280875.1 Caulobacter sp. 32-67-35 | reverse complement strand
CGATCGAGCTGATGAACGGCGCCGGGCCATATGGCCCGCCCGGCGCCTGACCGGCGAGAAATCCCGGCCCGACCTGGTCCAAGGTTGGGGGCAAGGTCATTAAGGGCCGAACTCTAGCTCCGCGTGGAGGAAAAAATCAGGGGCAGGTCACTATCTCTCAGGCCAATGGGAAGCGTCTAGCCAAACGGATGCGAGATAGCGCTGAGGAAGTTTCCTTGCAAACCGGAGAACATCGTCGAATATAAATCATTGAAAAGGTTGGAGGCCCGGCCCGGAATCGAACCGGGGTGCACGGATTTGCAATCCGCTGCGTAACCACTCCGCCACCGGGCCATCCGGGGTCAACGCAAGTGGCGTTGGCGAAGAGGACGGTTCGATACAGCAGGGATGTAGAAGTCGCAACCGGATCTTGGACTGGGATGGTGGCGACCGAGCGCCGCGAATGATTGGTCCGCTAGAAGCTGCCTGCCATCCATCGTGTGGCAGCCCACAGAATTAGCCACATCGCGAAGCTCAACCCGAGGACCGGAAGCCAGCGCCCTAGCTTGGCGAGGTTTCTGCCGGTGTGTCCGAACCCGTGGCCTGGGCGTTGCGGCATTGCGTTTCCTCGTAAGCTCTTGGCGGCTCGGGACGATTAGACGCTGATTTCCTCAGTTCGCAAGGCGGCAACTCTGACATCGGCTTGCCATCTTCATGCGTTTTGGGTTTTCCGACCTCGCGGAGTTGGCGGCGCGCGAAGAACGGGAATGTCGGTTCGCTCTGGGTCTGCTGCTGCAGACGAGGTCTCGGATCCCTGCAAGGCTGCTCGCCCCTCTAATGCCGCCCGCAAATCCGTCTCCAGCGCATGCGCGTAGCGCAACGTCGAGGTGATATCCGCATGACCCAGAAGTTGCTGGGTCATCCGCAGATTGCCACTCTGGCTCAGCATGGTGGTGCCCGCGTGATGCCGAGCGCCATGGATCACACGCGGCAGGGTGATACCGGCGCGCCTGGCGGCGGTGACCAGCCGCGACTGGATGCAGACATAGCCGCGCGGGGTGAGGATCGCCCGCTCGGGCTGTCCAAATCGCGCCGGCCGGATTTTCTCATCAAACCAGATCGTCTCCAGGCCCGCCGCCCTGGCGCGCTCGATCCGTGCGGCGATCTCGCGGCCATCATCGGCTCGCAGCGGTAGCAGCAGAGCGCCGCGTTTGCGCTTGTTGATCGACAGCCTGGGCCCACTGGCGTCGAAGGCGTCGAGCGGAAAGAACAGCTCGCCCAGACGCAGGCCATAGGTCAGCAGCAGGGTCAGGGCAAAGCGGCTGGCCGGGTCGCACTGGGCGAGCCAGGCTTCCTGCTGGGCGGGACTATAAAGCCGGACTTCCGGCACCGGCTCGGGCAGCCGAAGCGCCTTCCAGTTGATCTTGGCGATCGGCTTGACCTCCCACACCGTCTCGGCCCGCGAGAGGATGCGCCGCAGCATGCCGATCACGTCGGCGTTCACCGTGGCGTTGCTCAGGGCATGGACCTTGGCCTTGCGGCGGGGACGATCCAGGCCACGGGTGAAGGTCTCGGCGCGGCGGCGCTCGATGGCGCGGGCGACATGCCGGGTGGAGATCTCTGTGAGCTGGGTGTCCTTGCCCATCAGGCGCAGAAGGTTGCCCAGGCGCCGCTCCACATCGCGGGCGGTGCGCAGGTGCTGACCGACCTCCAGCCACCAGCGGCCGGCGGCTTCGTCCAGGGTCATATTGGCGCTGTCGTCGAGCAGACCAAGCGCCGCGTCATGGCGTAGCTTGCGCTCTACCTCTTCGGCCTTGCGGCGGGTTTCGACATTTGTAGAGCCGTGAAAGCGACGGCCCTTGTATTGGAAGTCGTACTGCCAGAAGCGGCTCTTGGCTGGCTTTCGAACGGGCATGGCTTCAGATCCTTATCGGATGACGGGACCGGTGGCGGGTTGATGAGGTAGTCCCGCAGGGCGGCCTCGCTGTAGGCGGAGCGCCGACCGAGTGGACACGTCTGGATTGCGCCGCGCATAGTCATCGCCTTTAGGGTCTTTTCGTCAAGGCCTATCAGTGACGCCGCAGCTTTGGCGGTCACTAGCGCTGCATCCTTGAAGGCTTCCTGAAACCGCTGCTCAGTGACCGGACCCAAAATCACGGCCTAGACCCTTTCATTGTAGAGATCCGAGGCGCACGCGCGTCGCGGGGTTGCTCTGTCGATCGCGCGACGACCCGTCTCAAAGTTAAGAGTTGTGAGCCGGAAGCCTGCTGACAAGTCTTTGCTGACCAAATCGTCCTCTGGGATAGAAAAAGAAAGTCTCGGCGGGTTTGCGAGGGGGCGGCCATGTGCCCCGGCCCTGTGGGAACGTCTCAGCTTGGCGAGGGCAGGGGTGTCGGTCGAGCGCTGCCGCGACCCGGGCAGACGCTGTTTGGCCGCAGATGAGGCCCGATCTCGTTTTCCGCCCTCATGCCTTGGGCACGGTTCATCCTGGTCGCCTGGTGGGTTTGAGGAGGATCACGCAACGGCTTGGCTTTTGAGCCTTATCGGCCGTGCGAGCACAGCGCGTGATGACCGCCCGGTTGTCGTCAAAGATCGACCGCGCCGTCTGCATCGCCCGCCACCCTTGAGGATCAGCGACCGTCAACAACCGCTCGCCCGCCGACGCCATGTCGCGTTTGAGGACGCCGGCCGCACGCTTCTCCGGCCAGGCCCAGTCTTCTGGCGCGGCCTGGGCGACGAGCGCCGGAAGTGTGGCGCAGAGCACCGCACCCACAACCAGGCCCGCGGCGGCGGCCTGCGCCAGCCGCAGGTTCTGCAGGTCGGCCAGCCGGGCGGTGTCGATCCAACCGCGAAGATCGCGCGCCACGTCCGCGAGGATGTCCCGCGCTTGATGCACGGCCGCGCGATCCTGAAGGCGCGCCGCCTCGCTTGCCTGGGTGATCTCGCGCGCCATCTGCTCTGGACTGAGAGATAGGGCCGGGCTGGACGCCAGCGTGGCGATCCTCGCGACCGCAAGACTGACGCCCTGGGCAATCTCGCCCAGGGTCTCGCTGTAGTCGGGCGTCGTCCTCCGTTCGGCGGCCAGACCGCCCAAGGCGACGCTCAACAACGCAACCTCCCGCCGCAATGCCTCGAACGCCGCCGCCGCCGGATCGGCGGGCGCTTCTGATCCAAGCTCCTGATCCATCCCTTCCTCCTACACGCCAAGTCCCCGGCCACGACCGATGCCGAGGTAGTCAGACAGGCCCTGCCCGACGCTGCGGCCGATCTCGGCGGGCAGCCCAAGCTCGGGCCGGCGCGCGCGCAGCAGCGAGTCCACCTGCGGATCGCGCGCCAGGCTCTTGGCCATCGCGCCCATGCGGTCCCTGACCTGGCCCGCGCCGGTCACGTCACCCGCCTGGTGAAGGGCCGAGCGCTGACGCTCCAGACCCTGCCAGCGTTCGACAAAGCGGTCGGCGCGCAAACGCGGATCGGCGCGGACCTCGGCTTCAAGCTGAAGGACGCGGATCGCGCGCTGCGTGCGGCCCGAGGCCGTCTCGCCGGCCAGGGCCGGATCGCGCACATAGGCCCGCTCCAGATCCTTGGCCGCGTGCGGACCGATCTTCCCGACGGCCTCGCGTGCATGCTCCAGTGCCTGCCGCTGATGGGCGAGCACCGGCAAGCCGCGGTCGTTCATGCGCATGACGTCGGCCGCGGCGCGCGCATGGCGCTCGATCGCCCGACGCTGCACAAGCTGGTCTTCATCGCGCGCCGGCCCCGCCGGCTGACGCGCCGGACTGCTCGGCCTGAACCCGGCAAACATGCCGCGTTCGCGCTGCGGCGACTCCTTGGGCCGCATCGACCGCGGCACATGAATGTCGCGCCGCTCGGCGAAGTCGCTGGCCATGTCCTTGGCCCGCTCGCGCGACAGCACGCGGGTCAGCTTGCCCAGATCCTCGAACTCGTCGCGGCCGTAGTGGAGATGCACGCTGTCGCGATGTCGTGACAGGGCGACATAGGCGCCGTGGCGATCCATGCCCGGCGTCGCCAACACATGGGTCCGATCAACCGTGACGCCCTGGCTCTTATGGATGGTGGCGGCATAGCCGTGATCGACCTGGGCGTAGTCCTTCAGGTCGAAGACGACCGAGCGCCCGACGTCGAGACGCACAGTCATCTGACTGGCCGACACCTGCTCGATCTCACCGAGCATGCCGTTCTTCACGCCCCCGGCGCCGCCCAGCCCACGATCGTTCTTCAGGAACATCAGCCGATCGCCAACCGCGAACGCGCGCTCGCCGCGCTCGGCCTTGACGGTGACGTCCTCGCCCAAGGCACCGGCCTGACGCAGCCGATCCCGCGCCGTCAGATTGAGATCGCGCACCTCGTCATTGGTGTGCGTCAGGATGATCCGGCTCTTGCCCGGCTCGGCCACCCGGTCGCGATCCCAGCGCTCGACCAGAGCCTCGCGCGCCTGGTCGCGGGTCTGCACGGCATGGACCATGCCGCGCGCCTCGTAAGCGGCCAACGCCTCGCCCGTCCGCCCCGTGGCCAACTGCCGCGTGGCGTCGCGCTGCCAGTCCTCATGCTGCCGGCGAACCTGGGTGATCTCGACGTGGCTATGACGCTCGGCGATCGACCGGAACGCCGCTCCGGCCTCGATGGCCTGAAGCTGCTCGGGATCGCCAACCAACACCACCTTGACCCCGGCCTTCTCGGCGGCTGACAGCAGCCGTTCCATCTGCCGCGAACCGATCATCCCGGCCTCGTCGATCACCAGCACGTCTCGCGCGTCCAGCAACTCGCGGCCCTGCGCCCACTGATGCTCCAGGCTGGCGATCGTCCGCGAGGCGATGCCCGATCCGCCCTCCAGGGTCTCGGCGGCGATGCCCGACAGCGCCAGGCCTCGAACGTGATAGCCGGCCTCTTCCCAACTCTCCCGCGCCACGCCCAGCAGCGCCGACTTGCCGGTGCCGGCATAGCCGACCACCACGCCCAGATCGCGGGTCGCGGTGACGTGCTCAAACGCCGCCTTCTGCTCACCCGATAGGACGAGACCGCGCTGCTCGGCGCGGGCAAGGGCGCGGCGCTGATCCAGCTCGCTGACCCGATGCGCCCGGCGCTCGGCCATCAAAGCCGAAGCCCGATGCAGGCGATCTTCGACCGCGATCATCTCGCGGCTGGTGAACCGGTCATGGCCGTGCCCGTCCTGCCCCAAGGCGACCAGATCGGGCGAAGCCTGCACCGCGCTCATGGCCCGGTCGAACTGCTCCTTCCCATCCGAATGGCGGTGAACGAACATCGCCAGATCGCGCTGGGTGAAGGTCGCCTGCTGTTTGGTGATCGCGTCCAGAGCGATGCGCGGATCAGCGATGATCCGCTCGCCATTGGCCCGCGCGATCTCGTGGTGTTCGTCGAGGCGATCGGCCTCCAGACCTTCGTCGGCCCTGCGGCCGGCGGCCGGGCCGATCTTGTTCTGCGGCTCAAGGTCGATGCCCTGGGCGTCCAGGCTGCGGTGATCGATCCGCGCGTCGATGTCGAGCTGCGCCAGGCGCTCGTTGACGTGGTCGGCCCAGGCTTCCCGCCAGTGCTCGACCAGCTCGGTGCGGTTCCAGTCGCGGACCTTGGCGCCGAACCCAATCTCGCCGGCTTCGCGCCCAACCTCGCGCCCAACCTCACGCATCGTCAGCATGACGTGGGCATGGGGCTTGGCCAGTCCGTCGAGGCCGATGTCCCAATGCACATTGAGATCGGCGACCATGCCGCGATCGACCATCTCACGCTGGACGAAATCGCGAGCCAGTTCGATCCCTTGGGCCTGATCCATCTCGCGGGGGATGGCGAACTCGACCTCGCGGGAGAGCTGGGCGTCCTTGCGCTTTTCGCCCGCCTCGACCGCGTTCCACAGCGTCGCGCGGTCCGACAGATGCTCGGGCGCACCGTCCGGCAACATGACCTCGGAATGGACGACGCCGCTCTTGCCCGTGAAGTCGTGATCCCGATCCAGCCGCTCGTCGTGCAGCCGCGAGGCTGAGCGATAGGCGGCCGAGGCCACGGCGCTGGCCCCGGTGGCGCGGCTGATGACTTTGACGGAGAAGTGGAAGATCGCCATGGCGACAGACCACTTACTATCCCGAGCCTACGTCGGCACGACGTATAAGCGCGCCCTCCAAGATTAAAATCTCGGGAGGGACCGGGCCGTCCCAGTGTGTTCCGGCGACCCTGAAGCCTTCTCGGATCGGCTGCTTTATCCTCAGGGCATCCCGCGCTCATGGAGACTGCGATGCGCAAACCCCGAGACTTGGACGCCGAACTCAAAACCCTCGAAGACAAGGCCAGGACGCTAAAGGAGCGGAAGGTCAGGCAACTTGGCGAGCTGGTTATCGCCACCGGGGCTGACAATCTGGATGTCGAGACGCTGGCGGGCGGATTGCTGGGTCTGGTCGAGACGAAGGACGCGGCCGGCAAGGCGGAGTGGCGCAAACGAGGGGCAGGGTTCTTTCGTGGCGGGAAGGCCGACCCTGCGCCAAGCGCTGGCGGTAATCCACTACGCCCTGCGCCGAACCACGGCGGCGCGTCACAGGCTTGAAGCACGAAGGGCCAGGATGGACACGCGGGCCTGGGTGATGCAGCGGCGCGAGCGAACCCATCACCTGATCGAACTGGGCGGCCTGGTGCAGAAGGCGGGCCTGGTCGAACTAACCCAGGATGATCGCGCCACGCTCTATGGCGCGTTCCTGACCTTGGCGATGATGCTGAAGGGCGAGAACCGCGAACATATCTTGGCGCTGTGGCGGCGAAGCGGAAAGCGCGCGTTCGAGGCGGAGGCCGCCGACGGTCAGGCCTGACCCCCGTCTGGAGACAAACCGCCGTGGATCGCTTGGTGGAACGAGGGCCGGACGGGCTGGCGCGCGTCAAGGGTGCGCCCTGCGGGCGCATCGCGGAGCGACGGCGAAGCCGCCCTTGACCCGCACCATCCCGCCCGGCATAGGCTCTCCAAGCGCTCCAGGGCGAGCACCGACCGTTCCGGTCCTGGCTCCCGCCGATTGGGATGGGCAAGGCGGTTGCGGGTGGAGGCACGGTTAGCTCTTGCACACCGGTGACCCGCAGTGCGGACAGCGCACGGTGCGCAGCTCGTCCATCGTCGCCTTGAAGAGGTCGTAGCCGTCGCCCTGCTGGTGGCCCATGACCTGCAGCGCCACATCCAGCTTGGCGACGACGCCGTGCAGGTCACGCGCATGAACCTTGGGCAGGGCTTCGAGCCAGGCCTCGCGCTGCACGAACAGCGGCTTCAACTGCTCGTCGATGGCGTCCATCTCTTCGGAGGGCGCCAATTCCCCACGCTCCTCTTGCGTCATGCGCTCCCATCGCTTCTGACGCACCAGGACTGCCTCCAGATCCGACCAGCGCAGACCCAGCCGGTCGATCTCCGCGTCGAGCGCCAGCCACTCGGCGCAGCGCGTTACCGCCTCGCTCGATGGGGCCGCCGCGCCGGCGCCAGCGACCATCGGCGCGGCGCTGGCCGCGCCGATCACGACGCGGCGTGAAACGGCGAAGGGCGCCTTGTCGTCAGACATCGGGATGCTCCGCATGGGACAGGTTGATGGGCGTGGGGCGGATACGCTCGATCAGATCGATCGTGCGGGAAATCTCGCAAAGCGCATCGGCCAGGCGCGCCTGGACGTCAGCAACGGAAAGCCCCAGGTGGCGAGCGATCAGCGCGTAGTCGAGCGCCTCAATGTGGTTGAGCAGGAAGACATCTCGCGTCTCGCGCCGAAGGCGGAGCACGGCATAGGACATGACCTGCTGGGCGTTGTGCGGATCGAAGACACGACCGTGCCAGAGATCAGGATGTCGCCACCGCCACCCCTGGCTAACGACAAGCAGCCAAGGCTTTCGGAAGCGCGCCATCACGCGGCACCTTCATGATTTGAAGCTTCGCGCCGGGCGGCATTGCGGTGGAACGTCGCCGCCAGCGGGCGGTCGGAGCCGTCGCTTTGCCGGGGAACCCGGAAGGTCACTTGCCACCGGAAAAGGCGGCGAGGTCGCGGACCGCGCGGGTGATCAGGCCGTGGGCTTCGGGATGGTCTTCCACGAAGATCAGGCGCGCCGCCACCGACAGGTTGGCGACGACCGCCTCGATGCTCTTTGCGGGCTTCGGCCGCATGGTCTTCAGGAGGGCGTGCCCCTCAACCTCCAACAGGTCGAGCCGTGCGTCGATCTCGGCAAGCCTGGCGCTTTCGGGGATCGCCGCCTGCTGGTCCGGTGACAGCTGATACCAATTGCGCTTGGTCATCAGCCAGCCTTCGAGCGTCCCCCACTCTAACTGGAGCCGCCGCTGTTCGGCGTCGATGGCTAGCCAGCGGCGGCAGGTTTCGATGTGGGTATCAGTTCCGGCGTGCGCCGCAGATGCGCCGCCGATCAGGGGCGCGGCGGAGCAGCCGATCATCACGGCGCGCCTGGTGGGTTCGTTAAGGCGCGCAGGCGCGCGCCCCGCCTTTCGACGTGAACTCATGACCTCTGACCTTTGATGTGTATTAGTTGCCTTGTACCGTTTTCACAGCATCAAGTCCAACTAAAAGTGCCATCTCACACTAAAGATGACAACGTCAAAATGACGGCCGGCCAGATGAGGGCTGCTCGCAGCCTCATTGATTGGAGTGGGCCAAAGCTCGCGGAAGCTTCCGGGCTCAGCCTCCACACAATTCGCCGCATGGAAACCATGGGGCCGGAGCGCAGCACGATCGCAAACGTACAAGCTGTGAGGCGCGCGCTGGAGGACGCTGGCATCGTGTTTCAGGCTGAAGACGATCTCTTGGGCGCGGGCGTCCGCCTGAAGAAGTAGTGCGCGGGCAGCGCCAGTGGCCGCAGCCAGGCCCATCAAGGTACGCCGCCGCCGCTGCCAGGCGCGCCAACCTACTCTTTTGACGCCGGGAGCCTGTCTTTGTTTCCCATAGTACGATCTGGCCCCGCAAGGCCTTGCCGCTAGCAGCAAGCAATCCAATTCTGGCTCACCGAATGCCTTGAGATCCCAGTCTGTGGAGCTTGTCGCGATGGCCGATCCTGACCGTATTATCCGTATACGAACCGTGTTGGACCGCACCGGCCTGAGCCGCTCAACGCTTTACCGCAAGATCCAAGACGGCACCTTTCCCCGCCAAGTGCAGATCAGCGTCCACGGCGCCGGGTGGCGCGAGTCTGCGATCAACGGCTGGATTGCGGATCCGGTGGGATTTCGAGACGAGACACCCGCTCGATAGTAAGCTTGGCGGCGCGTCAGCCTTGGCTGATGACCGCTCCAGGACCGGATAGATCCAGCGCTACGGCGCTCAGGCGGCCAAATAGTTTATTCCGAAGGTGTTGTAAGTTGATGGCGCGAGCTTGCGCTACTCCACGGTTTTCCAAGAGGGTATGTCTGGATCATCGTTGGTCAAGCCAGCCTTGGCGTAGCGCGCCTCTTGCGTTTCGGGCGTCAGGTCGCCCGCCAGCCTCGCCAGTCGGTCCCGCGCCCAGGTGATGAAACTGGCAGGCTCCGATTCCTCACGAACGTCGCCGTGATCGTAACGATCCAGGAAGTCCTCCAATCGCCGAGCCGTTTCGTGACGCACCAGTTCCCCCTCCAGGAATGCCTGCCGCCTGAGCTCAAGCCGGTGGCGCCGTTCAGCTTCTTCGCGTTTAACGGTCTCGTCGGCCCATCGCGCGTCTCGCTCAGCGGCGAGGCGACGGATTTCCTTCTGGGCGGCGGCGCGCGCGTCTAAAGCCTCAATGATCTTCGCCAGCTGATCCTCAAGGCGCCGCGACCGGTTTTCGCTGAACGTGCGGCGCAGACCTGTCGCCGCCTCAAAGGCGCAGGGGTTGGGATCGAGTTGGAAGACCAAACAGCCTGTAGGTCGATAGTCCCAATCTGGAATTTTCGGCGGATCTCCTGCGCCAAACCAATCGCCCCTGCGCGCGGCTGCAGCACGCTTGGCTTCATAACGGGCCAGGGTCTCACGCTCTGCATCTGTCATCTTGTGGCGGACGCGGTCTGTTCGTTCGGTCAGGGTGAAGTTGACGGCCTCGCCGTTAAGGCGTACCCATCCGGTGAAGGCCGCGCTGGCGTCTAAGCGGCGCGCCCGACCGTGGTGAGCGGCCGCCAGTTCCAAGGCAGCAGATCATCAAGCTGCTGGCT
>NCEV01000142.1 GCA_002280875.1 Caulobacter sp. 32-67-35 | reverse complement strand
GATGATCTCGAAGCCGCGACCACGCTCGAACTGAAAGGCCTGAGGGGCCCCGCCCCGCGCTCGGCGCAGGCCCTGCTCGCCAGGCTGGACGAACACCCCGCGGCCAAGGCCCTGGCCCAGCGGCTGCTGGCCGCCGTCACCCACGCCGCCGCGCCCTATGTCGATGAACTTGCTCCGCCCGCAAAGGCCGCCCTGGCCCTGACCGAGGCGCTGGAAGCCCTGACCGGCCCCGACCGGCTTTGGATCGGCTCGGCCGGCGAGTGTCTGGGCGCCTTGCTGTCGACCCTGATCGAGGACGGCGTCGTCCTGCCCGACGCCAGCGCGCGGGCCTTTGCCGACATCCTCGACCGGCTGGTCAATGAGGAAACCCTGCGGGTCGGCGGCGCCACCCATCCGCGCCTGCGCATCCTGGGAGCCATAGAGGCCCGCCTGGTCCGCGCCGACCGGCTGGTGCTGGCCGGGCTGGAGGAGGGTGTCTGGCCACAGGGCGCGCCGATCGATCCGTTCCTGTCGCGGCCGATGCGCGCGACGCTAGGCCTGCCCCCGCCCGAACGCCGGGTCGGCCTGACCGCCCACGACTTCGCCCAGGCCGCCAGCGCGCCCGACGTCATCCTGGTCCATTGCGAACGTCGCGGCGGCGCCCCCGCCGTCGAGTCCCGCTGGCTGTGGCGGCTGAAGACCCTGGCCGGCGGCGCGGGCCTGAAGCTGCCCCAACGCGACGACGCCCTGGACTGGGCCCGCGCCCTCGATGCGCCCGGGACCTACGCGCCCTATCCCCGCCCCGCCCCGACCCCGCCGGTCGAGGATCGTCCGCGCAAGATGGCCGTGACCCGGATCGAGGCCCTGACGCGCGACCCCTACGCCGTCTGGGCCCGCGACATCCTCAAGCTTTATCCGCTTGAGCGCCCCGACGAGCCGGTCGAGGCCCGGGCGCGCGGCACCGCCATCCACGCGGCCTTCGAGAAGTTCTCGCAGGCGCATCCCGGACCGGTTCCAGCAAACGCCCCGGCCATCTTCGAGGCGCTCTATATGAGCGAGCTGGTGTCAGCCGGCATGCCGCCGACGGCCCTGGCCCGCGAACGCGCCCTGGCCCGGGAAGCCGCCGCCTGGGTCGCCGACTGGGAGCGGGAGCGCCGCGCCAAGGCCGAACAGATCATCGTCGAGGCCGAAGGGCAGCTGACCCTCCCCATCAACGGCAACCTTTTCACCCTGACCGCAAAGGCCGACCGCATCGAGCCGACCCGCGACGGGCTGGCCCATATCCTCGACTACAAGACCGGCGCCGCGCCGTCGAAAAAGCAGGTCGAGACCGGCTTCTCGCCGCAACTGACCCTGACGGCGGCGATCCTGCTGAACGGCGGGTTCCCTGACTTGCAGGGCCGCAAGCCCGGCGACCTGACCTATGTGCGGGTCACCGGCCGCAAACCGGCGGGCCTGGAGGAGGTGCGTGTCGCCGCCGCCGACAGCGAGCACGCCGCCGTCCAGGCGCTGGATGGTCTGCGCGCCCTGATCACCCGCTATGACGATCCGTCCCAGCCCTACCGCTCGCGCACCGCGCCGCAGTTCGTAAAAGACCATCCCGGCGACTACGCCCATCTGGCGCGGGTGTTTGAATGGTCGACCAGCGGCGACGATGGGGAGGGTTCGGAGTGAGGGCGCTCAGCGAGATCCTCCCCCTCTGGGGGAGGTGGCCCAGAGGGCCGGAGGGGGCCAGCACGGCCGACCTCCAGCTAGCCCCCTCCGTCGCCTGCGGCGACACCTCCCCCAGAGGGGGAGGATTATGACCCCCGACCCTCAACGCCTAGCCGCCGATCCGGCGATTAGCGCCTTCGTTACCGCCAATGCCGGCTCGGGCAAGACCAAGACCCTGATCGACCGGGTGGCGCGGCTGCTGCTGGCTGGATCGACACCCGAGGCGATCCTGTGCGTGACCTACACCAAGGCCGCCGCCGCCGAGATGCAGCGGCGGCTGTTCGAGCGGCTGGGCGGCTGGTCGGTGACGGCCGATAGTCCCCTGCGGGCCGAGCTGGCCAGGCTGGTCGGCCAACCCGAGGAAACCTTCGGCCCGGCAGAGCTTTCCAAGGCTCGCGCCCTGTTCGCCCGCGCTCTGGAAACGCCCGGCGGCCTGAAGATCCAGACCATCCACGCCTTCTGCGAAAAGCTGCTGCGGCGCTTTCCACTGGAGGCCGGGGT
>NCEV01000004.1 GCA_002280875.1 Caulobacter sp. 32-67-35 | reverse complement strand
GGCCACCGACCATATCGACGAGATCGTCGCGATGATCGGCAAGTTGATCGACAACGGATCGGCCTATGCCGCCGAGGGCCATGTGCTGTTCGACACGCAAGCCTTCCCCGACTACGGCCAGCTCTCGGGCCGCAACATGGACGACATGATCGCCGGTGCCCGGGTCGAGGTCGCGCCCTACAAGCGCCACCCCGCCGACTTCGTGCTGTGGAAGCCGTCCAAGGAAAATGAACCCGAGTGGGACAGCCCCTGGGGCGCGGGGCGTCCGGGCTGGCACATCGAATGCTCGGCCATGATCGACGCCTCGCTGGGCCAGACCATCGACATCCATGGCGGCGGCATCTGAAGACCACGCCCGGCGAAGTGATCCGCTGGGCCCTGCTCAGCGCCCATTACCGCCAGCCGCTGGACTGGACGCCCGAGCTGCTGGAGCAGTCGCGCAAGGCGCTGGATCGCCTGTACGGCGCCCTGCGCCGCGCCAAGGACGTGCCGATGGACCAGGCGCTGGAAGCCCCGGCCGAGGTGATCGCCGCGCTGGAAGACGATCTCAACACGCCGCAGGCGATCTCGTGCTTCTTCGAGGTCTCCAGCGCCATCGAGCGGGCTGTCACCGCCGGTGACACTGTCGCCATCGCCGCCAACAAGGCCCGCCTGATCGAGGCCGGCGCCCTGCTGGGCTTCCTGCAGGCCGACCCGGACAGCTGGTTCGAGGGCGACGCTTCCGACGACCTGAAGGCCCAGGTCGAGGATCTGCTGAAGCGCCGGGTCGAGGCTCGAACCGCCAAGGACTGGACCGCCGCCGACGCCATCCGCGCCGAACTGGACGCCCTGGGCGTGGTGGTCATGGATGGCCCGGCCGGCGCGACCTGGCGGATGAAGGACTGATCGCTTGAAACTGGAAGACCAGATCGTTCTGATCTCCGGCGCGGGCCGGGGACTGGGCGCGGCCATCGCGCGGGCCTTCGCCAGCCAGGGCGCGTGCGTGGTCATCAACTATCGCCGCAGCGAGGCCGCGGCCTTCGCCCTGGCGGCCGAGCTGGGCGACCGCGCCGTGGCGATCCAGGCCGATGTCAGCGATCGCGAAGAGACCCGCCGGCTGGTCAACGCCGCCGCCGAGCATTTCGGCAGCCACGTCACCACGGTGGTCAACAACGCGCTCGGCGATTTCAGCTTCAACGGCGATGGCCGCGAAACCATCCAGTCGATCCCGTGGGAGGATTTCCAGGGTCAGCTGGACGTGTCGCTCCGCGGCGCGCTGAACCTCATCCAGGCTACGGCGCCGGCCATGGAAAACGCCGGCTTTGGCCGGGTGATCAACATCGGCACCAACCTGTTTCAGAACCCGGTGGTGCCCTATCACGACTACACCGCCGCCAAGGCCGCGCTGCTGTCGCTGACCCGCACGGCGGCGGCGGATCTTGGTCCCGGCGGGATCACCGTCAACATGCTGTCGGGCGGCCTGCTGCGCACCACCGACGCCAGCTCGGCCACCCCCGAAGCGATCTTTGACCTGATCGCCCAGAGCACGCCGCTTCGCCGGGTGACGACCCCGGCCGAGTTCGCCGACGCGGTGCTGTTCTTCGCCTCGCCCTGGAGTCGCGCCGTCACCGGCCAGAATCTGGTGGTCGACGGCGGTCTGGTGCGGGACTAAAAGCCCGCCATGCAAAGAGCCGTCGAACATCGCATTGGCATCCAGGCGCCCGCCGAACTGGTCTGGGAGCTGGTTTCCGACTTCTCGACCTGGGAGCACTGGAACCCCGTCCATCCCCGGGCCGAGGGGCAGCTGAAGATCGGCACGGCGCTGACCGTTCATCAGGCCCTGCCTGGCGAACCGGTGCGGGTGATCCAGCCGGTCGTGCAGGACTGGGTGCCCTATGAGCAACTTCACTGGCGCTCGACCCGGCTGGGCGGTTTCGTCACCGCGATCCGCTATATCGAGATCGAGAACATGGGCCCCAGCAACTCGACGTTCTCGAACGGCGAGCTGTTCATGGGCATGCTGGTGCGCTGGGTCAGCAAGGAAGAGCGCCGCAAGCTGCGCGCGGCCTATGCCCAGATGGGCGAGGCCCTGCGCGACCGGGCCGAAACGCTCTGGTCGCAACGCCAGCAGGACCCCATCCAAACGCCATGATCGACGAGCTCTACAGCGCCAAGATCCTGACCCTGGTCGCCAATATCCCGCGCGCCGGGCGGCTGGCCGCGCCCGACGCCTCGTCGGAGAAGACCGCCAAGCTGTGCGGCAGCAAGATCACGGTGGATGTCACGCTGGAAGGCGGCAAGGTCAGCGACTTCGCCCAGGAGGTCGCGGCCTGCGCCCTGGGTCAGGCCAGCGCCGCGATCCTGGGCGCCAACATCATTGGCGCAGATCTTTCCGAGATCGAGTTGGCGCGGGATTCCCTACGCGCTATGCTGAAAACGAACGGTCTGCCTCCTGCGGGCCGGTTTGCGGAGCTTGCCGTGCTGGAGCCTGTAAAGGCCTATCCCGCCCGTCACGCCTCGACGCTTCTGGCGTTCGAGGCTGCGGTGGAGGCTGTCTCTCGGGCCACAGCCGCGACGGAAACGCGAACTAGCAGCGCCGGCGCCGCTTGATTGCGGCTTTTCGCGGGTGCGATAACCACCCTCGAAACGATTGCGCGCTGGCATGACCTTTTACGACCGCACCGTCGACCTTGGCCTCCGGGTCTACAAGTTGACGCTCTCGCCCCTCATTGGGCGTCAGTGCCGTTTCATGCCGAGTTGTTCGGAGTATGCGGCTCAGGCGCTCAAGGATCACGGACCCGCCAAGGGGTCCTGGCTGGCTTTGCGACGGATTTGCCGATGCAATCCGTTTGGAGGATCGGGCTTCGACCCGCCTCCGCCGCGCGACCAGCCACGCAAGTGGACATGTGAAGAATGATCGATCTGGTTTTTCCTGACGGTTCGTCCCGTCAATATCCCGCGGGCTCCAGCGGGCGCGACGTGGCGGCCGCCATTTCCAAGTCGCTGGAAAAGAAGGCGCTGCTGATCAAGCTGGACGGCGTGCTGCTCGACCTTGATCGCCCGCTGACGCCCGACCTGCTGACCGGCGAGCGCAGGATCGAGATCATCACGCGCGAGTCGCCCGACGCCCTGGAGGTTATCCGCCACGATACCGCCCACGTGCTGGCCGAGGCCGTGCAGGAGTTGTTCCCCGGCACCCAGGTGACCATCGGTCCCAATGTCGAGGACGGCTTCTATTACGACTTCGCCCGCGACGAGCCGTTCAGCCTGGACGATCTGCCCAGGATCGAAGAGCGCATGCGCCAGATCGTCGATCGCGACGAGAAGATCCGCCGCGAAGAGGTCGACCGCGACGCCGCCATCGCCGACTTCGAGGCCCTGGGCGAAAGCTACAAGGCCCAGATCATCCGCGATCTGCCGGCCAGCGACACCATCACGGTCTATCACCAGGGCGAAAAGTGGAAGGACCTGTGCCGCGGGCCGCACCTTCCCTCGACCAAGGCGGTGGGCAAGGCCTTCAAGCTGACGAAGCTGGCCGGAGCCTACTGGCGCGGCGACCAGAACAACGCCCAGTTGCAGCGGATCCACGATGGACCTCTTCCACATCCAGGAAGAGGGCAAGGGCATGGTCTTCTGGCACCCCAAGGGCTGGACGCTGTACCGGGCGCTTGAGGACTATATGCGTCGTCGCCTGGACGCCGTCGGCTATGTTGAGGTCAAGACGCCGCAGATCCTCGACAAGAGCCTGTGGGAAAAGTCGGGCCACGCCGAGAAGTTCGGCCACGCCATGTTCATGTGCGAAAGCGCCGAGGGCGAGGTTCTGGCCGTCAAGCCGATGAACTGCCCCGGGCACATCCAGATCTTCAATGTCGGCCAGCGGTCCTATCGCGAACTGCCGCTGCGCATGGCCGAGTTCGGCGCCTGCCACCGCTATGAGCCCTCGGGCGCCATGCACGGCATCATGCGGGTGCGGGCCTTCACCCAGGACGATGGCCATATCTTCTGCCGCGAAGAGCAGGTTACCGAGGAAAGCGCCCGGTTCATCGAGCTCCTGCGCAGCGTCTACAGCGACCTCGGCATGACTCTGGCCGACACCAAGTTCTCCACGCGTCCCGAGTTGCGTGCGGGTGATGACGCGGTGTGGGACAAGGCGGAAGCGGCCTTGTCGGCGGCGGCCGAGGCAGCGGGCGAGACGCTGGTGCTGCAGGAGGGCGAAGGGGCCTTCTACGGCCCCAAGCTGGAGTTCTCCCTGAAGGACGCGATCGGCCGCGTCTGGCAGTGCGGAACCCTGCAGCTTGACTTTGTCTTGCCGGAACGACTGGACGCCGAGTACGTTTCGGAGGACGGTTCAAAAAAGCGCCCGGTGATGCTTCACAGGGCGATATTGGGGTCGTTCGAACGGTTTATTGGTATTCTGCTGGAGAACTTCGCCGGCAACCTGCCACTTTGGCTGGCGCCGACGCAGGTTGTTGTGGCGACAATCACCTCCGACGCCGACGATTATGCTCGTCAGGTCGTCGAGAGATTGACGTCTTTGGGGATGCGCGCGGAGGTCGATCTGCGTAATGAGAAGATCAACTACAAGATTCGCGAGCACAGTCTCGCAAAGGTTCCGGTGATCGCGGTGGTGGGGCGCAAGGAAGCAGAGACGGGGCAGGTGGCCCTGCGTCGCTTGGGCGGAGAGGGGCAGAACATCCTGTCGCTCGACGAGGCCGTGCGCGTCCTGACCAATGAAGCCACGCCGCCGGACCTGGCCCGCGCCCGGGGTATTGCCAAGCCTGTGCAGGAGGCGGCGCTCGCCTGATGAACAGCATCCTCCCGTCCTTCACGACCCTTGCGGCTGGCGCTCGCCCGGCCCGGCCGAACATTTCGGTGGTGATGGTCGTGTACCGAACGGGGGGGGCGCTGCTTGAAAGCATCCGGCACGTGCTGGACGAGCCCCTGGTTGACGAGTTTGTCATCGTCGACAATGGCTCGCCCCCGCGCGACGCCGAGATGCTGCGGGCCCTGGGCCTGACCGAGCCGCGTGTCGTGCTCCAGCAGGGCCATGGCAATGTCGGTTTCGCGCGCGGCGCCAATCTGGGCGCCACGACGGCCAAGGGCCAATACATCATCTTCATCAATCCCGACGCCAACCTGCAGCCTGGCTGTATCGCGGCGCTGGTCACGGCCTTCCGCGGCCAGCCGACCCCGACCGTGGTCGGCGCGCGGGTCATGAACACCGACGGCACCGAGCAGCGTGGCGGTCGTCGCGGCGAGGTGACGCCGATCACGACGCTGCTCAGCTTTGGTCACCTGACCCGTCGCTATGCCGGACTGGCGGGTTATGAGATTCATCGCGAAACCGAACCCCTGCCGCGCGCGCCGGTTCCCATGCCGACCATCTCGGGCGCCTGTTTCGCCCTGCGCCGGGCCGATTTCGAGGCGCTGGACGGTTTCGACGAGGGCTATTTCCTGCACGTCGAGGACATCGACCTGTGCTGGCGCGCCCGCCAGGCCGGCGGCCAGGTGATCTTCCAGCCCAAGGCCCAGGTCGTGCATCTGGGACATACCAGCCTGGAACACCCGGTGAAGGTCGAGTTCCACAAGGGCGTGGGCCTGTCCCGCTACTTCATCAAGCGCGCCGACACCCTGCAGCGCTACGCCCTGGCCGTGTTCCTGGCCCCGGCCATCATGCTGATGTCGGTCTGCCGGCCGCTGCTGTGGAAGATCACCGGGCGGCCGATCTAGGCTGCCAGCTGGATCCCGGCTTTCGGCGGGCTAGTGGCTACACCGCTACATCGGCGCGATCGTCTCGTACCTCAAACCATCCGGACCCTCGATCGAGGTCGGCGCCTGCAAGGCCCGGCCCGGCAGCGTGGCGCGATAGCGTTCGTAGATCGCGCGGGCGTCGCGGCCGGTCCGGGCCTCAAGGCACAGATCATATTCGCCCTCGCGGCCCCAGGGCTTGCGCTCGACCCGGGCGATGTCGCGATCGGCCTTGACGGCGATGGCGACGCGCTCGGCCAGAGGGCGGTCGATGCCCATGCCATAGCTGCCGAACTTGACGGTAACGTCGCAGCGCGCGGCGATATCGACCGGCGGCGGGGTGGCGGCGCAGGCGACCAAGGCGAGGGCCGCGCCGGCGATCAGGCCAAGGGTAAAGAGGGAGCGGGTCATGCGGGGAAACCCCCAGCGCGCGCCAGTGAGGAGGCCGGCGCCTTGCCCAGGCGCTCGCTGATCGTGCGCCCGACCTCGATCAACGCGCCAAGATCATAGCCAGTCTCAAAACCGGCCCGCTCCAGCATGTAGACCAGATCCTCGGTGCCGATATTGCCGGTGGCGTTGGGCGCGAAGGGACAACCGCCCAGGCCGCCGACCGAGGCGTCCAGCACGTCGACCCCGGCCTCGACGCTGGCAAAGGCGTTGGCCAAGCCCGTATTGCGGGTGTCATGGAAGTGCATGCGCACGCGCGCGTCCGGCGCGGCAGCGCGCACCGCTTCGATCCGCTTACGGACGGTCCAGGGATCGGCGACACCGATGGTGTCGGCGATGGCGATCTCGGGAACCCCCAAGAGGGCGATGTCGCGAATGATGGCCACGACCTGGTCTTCGGAAACCTCGCCATCGAAGGGACAGCCGAAGGCCACCGACAGGGTCGCGGTGATCGGCGGGCCGCCCTCGACCGCCTGACGCTCGACGATACCCGCCAGCGCATCGATCTGCTGGCTGGTGGTCGAGCCCTGGTTGCGGGTCCCGAAACCGTCGGTGGCGCAGACCACGACATTGGCCTCGTCGCACTGTGCCGCCACGCAGCGCTCCCAGCCGCGCATGTTCAGCACCAGGCCGATGCGGGAGTGTTTCAGGTCTGGCTCAAGCGCCGCCATGATCTCTTCGGCGCCAGCCATCTGGGGCACACGGTTTGGATTGACGAACGACACCACCTCCATGCGGCGGGCGCCGGCGGCCTCAAGCTGGCGGATCAGGTCCAGCTTTTCCTCGACCGACAGGGCCAGTTTTTCGTTCTGAAGACCGTCGCGCGGCCCGACCTCGACGATCTCGATGAAGCGGCTCACGGGCGATCCTCGATCAGGGGCTGGGTGTCGGGTTCGATCTCTGTCTGGGGCTCGCCGCGATAGATCGTCAGGCGCTCGTCGTCGCCGTCGGAATAGTTCTGGCCCTCGATCACCGCGACGGGACGCGGCGTCAGGCCGGCCTGGGCCAGGGCCTCGCGGAACACGGCATCCTCGCGGGCCTCGACCACGGCGGGGCGGCCCTGGACGATGGCGCGGGCGGCGTTCTCGCCGTCGGTCAGCTCGGTGGCGGTGCCCAGCAGGAAGACGAGACTTGGCTCTGAATAGCCGGTCACGGCCACGGGACCCGGCGCGCCTGAACGGGGCGACAGCTTGGCGCGGTCCAGAGCCTGGGCGATGTCCCTGGACAGGAACAGCGGCTCAAGGTGCGGCAGCAGCCCGCCCACCAGGCAGGCATGGGCCAGCACGCCCAGGCCGCCCGAGACCACCAGCGCGCGGGCCGATTGCCGGCGCAGCAGCAGGATCGAACCCACGACCCCGGCGGCCAGCAGCAGCAGCACGGTCAGCACGGTCCAGACGATGTCGGCGCCCTGGCCAAAGGCCTTCATGCCATACACTGCCACCGCCGCCAGCAGGAGGGAGACCAGCAGGGTCAAGCCCGCGCCGATCCGGCGGACAAGGTCGCCCAGCGGCGCCCGCACGGCGGCGGCCAGCAGCATGGCCATGCCGCCGAGGGCCGGCAGGGTGTAGTGAGCCAGTTTCGTCGGCAGGATCTCGAACATCAGCCAGGTCGGAACCAGCCAACAGACGGCGAAGCGCACGCCGGGCTCGGCGCGGCCGGTCCAGGCCAGGACCAGGGCGGCGGGCAGCAGCAGGGTGGCCGGATAGATCAACAGCGGGGTCAGCAGGGCGTGATAGCCCAGCGGCCCCGAATGACCCTCCTGACCGCCGACCATCTTGGGCGCCAGGTCGCCGGCGATGGCCACGCCCCAGAAGGCGCCGTCAGTGGCCACGGTGATCATCATCGCCCAGGGCAGGACCACGGCGGCGAACAGCACCAGCCCCCAGCTCCAGCCCAGTGTCTTCAGCCAGGGCGCCTTGCGGTCCCAGGCCCAGAGGGCCACGGCGGCGAAGATCACCGTCAGCAGGCCCACAGGTCCCTTGATCAGGGCCGCCACGGCCAGTCCGCCCCAGAAGGCGAGCTTGGTCCAGTGGTTGGGCGTTCGTCCCGCCAGGTGGTCGGCGTACATCTTCGCCAGGGCGGCCATGGCCAAAGTCGTGGTTCCGCACAGGACCGCGTCGGTCTTGGCGATGAAGGCCTCGCTGGACAGCAGGAAGGTCGAGCCCAGGATCGCGCCGGCCAGCAGGCCCGTGCGCGGATCAAACAGCGCCGCCGCCCCCCAGGCGCAGGCCGCCGCCGCCAGCATCGCCCCCAGCAGGGACGGGATGCGATAGGCCCAGATGCCGCGATCCTCGGCCGCGGAAACCAGCGACACCGTCGCCGCCTGCAGCCAGTGGATGCCGACCGGCTTCTTGAAGCGCGGCTGGTCCTGGAACTTGATGACGACCATGTCGTCGGTTTCCAGCATCTGGGCGGTGGCCTGGGCGAAGCGCGACTCGTCGCGGTCCAGCGGCGGCATGGCGATCAGGCCCGGCAGGCCGGCCAGCAACGCCACCAGGGCGGCGAACAACGGGCCGCGCCAGCCGCGGCTCCAGGCATCCAGGCGAGATTCAAGCGTCATGCGCCATGGAATAGCACGATCCTTTCGCGTGGGGAGTTTTCAGGTATTAGAGGGCGATGACCGCCGACGCCGCCAAAGTTCCCGACTATTCGATCGTCGTTCCCGTCTTTGACGAGGGCGGCGCGGCCCCGGCCCTGGCGCGCGAGATCGCCGCCGCCTTCGCCGGCGAAAACCACGAGATCCTCTTCATCGACGACGCCAGCCGCGACGACACCCGCGCCCTGCTGGTGGCCCTGAAGGCCGAGATCCCGCAGCTGCGCGTGCTGAGCCACCGCAAGAATTCCGGCCAGAGCCGCGCCGTGCGCAGCGGCGTGCTGGCGGCGCGCGGCCCGATCATCGTCACCCTGGACGGCGACGGCCAGAACGACCCGGCCGACGCCCCGCGCCTGGCCCGCGCCCTGGCGGCCGGCCCCGAGACCCTGGCCCTGGTCGGCGGCGAACGGGTCAAGCGCCAGGACAGCTCGGCCAAGCGCTTTGCTTCCAAGTTCGGCAACGGCGTGCGCAAGCGGCTGCTCAAGGACACGGCCAACGACACCGGCTGCGGCCTGAAGGCCTTCCGCCGCGAGGCCTTCCTGCGGCTTCCCTATTTCGACCACATCCACCGCTATATCCCGGCCCTGATGCTGCGCGAGGGCTATGAGGTGGCGTTCGAGCCGGTGAACCATCGCCACCGCGAAACCGGCGTGTCGAAATACACCAATTTCGGCCGGCTCAAGGCCTCGGTCAGCGACCTTCTGGGCGTGATGTGGCTGCAGACTCCTTGGGGGAGAGGCTGTCGATGTTCGCCGCGGTTCCGCTGCTGGCCCTGCCAGTGCTGGTCTACAATCTGATTGTCCTGACCCTGTCGGGGGCCTTCAAGTCGGCCGAGGCGCACGCGCGCATCACCGAGACCCTGTTCACCATCCACATGACCTCACGCGTCGACTGGGCGGTCAGCCTGGGCGATCTGTTGCTGGCCGCGTCGCTGGTGGTGCTGTTCGTCGAGCTGCTGAAGTCCACCACCAGCCGCAAGATCGCGATCATCAATCACTCGCTGTCGCTGGTGCTGTTCATCATCTGCCTGATCGAGTTCCTGCTGGCCCCGGCCTTCGCCACCTCGACCTTCTTCCTGATCACCGTGATGGTGCTGCTGGACGTGCTGGCCGGCTTTATCGTCACCATCGTCGCCGCGCGCCGCGACGTGGACTTCGGCGACAACTAGTCCGAAGGGCGAGGCCCGCCCCGCCCAGACCTTTTCTGCACATGAACGATTTCTGTCCGGGCGGTCTGCGACCCCGTTCAGCTTCGTCCTGTCATTGTCTGTCTCACGGGGTTGATGACCCCGGAAGCATTCACGGGACGAAGGATACTCACCATGACCCTCAACAGCACCACCCGGACATTCGCCCTGGGCCTGGCCATGACCGCCAGCGCCCTGACCCTGGTTTCGGCCCCGGCCGCCTTCGCCGTCGAGCAGAAGATGGGCGGCGTCATCGGCTGCAACGCCGCCGGTTCCAAGCAGGAAGTCGGCGCCGTGATCGGCGGCCTTCTGGGCGCCGTCGCCGGTAACAATCTGGCCAAGAACGAACGCGGCGCGGGCACGGCCATCGGCGCGGTCGCCGGCGCCGGCGCCGGCTCCTACATCGGCTGCAAGATGCAGAAGAAGGACGCCCGCCAGGCCGTCGGCGGCGCCTACAAGTATGACGGCGTGCGCTTCGCCAACTCGGTTCAGGCCCAGCCCGTGACCAGGATCAATGGCAAGTATGTCGCCCGCTCGAACCTGAACCTGCGCGCCTCGGCTTCGACCCGCGGCGCCAAGGTGGGCGGCGTCGGCGCCGGCCAGACCTTCCAGGCTCTGGGCCGCACCGGCGACGGCAAGTGGATCCTGGTGGGCCAGGATGGCGTCGGCGTCGGCTACGTGTCCAGCGCCTACGTCTACCGCGCCTAAGTCATAGAGGTCTGGAACGCGGTTCCGTCCCTCCCCGCGTTCCATGCACGAGCCCGTCTGGTCGTTCCCCCGACCAGGCGGGCTTTACTTTGTTCAGTCCGGGGGGGGCTCGGAGAGGGGCTAGTTGTGGGCCGACACCCAGGTTGTTACCGCCTCCAGCACCGACGGCGCGACGGCGTAGTCCGTCAGCTTGTCATAGTCGGTAACGCCGGGCGGATTGTCGGTCATCAGGTGGCCGACGCGCGGCAGCCTGCGGTAGGTGACCTCCCTGTTGCCCGCCTCCGTCATAGCCTTGGCCAGCCTCTCGCCCTGCGGCGGCTGCACCTGCCAGTCTTCGGCGCCTTCCAGGATCAGCGCCGGAACCTTGACCTGACGGCCCAGGCCCAGGGCGTCCAGTTCGAGCAGGTCGTTCAGCGACGGCCGGGTCTTGAGGAATTCGACCTCCTTGGCCTGGGCCGCATCGACAGCCTTTTCGAAATCGGCATCGCTCATGCCCGGCGTACGCGGGGTGACGACGCGGTTCTGGTCGAGGGTCATCAGGCGGCCCGATTTTCCCGGCGCGCCGATCAGCACGATCCCGGCGATGTCCTTGCGCTCGATCGACAACCGCTCGGCCAGCACCGCCCCTTCGCTGTGGCCGAAGAGATAGATGCGCTTTGGATCGACGCCCGGGACCTTGGCGGCGGCGTCCAGGATGCTGGCGATGTCGTTCTGCAGGTCCGCCGAGCGGGCGGTCTTGTGGTCGCCGGTGGAGGCGCCGGTGTTGCGTTCGTCGAAGCGGATGACGCCGATGTCGCGGGCCAGCAGGGCCTCGGCGATATCGCGGTGCGGGCGATAGCGGCCGCCGAAGCTCTCGAAATCGCGCGACTGGCGGCCGGTGCCGCTGATCAGCAGCACCACGGGGCGCGGGCCGGCGGCCTCGGGCAGGATCACCTCGCCGGCCATGACGTTGCCCTGCGGCGAGGTGGTGCGAATCTCGACCGGCGCCTTGGGGGCGGCCAGGGCGGGCGACACCGCCAGAACGGCTGCCACGCCAGCTAGGACAAGGCGGATTTTCAGGGTCTTCATCGCTTTTGGCTCTCTCTCGGCTTCGATTTTCTATAATCGGCGCGGGATGCGAGAGCCCAGTGAAGCTTCTGTAAGGTGGCCGGCCCTGGCGGCGATCAGGTCCGCCAGCGCAGCGTCGTTTCCTTGACCGGATTGACGAAGGCCCGGCCCTCGGCGCGGCTGGCCTGCCATTCGCGCTTGCACTGCTGGTACCAGCGGGCCTGCTGGTCGGCGTCGCCCACCCACATCAGCGGCGGGTTGCTCTGCAGGCCCTGGCTCTGGACGCCGACGATGAAGCCGTCCTGGCGCAGAAAGGCCCGGGCCGCGATCCGGATGATCGGATAGAAGGCCGTGAACGCCCAGTGATCGGACCACATGATCTGGTTCATGCGGGTCTTGTTGGCGTTGATCGGCGTCATGGCCGACAGGGCCAGCACCTGCTTCTGGCCCACCGTCACATGCTCCCAGCGCAGGCCGGGCAGGCGGAAGGTGATCTCGGTCAGGGGCTCGCCGCCCAGGATGGCATAGGCCTTGGAGTTCTTCGACGGCTCGTGCCGCACCATCGTGAAGCCAGCCTCCGACGGGGCGAAGCGCTTGGTCTTTTCGTGCTGGCTGGCGGTGGTGCGCCACCACCATTGCTGATGCACATACGGGCCGTGCGCCGGGTCAATCAGGCCCAGCACCGCGTGGTCGATATGGATGTCATAGTCCAGGTGATCGACCAGCTTGGGCTTGCCGCCCACGACGCCCGGAATGACCGGCGGCGCTTCCGGCGGCTCACCGTCGAAGCGGGCGTCCGACGACATCCAGATCCAGACCAGACCCTGCTGTTCCACGATCGGATAGCGGCGCACCCGCACCTTGGAGATGTCCAGGTCGCTGTCGGCGGTGAGCGACGGGATCGCCGTGCAGGCGCCATCCGTGCCGAACCGCCAGCCGTGATACGGGCATTCGATGCTCTCGGCGCCATCGGCCTCGGTCCTGACCTTGCCGGCCGACAGGGCGGCGGCGCGGTGCGGGCAGATGTCCCGGATGGCGTAGGCGACGCCGGCTTTCGTGCGGCCCAGCAGCACGGGTTCGGCCAGGAACTCGCGGTGCTCCATCTTGCCGGGCGCAAGGTCCGGCGACAGGGCCGCGACGTACCAGGCGTCCATGACGAAGCCCTCGCCGAACTTGGTGGCGGGAGAAGCCTTGGGGGGGGGCGAGACGTCGTCGGGCATGGCGGCCTTATAGCCCAGTTCGTTGACTTTTCACGACACCTTGCGCGCCCGTCGCCGGCCGCCTTACCGTCCCGCCGCCGTCTCGACCAGTCGCTGATAGAACCGCACCATACGCTCCACATTGGCGACGCTGATGTGCTCGTCGGTGCCATGGATCATCTTGGTGTCGTTGATCGACAGCACCAGCGGCTGGAAGCGATAGACGTCGTCGGCCACCGGGGCCAGGTAGCGGCTGTCGGTGCCGGCGGTGACCAGGCCGGGCACGACGGGGGCCTTGCTCTCGTCGGCGGCCAGGCCGGCTATGGTCTTCCAGGCGTCCGAGCTGGTCGAGGACACCCTGGACGGCTCGTCGGGCGTTTTCACCCATGACAGTTCCACCGGCAGGTCGCCGACCGCGTCCTTGGCGACGCCCATCACCTTGGCCGAACTGTCGCCGGGCGCGATGCGGTAATTGATCCAGGCGGTGGCGTCCTGGGGCAGGACGTTCTCCTTGGGCGACCCCTTCAGCATGGTCGGGGCGATGGTGGTGTGCAGCATGGCCGCGCCGGCTGGCGTCTTGGCGGTGATGTTCACCAGCAGTGGCGCGAACAGCCAGGTGTTGGCCGCCAGCACCTTGACCGGCAGGCCAGCCTGCGGTGCGATCGATTTCAGCATGTCTGCGCCGGGGCCGGCGAACTTCAACGGGAAGGGCTTGCCCGTGATGGCCAGAACGGCCCGCGACAGGGTCGCGACACCTGTTTCCTCCGGCGGCGCCGACGAATGTCCGCCCACGGCCGGAGCGACGATCTTCATCGTGGCATAGCCCTTTTCGGCGGTGCCGATGATGGCGGCGGGCTTGCCGGTCACGGGGTGGTCGGCGACGATCACCATGCCTTCGTCGAGCACGAACTGGGCCTTGATCCCGCGAGATTTCAGCAGGGCCGCCGCAGCCCGAGCCCCGACGCCGCGCACCTCCTCGTCATGGCCGCTGACCACGATCACGGTACGAACGGGCTTGAAGCCGCCCGCCGCCAGACCCTCGATCGCCTCGAACAGGGTGACCAGCGAGCCCTTGTCGTCGATCGCGCCGCGACCCCACACCGCGCCATCGGCCACGACGCCGGCAAAGGGAGCGTGGGTCCAGGAGGCCTCGCTGCCGGGCGTCACCGGCACGACGTCCTGGTGGGCCATCAGCACGATCGGGGGCAGGGCGGGGTTCGAGCCGGCCCAGGTATAGACCAGGGTGTGGCCGGTCAGCACCTCGCGGGTCATGGCGGCATGGGCGGCGGGATAGGTGGTCTGCAGCCAGGCGTGCAGCCTGTCCCATTCTGCCGGCAGGTCGTCGGCCTGGTCCTGGTGGCTGATGGTCTGGAAGCGGATCGCCTGGGCCAGGTTGGCGGCGGCCCGGGCCGTGTCGACCGGCTTGGCGGCGACCAGGTTCGCGGCGGCCACGTCAACCGAAGCCGGCGCCTTGAAGGTCGCTGTTCGCACCGCCACCACGCCGGCGACGGCCAGCACCAGTCCTACGGCCGTCAGCCCGGCCTTGCCCGCAAAACCCATCACGCGTCTCCCCCAAACATTTGTTCGGGACTGTGCGGCGGGCGCGGCGCTTTGCCAATCCTCCGTTTTGAGAGAGGTGCGACCCGGCTTCGGCGTCGTCGGGGCTTGCCTGAGCTAGGTCAGGGCCGTGAAGATCAGGGTCACCACGGCGATGTCGAGGAAACGGATGGCGCTGGTCAGCATGGGAGCACTCGTCGGCGATGGATTCACCAACGGTTAAGCAAGACTGGCGCCAAGCCGGCTGTCTGGCGGCGGGACGCTGATGGCCCTGTTCTTTGATCGGGCCTGGTACGAGGCGCGGCTGGCCGAGCGAGGCCTGAGCCGGGCCGTGCTGGCGGCTGTGGCTCACATGGACGAGGCGTCACTGGAGCTGGCGTTCAAGGATCAGCGCGAGCTGAGCTGGAGCGAACTGACCGCTTTTGCTGAGCTTTTAGGCGTCACGCCGGCCGAGGCGGCCTTGCGGGCCGGGGTGCGGACGCCGCCTGATCCGGTGGATGCGCGGGACAAGCGGATCGCCATGCTGGAGGCTCGGGTCGCCGCCCTCGAGGCGCGTCTGGCGCGGCTGGAGGCCTAGATCTCGGTCTTTCGAAGCAGCCCCGCCTTGGGACGACGGTCAGCCTCGCCGGAATATTCCGTCCCGAGATAGGTCGATCGCGCCGAGTCGAGCACTTCCTGCCCACCGCGCAGGCCGCGCTTCTGGCCGCTCTGGCCCATCAGGTGGGCGGCGAAGGTCGCAAAGCCGCTCTTGCGGGGCGGCGGGGCCGGTTGCTCCTCGCGGACAAACACGACGTCCTCCGGTTCGGTTTCCCGGGCGTCGTGTTCGGCCGTGTTCTGGCGCACCGTCAGGGCGCGACGCGAAGGGCTGGAACGCCGAATGGGATCGATAGGGCCGTTCATGGTGAAGACCCTAGGGCTCCGACCGTTAAGAACGGCTGTTCCGGCGTGGTTTCCAGCTCTTTAAGGCTTGGTCGCCAGCTTCTCGATCTGCTGCTGCATGACCTCGAGCTGACGCTTCAGGTCGGCCAGGGAATCCTCGCTGGGCTGCGGGGCGGGGGCGGCCGGAGTCGGGTCCGGCGCGTTCGAGGCTGCCGCCGCCGCTGCGGCGGCGTCTTCTGGCCGGGCATAGGCGAAGGGCGAGAACATCTTCATCGCCCGGTCGAACAGGGCCATGTTCTGGCGGATCTGTTCTTCATACACGCCCACGCCCATCGGCAGCTTGGCGGCGGTCAGGCCCGGCGTGACGCCCGCGAACTGGGTGCGCATGCGCTCCTGCTGCTTGGTGAAGCTTTCCAGCGACATTTCCAGATAGCTGGGCAGGAAGGCCTGCATGGAATTGCCGTAGAAGCCGATCAGCTGGCGCAGGAACTGGATCGGAAGCAGGTTCTGTCCGCCGCCCCGGTTTTCTTCCTCGAAGATGATCTGGGTCAGGACCGAACGGGTGATGTCGTCGTTGGACTTGGCGTCATAGACCACGAAGTCGACGCCCTCCTTCACCATGTCGGACAGGTGTTCCAGGGTGACGTACGAGCTGGACGCTGTGTTGTAGAGGCGACGGTTGGCGTATTTCTTGATGATCACGCGTTGACCGGCCGCTTTTTCGGCGCCGGCGGTGGTTTCGCCTTTTTCAGGGTTCTCGGACATTTCGTTCCCTAGGACAGCGGTGTCGCCCGCTTTTCGCATCGCACTATCGCGAATGCAAAGGCATGGCGCCAGTGGTCAGGCACTTGGAAGCCGCAACAAGCCGTGAAAATGTGCCCGTGACGAACGCGGTTCGGTATGCATTGTGCTGCTGCACTGCAAAAGAGCACGGGCGCCGCAACTGCGAAGGCGTCACGTCAGATCGTTACGGGAGACTCGCCATGAGCGACATCGTCATCGTTTCCGCCGCCCGCACGCCGGTCGGCTCCTTCAACGGGGCGCTGTCCAGCCTGCCCGCGTCCGAACTGGGCAAGATCGCCATCCAGGCCGCCGTCGAGCGGGCGGGTATCTCGCCGGCCGACGTGGACGAAGTGATTCTGGGTCAGGTGCTGCAGGCCGGCGCCGGCCAGGGTCCCGCCCGTCAGGCCGCGATCAATGCCGGCATCCCGGTGGGCAGCCCCGCCTGGAGCCTCAACCAGCTGTGCGGTTCGGGCCTGCGCGCCGTGGCCCTGGCGGCCCAGCAGATCTCGTCGGGCGACGCCAGGATCGTCGTGGCCGGCGGTCAGGAAAGCATGAGCCAGGCGCCTCACGCCCAGCACCTGCGCGGCGGCCAGAAGATGGGCGACCTGTCGTTCGTCGACACCATGATCAAGGACGGCCTGTGGGACGCCTTCCACGGCTATCACATGGGCCAGACCGCCGAGAACATCGCGTCCCGCTGGCAGATCACGCGCGGCGACCAGGACAGCTTCGCCGTCGCCAGCCAGAACAAGGCCGAAGCGGCGCAGAAGGCCGGCAAGTTCGACGCCGAAATCGTGCCGGTCACCATCAAGGGCCGCAAGGGCGACACCATCGTCGACAAGGACGAGTTCATCCGCCACGGCGTGACGATCGACGCCATTTCGGGCCTGCGTCCGGCCTTCAACAAGGAAGGCTCCGTCACCGCCGCCAATGCGTCGGGCCTCAATGACGGCGCCGCCGCCCTGGTGCTGATGAGCGCTGACGAAGCCAAGAAGCGCGGCCTGACCCCGCTGGCCCGCATCGCCTCGTGGGCAAACGCCGGCGTCGAGCCGGAAATCATGGGCACGGGTCCGATCCCGGCCAGCAAGAAGGCCCTGGAAAAGGCCGGCTGGACGGTCGCCGACCTCGACCTGATCGAATCCAACGAAGCCTTCGCCGCCCAGTCGCTGTGCGTGGTTCAGGAGCTGGGTCTCGACACCGCCAAGGTCAACGTCAATGGCGGCGCCATTGCCATCGGTCACCCGATCGGCGCTTCGGGCGCACGCATCCTCACCACCCTGCTGCACGAGATGAAGCGCTCGGGCGCCAAGAAGGGTCTGGCGACCCTGTGCATCGGCGGCGGCATGGGCGTGGCCATGTGCGTCGAGGCCGTCTGAGCCAAAAATTGCCCCTGATCAACACGCCGGGCCTTTTCCGGCGCGTTGATCACCGGGACCATAAAAAGAAACTGGGAGAGACAGTATGACGAGAGTTGCATTCGTGACCGGCGGCACCCGGGGCATTGGCCGCGCGATCTGCGAGCGCCTGGTGGCCGACGGCATGAAGGTCGCGGCTGGCTATTCAGGCAATGAAGAAGCCGCCGCCGCCTGCGCCAAGGATCTGGGCGTGATGGTCGTGAAGGGCAATGTCGGCTCGTTCGAAGACTGCGCGGCCGCCGTCAAGAAGGTCGAGGCCGAACTGGGTCCGATCGACGTGCTGATCAACAACGCCGGCATCACCCGTGACGGCATGCTGCACAAGATGACCTACGAGCAGTGGTCCGAAGTGATCCGGGTCAACATGGACTCAGCCTTCAACATGACCCGTCCGGTCATCGAGGGCATGCGCGAGCGCAACTGGGGCCGGATCATCAATATCAGCTCGATCAACGGCCAGAAGGGCCAGATGGGCCAGACCAACTATTCGGCCGCCAAGGCTGGCCTGATCGGCTTCACCAAGGCCCTGGCCCTGGAAAACGCCAAGAAGGGCGTGACGGTCAATGTGATCTGCCCCGGCTATATCGACACCGAGATGGTCGCCGCCGTGCCGGAAAACGTCCTGGCCCAGATCATTGCCGGCATCCCGGTGGGCCGCCTGGGCAAGGGCGAAGAGATCGCTGACATGGTCTCGTTCCTGGCCGGCGAGCGCGCGGGCTTTGTCACCGGCGCCACCCTGACCCTGAACGGCGGGCAGTACATGGCGGCTTAAGCCGTCCGCTGTCGGCATGTTTGCAACGGCCCGGCGCGCAAGCGACCGGGCCGTTGTCGCGACGGTTGACGACCCGAGGCGTTTCGTCGTGAAACCTTTGATCCGGGCCGCGGGCGTCTCGCCGTGGCGTCCCGTCCAAGATTCGCCCTAGTCGGCGGGCATGAGAGGTTCATGAAGAGTTCGATTGTCGAGATGGACGGCTGGAGGGCGAAATGCGTCCTCGTGATCGTCGCCATGCTCGCCATCGCCTCGCCGGTCGGCGCCCGGCAGACGAACCAGTCGCTCCGGGACGCCCTGCTTGGCCACCGGGGCTTTTCGACCTCGCGTCGTCCGCCCCCGCCGCCTGTGGCCCGCTATGTTTCCGAGACCGGCAGCGCCTTTGTGCTGGACCGCGCCTCGCCGCTGCCGCTGCTGAAGTTCGAGAACAGCGCCGAGGTCTGGGTGCTTTCGCCTCAGCCCGCCTCGCGCGGCGACGTGATCTATCGCAATGAGCTGGGCGAGGCGATGCTGCGGGCCACCAAGCTTGGCGGCATGATCCTGTTTACCGACGAGCGCCCCAACGGCGCGGCCGCCGCCCTGGTGGGCAAGGCGGCGTCGATCCAGCCGCCGTCTGTGCTGTCGCCCATCGCCCTGTATCAGCGCATGGGCCAGGCCAGCGTCCGCGCCAGCCGCGCGGCCCAGCGCCAGATGCCGTTCGAGTCGCAGGACGCGAGGCCCGAAACCTCCGTGCTGATCGCCGAGGCCGCCACGGTCACCGCCGAGGCCTTCGAGCGCATCTCCCGCAATGGCGACCGGGCGACGCTGGCCCGGATCACGCGGGTCGTACTGGCCGAAGGCGACAAGCCGGGGGCTGTTTTCAGAAACGGCGCCCTGATCGTCACCTTCGCGCCCGGTCAGGGCGTGGCGGGTCGCCCGTCGTCCAAGCGGATCGTCAAGGTCGTGAACCGCTAGCCTATTCGGGCGCCAGCCTAGTCGGCTCAGGTCGCCTCGATACCCAGGGCTTTCAGTTCCCTCAGGAACCGCATCAGGCTGGCGTGCGAGCGCTTGAGTCCGGCCACCATTTCGGGCCGGGCCAGGGCCTCGCCGGACACGATGAAGCCCTCGCGGCCCACCTTCTTGGCGACCCCGCGCTTGAGCATTTCGACGACGCGGCGACGGACGGTTTCGTAGGGCAGGCCCAGCGAGTCTGCGACCTGGCGGACAGTGATCGGCCGGCGCTCCGCATCCGGTGGAATGTCGTCGATCTCGGCATAGACGCGCCCCCTCAGGTGGGAGACGTTGCCCGCCCAGAGGGTCGTGTAGACCAGCGAATAGACGATATCGACGCCATGGGTCTCGTTGGCGATCTCGACCCAACGCAAAATATAGTCCGTGGCGCAGCGCACCGCGGCGCGCGCGTCATGGTACTCGTCCGACATGTTGACCCCACCCATTTGTCAGACCTTTAACAGGGAAGATCTGCCCCTCGCTGCGAAAAGCTGCGCTATGAGGGTGTGGTAAATCGTCTCGCCTCCCCAGATTGGGGAGGGCGGCCGAAGATCAGGCGGATCGCAGGGTCGGACGCCAGTCGGGGGCCGCCATTTCGAAGCCCTCGAACCGGAAGCCGGGGGCCACCGTGCAGCCGACCAGGGTCCAGGCGCCCAGGCTGACGGCGGTCTGCCACCAGAGGGTGGGGACGATCACCTGGGGCCGGCAGCCGGCGCGGAGATCAGGGCCCAGCACATGCGCCGTCGCGCCGTCGCCGTCGGGCGGCGAGAGGGTCAGAGAGAGCGGGGCACCGGCGTGATAGTGCCAGACTTCCACAGCATCCACCCGATGCCAGGCCGACATCTGCTCGGCCTCCAGCAGGTAGTAGATCGCCGTCGAGGCCGGCCGGGCGCCATCGACCGCCGCATCCTCGAAGGTCTGGCGATACCAGCCGCCTTCGGGATGGGGCTGAAGGTCGAGCAGGCGGATGATTTCCTTGGCGCCCAGATCGCCGGAGATGCCCAAGGACGGGTTCATCCCTTGAAGCCGTCCTTGGCGGCGCGAATTTCGGCGAAGGCCATGGCGGGCTCCAGGTTGGGGCGCAGCCGCGGCGCGCGCAGGAAGGGGTTGGTCGCCTTCTCCACGCCGATGGAGGTCGGCACGGTCGGCTCGCCGCGTTCGCGGGCGGCGAAGATCTGGTCCGTGCGCGCCTTCAGGGCCGGATCGTCATCCACCGACAGGGCGAAGCGGGCGTTCGAGGCGGTATATTCGTGAGCGCAATAGACGGTGGTAGTGTCGGGCAGGGCGGTGAGCCTGGCCAGCGAGTCCCACATCTGCTCGGCCGTGCCTTCGAACAGGCGGCCGCAGCCTAGGGCGAACAGCGTGTCGCCCACGAAGGCAATGGCGTCCGCGGCGTCGTGATAGGCGATATGGCCAAGCGTATGTCCGCCAGTGTCGATCACCGTGAAGCGGGTCTCGCCCAGTTCGACCACGTCGCCGTCGCCGACCTCGCGGTCCAGCGGCGCGATCCGCGTGACTTCCGCCGGGCCGATGATGGTCGCGCCGGTCGCGGCCTTGATCGCCGCATTGCCGCCGGCATGGTCGGGGTGCCAGTGGGTGTTGAGGATCAGGTCCAGAGTCCAGCCCTTCTTATCCAGCTCGGCGAGAATCGCCTCGGCGTCGGGCGTATCGATGGTCGCCGTCTTTCCGGTCGCGTCATCGCGCACGAGAAAGCCATAGTTGTCGGACAGGCAGGCGAACTGGTGGACGGTCAGCGACATGGACAACCTTGTTCTGGTGCTGGCTTGTTTCTGGGCTGGGCGGTGACGCGAGCCTCGCCACCGCCTACATAGATGACCTCACCGCCCCGGAGACTCAATGCGTCGCGACGTGCTCGATCTCAGAGCCTTCTACGCTACCCCGCTTGGTCGGGCGGCGCGGCTGATGCTGGCGCGCAAGGTCGAGGAGGCGTGGGGCGACACCCGAGGCCTCGACGTCCTGGGTCTTGGCTACGCCACACCCTTTCTTGACGCCGCCCGGCAGAACGCCCGCCGCGTCGTGGCGGCCATGCCGGCCACGCAGGGCGTCGAGGTCTGGCCGCATGGCGGCCGTAACCAGGCGTGTCTCGTCGAAGAAACGGCGCTTCCCCTGGCCAACGCCATGTTCGACCGGGTGCTTGCCGTCCATGCCCTGGAAGAGGCCGACGATCCCGCCGCCGTGCTGGCCGAGATTGGCCGGGTGATGGCGCCGACCGGCCGGCTGATCGTGGCGGTGGCCTCGCGCGACGGCGTTTGGGCCGGGGCCGAGAGCACGCCCTTCGGTCATGGCCGGCCCTTCAGCCGCAGCCAGCTGGAGCGGCTGATTCGCGACGCCGATCTGGAACCCGCCGGCTGGACCCGCGCGCTCTACGCCCCGCCCATCGCCATGGCCGCCGGCTGGGCCGAGGGATTTGAACAGGTCGGCGCGCGGCTGTGGCCGCGTTTCGCCGGCCTGATTCTGATGGAGGCCGTCAAGCAGACCTTTGCCGTCAAGCCGCGCGGCCATCGCGCCCGCGTCCGCGTTTTCGCGCCAGGCGTTCTGGCGCCCACCCCCGCCGGAGCGGCGCCGGCCCGCAAGGCGCCTGTTCAGAAGGCGCCCGCGCGCATTGCGGACGGATCGCACTTGGACGCGCCGCGTTCGGAGCCTAGCTTAGGGTCGTAATCACTATTCGCTGCGGGAGCCGCGCCATGAAAATGATCGTCGCCATCATCAAGCCGAGCCGCCTTGACGCCGTTCTCGAAGCGGTCACCGAGGCCGGCGCGTCAGGACTGACGGTGACCGAGGTGCGGGGCTATGGCCGGCAGAAGGGCAAGACCGAGGTCTATCGCGGCGCCGAATACGAGGTGAAGCTGCTGCCCAAGGTCAAGCTCGAGATCGCTGTCCCCACCGATGTCGTAGAGCCCGTGGTCGAAGCGCTGCAGCGCACGGCCAACACCGGCAAGATCGGCGACGGCAAGGTGTTCGTCATGGACCTGGAACAGGCCCTGCGCATCCGCACCGGCGAACGTGACGCGGCCGCCATCGCCGGCTAGATTGCCAGAGCCCTTTGCGACCTGATTGTTTCATCAGGGTCGGGCGAAACCGCCTGTGACGGCGATGTCTTCGAAACGCATTTGAAGCGGAGCCATAATCCGGGTCCGCGCGTTGTCGAAATTCACCGCGATTGGAGCGTCATGGGCGAGCGTTCTTCTGTTTTCTGGCCAGGTCACAACTGCTGGCGCGTCGAGCCGGCCGACAGGCTGGCCCTGTTCATCGACAATGACGAGGCCTTCGACGCCCTCAAGCATCTGCTGCTGTCGGCCCGGCGTTCGATCTGGATCCTGGCCTGGGTGTTCGACCCCCTGACCCGCCTGGATCCTGACCGGGTCAAGCGCAGCCGCGACCCGACGCGCGCCGACCGCATCGGGCTGCTGCTGCGCCGTCAGGCGGCCCTGAATCCGGCTCTGGACGTGCGGATCCTGACCTGGGACATGCCCTTTCCGATCGCCGCCGCCCAGCTGTTTGGGCCGCAGCGCGGGGCGGCGTTCTTCGCGGGGTCGCGGGTCAAGTATCAGCTGGACAACACCCTGCCGGCCTCGGCCTGCCATCACCAGAAGGTGGTGGTCATCGACGGCGCCGCGGCCCTGCTGAGCGGCGGCGATATCGGCGTCGATCGCTGGGATACCTGCGAGCATCTGGACAATGATCCCCGCCGCCGCCTGCCGACGGGACGTCGCTATCCCCCGCGGCACGAGGTGGCGATGCTGGTTGACGGCCGGGCGGCCGAGGCTCTGGGCGAACTGTTCGCCGCCCGCTGGCGCAACGCCACCGGCGAAGCGCTGGCCCCGCCCGAACGACCCGAGGACATCCCCTGGCCGCCGGGGCTCTTGCCCGACCTGCGCCGCGCCCAGGTGGCGATCAGCCGGACCGAAGCGGCCTGGAAGGGCCGCCCCGAGGTCGCCGAGAGCCTGCAGCTGCATCTGGCCGGGATCCGGGCGGCTAAGCGGCTGATCTATCTGGAAAACCAGTATCTGACCTCGCCGATCATCGTCGAGGCCCTGGCCGAGCGTCTGGCCGAGCCCGACGGACCCGAGGTGGTGACGGTGGGACCGGCCCGCAGCCCCAGCTATTTCGATCAGTTGACCATGGACAGCGCGCGCACCTCGGCCATCAACCGGCTGCGGTCGATCGACGCCTATAATCGCTTTTCGGCCTTTAGCGCCCATACGCCCAAGGGCGGGCCGATCATCGTCCACTCCAAGGTGGCCATCATCGACGACCGGATGCTGCGGGTGGGCTCGGCCAATCTCAATAACCGCGCCATCGGTCTCGACACCGAGTGCGACCTGGCCGTCGAGGGGCGCGACCCGCTGGAACGCGAGGTGATTACCGCCTTCCTGGCGCGGCTGATCGGGCATTTCCTGGCGCGCGAGCCGGCGGACGTGATCGAGGCCATGCAGCGTGAGGGCGGGCTGGCGGCGGCGATCCACGCCCTGGACGTCAAGGGCGGCCCGCCGCGCCGGCTGCAACCGGTGCCGGTGCGCCACCTCACGGGCGTTCAACAGTTCATCGCCGACTGGAGCCTGGGCGACGCCATCTCGCCCGACGACGCCTGGCGGCCCTGGGGCCGCCGCGAGCGTCTCAAGCGGGATCTGGTTCGCCTGACGGCCCCGCCGCCGGCCCTGCCGCATCACCTGCAGCCGTGACCTCCAGATCGACCACCAGCGGCAGGTGGTCGGAGGCCACGCGCGCCCGGGCGTCATAGGGCGAACGCACGGCGATGGTCTCCAGGCCCTTGGTCAGGAAGACATGGTCGATGCGCATGAACGGAAAGCTGGACGGAAAGGTCGCGGTGGGCGCCCGGCCCCAGCCGGCCCCCGGCGTCTGAGCGTCGCGCACGGCGGCGCGCAGCATCCGGTACGTGCCCGAATAGGGTGAGGCGTTGAAGTCGCCCAGCAGAACGCCGGGGGCGGTCCACTGGTCGGAGGCCATCCATTTTTCGCCCAGCAGGGCGGCGGCCTGGCGCTTCTGTTCCTGCGGCACCAGACCCAGATGGGTGTTGATGATCTGGACCGGCGTGTCGCCGACCATGACCTCGACCCACAGGGCGCCGCGCGGTTCAAGGCCTGGCACCCGGCGATACAGCGGCAGGCCTGCGGCCTTGATCCGGCGCTCGGGCAGGGCGGTGAGGATCGCGTCGCCATACAGCTCTTCTTCCACAGCCATGGCCGGATGGAAGTGGAACTTCATCTTCAGCAGTTCCGCCAGACGGTGGGCCTGATCGATGGTCCTGGTGCGCCGACGCAGGACATCCAGTTCCTGCAGCGCCACCACGTCCGGCATTTCAGCCGCAATCACCTCGGCCACGCGCTCGACATCGAGCCTGCGGTCCGTGCCCACACAGCGGTGGACGTTATAGGTCATCAGGCGAAGCTTCATGCGTCGAAGAGATCGCCTGAAACCCGCGGAGGTTCCCTCGCAGGCGCGCTTCCCCGGCTCAGCATGAACAGGCACGTCTCGGCCCGCCAGTTCTCGATCGGGCTGGCCGGATCGATGTGTCGGGCCGGCCCGGCGCCCGCGAAGGCCGCGCAGGCGTCGACGCGCACGTCCAGGTCATCGGTCAGGGCCAGGAAGTCGACCAGGGTGCACAGGTGGATGTTGGGCGTCGACCACCAGGGCATGGGCAGGGCCTTGGTCTCGGGCATCCGGCCCCGGCTCAGCAGCGACCAGCGCACCCGCCAGTGGCCGAAATTGGGGAACGAGACGATGGCCCGGTCGGCGATCCGCAGCAACTCGTCCAGCACATGGCGCGGCTGGCGTGTGGCCTGCAGGGTCTGGGACAGGATGGCGTAGTCGAAGGTCTTGTCGGGGAAGTGGTCCAGATCCTGGTCGGCGTCGCCCTGCACCACCGACAGGCCGCGCGCCATGCAGGCGGCGACGCCCCCGGCGCTGATCTCCAGGCCCCGGCCATCCACCTGCTTGTCATGGATCAGCAGGTCCAGCAGGGCGCCTTCGCCGCACCCGACGTCCAGCACGCGAGAGCCGGGGCGCACCAGGCGCAGGATTTCGCGGAAGTCTTCGCGCACCAGACTCACGCCAGCCCCCGTTCGCGTTCAACCGAGCCCAGGAAGCCGGTCAGGGCGGCGTCCATCACCGGCTCGTCCAGCAGGAAGGCGTCGTGGCCCTTGTCGCTCTCGATCTCGACGAAGGCCACGCGGCAGCCGGCCGCCGTGAGGGCCCGCACGATGTGGCGGTTCTCGGCGGTGGGATACAGCCAGTCGCTGGTGAAACTCAGCACGCAGAAGCGCATGTGCCGCGCCCGGGTGAAGGCGTTGGCCAGCACCCCGCCATGGCTGGCGGCGATGTCGAAATAGTCCATCGCCCGGGTGATGTAGAGATAGCTGTTGGCGTCGAAGCGGTCGACGAAACTGGCCCCCTGGTGGCGCAGATAGCTCTCCACCTGGAAGTCGGCGTCAAAGCCCCAGGACAGGCCGTCGCGCTGCAGTTCGCGGCCAAACTTCCGCTGCAGGGCCGGTTCCGACAGATAGGTGATGTGGGCGGCCATCCGCGCCACGGCCAGGCCCTTTTCGGGCCGGGCGCCAAGGTCGGCATAGGCGCCGCCGCGCCAGTCGGGATCGGCCATGATCGCCTGGCGCCCCACCTCGTGGAAGGCGATGTTCTGGGCCGAGTGCCGCGAGGCCGAGGCGATGATCACCGCGCTGGCCAGCCGCTCGGGATAGTCCACCGCCCATTGCTGCACCTGCATCCCGCCCATCGAGCCGCCGACCACGGCAAACAGGGTCTCGACGCCCAGGGCCTTCACCAGCATCGCCTGGGCGCGGACCATGTCGGCGATGGTGATCACCGGGAACGACAGGGCCCACGGCTTGCCGGTGGCGGGGTTGATCGAGGCCGGGCCCGTCGAGCCCATGCAGCCGCCGACCACATTGCTGCAGATGATGAAATGCCGCGTCGGGTCCAGCGGCTTGCCAGGTCCCACCAGCCGCAGCCACCAGCCGGGCTTGCCGGTCACCGGATGAGGCGAGGCTACATGCTGGTCGCCGGTCAGGGCGTGGCAGATCAGCACGGCGTTGGAGCGGTCGGCGTTCAGCTGGCCATAGGTCTGGTAGGCGACCTCGAGCCCCTCGATGACGCCGCCCGAGTCGAGGCGCAGGGGCTCGCTCGCCGGGAACCGCCAGGTTCCGCCGTCGGACAGCGCGGCCGGGGCCAAATCCAGGTCAGCCATGACCGCCTTGGACCGCTTGGCGAAGAAGGTGTCAACCGCCCGCTTCCGGCGGGCCCCGGGTGAGGCTATGGAGGGCGCATGGACCGTCTGATCCTCATGCGCCACGGCCAGGCCGAACGGCAGGCCGCCACGGGCGGCGATTTCGAGCGTGGCTTGACCCCGAAAGGGCGCGAGGACGCGACTCTGATGGGCCGGTTGCTGGCCAAAAGCGGCGCGACGCCCGATCTGGTGCTGGTCTCCAGCGCCCGCCGCACCCGCGAGACCTTCGCCGCCGTCTCGGCCGCCTTTCCCAAGGCCCGGGTCGAGTTCCGCCGCGACCTCTATCACGCCGAGCCCGAAGAGGTGGTCACGGCCCTGGAGGACGAGGGCGACAGCGCCAGCGTCGTGATGGTGGTCGGCCACAATCCCGGCCTGCACGAACTGGCCCTGCGGCTGATCCTGCAGGGCGGGGCCGAGCCGGTCGCGCTCAATAAGGTCCGCAGCCGCTTTCCCACCGCCACCACGGCGGTCTTTGCGCTGGGCGCGGGCGACCCGCCCGTGCTGGAGCATCTCTTCTACGCGTCCGAAAACGGCGGCACAGGCGGCGAATGACCCTGATCTACAAGATCCTTTCCCGCGCCGAGTGGGAGGCCGCCCAGGCGACGGGGCGTTTTGACGGCTCGGCCGTGGATGTGGCCGATGGCTTCATCCACCTGTCGGCCGCCGACCAGGCCCAGGAGACCGCCGCCAAATGGTTCGCCGGCCAGGCCGACCTGGTGCTGCTGGGCGTCGAGGCCGAGGCCCTGGGTCCGGCGCTGAAGTGGGAAGCTTCGCGGGGCGGGGCGCTGTTTCCGCATCTCTATCGGCCCCTGCTGCCGGCCGAGGTGGTCAGCCAGGCATCCCTCGATCTCGACGCCGACGGCGTGCCGCAACTGGGCGGTCTTACGGCATGAGCCTGCACGATCTGGCCGCCCGGGCGCTGCACGCCTTCGATCCGGAAGACGCCCATGGCCTGGCCATCAAGGCGCTGAAGGCCGGCCTTGGGCCCCGCGACGGGGCGCCGGATGATCCGCTGCTGTCGATCACCCTGGCCGGCATGCATCTGGGCAGCTGCGTGGGCCTGGCCGCCGGCTTCGACAAGAACGCCGAGGTGCCCGACGCCATGCTGGCCGCCGGCTTCGGCTTTGTCGAGGCGGGCACTGTCACGCCCCTGCCGCAGGACGGCAATCCGCGCCCGCGCCTGTTTCGCCTGACGCAGGACCAGGCGGTGATCAACCGCATGGGCTTCAACAACGAGGGGCTTGAGGTCTTCGCCGAACGCCTGTCGCGGCGCGCCGGCCGCCATGGCTATGTCGGGGCCAATATCGGGGCCAACAAGGACGCGACCGACCGCATCCAGGACTATGTCACCGGCCTGACCCGCCTGTGGGGGCTGTCGGACTATTTCACCGCCAACATCTCCTCGCCCAACACGCCGGGCCTGCGCGCCCTGCAGACCAGGGCGGCGCTGGAGGAACTGCTGGGCCGTCTGGCCGAGACCCGGGCGATGCTGAAGGCCGGCTCGACCAGCGACTATCCGATCTTCCTGAAGGTCGCGCCCGACCTTGAGGATGGTGAGGTCGAGGCCATTGTCGAGACCGTGGTCGCCCATGGGCTGGACGGGATCATCGTCAGCAACACCACGATCGCCCGCCCGCAAAGCCTGCGCTCGCCCCAGGCTGGCGAGACGGGCGGCCTGTCCGGCGCACCGCTTCTGGAGCCCTCGACGGCGGTGCTGCGGCGCTTCCATATCGCGGCGACCGGGCGATGCGCCCTGATCGGGGCGGGCGGCGTCGCCGACGGCGCCGGGGCCTATGCCAAGATCCGGGCCGGCGCCCGGGCCGTGCAGCTCTATTCAGCCCTCGTTTATGGCGGGCCCGGCCTGGTGTCGCGCATCAAGCGCGATCTGGCCCGACGTTTGCGCGCCGACGGTTTCGCCACGGTCGAGGACGCGGTCGGGACCGCATGACCACCACCCGCGCCCTGACGCTGCTGCGACGTTTCGGGCCCGTGGCGGCCCTGGTCGCCCTGTTCGTCTGGGCCGTGGCCAGCGGGATAGCCGAGCACATCTCGCTGGAGGAGCTGCGGATCAGGGCCCGGGGCCTGCAGGCCTTTGCGGGCGAGCACCCGGTGCTCAGCGTCGCGACCTATATCGCCCTCTATGTGGTCACGGTTTCGATCTCCCTGCCCGGCGCCCTGATCCTGTCGCTGTCTGGCGGCTTCCTGTTTGGGCCCTGGGGCGGCGGGGCGGCGGCGGTCACCGGGGCGACCGGCGGCTCTACCGTGGTGTTCCTGGTCTGCCGCACCGCCTTTGGCGACTTCCTGCGTCGCTGGCCCACCCGGCTGCTGCTGGCGATCGAGGCGGGATTTCGCAAGGACGCGTTCTCCTATCTGCTGACCCTGCGGCTGATCCCGGCCTTTCCGTTGCTGCTGGTCAATGTGGGCGCGGGTCTGGTGGGCATACCGGTGCGCACCTTCCTCCTGGCCTCGTTCCTGGGCATGGTTCCCAGCTCGTTCGTCTATGCCGGCATCGGCGCCGGCCTGGGGCATGTCTTCGCCAGGGGCGGACCGGTCTCGGTGGAAAGCCTGCTGTCGCCCAGGATCTATCTGCCGATCATCGGCATGGGCATGCTGGCCTTTCTGCCGCCGCTGTGGCGCCATTGGCGACACCGGCGCGTTGCTCCAGCGCCCGACGTGAAGTAACCCAGTTCCATGACCGAGACGGTCTCGCCGCCGGATATCCCGACCCCGCCCGCCGCGCGCCGGTTTCCGTGGCCGCGCGGCCTGTCGGCGCGCCTGCTGCTGTTCACCGCCTTCGTCGTCACCCTGGCTGGCCTGATGGTGCTGCCGCCCACCCTGGCGGCCTATGAGGAGCAGTGGCTGCTGGACCGCGTGCGGGCCGGCGAGCTGGCCTCGACCATCGCCGAGAGCGATCCCGAGCTGCGGGTCAGCGATTCCGTCGCCGGCCAGCTGTTCGACCAGGCCGGTGCGGTCACCGTCGCGGTGCAGGTCGACGGCGCCCGGCGCCTCGTCTTGCCGCCCAAGGTCCCGATGCAGACGCCCTATCTGGTCGATCTGCGCCGCCAGAACCCCGGCTCATGGCTGGCCGCGCCGTTCTTCACCCTGACCAGCCCGCCCGGCAGCATGGTGCGGGTGATGGCCGAGCCGCGCTTCCGCAAGGCCGAATTTGTCGAGGTGGTCCTCCCCGACGCCCCGCTGAAGGCCCAGCTGGTCGCCTATTTCTGGCGCCTGGCGGCCATCACGGTGTTCGTCGCCGGCCTGGCGGGCTTCTTCGTCTATCTGTTCCTCAACATCTTCCTGGTGCGCCCCATGCAGCGCATCACCCGCGCCATGGAACAGTTCCGCGCCGACCCCGCCGATCCGGAAGCCCGCATCGTGGTGTCCAAGCGCCGCGACGAGATCGGCCGCGCCGAGCTGGAACTGGACCGCATGCAGACCGACCTGCTGACCGCCCTGGCCTCCAAGGCCCGGCTGGCGGCCCTGGGCGAAGCGGTGGCCAAGATCAATCACGACCTGCGCAACATGCTGACCAGCGCCCAGATGGCGTCGGACCGGCTGGCCGCCCTGGGCGATCCCAAGGTGGCCCAGGCCCTGCCGCGCCTGGAGCGGGCCCTGGACCGCGCGATCACCCTGGCCACCGACGTCATGACCTATGGCAAGTCCAGGGAGCCGGCCCCGGTGGTGCGCCCCACGCCCCTGCGCGCCGCGCTGGACAGCGCCGCCGAGGACTCGGGCCTGGTGGCCGCCGGCGGCGTCGCCCTGGAGACCGTGATCGACCCGCGCGAGCAGGTGCTGGCCGATCCCGACCAGTTGCATCGCATCCTCACCAACCTGCTGCGCAACGCCCGCGAGGCCATCGAGGGCGCCCCCGATCGCGGCGGCAAGGGCCGGGTGTTTGTCGAGCTGCATCGCGGCGACGGCCTGTCCATCCTGCGCCTGTCGGATGACGGCCCCGGCGTGCCGCAACGCGCCCAGGCCAACCTCTTCCAGCCTTTTGTCGGCTCGGTCCGCCGCGGCGGCACCGGCCTTGGCCTGGCCATCGCCCGCGAACTGGCCCAGGGCCACGGCGGTGACCTGGTGCTGGTCGAGACCGGCCCCGGCGGCTCGGTGTTCGATCTGACGCTGTCGGGCGTTCCCGAGCCGCTGACCGAGCCCGCCGCCCTGGCCGCGGCGCCGGGCGACAGCGCCGCGCCCTGACGGCGTCAAACCCGGTCGACGGTGCGGAAAGCAGTCATTTGCCTATCGCCCCGCAAGCAGACGCCTTGCGTCCCGCTCATCCTTAAATCTCCTGGAGGCTGCAGCGTGCTGGTCTGGAAAGGTCAGTCAAGGACCGCCTCCGGCGGCCGCGTCGCGGCGACGCGGAGCGTCGTCCTTGAGTGACCTTTCCAGACCAGCGATCGTCTCGCCGTGAGATTTAAGGATGGCTCGCTTCGGCGCGAAGAGGGGCGGGGCGCGCGCTACCAAGTCCTCTCCCTGAAGGGGGAGGACTTATGAGGATACGCTGCGCTCAATCCCCCGTTTTTTCCAGAACAAACCGCAGCCCGATCAACCGCTTGAAAAAACTTGATCGCGCCAATCCTCGGCGCTGAAACCGCCCGCATACTCAATCTCACCTGACAACACGGGAAGGGCGGCCGGCCGGCGACCAGCGACGGCTGTCAGGGGTGATCGAGCGGGGCCACCGTTCGGGCCAAGGCCCGGGCGGCCGGCTTAAAGAGAGGACAGGGGACGTAAACCCGCCTATCGGGGGCCAGCCAAGGCCTCCGCCCGTCCGAAGGTTCGCTCCGGGTCCTCCGGAATCGGCGTGGCTTGCAGCTTTAGGGGCTGGGTCCGTCGCGAGGAGGAACAAGCCCGGGTGGGGCAAAAGGTTGAACCAGACCTGCGCGCCCCGGCCAGAGGGATAACGATCACGCGAGGCGTCTGTCTTCGTCGAAACGGTACTTAAAAACACTCCTATCCGGGCGAGGCCCGGACGCTCCGCGCCCCTTCCCATCCCCATCGCAGCAAAAGCGCGAGGCCATGAACCCTGGAATGTCGCCCCCAACGGCCATGCGCCGTTGCGCCCCACCCCGCAGGGGCCATATCCCTGTGATCATGAACGCCCCCTTCAAGACCGACGCCCTTCCCGAGTGGAACCTGACCGACCTCTATGCGGATCGCGACGACCCCCGCATCGAGGTGGACCTCGCCGCCGCCAAGGCCGCCAATGACGAGCTGGCCTCGCTGGAGGGCCTGTTTCTGCAGGCGCGCGGCGAGCCCGAGCGGCTGGGCCTGCTGATCGATCGCGGCATCCGGCTGTACGAGAAAGCCACCAACCACCTGTGGAGTGTCGGCGCCTATGCCAGCCTGGCCGGCTCGGTGGCGCATGATGATCCGGCCTGCGCCAAGTTCGAGGCCGACCTGCGGGCCCGCTCGGCCGGGATCGCCGCCGAAAGCCTGTTCTTCACCCTGGAGCTCAACAAGCTGGAAGACAGCGAGATCCAGGCCGCCCTGGCCGCGCGCCCCGCTGCCCAGCGCTGGACGCCGTGGCTGCGCCGCGTGCGCCTGTCGCGGCCGCACGAGCTGTCGCCCGATCTGGAGCGGTTCATTGTCGACAAGAGCCCGGCCGCCGCCAACTGGGTGCGTCTCTATGACGAGACCCTGGCCAAGCTGCAGGCCAAGGTCGGCGACGAGAGCCTGACCCTGCCCGAAACCCTCAATCGCCTGTCCGACTCCGACGTCGCCCGCCGCAAGGCGGCCGCCGATGGCCTGGCCGCGGCTCTGGAAGCGCGCGTCTCGACCCAGGCGCTGGTGCTCAACACGCTGGCCTTCGAAAAGCAGGTCGAGGACCGCTGGCGCCGCTATGCCGAGCCGGCCCAGGCCCGCCACCTGTCCAACGAGGTCGACGCCGACGCCGTCAACGCCCTGGAGGCGGCGGTGGTCGAGGCCTATCCGCGCCTCTCGCACCGCTACTATGCGCTGAAGGCGAAGATCATGGGCGTGGACGCCCTGGACTACTGGGACCGCAACGCGCCGCTGGATGCCGCCGCGCCGCGCACCTATGACTGGGCCGAAGCCAAGGATGTGGTGCTGGACAGTTTCCAGACCCTGGCTCCGAAGTTCGCCGACTCCGCCCGGACCTTCTTCAACCAGCCCTGGATCGACGCCCGTCCCCGCCCCGGCAAGCAGTCGGGGGCCTATGCCCATCCGGTGACGGCCGAGCGCCACCCCTATGTGTTCATGAACTATATGGGCGAGCGACGGGACGTCCTGACCCTGGCCCACGAGCTGGGCCACGCCGTGCACCAGACCCTGTGCGCGCCGCTGGGCACCCTGCTGGCCGATACGCCCCTGACCCTGGCCGAGACGGCCTCGATCTTCGGCGAGGGGCTGGTGTTCGACCGCCTGCTGGCGGAGGCCACGCCCGACGATCGCAAGAAGCTGCTGGCCGGCAAGATCGAGGACGGCCTCAACACCGTGGTCCGCCAGATCGCCTTCCACCGCTTTGAGCGCCGCTTCCACGAGGCCCGCCAGGAGGGCGAGCTGTCGCCCGAGCAGATCGGCGGCCTGTGGCTGGAGGTGATGGGCGAGAGCCTGGGCCCGGCCGTGCGGTTGAACGCCGGCTACGAGCACTACTGGGCCTATGTCAGCCACTTCTGCCACGCGCCGTTCTATGTCTACGCCTATGCCTTCGGCGACCTGCTGGTGCGCGGCCTAATGGAGAAGCGCCGCGAAAATCCCGAGACCTTTGCGCCGCTCTATGAAGAGCTGCTCGCGGCCGGCGGGACCAAGACCTATGTCGAGGCGCTGAAGCCGTTTGGCCTCAACCCGCGTGAAAAAGCCTTCTGGGCGGCGGGCTGCGCGCAACTGGAGCGGCTGGTCGATGAATTCGAGGCTTTGATCACCTGATGGCCGACGATATCCGCGACCCCGAACGCGACCGCTTTTCGGGACGCCTGAGCCGCTTCGCCAAGGTGGGCGCGGGGCTTTCCGGCGCAGCCGTCAGCTACGGCGCCAACAGCCTGTTTGGCGGCGACAGCGCCGACGCCCGCAACGCCAAGGCCCTGCGCGCAGCGCTGGGCGGACTGAAAGGGCCGCTGATGAAGGCGGCCCAGATGTTCGCCACGGTGCCGGACCTGCTGCCGCCGGAATTCGCGGCCGAGCTGGCCGAGCTGCAGACCAACGCCCCGGCCATGGGTTGGCCCTTCGTCCGTCGTCGGATGGCTGCCGAGCTGGGGCCCGACTGGCAATCCAAGTTCCAGAGTTTCGAGCACGAGGCCGCCCATGCCGCCTCCCTGGGTCAGGTGCACCGCGCCGTCGCCCCCGATGGCCGGGCGATCGCCGTGAAGCTGCAATATCCCGACATGCAGAGCGCCGTCGAAAGCGACCTTGGCCAGCTGCGCTCGCTGTTCGCCCTCTTCAAGCGCATGGACGGCTCGATCGACCCGACCCAGATGATCGAGGAGATCGGCGACCGGCTGCGCGAGGAGCTGGATTACGGCCGCGAAGCCAAGCTGATGGCGCTGTATGGTGGCTTCTTCTCCGGCCGCCCGGAAATTCGGGTGCCCGAGCCCTTGGCCTCGCTGTCGACGGGTCGACTGCTCAGCATGACCTGGATGGATGGCCAGGGCCTGCTGGCCTTCAAGGATGCGCCCCAGGAGACCCGCGACCGCATCGCCGCCCTGCTATTCGAAGCCTGGTGGAGCCCGATGACCAAGCTGGGCATCATCCATGGCGACCCGCACCTGGGCAATTACACCTTCGGCGGGGCCGAGGGCGGCCCCAATGGCTGGCAAGAGGCCGCGCACCTGAACCTGCTGGACTTCGGCTGTATCCGAATCTTCCCGCCGCGCTTCGTGGCCGGTGTGGTGCGGCTCTATCGCGCGCTGTCGAATGACGACCGCGCCGAACAGTATGAGGCCTATCGCAGCTGGGGCTTCGCCAATCTCAATGATGATCTGGTCGACACGCTGAACGTCTGGGCCCGGTTCATCTATGGGCCGCTGCTGGACGATCGCGTCCGGACGGTCGCCGATGATGTGCCACCCGGGGAATACGGCCGGCGCGAGGCCTTCAAGGTGCGTCAGGCCCTGAAGGAGAAGGGACCGATCACCATCCCCCGGGAATTTGTGTTCATGGACCGCGCCGCCATCGGCCTGGGCGCGGCCTTCCTGCATCTGGGCGCGCGCCACAACTGGAAGGCGCTGTTCGAGGCCTCGCTGGAAGGGTTTTCCGAAGAGGGTCTGGCCCAGCGACAGGCGGCGGTGCTGGCGGCGGCGGGCGTCGCCTGACGCTGGAATACGGGATCAACCTGCGCGCCGGCGGAGCCTTCTAGCCGTTGTATTCGGCCAGCAGCGCTTCCAGTCGCTTCTGCTCGGGCTTGAGGACCATGACGTAGCGCAGGGCGTTCCAGCCCGCGCTGGCCGCCAGCGCCACACCGCAAACGCCCAGGGCCTGCCAGCCTTCGGCCGTCGTCATCCGCCCGTCCTGCTGGAGCCGCTGGAGGGCCAGGAACAGCGGAACCATGAACACTGGCAGCATGGCCCAGAAGACATGGCAATTGGACCGCGCCCGGCGGTTCGCGGCCAGAAGGCCGGCCACGGTGTCGCGCAGGGGCGAGCCCGTGTCGCGGGACCGGTGGCGGAGGCTGTTCCAGAGAACCGCGCCCATCACCCCCCAGCAGAGGGCCAGCATGGCCAGTCCCGGCCATCCCGCGCCCTCGTTTCGCTGGACGACGGCCAGGGCGATGACACTGAACAGGGTCAGGGTCGCGGCCGGGACGCCGGTCAGTAGCAGTTCCGTGCGGCGACGGGTTTTCAGGGTGTGCATCAGCTGCTCCTTCAAGCGGGCTTGGACTTCATCGGTCGGGGTGTTGGCGCCGGAACGCCAGGCCTGTTCGAGACGGTCAAACTCCATCGCCGTCATCCTTCACGAGGGTTGAGAGCCGGGCGCGAATCCGGGTGAGGCGCGCACCGACATTGGTTTCCGAAAGCCCGTGCAGCCGGGCGATCTCGGCATAGGCGACGCCGTCCAGCGACAGCAGGATCAGCGAGCGCTCCACCGGCGGCAGGGTGCGGATCGCCGCATAGAGCCGCTCCAGCAGGCCGGCCTCGGCCTCGGCGCCATCCTGCTGCAGGCGCAGGGCCATCTCGGCCTCGATCGCTTCGCCTCGCCGGCGGCGGCGGGTCTCGCTCCGCTTCCAGGTGAGGGCGGCGTTGTGGGCGACGCGATAGACGAAGGTCGCTGCTGCGCTGCGGTCCTGAAAGCGGGAGCGGGCGTTCCAGACCGCCAGCATCAGCTCCTGCATCAGGTCGTGCTGGTCGGCAGGCTGGGCGAAGGCGCGGCTGATCCGGCGCAGGGCCGCCAGATGCGGCGCCAGCCACTCCGTGAACGCCTCGTCTGTCTGTCGCTCCGCGCCCATGATCCGCCCCGTGTTCGAGAAGGTTAGACGCCGCTCGCCCCTCTATCCTTACAGGCTCCGTCCATACACGCCGTTGGGGAAGGGTTCCGCTTTGTTCAAACGGTCGTTAGGTTTGTCCCATGTCCGATGATCTTACAGACGCCCAGACCGCCGCCATCCCAGACGGCTACAGCCAACTCAACTGGTCGCGCGGCTTTGGCCGGCAGATCGGACCTCTGTTCGAACAGAACTCAGGTTCAGGCGAGGCCTGTCTGGGCTTCCGGGTCGAAGAGCACCACACCAACGGCCTGGGCAACTGCCATGGCGGCATGCTGATGAGCTTCGCCGACATGGCCTGGGGCCGGATCATTTCGCTGCAGAAGTCCTACAGCTGGGTCACGGTCCGGCTGATGTGCGATTTCCTCTCGGGCGCCAAGCTGGGCGACTGGGTGGAGGGGCAGGGCGAGCTGATCGGCGAGGAAGACATGGTCTTCACCGTGCGGGGCCGCATCTGGTCGGGCGATCGCACCCTGATCACCGGCACGGGCGTCTTCAAGGGCCTCAGTCCCCGCAAGCCGCGTCCGGGCGAGCTGGCGTTCAAGGCTGATCTCGCCCTCAAGGAAGGGGGCTGAGCATGGCTGACGACCAGAAGCCGATCATCCCGGCGCCGCTGGTTCCGTTTCAGGGCGAGCCTCCGCCGGCTCCGGCCTGGTTCGAGGCGGCGCTGGCCATCGAACCCGAACGTTCGACGATCGCGGTCGAGGGCGTCGACATCGAGCTTCTGACCTGGGGCGAGGTTGGCAAGCCGGGCTTGCTGTTCCTGCACGGCAATGGCGCCCACGCCGACTGGTGGAGCTTCATCGCACCTTACTTCGCCGATCCCTCCCTGGGGGGCGACTGGCGAGTCGCCGCCATATCCTGGGCCGGCATGGGCGGCTCGGGCTGGCGCGAGGCCTATTCAGCGCAATCCTTCGCCAGCGAGGTCTTTGCAGCCGTCGATGCGGCCCAGCTGGAGGCCGGGGGCGTCAAGCCGATCCTGGTGGGGCATTCGTTTGGCGGTTTCCCGACTCTGTATTGCGGGGTCGAGCACGCCGACCGTCTCCGCGGGATCGTCCTGGTCGATTCCAGCATCCAGCCGCCCGAGAAGCGTTGGAAGGGGCCGCCGCGTGGCGAGGGGTTTGGCTCCAGGGTCTATCCGACGCTCGTCGAGGCATTGGCCCGCTTCCGTCTGGCCCCGCCCCAGACCTGCGAGAACCTCTATATCGCCGACTACATCGCGCGCCGCTCTCTGAAGGAAGTTGAAGGCGGCTGGACCTGGAAATTCGATCCGGCCATCTGGCAGAGGTTCTCGATGCCGGATTTGGGTGAACTGCTTACCCGTATCGCCTGCCCCGCCGCCCTGATGTGGGGGGATCGGTCGAACCTTATGCACGCCGAAACCCTGGGCTATATGATCGATCAGATGCCCAAGGACGTTCTGCTCGTGCCGATCCCCGACGCCGACCACCATGTGATGATCGACCAGCCCCTGGCCTTTGTGGCCGGGCTGCGCGGCCTGCTCGCCAACTGGCGATGACCAGGCCGGGGGGCGAGTCTTCGAACATGGTGATGGTCTACATGCCCGACCGGGGCGTGGGCGACCTGATGTGGCATCTGCCCACCCTGAGGGCCATCGCCGCGCGAGCGCTGGAAGGAAAGGTGCTTCTCGCCGCCCGCCCGTCCAGCCGGGCGCGCGAGCTGCTGGCCGGCGAGCCGTGCGTCGAGGCCGTCGACTATCTCGAGTACCGTTCCGGCGCGTTTCGCCATCTGGTCGAGATCCTTGATTTCTACCGCCTGTGCCGACGGCGCCGGCCGCGCGCGGTCTGGATCCTGGAAAAGATCGACCGCCCGGCCATCGGCGCGGCCCTGGCCGGCGTGCGCGAGCGGCGGGGCTTTGGTCTGGGTCACGGTCAGGAGCGCTGGCTGACCCATGGACCCTTCCTGCCGCGCGCCATGCGGCCCGCGCACCGGATCGAGAAACTGGCGGCCTTCGAGGAAGCGCACGGCCTGAAGGTGGCCAGCCGCGAGCCGGCGCTCGTGCCCGCGCCAGCCGCGCTGGAGGTTGTCGAGCACTGCTTCGGCGACCGGCCCAAGCCGTGGATCGTCTATGGTGTCGGGGCCAGCGAGCCGCGCCGCTGTTGGCCGCTGGACCGGTTCACCGGCCTGAGCGCCGCCCTTTCGGATCTCGGCGGAACCCACTTCTGGCTGGGCGGGCCGGACGACAACGCCGCCGTCGAGACCGAGCTGAAACGCGCCGATCGGGGCTGCATCAACGTCAATGTCTGCGACCTGAAGCTCGACGCCGGGGCCGCCCTCCTGTCGCGCGCCGACCTTTTCATCGGCAATGATTCGGGGCCTCTCAATCTCGCCGCCTCGGTGGGCGTCACGTCGATCGGGCTGTTCGGGGACAGCCCGCCGCTCGACTATTCGCGCTTTCTGCGTCCGATCATCGGGCCGCCGGGCGGCATGTCCGCCCTACCGGTCGAGCGTGTTGCGGGCATAGCCCGCTTGAGCCTTTAGGCCCGCCGTTGTAAGCGGCGAAGAGATCTTTTCTTCCCAACGAGGATGACGACATGGCCGGCGACTATCACCGCGGTGAAATGGATATCCAGGAACAGGCTTCGACCTACGCGGCGTTCGGCGCGATGACCAAGTGGGGCTCGCTGGCGATCTCGGTGGTTCTGCTGATGATCACCCTGTGGTTCTGCACCTCGATTGGCTTCTTTGGCGGAGTGATCGCTGGATTCGTGCTGGCGGTTCTGGGCGTCGTGCTTCTGCGGGAAAAGCCCGCTTCTGGACACTGACACCGGTAGACATCGGCATAATTTCTCCCTGACGCGCACGTAACGCCTCGACAAGAGGCAAGACTATCCCCTAAACAGCAGCGCAAGCTGACTGGGATAGCAGCGCTCTGGGAGGGGTATGCCGATGGCCGTCGTCGCCGTGACGAAAGAAACCCGCGGGGGTGAAACGCGGGTCGCCGCCACGCCGGAAACGGTGAAAAAACTGACCGCCGCCGGCTTCTCTGTGGTGGTCGAGGCCGGCGCGGGCAGCGCCGCCTCCTACCCCGACGCCGACTATGAGGCGGCCGGCGCCAAGCTTGCCAAGACTGCGAAAGACGCGATCACCGGCGCCGATATCCTGTTCAAGGTGCGCGCCCCGGAAGCCTCCGAGATCGCCGCCCTCAAGAGCGGCGCCATCGTCGCCGCCGCCCTTAATCCGCATCAGGACAAGGACACGCTGACCGCCCTGGCCAAGGCCGGCGCCAGCGCTATCGCCATGGAGTTCATCCCGCGTATCACGCGGGCCCAGGTGATGGACATGCTGTCCAGCCAAGCCAACCTCGCCGGCTACCGCGCCGTGATCGAGGGCGCAGAGGCCTACGGCAAGGCCCTGCCGATGATGATGACCGCCGCCGGCACCATCGCCGCAGCCAAGGTGTTCATCATGGGCGTCGGCGTCGCCGGCCTGCAGGCGATCGCCACGGCCCGCCGCCTGGGCGCGGTGGTCACCGCCACTGACGTGCGGCCGGCCACGAAGGAACAGGTCGAGTCGCTGGGCGCCAAGTTCCTGGCCGTCGAGGACGACGAGTTCAAGAACGCCCAGACGGCCGGCGGCTATGCCAAGGAAATGTCGAAGGAATACAAGGCCAAGCAGGCAGAGCTGGTCTCCGCGCACATCGCCAAGCAGGACATCGTCATCACCACGGCCCTGATCCCCGGCCGGCCGGCGCCCAAGCTGGTCAGCGCCGAGCAGGTAGCCTCGATGCGTCCGGGTTCGATCCTGGTCGACCTGGCCATAGAGCAGGGCGGCAATGTGGTCGGCGCCAAGCTGAACGAGACCGTGGTCACGGCCAATGGCGTCAAAATCCTGGGCGCGGCCAACCTGCCGGGCCGCATCGCTACCGACGCTAGCGCGCTCTATGCCCGCAACCTCTTTGCGCTGTCGGGTCTGTTCCTCAACAAGGAAGGCGCTTTCGCCCCCGACTTCGAGGATGAGATCCTGAAGGCCGCCCTGGTCACCCAGGGGGGCGAAATCGTCCACCCGTCTCTGAAGACCGCCTAACTCGCATCGAAAGGGAGGCTCCCATGGAAGCCGTCGACCCCACCGTGTTCCGCCTGGCGATCTTCGTGCTCGCCATCTTTGTGGGCTATTACGTCGTGTGGAGCGTGACGCCCGCCCTGCACACGCCGCTGATGGCCGTGACCAACGCCATTTCCTCCGTGATCATCGTGGGGGCCCTGCTGGCCGCCGCCGCCCATGGCGGCGCGGGCGAGGCCACCACCAGCTCGGTCTGGATCTCCAAGGGGGCCGGGGCCCTGGCCGCAGCCTTCGCGGCGGTCAACATCTTCGGCGGCTTCCTGGTCACCAACCGGATGCTGGCCATGTACAAGAAGAAGGACAAGGCCAAGTGAGCGGCTTCGCCGCCCTGACCCTGGCGGCCCTGATCGTGCTGATCATCGCCGCCGGCGTGTCGATGGTGCTGCCTCGGCGGAAATCCGCCGGCAATGGCGCCGCCTTTGCGCCCGCCTTCGTCCTGATCGCCATCGGCCTCAGCGCCAACGCCGTCGGCCTGCAGGCCGGAACCAGCGGCGCGGCCGACATCCTTCGCTGGCTCTCGCCCTTTGCCGTCGGCATGGGCGCGGCGCTGCTGCTCTCTAATCTGCGCGCCGACAAGGCGCCGCCGTCCGGGGGGACCTCCGAATGAACGCCAATATCGCCGCCATCCTCTACATCGTCTCGGGGGTGCTGTTCATCCTGGCCCTGCGCGGCCTGTCCAGCCCGGTGACCAGCCAGGCGGGCAATCGCAACGGCATGATTGGCATGGCCATTGCCGTCGGCACCACTCTGGCCACCCTGTGGAGCCAGGGCGCTCTGGACATCGTAACCCTGGGTCTGATCCTCGGCGGCGTCGCCGTCGGTGGCGGCGTGGGCGCGGTGATCGCCCGCAAGGTGCCGATGACCTCGATGCCGCAACTGGTCGCCGCCTTCCACAGCCTGGTCGGCATGGCCGCGTGCCTCGTGGCCGTGGCCGCCATCTACACCCCGGCCGCCTATGGCATCGTCGGCGAGGATGGCCACATCCACGTCAACAGCCTGATCGAGCTATCGCTGGGCCTGGCCATCGGCGCCATCACCTTCACCGGCTCGGTCATCGCCTTCGCCAAGCTGAACGGCAACATGGGCGGCGCGCCGATCATGCTGCCGGCCCGGCACCTGCTGAACATCGCCCTGGGCCTGGGCATCGTCGCCCTGATCGTGGTGCTGGTAGTTTCCGGCGGTTCGGCGATCTGGGCCTTCTGGGGCATCTTCGCCCTGGCCCTGATCATCGGCATCACCCTGATCATCCCGATCGGCGGCGCCGACATGCCCGTCGTCGTGTCGATGCTGAACAGCTATTCCGGCTGGGCGGCGGCGGCCCTGGGCTTCACGCTGGAAAACACCACCCTGATCATCACCGGCGCACTCGTGGGCTCGTCCGGCGCGATCCTCTCCTACATCATGTGCAAGGCGATGAACCGCTCGTTCGTCTCGGTGATCCTCGGCGGCTTCGGCGCCGCCGACGCCGTGGCTGGCCCGGGCGGCAAGGTCGAGAGCCGTCCGGTCAAGCAGGGGTCCGCTGACGACGCGGCCTTCATCATGAAGAACGCCAGCAAGGTGATCATCGTCCCCGGCTATGGCATGGCCGTCTCCCAGGCCCAGCACATCCTTCGCGAGATGGGCGACAAGCTGAAGGAAGAGGGCGTGGAGGTGAAATACGCCATTCATCCCGTCGCTGGCCGGATGCCGGGCCACATGAACGTGCTGCTGGCCGAAGCCAATGTCCCCTATGACGAGGTGTTCGAGCTGGAAGACATCAACAGCGAGTTCTCGACGGCCGACGTGGCCTTCGTGATCGGCGCCAATGACGTCACCAACCCGGCCGCCAAGACCGACCCGACCAGCGCCATTTACGGCATGCCGATCCTTGATGTCGAAAAGGCCCGCACGGTGCTCTTCATCAAGCGCGGCATGGCCTCGGGCTATGCCGGCGTCGAGAACGAGCTGTTCTTCCGCGACAACACGATGATGCTGTTTGGCGACGCCAAGAAGATGGTCGAGGGGATCGTGAAGGGGCTTTGATCCGCCACGTTCCGCAGTCCAGATGAAGCAAAGGCCTCAGGTGATCCTGAGGCCTTTGTCGTTTTCGGATGTCGGCGAGCCTGAGATCACCGGGCGGCCATCTCGACCGACGCAGCGCGGGAGGCGAACTTCAGGGCCTTGCGCTGCGTGGCCGACAGCTGGCGGCTGGCTTCACGCTTTACCGACATATGGCAGTCGTTGAGCGACATTTTCAGGTCGTTGTTGCGAACCTTGGCGCGGCATAGGGTCCGGGCGGCGTCATCGACCCGGGCGTTGAACACGGCGGCCTGGGCCGGGTTCGACAGGTTCAGGTCGCTGACCGCGATGCGGGCTTTGTGCTCGCCGGCTTGTGCGGCCTGGGCCAGGCCCAGAACCGGAATGGCGGCCAGGCTCAGGCTGGCGACAGTGGTAAGGCTCATGATGAACTTGCGCATTTGAAGTAATCCCTCGGCTTTGGTTTGTGTCTGACGCTTTGTTGCGCCCCGTGTCCAAAGATGTACTTTCGAGCACCCATAAAGTCCCGTTACGTCTCGGTCATGACGTTTAATTTAAAGAATTACACGATTTTAACAGAATAAAATTGCAGTAATGTCCGGCCGTCTATTGTCCTGCGGCAGGGGCGGGTATTGACGCGCGGTCCGGCGACACGCTTGTCGCGACAGGGTGTCGCACGCGTGCCGGGGATAGATGGCTCGGCGCAGGGCCTGCTGTCCTGGTCCAGGTCGCGCTTAATCTGCCTTGAGGCTCCGAGATATTTGCGCGCCCGAAGCCTGCGCAAACATTGCCAAGTGTGCAGAGGTGAGACCGGTTGCGAATTTCCGATACGTGCCGGCTAAGCTATTGAAGGGCGGCAAGCGAATATTTTCGCATCCGCAAATCATGGGGTCGAGTGCTGGAAATCCTGATGCCTATAGACATGATCAGCGGGCCCGGAAAACGGCAGACTGTCAAGCTGCGCCCAGCTTTCGCCCAATAGAGGGGTCATCAAGCCCGTCGATTCATTATCACGAAAGGTCGATGTGGGACCAAGTGCGCCTTCGCACGGTCCCGCAGCCCGACTGCTCGTCTCTGAGGAAGCGGATTTTTGACGTCACAGACCCTTGCCGCCCGACCGCCCTATTCCCGTATCGCCTTTCTTGCCCTGGTGGGCGTGATCGCCACGGTGGGCGCGCTGAACGCGGGCTCGGCCCTGCGCGCCTTCGCCGGTGAACCCGCTCCGGCGCCAGCGCCGGTCGTTGAGGCCCCGCCGGTCGAAGCCCCGCCGCCGCCGCCGCCGGCCTTCGTGTTCGACACCCCATTGCCGGGCCGCGTGGTCAATTCGCCGTTCGGTCTGCGCCAACTGCCCTGGGAAGAGAACGGCCGCCTGCATGAGGGCGTCGACATCGCCGCGCCGGCCGGTTCGGCGATCAGGGCCGCCACCGACGGCGTGGTCGTCCGGACGGGCGCCAGCGGCTCCTATGGCCGTTTCGTGGAGATCGCCCACAAGGATGGCTTCCGTACGATGTACGCCCATCTGGGCGCCACGGCGCGGGGTGTGAAGCCTGGCCTGTACGCCAAGCGCGGCCAGACGATCGCCTATGTTGGCAGCAGTGGCCGCTCGACCGGCGCGCACCTGCATTTTGAATTGCGCCGCAAGGGCAAGCCGCTGAACCCCGCGTTCTTCCTGGGCCAGACCTTCGCGCAGGCCGACGATCTGCCGCTGCGCGCCGCAGCCCGCGGGCCGCGCAAGGTGCGGATGGCTCAGGTGTCCAATTGGCCAGACGGCGTCAAGCCGGCCAAGACCAAGGGCGGCCGGGTCCAGACTCGTCTGTCGGTCGCCGATAGCTGAGACAAGGCGGCTCGACGCGTCGCAATCGCCCGGTAATGTAGGGCCATGCTCAAGGTCCTTGTTCGCGGTTTCGCCGGTGTCGCTGCCTTTCTCGTTTCCTATATCGCCCTGGGTGGCGTGATGAGCGCCGCCAGCGCGCCTCGTCCTAGCGGCGAGATGGTCCAGATCGATCCGGGACGCAGCCTGCGTCTGGTTTGCGAAGGCCCCAGCAGCGATCGCCCGGTGGTCTGGCTGGAGGCTGGCGCCTTTGGCTTCGCCGCCGACTGGGGCGCGACCCAGGAGGCCCTGACGGCGGCCGGCTGGCGCTCCTGCGCCTATGACCGGGCCGGCATGGGCTATTCGCCGTCGGGACCCGCGCCGCGTGACGGCCTTGCCATCGTCTCCGACTTCGAGAAGCTGACCGCCGCCTCGGGCGAGCCGGGGCCCTATATTCTGGTCGGCCACTCGATGGCGGGGCTGAGGCTGCGACTGTATGCGGGCCGTAACCCCGACAAGATCGCGGGCCTTGTCCTGGTGGACGCCGCCACAGCCGAGGCGGCCCAGAATCCCCGCATGAGCGGCTTCATCAAGGCCTTCGCATCGGCCTCGCGCTGGGCGGCGCGGGGGGCGTCCATCGGGCTCTACAAGCCCCTGGCCCATACCCGGCTGGGCGACAAGATCGGTCTGCCCGTGCAGGCGGGGGCAGAGAAGCGCTGGGCCTTCGCCAATGGCCGCCACAACCGCACCTCGGCCGACGAGGTGGCGCTGTGGGCGCAGGCCTCGGACCAGGCCGCGCTGCAGCCGCCCTATGATCCCAAATGGCCGGTCGCCGTGGTCACCGCCGGGCCGCTGAAGGGCCGCGAGGCGTGGAAGGCCATCCAGTCTGCGCCGGCGAAGGCCTCGCAGTACGGCATGGTCGACCATGTCGAGGCCGCCAGCCATACGCGGCTGCTGGGGCGTGACTTCGCGAGCCATATCGTCAAGGCCGTGGCCTTTGTGGCCAATCCAGGCGGAGGCCTGTAGGGCCCAAAACGACGAAAGCCGCGCGGATCGCCGCGCGGCTTTCGAAAATCTACGGCGGTGAGGCTTTTGGCCTACCGGGCGCCGACCGGCTTCTTGGGCATCGGGATCAGGCCTTCGCGCTGGGCGCGCTTGCGGGCCAGCTTGCGGGCGCGGCGAACCGCTTCGGCCTTTTGACGGGCGCGCTTTTCCGACGGCTTCTCATAGTGCACGTGCCGCTTCATTTCGCGGAACGAGCCTTCGCGTTGCATCTTCTTCTTCAGGGCCTTGAGGGCCTGATCGACGTTGTTGTCGCGGACGAAAATCTGGACCAGGGGTCTCTCTCCATTCGACGGCCCGACCAATGTCCCGAGTCCCTCTCAGGGGCCGGGCGGGCGAACAAAACCTGATAAACCCGGAAGGGGGGCTTCCGGGAAACGAGGGGCGGCTGATAGCAGAGTGAATGGGCCCTGTCCATGCGCGACGCGGCCTAAACCACGGTGTAGACTCGGATTCATGAGCAAAGGCCCCCACATCGCAAACGAGACCGCAAGCAGCTGGGCCGACGCGGCCGAGCAGAGGGTGCTGGACGAGGCCGTGCGCCTGGCGCCGGCCGCCGGCTGGAACGCCCGCCTGACCGAGCGCGCCGCCCAGGCCGCTGGCCTGTCGCCCGGCGAAACCCAGTTGCTGCTGCCCGAAGGCGCCAGGGACCTGGCGGCCCTGCTGTCGCGACGCCATGACGCGGCGGCGATGGACAGGCTGGCGATCCACGACCCCGCCGCGATGAAGATCCGCGACAAGATCCGCGCCGGCGTCGTGGCCCGGCTGGACGCCGTGGCCGCCGACGCCGAGGTCATGAGGGCGCTCGCCGCCTTCCTGGCCTTCCCCACCAACCTGGCCCTGGCCCTGCGCCTGACCTGGGAAAGCAGCGACGTCCTGTGGCGCTGGGCGGGCGATACGGCCACCGACGAGAACCACTATTCCAAGCGGGCGATTCTCTCCGGCATCCTGGTCTCGACCCTGGCCGTCGACATGGCCTCGGGCCGGGATTCGGCCCTGGCCCATCTGGACGCCCGCATCGACAACGTCATGGCCTTCGAGAAGTGGAAGGCCGGGATCAAGCCGATGGACCTGGCCAGCGAGCTGGTCACGGCGCTGGCGAAGATGCGGTACGGGCGGGGTTAGCCGGCAACCGCCAGACGCCCCTCCGTCACGTTGCGTCTCCGCGCCGCCTTATTGGATCCTCTCCCTCTGTGGGGATGTACATAACAAAGAAACCTATGGGGCTAATGACCCAAGCCGACGGGCCCGCGCTTCTGATGACGTCGTCTTCCAGCGCGTGCTAGCCGCGAAGCTGGAGGACGACGCTATTCTGGCGGCTTTGGTGGGCGCGCTCCGCGCTGCGGTCGGACCCGAAGCGGCGGCGGAAGTTTCAAATCCGTTCCTAATTCAACGAGTGCTTGCTCAAGTGTTTCTGCCCGACTTTGCGTTAGGATAAGCACGAGAATTGCATAGACGGCGTTGAACTGGTGAAGTGGCTTCAATCACCCTGCCTTAGCCACCCAGTGGGCCGGGCTCTGAAGGGCTCATCGCCTCGCGGATGCGGTAGCACATTAACCAAGCCGTTTTGTAGATCACGCCAAGGCTACGACCGATCTGCTGAGCCGAAATGCCCTTCTTGCTAGACGACAAGGGGAAGGTCTCCAGCAGCCACCTGTTGAGCGGCCCCTTGGGGCGCTCAAACACGTTCCGACCGTCACCGTGAATTGCTCGCACCCCGGGCTGTACTGATATGGCCCGCGCGGGTGGACTTGCTGTTAAGCTCGGTCGCTTGATTCATAACGCCGCAGTGAGGGTAGATCGGATCATGCGGCCAACGCGTATTTTCCAGATGCTCGCTGGCATTATCGGCGTCTTGAAAGATTGCGGAGGTAAGGTTCATTGGATCGGGCCTTGTTCGTTGATCGAACGACGGATTCCGAAGTCTGCTTCATCAAATATATAACTCCCCCTGGGGGGATCCACTACGGCGGCGCGGAGACGCGACATGACGGAGGGGGCGTCCCTGTGGTTGCCGCAAACCGCCCCCTTCGCACCTCCCCGATTCCCCCCTAGGACTTGCGCCATGACCCAAGCTCACCAAGGCCGCGTTCTTGTCATCGCCGGATCGGACTCCGGCGGCGGCGCGGGGATCCAGGCCGATATCAAGACCATTACCGCCCTGGGCGGCTATGCGGCCACCGCCATCACCGCGGTCACCGTTCAGAACACCCTGGGCGTCACCGGCGTGCATCCGATTCCGCTGGAGATCATCGCCGCCCAGGCCCGCGCCGTGCTGGACGACATCGGCGCCGACGCCCTCAAGACCGGCATGCTGGGCGATGTCGCGGTGGTCGAGACGGTGGCCGCCGCGCTGGACCATGCGAAAGGCGTTCCGGCCGTCGTTGATCCGGTGATGGTCGCCAAGGGCGGGGCCAGCCTGCTGGAGGCCGCCGCCATCGGCGCCGTGAAGAGCCTGATGATCCCGCGCGCCGCCCTGCTGACCCCCAATGCCCCCGAGGCGGCGGCGCTGACGGGCCTGACTGTCGAGACCACCGATGATCTGCGCCGGGCAGGCGAGGCCCTGCTGGCGATGGGCGCGCGGGCGGTTCTGATGAAGGGCGGCCATATCCTGTCGGGCGAGGGGGGCGGGGAGCGCGTGGTCGACATTCTGATGACCGCCGCCGGCGAGACCAGTTTCGAGGGTGAGCGGATCGATACCCGCCACACCCACGGCACGGGCTGCACCCTGGCCAGCGCCTGCGCGACCGGCCTGGCCCAGGGTCTGCCGCTGGAGCAGGCCGTGGCCCGGGCCTGGAACTATGTGCACGAGGCCATGCTGCGCGCGCCCGGCTTTGGCGCGGGGCATGGACCCCTGGATCACGGATGGACGCTGCGAAAATGACGATGTCCCTCGAAGACCGCCTGATCGACATCATCCACGGCGTGCCGACGACGATGCAGGTGCTGCGGGTCATCCGCGACCTGGAGCTGCCGGATGCGATGATCTTCTCTGGCGCGATCTATCAGCCGGTCTGGAATCACCTGACCGGGCGGGCGCCCGACTACGGGATCAAGGACTATGACGTCGCCTATCACGACGCGTCCGACACCTCCTACGAGGCCGAAGATGGGGTGATCCAGCGGGTCGCGGCCGCCTTCGAGCCGCCGCTGCGCGACCTGGTCGAGGTGCGCAACCAGGCGCGGGTGCATCTGTGGTTCGAGAAGAAGTTCGGCGCCGACGAGCCCTATCCGCCGCTGGAGAACAGCGCCGCCGCCCTCAAACGCTTCGTGGCGACCGCGTTTTGTGTGGGGGTGCGGATGGAGGCCGATGACAGCTTGAGCGTCTTCGCGCCGTTCGCGCTGGAGGATCTGTTCGCCCTGCATCTGCGACCCAATCCCCTGCGGGTAAAGGGCGCTGGCGGCTGGGAGCGGACCACGGCCTCGGCCCAGGCGCGCTGGCCGGAGATCACGGTGGAGGGGCAGTAGGGCGCATATTGTCATAATGACAATGTTAGCTTTGATCTGTGGATCAATTGCGATTAGCTCTGTCGGCGCTTTTTCTTGAAAGACCCACGCTATGCGCCAGTGGACCATCGACGCCTTTGCCTCCGCCCCGTTCAAGGGCAACCCCGCCTGTGTGGTCGAGCCTTTCGACACCTGGCCGTCGGCGGCCTGGATGCAGGCCCTGGCGGCGGAGAACAACCAGGCCGAGACGGCGTTTCTGCTGAAGACCGCCGACCCGGCGCGATTTGGCCTGCGCTGGTTCACGCCGGCCGTCGAGGTCCCGATCTGCGGCCACGCCACCCTGGCTGCGGCCCATGCGCTGTTCTTCGAGCTGGGCGTCGATGCGCCGCTCCTGACGTTCGACACCCGGTCGGGCGCGCTGACCGTGCGCCGTGACGGCGACCGGCTGGAGATGGACTTCCCCGCCGATCCGCCGCGCCAGATTTCGGCTCCTGAAGGCCTGAGCCAGGCCCTGGGCGCAGCGGCGGTCGAGGTCTGGGCCGGCATGTACCTGATCGCGGTGATGAAGGATGAAGCGACCGTGCGCGGGCTGAAGCCCGATCAGGCGGCGGTGAAGCTGATCGGCGGGGAGGCCACGGGCGGTCCTGGCCAGATCGTGACCGTGGCCCTGGCCGATCCCGGTCGGTCCTATGATGTGGTCAGCCGCTTTTTCGCGCCCGGCTGCGGCATTGCCGAGGATCCGACCACGGGCTCGGCCCACTGCATCCTGGCGCCGCTGTTTGGCGGCAGGCTGGGGCGCGAGGCCCTGAACTTTCATCAGGCCTATCCCGGTCGGGGCGGGGACCTGGAATGCGAAAACCGCGGCGCGCGCGTTCTGTTGCGCGGCCGCGGCTTTACCGTGGTGGAAAGCCGGCTCCGTCTGGAGCCGGTCTGACCGTCATTGCTGCTACCAGCGGCGGGGACCGTGGCCATAGCCGTGGCCATAGTCGCGGTCGCGGCGCTCATAGCGGATCTGGGCGCTGATGCGGTCGAAGCGACGGTCGAGGTCGGCGCGTTCCCAGCCGCTCAGGCCGCCGCGACGATAGCGCGACTCCAGGCGGGCGGTTTCGCGCAGCTGAGTGTTGAGGCGGTAGGCTTCGCCGCGGCTCAGCGAGCCATTGCGCAGGCCCTGGTCGATCCGGCGCTCCAGCATGGCCTGACGCTGATTGATGGACTGGGCGGACGCAACTGCGGGGATAACGGTGGCGGCGGCCAGGGCCGAGACCGCCGTGAGCGAAAGCAGGATCTTGTTCATCGGTCGGTTCCTCTCAAAGATATTTCCGTCGCCCGTGTGACGACGTTGACCTCAAGAAACCACGCGCCGCCTGAAGCGGTTCTGAGCCGCTCGTTGTCTGGCGTTCAGGTTTGGAAAACTCTGGAGGGCGCTTCAGGCCGCGTCGGCGAGGCGCGCGGCGGTCATGGCGGCCTCGATGGCCGCATAGAGCTTGGTGACCTCGATCGGCTTGGCGACGTGACCGTCCATGCCGGCGGCGAGGTAGCCCTCGACCTGATGGGCCAGGGCGTTGGCCGTGACCGCCACGATCGGGGTGCGGCGTCGACCTTCGGCGCGTTCCAGCGCGCGGATGGTCTGGGCGGCCTCGACACCGTCCATGACCGGCATGTGGATATCCATCAGGATAATGTCGTGCCTGCCGCGCTTCCAGGCTTCGACGCAGGCCGCGCCGTCTGCGACCAGCTCGACCTCGGCGCCCAGCGGAGCCAGAACGGCGGCGATGACCTTCTGATTGGTCGGATTGTCGTCGGCGGCCAGCACGCGAGGACGGTTGCTGACCTTGGGCTGGACATCCTCGACGACGGCGGCGGCCTTGGTCATCTCGCCGCCGCGGGGTATGGCCAGCACGACAGTAAAGGTCGAGCCTTGGCCTTCGCGGCTCTGTACCGCGATGCCGCCGCCCATCAGGGTGGCCAGTTCGCGGCAGATGGCCAGGCCCAGGCCCGATCCGCCAAACTGCCGGGTTGTCGAGCTGTCGGCCTGCACGAACTTGTCGAACAGGCGCGGCTGCATCTCGGCGGCGATGCCAATGCCCGTGTCGGCGACGTCGATCCGCAGACCCGAGCCGTCCTCGGCCGAGGCGAACCGTACGGCCACGGCGCCGTTCAGGGTGAATTTCAGGGCGTTGGAGATCAGGTTGCCCAGGATCTGGCGCAGGCGATCGACATCGCCATGCCAGACGCCCTGGGCCTCGGCGGCCACCGCAACCTCGAAGGCCAGCCCCTTGTCGCGCGCTTCGCTGGCGAAGCTGTCGCGCAGGGAGACCGCCAGGGTGGCCAGGTCGAAGTCCTCGGCAGCGAGATCCAGTCGACCGGCCTCGATCTTGGACAGGTCGAGCACGTCGTTCAGCACGGCCAGCAGCAGACCGCCCGAGTCGCGGATCACCGACAGGCGTTCGCGCTGGGCGGGCTTGAGGTCATCCATCGCCATGACTTCGGCCATGGCCAGCACGCCGTTAAGCGGTGTCCGGATCTCGTGGCTCATATTAGCCAGGAAGTGGGACTTCAGGACGTTGGCGGCGTTGGCGTCGTCACGGGCCTTGACCAGTTCGGCCATCGCCCCGCGCAGGTCCTGATCGTTGATCTCGAGTCGCCCGACCAACTGGTTGAAGCTTTCGGTCAGGCTGTGGAAGATGTCGTCCTTGCTGGTCTGCTCGATGGGCCGGAAGCGGCCGTCAGCGGCGACAGCCTGCATGGCCTCGGTCAGGCGCTGCATGGGCTCGGTCATGCGGCGCGCCAGGCCGTTGGCCAGCAGGATCGCCAGGCCGGCCGAGCCGAAGAACAGCGTGCCGGTCAGGGCCAGGTCGCGGGCCAGGATCTGCTCCAGCCGCGGCTCGCGGGCCACCAGAGCCAGAGTTCCGATCTGCCGGCCCTCAAGCTGGATCTTGCGATCAAGGGTCGGGATCGACTTGTCCGCAGCCGACCGTGGGGCGGTTCCGACCTGGGCGACAACGCGCCCCCGGAGGTCGGAGATCTGTACGCCCGCCACGTTTGGGGCCTTGGCCACGGCCTCCAGGGCGTTGCGGACGCCGATCACGTCTCCGGCGGCCAGCGGCGCGGCGGCGCCCGCCGCGACCATCTGGGCCAGCACCTGGTGATTGGCCCGCGATTCCTGCCGGGCAACGCTCCATTGCTGAACCATGAAACAGGCGCAGGCGGCGACCAGGGCGACCACTGTCGTGATCAGCGCAACACCCGCAATTCGCGCCTGGAGAGGCGCATGCGTTGGCGTATCAGCGTTGCGGAGCTGGTCAGGCATGGGCCGTCCAAGTGAAATCAGGAGTTCACTTTGCAGCCATCTCCCTAACGCTTCGCTTCCATGCCCGGGGGGTGACGCGACAAATCAACGCTAAGAGGTGTTTCTGGTTGTACACCCGTTAAGACTTCGTTTACCTTCATTGACAGGTTCTTAACGGGAGATGGGCGTGGAAAAGGTTTTTGTTGCACAGCGGATCGCGACGAAGTTGTTCGCGACCGAAAACGCCGTTGACGCGGCGATGGTCGAAGCGGCCGAGCTGATGGCCGACATGCTGAAGGCTCGCAAGGACATCGGCCTGTCGGCCGTGGTCGGCGACCGCGCCAGCGCCAAGCTCGTCGAAGCCCTGGCTGCTCTGGGCGAAGCCCGCTCCGCCATGGTCGAAATGCACAACGAACTGAACGACGTGAAGCTGCGCATCGGCGTCCGCACCAAGATGGTCGGCTGGGAAGACAAGCCGCCGGAAACTGCTGGCCGCGCCGGCGTCCAGGCTCTTCGCGACGCCGTCTAAGAACATTGCAATAGTTTAATACCTAGGGCCTCTAATTCGCGTTAGAGGCCCTAGTCATGTATTCTTCCTTGGTTCCGTTGATCGGTTGGGTGGTGACCCTCGGGATCATTGTTCTGGCCTTCTCGAAGGGCGGGGCACCGGAGCGGCTCGGCGCGCTTGCAATGTTCCTTGCTGCTGTTGCAGCCTTTGTTGTGAACGCGTTCGCACCTGCCGGGGTACGTCCGATCCTGCTTTTGGCCGATGAGGGTCTTCTAGGAATCGTTTTTCTCTTGCTCGCATTGCGCTACACCAGTCCTTGGTTAGGTGTTGCGATGATCCTGCAGGCCATCCAATTCAGTCTCCACGCCTACTATCTGGTGGGCCAGATTCCGCATGATCGCACCTATGCGATGATCAATAATCTCGACTCGCTGGGTGTGTTGCTTTGCATCCTGATCGGAACCCTGCTGGCCTGGCGCAAGCGCATGCGCGCCGCAAAATAATTGCTGGGGCGGTCCTAAAAACCCGCGTCCGCGACAAATCTCTCCTTGCCTTTCGGCCTGAAACGGCGTTTCTCGCCGGCGGGCCACGCCCCCCCAACGGGGCGCTGTCCATCTGTAAGGATGGGAGACATCGCTATGACTACCCTCGCCAAGCCGGCGCAACGCCCGGCTCGTCCCGAGTTCTCTTCCGGCCCGTGCGCCAAAAGGCCCGGCTGGACCCCCGAAAATCTCACAAACGCCGTGCTGGGTCGTTCGCACCGCTCCAAGCTGGGCAAGGCGCGCCTCAAGGCCGCTATCGACCAGACGCGCGAAGTGCTGGAAGTGCCGGCCGACTTCCTGATCGGCATCGTTCCCGGCTCCGACACCGGCGCCGTCGAAATGGCCATGTGGTCGATGCTGGGCGCCAAGCCCGTGCAACTGATGGCCTTCGAATCGTTCGGCAAGGACTGGGTCACCGACGTGACCAAGCAGTTGAAGCTGCCCAATGTCGAAGTGCTCGACGCGCCATACGGCCAACTGCCCGACACGTCCAGGGTCGATCCGGCCAAGGACCTGGTCTTCACCTGGAACGGCACCACCTCGGGCGTCCGCGTCCCGAACGCCGACTTCATCTCGGCCGACCGTGAAGGCATCACCATCTGCGACGCCACCAGCGCCGCCTTCGCCCAGGACCTGGACTGGACGAAGCTCGATGTCGTCACCTTCTCCTGGCAGAAGGCGCTCGGCGGCGAGGGCGCGCACGGCGTGCTGATCCTGTCGCCCCGCGCCGTGGCGCGCCTTGAGAGCTACACGCCGGCCTGGCCGATGCCCAAGCTCTTCCGTATGACCAAGGGCGGCAAGGTTTCCCTCGACATCTTCGAGGGCGCCACGATCAACACCCCGTCGATGCTCTGCGTGGAAGACGCGCTCGACGCCCTGAAGTGGGCTTCGTCCATCGGCGGTCTGGAAGGCATGCAGGCCCGCGCCGACCAGAACCTGGCGGTCATCGCCGACTGGGTGGCCAAGACCCCGTGGGTCGATTTCCTGGCCGCCACGCCGGACATCCGGTCCAACACCTCGGTGTGCCTCAAGGTCGTCGATCCTGCGATCGTCGCCCTGCCCGACGACGCCCAGGCCGACTTCGCCAAGAAGCTGGCCAGCCTGCTTGAGAAGGAGGGCGCGGCCCTCGACATCGGCGGCTATCGCGACGCCCCGGCGGGCCTGCGCATCTGGTGCGGCGCCACGGTCGAGGCTTCGGATCTGGAAGCCCTGACGCCCTGGCTCGACTGGGCGTTCGAGACCGTCTGCGCCGAACGGGTCGCCGCCTAACCCACGCCCTGCGACCGAGCCCTCGTCCCGCGATACGCCAGGACGAGGGCCCGGCTCCCACACCTCAGCAGCCTGATCCTCGGTTCGTCGAAGACCCAGGACGGCTCTCCCAGATTGGACATCCCCATGACCGCTCCCCGCGTCCTCATCGCAGACTCCCTGTCCCCCGCCGCCGTCGCCATCTTCACGGCCCGCGGCGTCCAGGCCGACGTCAAGACCGGCCTGACCAAGGCCGAACTCCTCGAAATCATCGGCGACTATGACGGCCTGGCCGTCCGCTCGGCCACCAAGGCCGACCCGGACGTCATCGCCGCCGCCAAGAAGCTGAAGGTCATCGGCCGGGCCGGCATCGGCGTTGACAATGTCAACATCCCGGCCGCCACCGCCGCCGGCATCGTCGTGATGAACACCCCGTTCGGCAACTCGATCACCACGGCCGAGCACGCCATCGCCATGATGTTCGCCCTGGCCCGCCAGCTGCCCGCTGCCGACGTCTCGACCCAGGCCGGCAAGTGGGAGAAGAACCGCTTCATGGGCGTGGAGCTGTACGCCAAGACCCTGGGCCTGATCGGGGCCGGCAATATCGGCTCCATCGTCGCCGACCGGGCTCTCGGCCTGAAGATGAAGGTCGTGGCCTTCGACCCGTTCCTCAGCCCCGAACGCGCCATCGAGATCGGCGTCGAGAAGGTGGAGCTGGACGAGTTGCTGGCCCGCGCCGACGTCATCACCCTGCATACGCCCCTGACCGACAAGACCCGCAACATCCTGTCGGCCGAGGCCCTGGCCAAGACCAAGAAGGGCGTGCTGATCGTCAACTGCGCCCGCGGCGGCCTGGTCGACGAGAACGCCCTGCGCGCGCTGCTCGACAGCGGCCACATCGGCGGCGCGGGCTTTGACGTGTTCACCGAAGAGCCGGCCAAGGCCAATGTGCTGTTCGGTTCGGACAAGGTCGTGGCCACCCCGCACCTGGGCGCCAGCACCAACGAAGCCCAGGAAAACGTTGCCCTGCAGGTCGCCGAGCAAATGAGCGATTACCTGCTGACCGGCGCCGTGACCAACGCCCTCAACAGCCCCTCGATCAGCGCTGAAGAGGCCCCCAAGCTGAAGCCCTTCGTGGCCCTGGCCGAGAAGATCGGCGCCCTGGCCGGCCAGATGGTCGACTTCGGCATCGCCGCCATCGACATCGCCTATGAGGGCGAGGTCTCCAAGCTGAACGTCAAGCCGATGACCTCGGCGGCCCTGGCCGGAATCCTCAAGCCGATGCTGGCCGAGATCAACATGGTCTCCGCCCCGGCCGTGGCCAAGGAGCGCGGCATCACCGTCTCCGAAAGCCGCCAGGAGGTCAGCCCCACCTATGACAGCCTGATGCGCATCACGATCACCACCGAAAAGGGCAAGCGCGCCTTTGCCGGCACGGTGATCGCCGGCGCGCCGCGCATCGTCGAGGTCAAGGGCATGGAGCTGGACGCGGGCTTCTCGCCGGCCATGCTCTATATCAACAACCTCGACAAGCCGGGCTTCATCGGCGCCCTGGGCATGCTGCTGGGCGAGGCGGGCGTCAATATCGCCACCTTCAACCTGGGCCGCCTGTCGGCCGACGAAGACGCCATCGCCCTGGTCGGCGTCGACCAGGCGCCGAACCCCGAGCTGCTGGGCAAGATCCAGGCTCTGCCGCACGTCAAGGAAGCCCGCGCGCTGACGTTCTAGGCTTTTGCGATTTCGTCACCCCGGGGCGGCATACTCGCTGTTCCTGGGGTGACGCGTTGGTTCAAGGTCAGGCATGCAGCTGTTCCGTAGTCGCAAGATCAATCGGCTGGCCTTCGTCGTCTTCGTCGCGGCGTCGCTGTTCACCCTGTGGCGCGCAGTGCTGCCGGATGACGGCGGGGTTGGTTTCATCCCCTGGGACAAGGCCAAGCACTTCATCGCCTTCTATGTGCTGACCGCCCTGGCGGTCGCGGCCCTGCCAAACAGCCGTTTCTGGCGGATCGGCGCGGTCCTGCTGGCCTTTGGCATCGGTATCGAGGTGGTGCAGGCCCTGGTCGGCCGTGACGCCGCGTTCGGCGATGTCGTCGCCGACGCCTGGTGTGAAACGGTTATCGGATCGAAAAATGCTCTAAACTTTTGATTTAGAGCCCTTTTCGCCCGACCCTGATGAAGCCATCAGGTCGGAAAGGGCTCTAGTTATAGGCCAGGTGCTCGGGCCGGAAATAGAACAGCCACTCCAGCTTCAGGATGTTCTGCAGCTCGCGGAAGCTGGGCGGTTCATAGCGCGACACCACGTGCAGCGGCTTGCCCGTGATCTTCAGCACCTCGACCAGCAGCACCAGCGAGGTGTCGACCGAGGCGATCCGCGCGGCCCGTTCGATCACCGTCGACCAGTCGATCAGGGTGTAGCCCTCGACGACCCGCAGCCGGACTTCCTTTTCCGGGGCGGCATTGGGGAAAGGGACGTGCCGCTTGCTGCAATGCTCGTTGATCAGGGCGTAGGGCACGCCGTCGTCCAGGCCCAGTTCGCGAAACAGCCGCTCTTCCCTGGCAAGATCGCGCTTCAGTTCCACATGGTCGGCCCAGTCGTCCATCGCGACCCCGGCGATCTGGTACTTGAGGTCCATGGTCTGCTCGGGCGCATACCGCCAGCAGAAGAACAGCGACAGGAAGGTGTAGGCATTGCCGTCGATGGGGCTGAGCGCGATCTTGTCGGCCAGGAACAGGATCTCGTCGCGATACTCGAAGTCTTCCTCGAGGATCGGCGTCTCGACATTGGCCGGCATCACCAGGGCGTCATAGACCCACTTGTGGGTCTGGCGGACTGGCAGGATCACCCGCCGACCATCGGCGGCATAGGTTTTGACGATCTTCTGGATGAAGAGCAGATCGCCGGCCATGCCGGGCTGGAAGATGATGACGGGCTTCATGGCGGGCTCGCAGAATCGGGCTGGGGACCAGTCTCTCACACCTTGACCCTTCCGCGCCTGTGGCGGAGGCGCAAGGTTTCTCGACCTCGCGCCAGATCGGCTGCAAGTGGGTTGGGGAGGCGCGAAGCGGCCGGGGCGAACCCGGATGACCGTGATGTGTGTTTTGCGTTTCGGCTCGACCTGTCCGCTTCGCAGAAGCTGTTCTTG
>NCEV01000080.1 GCA_002280875.1 Caulobacter sp. 32-67-35 | reverse complement strand
TCCGCAGCTCGGCGCCGGGAATGACAGCGGCTGTGTCCCTGCCGCCTTCCAGACGGACCAGCGGATCGGCGTCGCCGTGCAGCACGACGGTGGGGGCGGTGATGGCCTTGAGGGCTTCACGACGGTCGCCGGAACCCAGAACGGCGGCCATCTGCCGGGCGACTCCCACAGGGTGATAGGCGCGCTCGATGGCAGCCTTAAGCTTGGGGCGCTCCACGGCGGGATCGACCGGCCAGGCAGGGCTCTGGATGATGATCTGGGCCTTCAGGGCGTGGTCGGTCAGGCCTTCCACATCGGTGGTCGTGGGACGCGAATACAGCACCGCCAGGGCCTCGGGCGTGGCGGGCGGCACGGCCGGATTGCCAGTGGTCGACATCACCGAGACCAGCGACGCGACTTTTTGCGGATGCCGCGCCGCCAGCATCTGGGCGATCATGCCGCCCATCGAGACGCCGGCCACATGGGCGCGCGCGATCCCCAGGGCGTCGAGTAGACCGGTCGCATCGTCGGCCATGTCCTCGATCAGATAGGGGACGCCGGGCTTGCGACCGGCAGCGATTTCGCCGAACACGGTCGGTAGATCGGGCGCGCCCGCATCATCCAGCCAGGTCGACAGGCCCATGTCTCGGTTGTCGAAGCGGATGACCCGAAAGCCCTCAGCAACCAGCCGGTCGATCAGCGCTATGGGCCAGCGCGTCAACTGCTGGCCCAGTCCCATGACCAGCAGCAGGGGCGCGCCGGTCACGGGACCATGGATGTCGTACTCGATCTCGATACCGTTTGCGGCGACCCTGGCCATCTGCGCGCTCCCTTTGAGGAAGCTTACGAATTCGGCGGCGAGGTTCAAACGGTTGTTTGCTGATCACCGCCCCCGCTGCCCCTAGATCCCCGGCGCGTAGGGGAAGCTCATCGCCTCATACTGCTCCAGCGACAGCGGCGGCGGGGCCTCCCCCGCCGGCAGCGGGCGCTTGGAGAAGGTCTGGAAATAGGCCACCGAGGCGTCGCGCCACCACTGGGCCTCCTGGCGCTGGATCTTCAGGAAGTCGCCCACCTGGGCGTGGCGCTCGGCGTCGACATAGGGCGCCAGGTCGGCCCAGGTCCTGCCCATGGCGTCCACGCCGGCCACGCCGCGCGAATAGCGGGTGACCAGGCCGTCCCACAGGGTCTGGCCGGACTTCAGGCGATAGTCCCACGACAGGTGGTGGAACCACAGCAGGTCCTTATCGTCGACGCACTTCAGGTCGGCGTAGCAGGCGGCCACGGCCGGGGCGTACTGGCTGGTGGCGTTGCTGCCCTTGGGCGTGCGGTCAAAGCCGATGCCGCCTGCGTCAGCGCGATGATAATAGACGCTGGTCCAGTCGGCGCGCTCGCCGCCGGCGACCCAGGGACCCGGACCATAGTGATGGCTGCGGCCCATCAGGTGGTGCAGGCCCAGCGGGGTCATGTAGTCGACCACCGCCTCGCGCGAGCCCATCATCATATCGACCACCGGCGTCACGAAGCGCGGGTCATTGGAGAAGGTCAGGCGCGCCCAGTCGGCGGCGATATCGCGGGTCGAGGCCTGCGGATCCCAGGCCAGCCGGCCAAAGACGTACCAGTTGGCCTGGTCGAAGTGCGAGCCGCTCCAACTTCTGTCTGTTCCAATGTTGGCGACGCCGGCCATGACGGTCAGCTTGCGGTCATGCAGCGAGCCGTCGATCACCCTGGCGACGGTCGAGCCCTTGCCCTTGACCAGGGTGTCGGCCCGCAGGGTCTCTTCGTACATGGGGCCGAGGTAGGCCAGGTGGGTGGCGAAGCCGAGATATTCCTTGGTGATCTGGAACTCCATGCCGAGGTTTGACTTCGGCATGGCCCCGAACAGCGGGTGGAACGGCTCGCGCGGCTGAAAGTCGATCGCGCCGTTCTTGACCTGGATCACCACATTGTCGCGGAACTGGCCGTCGAACGGCTTGAACTCGGAAAAGCCCTGCTTGGCGCGGTCGTCGGGCTGTTCGTGCGAATAGACGAAGGCCCGCCAGATCACGACGCCGCGCGATCCGATGGCGTCGGCCAGCATGTTGGCCCCGTCGGCATGTGTGGCGCCATAGTCCTGCGGACCCGGCTGGCCTTCGGAATTGGCCTTCACCAGAAAGCCGCCGAAGTCGGGGATGACCTTGTAGATCTCGTCGGCCTTGGCCTTCCAGAACGCCTTCACGGCCGGGTCGCGCGGGTCGGCGGTCTTCAGGCCGCCGATCTCGATGGGCGAGGAGAAGCGGGCCGACAGATAGACCCTGATGCCATAGGGCCGGAACACGTCGGCCAGGGCGCCCGCCTTGGCGAGATACGGCGCGGTCAGGCTAAGAGACTTGGAATTAACGTTGTTCAGCACCGTGCCGTTGATCCCCAGCGAGGCATTGGCGCGGGCATAGTCGGCGTAGCGGGCGTCCTTGTGGTCGGGCAGTTTCCACCAGTCCCAGATCGACTGGCCCGCATAGCCGCGCTCGACCGTGCGATCCAGATTGTCCCAGTGGTTCAGCATCCGCAGCTGAACCTTCGGGGCGGAGGTGATGGCCAAGTTATCCACAGGCTGGCGGGTCTGGATCAGAGAGAGATAGCGGAACACGCCATACAGCACGCCGATGTCGCGATTGGCGGCGATCACGGTCGTGGCCTTGCCGTCGATGCGGACCGTGCGGATCAGATAGCCCTCGTCGCCGGCCGCCTTCAGCGGCAGACCCAGGCGCGCGATGGCGGGCGAGGTTTCCGGCGTGCCGATCAGGACGACGCCGTCACGACCGCCGGCCTCTGCGGACGCGGGTGCTGCGCCCAGCAGGCCGGCAAGGCCGCGCTCCAGTTCGGCGCGGGCGAGGGACAGGGTCGGGGTCTGGGCTGTCGGCGCGATCGCCGCGCCGGCGGCGGCATAGGGCGCGCGGGCGGCGGCTTCCACCGGCCTGTAGCGCAACCAAAGGTCATAGCCGTCCTCGGCGCGGGCGACAGGCGCAACGGCCAGGCTGATCAGAAGGCCCAGGGCCCCGAAAAGGGTCGGCAATCGCATCGTCTACTCCCTGATCGCCGCGTTACCCGGCGCTACCTGCTTATGCTCCGGCCGTTTCACGCCAGAGGTCGAGACACTGACATCTAGTGGTCTGACCATTGGGTTGACAACCCATCCCCCACCGCTAAACCGATATCAGGGAGGAAAACCACGCCAACGCGCCCTGGCGCGTGTCACGGGCATGGTCGCCCTCCCGGCTGCGTCCACGAAAGCGTCTCCCGAAGTCCCATGCCCAAGATCATCGCCGCCAAGACCATCGTGACCTGCCCGGGGCGCAACTTCGTCACCCTGAAGATCATCACGGAAGACGGGACCTATGGCGTTGGCGACGCCACGCTGAACGGCCGCGAACTGGCGGTCGAGGCCTATCTGACCGAGCACGTCATCCCCTGCCTGATCGGCCGCGACGCACACACGATCGAGGACATCTGGCAGTACCTGTACAAGGGCGCCTACTGGCGTCGGGGGCCGGTGACAATGTCGGCCATCGCCGCCGTCGACATGGCCCTGTGGGACATCAAGGGCAAGCTGGCCGGCCTGCCGCTGTATCAGCTGCTGGGCGGCGCCTGCCGCTCGGGCGTGATGGTGTATGGCCACGCCAATGGCGAGACCATCGAAGAGACCCTCGACAACGCCGCCGCCTATCTCGAGCAGGGCTACAAGGCCATCCGCCTGCAGTCGGGCGTGCCGGGCATGAAGGGAACCTACGGCGTCTCCAAGGACAAGTTCTTCTACGAACCGGCCGATAGCGACCTGCCCAAGGAAACGCTCTGGTCGACCGAGAAATACCTGCGCGCCGCGCCCGAACTGTTCAAGGCCGCCCGCGAGCGGCTGGGCTCGGACGTCCACCTGCTGCACGACGTGCACCACCGCCTGACGCCCATCGAGGCCGGCCGGCTGGGCAAGGATCTGGAGCCCTATCGCCTGTTCTGGATGGAAGACTGCACCCCGGCCGAGAACCAGGACAATTTCCGCCTAGTCCGCCAGCACACCACCACCCCCCTGGCCGTGGGCGAGGTGTTCAATTCGATCTGGGACTGCAAGCAGCTGATCCAGGAGCAGCTGATCGACTATATCCGCGCCACCGTGGTGCATGCCGGCGGCATCACCCACCTGCGCAGGATCGCCAGCTTCGCCGACATGTACAACGTCCGCACCGGCTGCCACGGGGCCACCGACCTGTCGCCAGTCAGCATGGCCGCGGCCCTGCACTTTGACCTGTCGATCCCCAATTTCGGCGTCCAGGAATATATGCGCCACACGCCCGAGACCGACGCGGTGTTCCCCCACGCCTACAGCTTCAGCGACGGCATGCTGCATCCGGGCGAGGCCCCGGGCCTGGGCGTCGACATCGACGAGACCCTGGCGGCCGGCCATCCCTACAAGCGCGCCTACCTGCCGATCGCCCGCCGCGAAGACGGCTCGATGCACGATTGGTGATCGACAGGCAAAACGGCGCGCCATCGGTGAAAAGGCGTGTGAAGGTCTGGAATCGGCGTGATACTTGAGGTGAAGCCGATCTGACCCGGCCCCCGCGCCGTTCCGAGACCCAAGCACCCGTCCATGGCCGATAACGTCAAGCTCTACCGCCGTATCGCCGACACCGTGGCCGAAGCCATCGAGGCCGGGCAGTACAAGCTGGGCGACCGCCTGCCGACCGAGCGCGAGCTGGCCGAACAGTTCGGGGTCAGCCGCCCCACCCTTCGCGAGGCCATGATCGCCCTGGAAATGCTGGGCATGATCGAGGCCCGCCACGGGCTTGGCATCTATGTTACCGGCAATGTGCGTCCCTCAGCCCCCGCCGCCGAGATCGATTTCGAGATCGGGGCCTTCGAGCTGATCGAGGCCCGCCGCCTGTTCGAGGGCGAGGCCGCCGCCCTGGCCGCCACCAGCATCGACGACGCCCAGCTCGCCGAGCTGGAGGCCCTGATGGTGCGCATGCACGAGGAAGAGGAAATCGCCGGCGAGGACGCCGACCGCGAGTTCCACATGATCATCGCCCGGGCCACCGGCAACGGCGCGATCATCGCCACCATCGAGAACCTGTGGGACTGGCGCAACCGCTCGCCCCTGGCCCGCAACATCCTGGCCCGCGCCCGCGGCATGGGGCTGGAGCCCCGCATCCACGAGCACCGCCGGGTGTTCGAGGCGCTCAAGGCCCGCGACCCTCACGCCGCGCGGCAGGCGATGCGCGACCATCTGGAGCGGGTGATCGAACACCTGCTGCATGCGACCGAGACCGAAGCCGTCCAGCGCGCCCAGCAGGAAACCAGCGCCCGCCGCAGCGCGATCGCCAAGCGGGTGGCGATCTAGGGCTTTGCCTCCCGCGCCATCCTGCGGAGAATAGAGCCTCCATTCTCCGCATATAATGCGGATATTCTCTTGCTTGTGCGGAGATTCGCCGCCACGCGCGGCTGGAGGCGACCCAGAAGGGCGCGCTGACATCCTACCGCCGGACGCTCTCCACTGGCCCCAGATAGCTGCCGCTTGGCGGGCCGCGCGACAGCACCAGACGCTGGAACACCACGCCCGGATCCACGCGCCATAGCCTGACGCGGTGAGCGCCGGCCGAGGGAATCTCAAGCCGAGTCGTCAGCCTACGGATATTATCGGCTACCGCCTTGTCCCAGGCGCGTTCGGACGGGTCGGGGATGATGTTCACAGTGACCGGCGGCGCATCATTGATCGAGACGGCGTAGCGCAGGCCCCTATTGCCCCGGAAGTCCAGGCTGGGCGAAACGAAGACCGTCAGGTCGGTGGGCCCGGCCTTCTCGAAATCGATCAGATACTCCAGCGCAGCCCCCTTGCCGGGGACGCTGGACGCCGCCGTCGTGGGATAGGCCACGACGCCCGACAGGGTGCGGCCCAGGTTCGGGATGGTCTTCCAGCCGACGCCGTCAGCCGACGTCGCGCGGGCGTGGTGCTCGGCTTCGATGGCGACGACGCCGCCGGCTTCGACGAAGGCGCCCTTGGCCGGCTGGCGGGCGGGGTTGGAGATCACGGCGGTGATCGTGAAGATGTTCGTCACGCCCTTGATGGTGATCGGCGCGCGGGCCAGCCCCTTCGGGGCCCGGGCCCAGTCCACCGAGACTTCTAGCCGCGCGTCGCCATGCGGATCGGGCGCGCCGCGCACGACCTTCAGCCAGGGCGCGCCTGTCGAGACCTCGAAAGTCGCCGTCGAGAAGCCCGTATCGAAGACGTCGATCCAGCGCGAGGGCGCGCCGTAGCGGTGCAGAACAGGCAACTCTGCCGCTCCCGTCACCGCCGCCTCGCGCCCTTCAATCGCCACGCCGATCCTGGCCAGCGGCAGGCGCGGCGGACTGGGTCGAACGACGGCGGGCATGATGTTGCGGTCGGGCTGCTGCCAGCTGGTGTAGCCAATGTGGGTCTGATCCATCATGTGGACCCACTTGCCGCCGGCGATGGCGTCGTGCTGGCGGGTGAGTTCGGCGTCCCGCTTGAACAGGGCCTCAACCCGGTCGGCCTGGGCGTAGGCTCCTCCAATACGTCCCTGCGCCGCATACAGCCGGTTGCGACCGGCGGCGATGTAGAGACGGGTCAGGTTGGCGCTGGCCTTCACCGGAAACCAGACCAGCTGGAAGAAGGCGTCGTCGGCGGTCTTGGGCAGAGCCGCGCGCACCGCGTCGGCGCGGCGCTCCAGCTCGGCCCATTCGGCGTCCACCCGCTCGGCCTCGCGATCGTGGATCAGGCTGAAGGTCGACGGGTCGATCAGTTCGGGCTTTCGCCGCGCATTGAGCTTCGTATAGCCGTCCAGCAGGGCCGCGATCTGGGTCGCCTGCTCCGGGCCAAACTGCGCCGCCGCCCAGTCGCGGGTGTAGGTCGACAGCGTCTCCAGCGGGATGGCGTCAGGGTTCCAGGCGTAGTCGAGGAAGAACTCGGTGGGCAGTTCCATGGGCTTCAGGTCGCCCACATTGACGATCCACAGGCGGTCGGCGCCGTAGTCGTCGGCCAGCTTCATCTGCTCCCAGACGCGCTCGATCTGGTTGGTGTTGAGCCACTTGTAGTTCCGGGGCCCGCCCACATAGTCGAAGTGGTAATAGACGCCGTAGCCGCCCAGCCGCGTCTTGCCGGGTTCCGGCAGGCGGCGGATGTTGCCCCAGTTGTCGTCGGCGAACAGCAGGGTCACGTCGTCGGGCACGCGCATGCCGGCGTCGTAATAGTCCTGCACTTCCTTGTAGAGCGCCCAGACCTGAGGGGTCTTCTCAGGCGGCTTGCCGGTCACCTCGCCGATGATCTTGCGCTGGTCGGCGACGATGGTTTCCAGCAGCTGGGTGGCCGTGCCCTCGCTCATCGGCTCGTCGCCGTCGCCGCGCATGCCGACGGTGACCAGGCTCTCATTGCCGCCCATGCGCTCGACGCCCTCGCGCCAGAACTCGCGCAGCTTGTCGGGGTTCTTCGCATAGTCCCAACGGCCGGAGCCATGGCGCTCCCACTCGATGTGGGCCCGCATCATCGGCTCGTGGTGCGAGGTGCCGATCACCACGCCCATCTCGTCGGCCAGCGGGGCGTTCAGCGGGTCGTCGTCATACAGCGCCTTGCCCCACATGGCCGGCCACAGATAGTTGCCCTTCAGCCGCAGGGTCAGCTCATAGACCCGCTCGTAGAAGGCGTGGTTGAAGCCGCCAAAGGTCTTGTTGGCCCAGCCGTACAGGGCCGGGTTCTCGTCATTGAGGAAGATGCCCCGGTACTTGACCCTGGGCTTCTGGATGTTGGCGCCGGGGGCGACGAAGACGTCCTTGCGCACGATCACCGGCGCATCGGCCCACCAGGTCCACGGTGAGACGCCGGCCCGCTCGGCGAGGTCATAGGCGCCATAGATCGTGCCGCGCTTGTCGGCGCCGGCGATGACCAGGGCCTGCTTGAGGCCGGGGCGGGGATTGTCGATCACCTGCTGGACGAAACCGTCCCACTGGCCGGTCACTTTGGAGACGTCCAGCTTGCCGGACGCAATCAGGGCATCGATGGCGGCGCTCTTGCCGATCGTGCCGATGATGACGACCGGGGCGTCTTTCGTGGGCGCGGGGGCGCCCGAGAGCCTGGCGAGGTCGGTCCTGAGGTCGGTGATCGCACGAAGCGCGCCGGGGTGGTCGGTAACGTCCGCCTCGACGCGGGCGGGCTGGCCGGCGCGGATCAGGGGGAAGGCGCCGGGGGCGGCGGTGGCGGTGATCGCGGCGGGTTGGGCGGCTCGTGCTGAGACCGGGATCATCAAGGCGACAGCGGTCGCCAGAACGGCGGCGAGCGCCAAGGCCGACAGCGCCGGCCACATCCCCCTATCCCGCTCTCCCCGGCGTTGGCTTCGCCGCACTGACGTGTCGCCGGGGAGAGCGGAGGTTAGGGTCACGGCTGCACATCCATCTCGAACGGCACAGCCGGCAGGCCCGCGCTGTCAAAGAGGTTGAAGGTCGGGCTGTCGGCCCAGGCGAACCGCACCTTGGCGGCGGGCGCGCCGGTCGGCACGGCCAGCACCACGGTCGTCCCGACGATCCGCGCATCCGCCCACCGGCAGGCGTTGGCGGCGTCGCAGAGCTCGAAGCCGATCACCCGGTCCGAGCCGCGCGAGACCAAGGCCCCGCCGATCTGCTCGAACGTGACGACCACCGTCTCCCCTGCCCGCTTGGCTGACACTGGCGCCGGCCCCGTGGTCACGGCCTCGCCGGCGATGCGGCGGGCGGCCAGGGCCAGGCGGCGGCCGACCTCCTGCTTGTTGGCGGGGTGGATGTCGAAGGGGTCGCCGATGTCGGTGGTCACGGCCAGGCCCGCATGGGGGTCGGCGATGACCGCGCGGCGCTGGGCTTCGCGCAGGGCGGCTGTGCCGAAAGCGCCCGGCGTGGTGGCGAAGGCGCCGTAGCTGGCCAGTTGCGTCACCACCACCGGCATGTCGGGCGCCATGCCCGCGCGGCGCTCGGCGACGAAGGCGGTCTGCAGGGCCGCATAGGTCTGGTCGCGGCCCACATTGGTCTCGCCCTGGTACCAGGCAAGGCCCGAATAGGCGTAAGGCCCCATGGGCGCGAGCATGCCGTTATAAAGGGTCGAGACCCCGGCCAGGGTGTCCCAAGGCGCACGCGGCGGATCGGCGCCCACGCGGGGTTCAATGCGATAGGTCCAGGCCTCCAGCGGCAGCCGCGTGCCGTCAGCCAGAACGATGGCGCGTTTGGAGGGATCGCCGTATATTCCGCCATTACCATAGGTATCGTTGGCGGCGATCACGAGGGTGTTCCTGCCCGCCTTCAGCGCTCCGGCGGCCAGAGGATAGGACCGGTCCAGCCACGCGCCCGAGGTGGCCCCCACGCCGACGCCGTTCAGATAGGTGGTGTCCATCTCGTCGACCTGGCCCAGGTTCAGGGTCGCAGCCTGCCGCGCCTGGGCGGCGGTCAGCGTGACCTCGGTCTTGAACCAGACCACGCCGTTGAAGGCGGCCAGCGGCGCGACGCCCCAGCGCTCCCAGACGCCCAGGTCCCTGGGCGCAGGCGTCCAGGGGCCTGCTCCGGTCCACGGCGCGATCGCGGCCTCGCCCGGATGCTTGGACGTCCACCAGCCCTTGATCGTCTCGCCCCAGCGACGGCTGGCGGCGGCGGGGTCGGTGGTCGACAGGTTGAGGATGTCGATGGCCTCGTCATAGCCGCCGACCTTGCGCAGGGCGGCCGGCGTCATCCAGGCCTCGATGCCCGATCCGCCCCACGAGGCGTGGACCAGGCCCAGCGGGACCTGCCGCGTCTTCTGCAGCTCGCGGGCGAAATAGAAGCAGCTGGCCGAGAACGAGCCGACGGTGTCCTTGGTCGTGGGCTTCCAGACCGGCGGCTTGGCGAAGTTGGCCTTGGGCGCGCGGCCGTCAGCCTTCTCGATGGTCACCATGCGGATGGTGTCGTTCGGCGTGACGTTGTTGATCTGGTTCCAGGCGTCGCTGGAGGCCAGGACCTGCTGCTCCATGTTCGACTGGCCCGAGCAAAGCCACACATCGCCGGCCAGCACGTCGCGGACGGTCTGGGTGTTCGAGGGCGTGGTGGCGGTGAGGTCGTAGGGGCCGCCGGCCGGCGTGGCGGGCAGGTCCAGCCGCCAGGCGCCGTCGGGGCCCGCCGTGGCGCTGGCGGTCTTGCCGGCAAAGGCGACGGTGACGGCCTCGCCCGGCGTGGCGGTTCCGAACACCGGCAGCGGCCGGTCGCGCTGGACCACCGCATGGGGTCCGACCATGATCTCGAACGCGCCCGGCTCGACCACGCGCTTCATCTCGAGGTTCCAGAACCACAGGTCCGATGGCGCGATCTCGAAGGTGACGGTGGTCTTGGCGCCGGCCGCGACGGTGACGCGCTTGAAGTGCTTCAGCTCCAGCAGCGGACGGGTCACCGAGGCCGCCACGTCGCGGACATAGAGCTGCACCACCTCGTCACCGGCCATCTTGCCGGTGTTGGTCACATCGACCTCGACCTTGACCGTCTCGCCCTGGGCGATGCTGGCCTTGGCCAGGCGCGGGGCCGAGATGTCGAAGGTGGTGTAGGACAGGCCAAAGCCGAACGGATAGAGCGGTGTGGTCTTTTCGTCGAACAGATAGCCCCGGCGCGAGGTGGGCTTGCGGTTGTAGAAGACCGGCAGCTGGCCGACATTGCGGGCGATGCTGACGGGCAGCTTGCCGCCCGGATTGGCGCGGCCAAACAGGATGTCGGCGCCGGCCGTTCCGGTCTGCTCGCCCAGGTACCAGCCCTCGATGATGGCGTCGGCGCGCTCGGCCAGGAGGTTGATCGACAGCGGACGGCCGTTGAGCAGGAACACCACGGTGGGCTTGCCCAGGTCGAAGATCGCCCTGGCCAGATCGTTCTGCTGACCGATCAAATCGAGGTCGTTGCGGTCGCCCAGGTGGTTGTCGGCCCAGGCCTCGCGGCTGGTCTGCTCGTTGTCGCCCAGCACCATGACCACCACGTCAGCGTTCTTGGCCACCTCGACGGCTTCGGCGATCAGCCTGGCGTTGACGGCCGGGTCGACCAGCTTGACCTCGTC
>NCEV01000079.1 GCA_002280875.1 Caulobacter sp. 32-67-35 | reverse complement strand
GTCATCGGCCTTGAGCTGGGTTCGGTCTGGCGTCGTCTGGGCGCGGACGTCACCGTGGTCGAATACCTCGACCGCATCTGCCCGGGCATGGATGACGAGACCGCCAAGGTGTTCCAGCGCAGCCTGACCAAGCAGGGCTTCAAGTTCCAGCTGGGCGCCAAGGTCACCGGCGCCAAGGCTTCGGCCAAGGGCGTGGAGCTGTCGTTCGAGCCGGTCGCCGGTGGCGAGGCCCAGACGGTTTCGGCCGACTATGTGCTGGTGGCCATTGGTCGCCGTCCGTACACGGAAGGTCTGGGCCTGGAGACGGTCGGCGTCGTTCCCGATAAGCGCGGCATGATCGCCAATGACCACTTCAAGACCACGGCTCCGGGCGTCTGGGTCGTCGGCGACGTGACCTCAGGTCCGATGCTGGCGCACAAGGCCGAGGACGAGGGCGTGGCCTGTATCGAGCTGATCGCGGGCAAGGCGGGTCACGTGAACTACGGCATCATCCCGGGCGTCATCTACACCAAGCCGGAAGTGGCCACGGTGGGCAAGACCGAGGAAGAACTGAAGGCCGAAGGCGTCGCCTACAAGGTCGGCAAGTTCCCGTTCACGGCCAATAGCCGCGCCAAGGTCAATCACGAGAACGAAGGCCAGGTGAAGGTGCTGGCCGACGCCAAGACCGATCGCATCCTGGGCGTTCACGCCGTGGGTCCCAATGTGGGCGACATGATCGCCGAATACTGCGTGGCCATGGAGTTTGGCGGCTCGTCGGAAGACGTGGCCCGCACCTCCCACCCCCACCCCACCCGCTCGGAAGCCATGCGCCAGGCGGCCATGGGGGTCGAGGGCTGGGTGATGCAGGCCTGATCGGCTCCTGACACAGAGTTAACGCGTGCGCCGGTTCAATCTGGCGTAGAGTGGCGGGGTTTCGGCAAACGGAGCCCCGCCATGCTTTTGTCCGCTCTCCTGCTCGCGGCCGCTGTCCAGGCCGCGCCGATAGCGCCCGAACCGCCCGGCACGCTGAAGCCGCCCGGCGTTGTTCATGGCCGGATCATGCGCCCCGCGCGCCGGACCTGCCGTCCCATGCAGGTTGTGCCTGTCGATCAGCCCGGTGAAGACGGTTCCCCCGCGCCGAACGGGATGCGGTCCGGCGGTCTGCAGTACGCGGTGATGCGCTCGATCGACGGCTGTTCGATTCCGACCCCGATCCGCCAGGTCAGACCAGCCCGATAACCGCTCAGCTCGACTTGCGCGCTTCTGCGGCCAGTCGTTCGGCCTGGCGCTCCATGTCGTCGGCCTGGGCGGGCATCTGGTCCGCCAGGGCGCGCAGCTCGGCGTCGGTGACCTGATTGCCTCGCCCGCGGTTGTCGGCGATCTGCCTGGCGCGATAGGCGGGGTCGCGCAGACGCACGGCTTCGGCGCGCAGGTCTCTCGCCCCCTTGCGCATCTGTTCAGCGCCCTGGGCCATCTGGATGCGGGCCTTGATCATGTGTCGCGCCGCCTCCTCGCGGGCGCGCTCGCCGATCATGCGGGCCTGTTCGTCCCCAAGCCGCGCCCGGTCGTGTTCAACCCTGGCCTGGTCGGCGCGAACCCGCGCCTGGTCGGCGGCCATGCGGGCGATGTCGGCTGCAGCGCGGCCGGCGTCGGCCTGGCGCCGCGCCTCCATGGCTTGAGCCCGGGCCTCCGCGGCATGGGCGCGAGCGTTGGCGGCCATCGCCCTCTCGGCTGGCGTGGGGGTGCGGAAGACGCCGTAGCGCAGGCCTTCGACAGGCTCGGGCGGGGGCGCCGGCGGGGCGGGCGGGACGGGCTCGGGCGGGGCCGGCGGCGGCGGTTCGGGCGGGACCGGCGGGACTGCCGTCATCGGTTCCGGCGGCACGGGCGCGGCGGGTGGAGCCGGTGGCGCGGCCGGCGGGGCGGGCGGCGCCACACCGGCCTGGCGGCTCAGACCCAGGGCGGACAGCGGCGTGGCGACGATAGCCAGGGCGGCGATAGTCAGGGCCACGGTGCGCGGGCGACGACGAGCGGACGTATCGGTCATGATGCAGGCGATCCTTGTCTTCAGCGTGCGGGCGTCGGCGGCCATGGCGGTGGCGGCGCGCGGCGCGGTCGGGTGGAGAGGGTGAGGGGCGGCGAGACGAACCAGGGCCCTGGCGTAAAGGGTGCGGTCCACCGTTTCGAGCGCGGCGGCGTCTGCGGCCTCTTCCGATCGATCGGCCAGCGCGGCGTGCAGGCGCCAGACCAGCGGATTGAACCAGAACAGCGCCAGGGTCAGCCGGGACAGCACCAGGAAGATCCAGTCGTGGCGCCGCAGATGGGCCAGTTCATGAGCCAGGATGGCGGGGGCGGCCTGACGCTCGATCAGACTGTCTGGATCGATGATGATGAAGCCGGGCGTGACGCCCCAGCTGAGCGGGCTGGCGATCCTGTCACTGGTCACCAGGCGAGGCTGGTCGGCGGGCGATAGTTGCTCAAGCGGCTGTGTCCAGGCCGGGCAGGTCACTGGGCGGCCCTCGCGGGTCCAGCGGTGAAGGGTGAGCAGCCCCAGCTGCAGTCGGCCCGCGACGGCGACCACGCCCAGCAGCCAGAGGCCGCCGAGCACCTGGACGGACGGGGGCCAGGTCAGGGCGATTGCGGCGGCCTGGCCTGTAGAGGCGGGAACGGGTCCTGACACCGGCGCGGATGAAGGCGGCGGCAGCAGCGCCAGATCCAGGGTGGGCAGAACGTTCATGATCACGGGCAGGGCCAGCAGCAGGCAGACCGCGCCGCGTAGGATATCCACCCGATCGACAGGGCGCTGGGCCAGGAAGCGGGCGCAGGCCAGACCGGCGCCGGCGACCAGGCTGGACTTGACCAGCAGGGACAGGAGCAGGGCCCAGGTCACGACGTCTTCTCCACGGCCTTGTCGATGACCCTTTCGAGGGCGGCGGCTTCCTCGGGGGTCAGGCGCTGGCCCAGGCCCAGCAGGGCGGTGGCGGCGCTGGCGGCCGAGCCGGCGAAGAAGGTGTCGATCATGCGGCGAAGGGCGCTGGCGGCGACGGCCTCGGTCCGCTGGACCGGGCTGAACAGGAAGCCGTCGGGACCGCTCGATCGCTCGACCAGCCCCTTGGCCTCCAGGCGCGAGAGCATGGTGCGGACGGCCGAGTCGCTGAGAGGATCGGACAGCGCGGCGCGAACGCCGGCGGCCGTGCTGGCCTCCATCCGGCACAGGGTCTCGAAGACCTCGCGTTCGCGTCGGGGCAGGGATTCGATCATGGCGGGCTCCACCACACACAGGTTCGCTACATGTGTAGCGCTACGGGTGTAGTGACGCCAGCCATCAAGACCGCTCGCGAGATGAAATCGCGGTAACCTGCCGAACTCCGGCTCACGACAGAAAAAAGCCCCGCCAGTTTCCCGGCGGGGCCTCAGTAGTCTTCAGGGGAGGAACGCCCCAAGAGGGTGTGGGGCGCGTTACGCTACGCTTACGAAAACAGAGCGTCTCTGAGGCAAGCCCTTACGCGTTTCGCGTGAAGGAAATGCGTCAGACGAGGATTTAGAACTCTTCCCACTCGTCGGCGGCTGGCTTGGCCGAACCGGCGAAGGCGGCGAGCTTGGCCTGGGCGGCGCGAACCGGGTTGGCGCCCGGACGGCTGCTGGACGAGGCCGGCTGAAGGGTGGGGCGCGTCGCCGGGGCCGGCGCGCTCGGGCGGCGGGCGGCCGGGGCGCGAGCCGTCGAACCGCTGGAGCCGCTGACCTGGAAGCGCGAGATCATCTGCATCAGATTGCTGGCCTCGCCCTTCAGCGAGTGGCTGGCGGCGGTGGACTGCTCGACCATGGCCGCGTTCTGCTGGACCGTCTGGTCCATCTGGTTGACGGCGGCGTTGACCTCGTTGAGGCCGGTGGCCTGCTCGGCGCCGCCGGCGGCGATCTCGCTGACCAGGGCGTCGATCTCGCTGACCTTGGCGACGATGGCCTGCAGGGCCTCGCCCGTCTGGCCCACCATCGACACGCCCTGACCCACTTGCTGGGTCGAGGTCGAGATCAGGGTCTTGATTTCCTTGGCGGCGTCGGCGGAGCGCTGGGCCAGGGCCCGCACTTCCTGGGCGACGACGGCGAAGCCACGACCGGCTTCACCGGCGCGAGCCGCTTCAACACCGGCGTTGAGGGCCAGCAGGTTGGTCTGGAAGGCGATCTCGTCGATGACGCCGATGATCTGGCTGATCGACTGCGAGGACTTCTCGATCTGGTTCATGGCGTCGACGGCGCCGCGCACCACGACGCTGGAGCGTTCGGCGTCGCTGCGCGTGGAACCCACGACACGCGAAGCTTCAACGGCGCCGGCCGACGAGCGCTTCACCGTGGCGGTGATCTCGTCCAGAGCGGCGGCGGTTTCTTCCAGGCTGGCGGCCTGCTGCTCGCTGCGACGCGACAGGTCGTCCGAGGCCGAGGCGATCTCGTCGGCGCCGGCGCCGATGCTGCTGGCGGCGTGGACGATGGTGCGCATCGCCTCTTCCATCTGGGTGATGGAGTTGTTGAAGTCATTCTGCAGGCGCTTGTAGGCCTCAGGGAAGTCCTGGTCGACGCGGTAGGTCAGGTCGCCGTCGGCCAGCTTGTTCAGGCCCGAGGCGATGGCTTCCATGACGAAGGCCTGCTCGCGGGCCGCGGCCTCGTTGATTTCCTGATTGCGGCGGCGTTCGGCCTCGGTCTCGGCGCTGGCGCGCTGCTGGGCGGCTTCGGCGGTGCGCAGGGCCAGGGCGTTGTCCTTGAACACCTGAACCGAGCGGGCCATGGCGCCGACCTCGTCCTTGCGCTGGGCCCCGACCACGTCGACGTCCACCGAACCCTGGGCCAGGGTTTCCATGGTCTTGGACAGGTTGTTCAGGGGCGCGGAAATCTTCGAGCGACCGATCCAGATGGCGAACAGCAGGGCGATACCGGCCGAGATCACGCCGAACAGCACGCTGAAGACGGTGCCTGCGGCTGAGGCCTTGTTGGCGTCTTCAACCATGACCGCCGTCTCGTCGGAATGCTTGTCAGTGAAGTCGGCCACGTCCTTGTTCAGCTTGGCGATGTCGGGATCGATCACGGCCATGACCATGATGGCGGCTTCATCAGCATCCATGAGGGCCAGGTCGGCGCCCTGGCGGGCGCTGGAATAGATCTTTTCCAGGCGCTGGCCGAAATCGGCCGTTTGCTTGGTGGTCTCGGGATCGGCCTTCTTGATTTCAATCAGGCGCGCCTTGGCTGCCTTATAGGCCTCGTCCAGTTCGGTGCTGGCCTGGGCGGCCTCGGGCGAGCTTCCGGTGTTCGACACCGTGCGATACGCCGCATAGCCGATCCCCATGATCTGGCGGTTGAAGCGTGCGGTTGCCAGTTCAGCTGGCGCGCGCTTTTCGACCAGAACCTTGGTGGCGGCTTCCGCCTCTTTGGCCTGCCAGGCGCCCAGGCCGACGATACCGAGCGCTACCACGGTCAGGATGACGGCCGGCAAGGCCACCTTGGTCGAAATCTTCAGATCGTCGAATTTCATCTCTAACCCCATGGCCTCAACGCCCGCCAGTCGGAGGACGGGCGTCGGTTCTTGAGACCAAAAGGGCCATGCGCAGTAAAAACGCGGTTAATTCCCGGATTTTGTTAGTCATGTCGCGACAGTCCGTCGCAGCGACGCTGTGAATCAGGCTGGGGGCTCAGGCTGGCTGCAGCTCAGGCGTGGGGATGGGCCCTGGCGTAGGCAGCCATCAGGCCGGCGGCGTCGACCTCGGTATAGCGCTGGGTGGTCGACAGCGAGGCGTGGCCCAGCAGATCCTGGATCGAGCGCAGGTCAGCGCCGGCCCCCAGCAGGTGGGTGGCGAAGGCGTGGCGCAGGGCGTGAGGGGTCACCCGGTCGGAAAGGCCCAGCCGGCCACGCAGGACCTGGACGCTGGCCTGGACATGGCGCGGCGACAGCGGCCCGCCGCGCCGGGCGCGAAACAGCGGCTCGTCGGGCGACAGCACAAAGGGCAGGGCGGACACATAGGCGTTGATCGCTTCACGCACGGCGTCCAGCACGGGCACGATCCGGATCTTGCCGCCCTTGCCCGTGATTCTCAGGGTCTGGCCCAGGGGCGCGTCGCGCCGCAGCAGCGACAGGCCTTCCGAGATCCGCAGGCCGCAGCCCCAGAGCAGGGTCAGCACGGCCTCGTCGCGGGCGACTTCCCAGTCGTCGCGATCCGGGTCGGCGCCGATCTCGTTGATCAGGCCGTGGGCCTGGTCCTCGGTGACCGGGCGCGGCAGGCCGACCTTCACGCGCGGGCCGCGCACCAGCGTGATATTGGGGTTGGGCGTGTCCAGGCGCTGGTCGAGGAACCGGTGGAAGGCGCGGATCGACGACAGGCTCTGCGACAGTGAGCGCGGCGCCAGGGCGTCATCGCCGGTGCGGCGGAAGGCCAGATAGGCGCGCAGCTCGGCTGCCGTGATCGCGCCCAGGGCGGCCAGCGACACCGTCTCGCCGCGATGGCGCTCGAGGAAGTTCAGATAGGCCAGGACGTTGTCGCCATAGGCCCGCACGGTGCGCGGCGAGGCGCGACGTTCGTGCTCCAGATAGTCATGCCAGGCGACAAGGGCCTGACGGCCGCTTGTCACAACAAGGCTCACAGGATCGGCCAGCGCTCGGCGGTGCGCTCGACCACGCGGGCCAGGAAGGCCACCAGCTCGGAGCCCATGTCGGGGGTGAAGGCCTCGGGATCGGACGAACCGAACGCCAGTATGCCCTGACGCGAGGGCTCCCACAGGGCCATGCGGACCAGGGCCATGCTGCGGATGTGATCCAGCTTGTCGCCGAACAGGCCAAGCGCGGGCGCGTAAAAGCCCATGCGGGCCACGGCGTGGTCGCCCATCAGCATGTCGATCTGGTTGCGGGCGTCCAGCAGGTCGATGACCGCCGCATGGGTCTGGGCCTGGGCCGAGAAATTGGCGCGGGCGGTGTCCTCGATCTCGCGACGGACCACAGCCTCGCGGCGATGGGCGGCGGCGGCGCGGGCCAGGGCGGCGGGGCCAAAATCGATGACATTGCCGGCGTCGACGCGCAGGCCAAGCTCGCCCAGAAGGCGGGTGTCGTCGCGCAGGAAGTCCGGCTCGTCGCGCAGGAAGGCGCGGACGACCTCGGGATCGACGGGCTTCATCAAGGCTTGGGTCGCGTCGCTCATCGTCGGTCTTCTCCGCCCCACGGCAAATCCACTCAGAGGCCGGCCATCAAACCGCATATCGGTTAACGGCGGCTTGCGGCGCGCGACGAAGGGACATCTCGACCCGGACGACCTTTCGCGGCAGAAGCTGATTCCCATGCCGCGCATCGCCTCCGTCCTCCTGCCCATGCCGCTGCCGGAGGCCTTCGACTATGCCGAGCCCGAGGGGCTGGGCCTGGCCGTGGGCGACCACGTGACCGTGCCGCTGGGGCCCCGGACGATTCGCGGGGTGGTCACCGCCCTGCGCGACGGGACCGGTGGCAACCGGCCCCTGAAGCCGGTGCTGGAAAAGCTCGACGACCCCTCTCTGCCGCCGGGCGTTCTCACCTTTATCGACTGGGCGGCCCGCTATTCGGTGGATGTTCCGGGCTGGCCGCTGGCCATGGCCCTGCGCGGCCTGCGCCATCCGCCGGCCAAGCCTGACAAGGTGCTGGTGCTGACCGGCTCGCAGCCCGTCCGCATGACACCGGCCCGGCTGAAGGTGCTGGCCGCCGCCAAGGATGGCCCGATATCGGGCGCGGCCCTGGCCAATCTGGCGGGCGTCTCGGCGGGCGTGGTGAAGGGCCTTGTCGACGAAGGCGCGCTGGCGGTCGAATTCATCGAAGCCGACAACAGCTTTCCCGCGCCTGACCTTTCCCTGCCGCCCCAGACCCTGAACGCCAGCCAGCAAGCCTGCGCCGATGTGCTGGGCGAAATGCTGGGGCAGGGCGGTTTCCAGGCGGCCCTGCTGGACGGCGTGACCGGCTCGGGCAAGACCGAGGTCTATCTGGAGGCTGTCGCCGCCGCCCTGGCTGAGGACCCGGAAAGCCAGGTGCTGATCCTGCTGCCCGAGATCGCCCTCACTCAAGCCGTCATGGCCCGCTTCGAGGCGCGCTTCGGCGCCGTGCCGGCCGAGTGGCATTCCGGCGTCGCCCCGCCCCGGCGGCGGCGGGTCTGGGAAGGCGTCGCCAGCGGCCGGGCGCGGATCGTGGTCGGCGCCCGCTCGGCCCTGTTCCTGCCGTTCCGCAAGCTGCGGCTGATCGTGGTCGACGAAGAGCACGACGGCTCGTTCAAGCAGGAAGAGGGCTTCATCTACCAGGCCCGCGACCTGGCCGTGGCCCGCGCCAAGATCGAGGGGGCGCTGGTGGTGCTGGCCTCGGCGACGCCGTCGCTGGAGAGCCTGTTCAACGCCCAGAGCGGTCGCTATCGCTGGCTGCGGCTCAGCGCCCGGCACGGGGCGGCGCAGCTGCCCGACATCAGCCTGATCGACCTGCGCGAGACCCCGCCGGAGCCGGGCCGCTGGCTGTCGCCGCCGTTGATCAAGGCCATGACCGTGACCCTGGAGCGGGGCGAGCAGTCGATGCTGTTCCTGAATCGCCGGGGCTATGCGCCGCTCGTTCTTTGCAAGTCGTGCGGCGAGAAGATGAAGTCGCCCGACACCGACAGCTGGCTGGTCGAGCACCGCTATACCGGCCGTCTGGTCTGCCACCTGACCGGCTTTTCGATGAAGAAGCCCGAGGCCTGCCCGGCGTGCGGGGCCAAGGACAGCCTGGTGTCGATCGGCCCCGGGGTGGAGCGGGTGGAGGAAGAGGCGCGCTATCTCTTCCCGCATGCACGCATCGCGGTGTTCTCTTCCGACACGGTGATGGACGCGGCCGGCGCGCGGGCGCTGGTCGACAGCATGGCGGCCGGCGAGATCGACATCCTGGTCGCCACTCAGGCGGCGGCCAAGGGCCACAATTTCCCAAACCTGACCCTGGTGGGGGTCGTGGACGCCGACCTGTCCCTGCGCGGCGGCGACCTGCGGGCCGGCGAGCGGACCTTCCAGTTGCTGGCCCAGGCGGCCGGTCGGGCAGGGCGGCATGAGAAGCCGGGCCGGGCCATGTTGCAGACCTATACCCCCGACCATGCCGTGCTGCAGGCCCTGAAGGCCCAGGACCGTGACGCCTTTGTCGAGGCCGAGATGCGGATGCGCGAGGAGGCGGGCCTGCCGCCGTTTGGCCGGCTGGCGGCGGTGATCGCCTCGGGCCCTGACGGCGCGGCGCTGGACACCTATGTCGAGGCCCTGGCGCGGGCGCCGGCGCAAGCGGTTCCTGGTGCGGGCTGACCGCTCGGTGGACCTGCAGGGCTTCATGGCCGCCTGGCGGGCGCGGGCCAGGGTCCCCAATTCCGTGCGGGTCGTCATCGACATCGACCCCTACAGCTTTCTTTGATCCTCCCTTCCCCCTTGATGGGGGAAGGGCCAGGGATGGGGGTGATACGGCGCCGGCCAAGCGTACTGACCGGCCGCATCACCCCCATCCGACCCCTTTGGGGCCACCTTCCCCCATCAAAGGGGGAAGGAAGATCAGTCTCCGCCCGCCGCCTTCTTTTTCTCGGCCGCTCTGCGCGACATCATGTTCAGGCCCTCGACCACGCCCGAGAACAGCATGGCCGTATAGATGTAGCCCTTGGGCACATGCATGCCGAAGGCCTCGGCGATCAGCACGGTGCCGATCATCAGCAGGAAGCCCAGGGCCAGCATCACCACGGTGGGGTTGTTGTTGATGAAGTTGGCCAGCGGGTCGGCGGCCAGCAGCATCACCGTCACGGCGACCAGCACGGCGACGACCATGATCGGCAGGTGCTCGGTCATGCCCACGGCGGTCAGGATCGAGTCGATCGAGAACACCAGGTCCAGCAGGATGATCTGGAAGATCGCCGAGCCGACGTTGGAGATCGCCGCCCCGGTCTTGTCCAGCACGTCATGGCTTTCCTGCTTGGGGTCGACCGTGTGGTGGATTTCCTTGGTGGCCTTCCAGATCAGGAACAGGCCGCCGGCCAGCAGGATCAGGTCGCGCCAGGACAGGGCCGTCTCGAAGGTCGGTTCGCCATGCGAGCCCAGCGGTCCCGTCAGGCCCAGATCAAACACCGGCGCGGTCAGGCCGACGATGAAGGCGATGGTCGACAGCAGGACCAGACGCATGATCAGCGCCAGCGAGATGCCAATGCGGCGAACCCGTTGACGATGCTCGGGCGGCAGCTTGTTCGAGAGGATCGAAATGAACACCAGGTTGTCGATGCCGAGCACGACTTCCATGACGATCAGGGTGACCAGGGCCGCCCAGGCGGCCGGGTCAATAGCGAGGTTAAGGAGTTCGTTCATCGTCCTGTTCTAATGCTTGTGTCTGGAAAAGCGTCTCGACCCACCCCTCCGTGGGCCCCGTCCATGCAAGGGAACGCGACGGAAGCCCCCAGGCTTCGCCAAACCGGACCTGAATTATGCCAGACGCCGCCAATATCAAGCCCCTAACCGCGCTTAGGTTCATCGCCGCCTTCTGGGTGGTGATATTTCACTACTGGCCCAACCTCGCGGTCGGCTTCACACCGGCGCTCGCGACCAAGGGCTATCTGGGCGTCGAGGCCTTCTTCATCCTGTCGGGCTTTATCCTGTGCCACGTCTATCTGCAGGGCTTTGGCCAGGGCCAGTTCCGCTATGGCGACTTCCTGTGGAACCGGCTGGCGCGGGTGTATCCGCTGCATCTGGCCACCCTGCTGGGCATAGGCCTGATGGCCGCCGTCGCGAGCCTCGCCGGCATCGCGGTGGGCAACAATATCGTCTCGTGGGAAGCCCTGCCGGCCAATCTGCTGCTGGTTCACGCCTGGGGCTTTGCGCCCGTGGCGGGCTGGAACCACGCCTCGTGGTCGATCTCGGCCGAGTGGTTCGCCTATCTGACCTTCCCCGCCTTCGCCTTCGCCGCCTGGAAGCTGCGAGAGAAGCCCTTCCTGGCCGTGGGCCTGGCCCTGGCCTTCATCGCCGCGCTCTATCCCGCCTTCCAGGCCCTGGCCGGCTTTCCGCTGACCGCCGCCACGATCAAGTGGGGCGCCCTGCGCATCGTGCCGTGTTTCGCCTTTGGCTGCGCCCTGCACGCCCTGTGGCGGTCGGGCGTGATCCCCAGCCGGCTGGCCGCGCCGGGACTGTTAATCACCAGCGCCCTGGTTCTGGGCGCCGTGCAGCTTGGCGCCCCGGATATGATCATTGTGGCGGCGCTGGGCGGCCTGATTCTGGCGCTGGCCTGTCTGGCCGCCAGCGGTTCAAGCTTCGCCACGCAAAGCATCTTCGTCTATCTGGGCGAGATCAGCTATTCGACCTATATGATCTGCATCCCGTGGAAGATCATCGCGGTCAATGCCGCGACAAAAATCCTGGGTATCGAGGGCGAGCAATTGCCCCTGCTGATCTGGATCGCGATTGTCGCCGCGCTGGTTCCGCTCTCGGCCGCATCCTATCATCTGATCGAGAAACCGGCCCGCGAGCACATGAAATCTTGGGCCCAACGCCGGGCGCAGCGGCGACCCGCCGCGGTCGGCGCCTAAGAAACACTCTTTTCACATGTCCCTGACAAGGTTACTGCTTGGCCCAGTGACACGGGGGAGTACCCACAGCATGACGAAACGGACGAGAACCCTCTGGGGTTCCATCGCCGCCGCCGCCATGATCAGCCTGATGCCGGTTTCCGGCGCCATGGCCGACGGGTACTGGCAATGTGTTCCGTTCGCACGTCTGATGTCGGGCATTCAAATTTTCGGCGACGCTCGCACCTGGTGGGGCCAGGCCGCTGGCAAGTACGACACCGGCTCCGCGCCGAAGATCGGCTCTGTCCTTTCCTTCAAGCCGACCGGCCGCATGAACCTGGGCCACGTCGCCTTCGTCAGCCAGGTGCTGACCGACCGCGTCATCCAGGTGACCCACGCCAACTGGTCGGTGATGAACGGAACCCGCGGCCAGGTCGAACGCGACGTGACGGTGGTGGATGTCTCGCCCAACGGCGACTGGAGCCAGGTCAAGGTCTGGTACGATCCGATCCGCGATCTGGGCACCACCGTTTATCCGACCCACGGCTTCATCTATCAGAACGCCCAGGCGACCACGATCGCCGCCGCGACCAGCAAGCTGGCCCTGGCCCAGAACGCCGCCGTTTCGCTGGCCAAGTCCGCCGCCAATCAGGTGGCCGCCTCGGTTCGCGCCTCGCCGCTGGACATCATCAACCAGGCCGCCGACTCGACCGACCGGATCGCGGCCCTGATCGCCGCCGCCTCGGGCGGTCCGCCCGAAGACGACAAGCCGACCGCGCCCCGCTAAGCCGCGCCAAAGTTGACGTCTTGCTCGCGCTGGGTCATTCCCGGCGCGTGACGAGGCTCGCTGATCCATGCTGAGAATTCTGCGCCTTGGCGCTCCGGGCTTCGAGGCTGCGGGCGCCGGCCCCGACTGGCGCCTGCCCGATGACGCGGTGTGGATCGAGCTGGTCGATCCTTCGCGCACCGAAGAGGTTTCGGTCGAGCAATCGATCGGCCTGCTGCTGCCCACCCGCGAGGAAATGGCCGAGATCGAGGCCTCCTCGCGCCTGTATCAGGAGGACGGCGGCACCTTCATGACCGCCACCATCCTGGTCAATGCCGACGGCGACCTGCCCACAGCCGCACCGGTGACCTTTGTGCTGATCGGCCAGCGCCTGATCACCATCCGCTATGTCGAGCCGCGCGCCTTTTCGGTGTTCGCCGCCCAGGCCGAGCGCCAGCCCAGCCTGTGCCCCGGCGGCCCGCAGACCTTCCTGGGCCTTCTGGACGCCATCATCGACCGCACCGCCGACATCATCGAGCGCACCGCCAGCGAGGTCGAGGCCCAGTCCCGCGCCATTTTCAGCCGGCCGCGCGGCGACGCCTTCGAGCAGATCCTCAACCGCCTGGGCCGCGCCCAGAACATCAATTCCAAGGCCCGCGACAGCCTGGTCAGCCTGGCCCGTCTGCTCAGCTTCGCCTCTCTGGCCGACCAGTTCGAAGGCGACCGCGAGCTGCGCGATCACCTCAAATCGCTGCAACGCGACGTGCAGTCGATCACCGACCATTCCAGCTATGTGTCCAGCAACATCACCTTCCTGCTGGATGCGGCCCTGGGCCTGATCAACATCGAGCAGAACGCGATCTTCAAGATCTTCTCGGTGTTCTCGGCCGTGTTCCTGCCGCCCACCCTGATCGCCGGGGTCTATGGCATGAACTTCGAACACATGCCCGAGCTGCGCTGGATGCAGGGCTATCCAATGGCCCTGGGCCTGATGCTGGCGGCGGGCGTCGGGCCGCTGCTGTGGTTCAAGCGCAAGCGCTGGCTGTAGGCGTCAAACCGCCCCGATCGCCGTCTGAATCCCCGCCAGAAGATTGGCGGCGGTGATCGGCTTGGCCACATGCAGGTCGGCGCCGGCGGCCAGGGCCTCGCCCCGGTGTTCGGCCATGGCGTTGGCGCTGAGCATGATGATCGGCGTCGGGGCCGCGCCCTTGGCGGCCTCCAGGGCGCGGATGGCGCGGGTGGCGGTCAGGCCGTCCATGCGCGGCATCTGCATGTCCATCAGCACCACGTCGAACGCGCCATCGGCAAAGGCCCCCACCGCCTCGATCCCGTCGGCCACCGTGACAAGCTCGGCGCCCTGGCTGGCCAGGATCAGCTGGACCACGCGCTGGTTGGTGGGGTGATCCTCGGCCAGCAGCACGCGCAGGGGGCGGCCATGGAGGTCGGCCGTGGCGGGCGCGACCTGGCTGTCGCGCGCGTCGTAGTCGGCCAGGGTCTGTTCGCGGGGCAGGGGCAGGGAAACCACGAAGCGGCTGCCTACGCCGGGCTCGGACGCCGCGGAAATCTCTCCGCCCATCATCTGGGCCAACGAGCGGCAGATCGACAGCCCCAGACCGGTGCCGCCAAACCGGCGGCTGATGGTCTCATCGGCCTGGCTGAAGCGACTGAACAGGCGGCGGGCATGCTCGGCGTCGAAGCCCACGCCTGTGTCCTCGACTGTCAGGGTCAGAAGCGCATGGTCCGGGGTCTCGACCATGTCGACACGCAGCGTGACGCCGCCGGTCTCGGTGAACTTGACGGCGTTGGACAGCAGGTTGCCGATAATCTGGCCAAGGCGCGTGCCATCGCCCAGGAACCGGCCCCGCGCGCAGGGCTGGCGCTCGACCGTGAAGGTGAGCCCCTTGTCTTCGGCGCGATAGCGCATGACCTCGATACAGGGACGCAGGGTCTGTTCCAGATCGAACGGCCTGACTTCCAGCTGCAGCTGGCCAGCCTCGATCTTGGAGACGTCCAGGAAGTCTGACACCAGCCGCTCCAGCGTCACGCCGGAGTCGCGCACCAGGTTGACCATCTCGGTCTGCTCGGCGCTGAGCGGCGTGCGCGACAGGGCGTCGATAATGCCGATGACGCCGTTCAGCGGGGTGCGGATTTCGTGGCTCATATTGGCCAGGAACTCGGACTTGGCGCGACTGGCCGCCTCGGCCGCCGCCTTGGCCTCGATCAGTTCGCGCTCGGCCGCCACCCGGTCGGTGACGTCGCGCGCCACGCCATAGATGCGGTCGCCAAACCGCTGGGCCCGCCATTCCAGCGTGCGATAGCCGCCATCCTTGTGGCGATAGCGGTTGATGAAGCCCAGAACCGGATCACCTTCGCGGCGCTGTTCGACTTCCTGCACGCTGCCCAGGGTGGAGGGCAGGTCTTCAGGATGCACCAGCCGCAGCAGGGGCAGGCCTTCCATCTCTTCGGGCGCGTGGCCCAGGGTCGTGCGCCACGAGTCGCTGGCTTTCAGCACGCGGCCCGACACGTCCCGGATGATCAACAGATCCAGCGAAACCCTGAAAAAGGTCGAGAGGTCCCCGATGAGCTCTTCGCCCGTCAGATCCGAGACGGCGGATCCTGGGGTAACGAATGACGCCTCGGCCATGCGTGAACGATCCTTGAACGCGTCAACAATGACGACTGAGGTCTAGATGATCAAGGTTAACCCCCGATTGCGGCCAAGCTTGCCGTCCGACAGGCGGCGGGCGGGCGGTGGGCGCTTTGCAGGCAGGGTTGAACCTTTCCTTAAAGCTGACGTGAGAGGCTCGATCGCTCGTGAAAGACGCCCATCCCGCATGTCCGCCGCCGCCAGACCCAGTCTGATCCGCTCCCTGCACGCCTCCGCCGTCAAGGAGGTGGTGGAAGCTCATGGCCGGTTCCTGAAGGGCCTGCCGGGCGGGCGGCGCGCCAATTTCTCCTATGTGAACCTCAACAATTACAACTTCGAGGGACTGGATCTCTCGGAGGCCGACCTGACCGGCGCGCTGCTGGGCGGGGCGATGCTGTCGCAGGCCAGGCTGACGCGGGCCACGCTGTACGGCGCCGACCTGCGCGACGCTGATCTGCGCGAGTGCGACCTGACCCGGGCCGACATGCGAGGCGCCTGCCTGCGCGGAGCCAATCTGTCGGGCGCTGATCTGTCGGCCTGCGACCTGCGCGAGGGCGTCACCGCCGTGCAGGACGACACCAAGGGCCTGCGGATCCTCAAGCATTCCACGCGGGCCGGAGAGCTGGACTACGCCCTGCTAAACGGGGCCAAGCTGGCCGGGGCGCAGATGTCGGGCGCCTTCGCCCAGGCCGCGGACTTCACCGACGCGGACATGACCGGCGTGACCCTGCAGGGTGCGAAGCTCGCCAATGCCCGGATGGACGGCGCTGACCTGTCGGGCGCCAATCTGCACAATGCCGACATGGCCAAGGTCTCGCTGCGCCGGGCTGTGCTGGTGGGAACCGATCTCTCCGGCGCCAATCTGGAAGACGCCGACATGGCGCAGGTGCTGCGCGCCCCGCCGCCGATCATCTATGTTGACGACCTGCCGCTGAACGAAGTGCTTGAGGCCCACGAGGCCTTCGTCAAGAGCGAGGGGCGCGAGGGCGCTGTCGCCAAGGCCGAGGGGGTGGACTTCCGTCCGCTGCGGCGTCTGAAGAACCGGCGGCTGACGGGCCTGTCGGCGCCGGGGGCGGTGTTCTTCGGCATGGACCTGGAGGGCGTCCAGCTGCAGGGCGCCAATCTGATGGGCGCGGACCTGCGCGGCGTGACGTTCAGGAACGCCGATCTGCGCGGCGCGCGCCTGGTCGGCGCCCAGCTGGCGAAGGCCGACCTGAGCGGCGCCAAGCTGGGTCCGCTGAAGATCGCCGAGGACCGGTTCATCCGCACCGATCTGAGCCGCGCGGTGCTGCGCGGCGCCAACCTGACCGGGGCCAGCGCGCCGCGCGCCCGGTTCATCGAGGCGGACCTAACCGGAGCCCGCCTCGAGGGTTGCGACCTGAAGGGCGCGGAGCTTCCGGCTACATCTTCTTCTTGAGCGGCAGCAGGTCGGGGAAGTCGGCCGGGCGCTTTTCCATCTTGGCCTTGAACGCTTCCGCCATGTGCGGGCCGGCGAACATGCCCGTCTGCCAGGTGGCGATATAGTCCAGGCCGTCGGCGATGGTGTGGTCGCGGGCGTAGTTGATCATCACCTTGCTGCCGGCCACGGCCAGCGGCGACTTCTCGGCGATCTCGCGGGCGGTGGCTAAGGCGTGGGCGACCAGGGCCTCGTGGGTGTCGAAGGTCTCGTTGACCAGGCCAATGTCACGGGCCCGCGCCGCCGGCAGGCGGCGGCCGGTATAGGCCAGCTCTCGCACCCAGCCCTCGGGGATCAGCTTGCACAGGCGGGGGAAGGTGCCGACATCGGCGGTCATGCCGATATTGATCTCCTGGATGCAGAAGAAGGCGTCGGCCGTGGCGTAGCGGATATCGCAGGCGCTGACGAAATCGACCGCCCCGCCGATGCAGCCGCCCTGGATGGCGACGATCACTGGCATCCGGGCCTTGTCCAGGCAGGTGAAGGTGTCCTGCAGATAGTGCACATGGCGGCGGAAGCTCTCGCCGGCCACGTGGCGGTCGCCCGAACGCTCTTCGGTGACGCCTTCGCCGTCGGTGAACACAGAAAGCTCCATCCCGGCCGAGAAGTGTTTGCCGGTCGAGGTGATGACAATGCAGCGCGCCAGGGCGTTGTCATCGATATGTTTTACAATTGCGGGAAGCTCGTTCCAGAAGGCCCGTGTCATGGTGTTCATGGCGTCGGGGCGCTTCAACTGGATGTGCGCGACGCCAGCCTCGATCTCGACCTTGAAACACGTATAGTCTGCCTGATCGTCGGTGCGCATGGCGTCCTCCCTTATCGTTGATCAGAGACTATCTCGCGGACGGGACGCGGCGCCAACACTGCCTTTGCGGAAGAGTGGCCGACACCGTCGGTCAAGAACGAGGAAGACCCCCAATGAAGACCCCGATGAAGACCACCCCCGCCCTGCTCGCCATTGCCGCCATGGTCGGCGCCAGCGTCGCCGTTCCCGCGCCCGCCCTGGCCCAGTCCAAGGGCCTGGGCAGCCTGTTCTCGTGCGAAGGCTCGGGCAAGAAGCAGGAGGGCGGGGCCCTGATCGGCGCCGCCGCCGGCGCATTCCTGGGCAGCAAGATCTCCAAGAACGAAAAGACCCTCGGCGCCCTGGTCGGCGCGGCCGCCGGCGCGGCGGCGGGCTCCTATATCGGCTGCCGCATGCAGTCGACCGACACGGCCCTGGCCCAGCAGGCCACCAAGAAGGCCCTGGAAACCGGCCAGCCCCAGACCTGGAGCAACCCGCGCACCGGCGCCTCGGGCCGCGTCGACGTGGTCTCCTCCAGCTACGGTCCGCCCGTCGACAGCCGCAACCTGCGGTTTGCCTCAGGCGTGCAGAGCCTGCCCAGCTATGACGCCCTGGGCGGCCAGTACGCCGCCCGCAGCACGGTCAACATGCGCTCGGCGCCCTCGACCAAGGGCAAGATCGTCGGCAAGCTGGCCGCTGGCCAGACCTTCGACGCCCTGGGCGCGGCCCCGAACGGCGGCTGGGTTCTGGTGGGCCAGAACGGCTACGGCGTCGGCTATGTCTCGCCCTCGCTGGTTCGCCCCACCCAGATGGCCTCGGCCTCCTGCCGGGTGATCAGCGCCTCGGTCGCGACCTCGGGCCAGCGCCCCTCGGCCGAACGCTACAGCGCCTGCCTCGACAATCGCGGCGAGTGGCAGCTGACCCAGGCCTAAGCGCGGACAGGCTCCCTCTCCCATAGGGAGAGGGTTGGGGTGAGGGGTTACGGCGCCTGACGGAGTGCCGGCACGCCGGTTGCCGGCGTAACCCCTCACCCTCCCACCGCTTCGCGGCGGGCCCCTCCCTCTCCCTCTGGGAGAGGGAGGGGCATTCGTCAGGGGTGCGCCGTCAGGCTCCATGGACGCGGCCGCCGCGCGACCCTATCTTGGTGGCGAGCCGCAGAAGGACCCTCGCCGATGGACGCGGCCGTATTCCGACAGCCCCGAAGGCGCATGATCGCCATCGACAGCCCCGCCGGCCCCGGCGAGATGGCGGCGCTGGAGTTTGGCCCGCAGGACCGGGCCATCGACGTGATCTTCGTCCACGCCAACGGCTTCAACGCCCAGACCTATAACAGCCTGCTGGCGCCGCTGGCGGCCGGCCTGCGGGTTCTGGCCATCGACCAGCGCGGCCATGGCGCCACGACCCTGGCCGCGAAAGGCGAGGGCCGTCGCTCGTGGCTTGACCTGCGCGATGATCTGGTGGCCCTGCTGAAGGTGCTGGACGGCCCGCCGGTGGTGCTGGCCGGACATTCGATGGGCGGCACCGTCAGCCTGCTGGCCGCCGCCGCGCGGCCCGACGCCGTCAAGGGCCTGGTCCTGCTGGATCCCGTGATCATGCCGCGCCTGGTGGCGCTGTACGCCCTCGCGCCCTGGACCTCCGGCGCGCTGTGGAAAAAGATGCCGATCGCCCAGGCCGCCTTGCGTCGCCGGGCCGTGTTCGACGATCGCGAGGCGGTGGTGGCCGCCTATACCGGCCGCGGGGCCTTCAAGACCTGGCCCGAGACCATGCTGGCCGACTATGTCGACGGCGGCTTCGTGGATCGCGACGACGGCAAGGTGGAACTGGCCTGTGCCCCGGCTTGGGAAGCCTCGAACTATTCAGCCCAGGCCCACGATCCCTGGCGGGCGATCCGCAAGGTGACGGGCCCGGTGCGCATCCTGCGGGCGGAGCGCGGCTCGACCTGCCGGATCGGCGACCGCTTCGCCCGGCGCGGCCGCGACGTGACGGTCGAAACAGTGGCGGGAACCAGCCACTTCCTGCCGATGGAGCGCCCGGACCTGGCGCGCGACGCGATCTTTGCGATGGCGACTCTTTAGCAACCCGCTCTCCCCGGCGAAGGCCGGGGCCCAGATCCAGCCTGAGCGTTTTGGGATGATCCGGGATGCGACCCTGGCCGCGCGTCAGGCTCCCTGGGTTCGATCTGGGTCCCGGCCTTCGCCGGGAAGAGTGGATTAGAGGGTAAGCCCCTCGACGCTGAACGCCTTCAGCGCCGCCTGCGCCGCTGCCGTGATCGGCACGGCCTTGCGGGCGTCGAGGTCGAAGGTGATGGCCACCGCTTCGGACGTGCCCCACGGCAGGCCGGTGGCGGGATCGACCATCCAGTGGGCCATCCGCATG
>NCEV01000141.1 GCA_002280875.1 Caulobacter sp. 32-67-35 | reverse complement strand
CATAGGTCAGGATGCCGCTGATCATCAGCGGCGTGGTCTGCATCAGGCCCGGTAACATGCGCGGCGCTCCCTTTATTGTCGTTGGGATCAGCCTAGGGCGTGGGGCGGGGTCTGGGGAAGAGGGTGGCGGACCGCAATCCCCAGTCCCAACACCCGAAGCCGGTCTTCAGGCCGTCCCTTCCAACATGTCAGAGGGCCCGCCACTTCAACGTCAGGGTCCTGCCCCGAACCTCGTACGATTCCAGCCGGTCCAGAAAGCTCATCCCCAGCAGTGAGGTGCTCATCGGCGCCTTGTTGACCACCATCGGAAAGGCGTCGAAGCGGATCGCGCCGATCTCCAGCCGTTCGACCACATGGCTCGCGCCAAAGCCCAGGCCGTTGGCGGTCTCGGACTGGCGGTCATAGCGCAGGGCGTCGGGGTCCAGGCCCAGGCGGCGGGCGTCGTCGGGGCTGAGCACGGTCTCGGTGGCGCCGGTGTCGACCAGGAAGCGCACGCGCTGGCCGTTGACCTGAGCGGCGACGACGAACGATCCGGTCTCGTCACGCGGAATGACCAGCTCGCGCTCGGCCGTCGCCACGGGCGCGCCGCCGCTGAAGGCGATCCGCACGCGGTTCGAGACGCCTTCCAGCTCGTCGGCATAGGCAAAGCCCAGGGCCAGCACGGCGACGATCGCGGCCCAGATCGCGGCGTACCGCAGGTGCTGCATGACCTGCAGCCGCCCCCGGATCCGGGACAGGCCAGAGGTGACCAGGACCACCATGCCCAAGCCGTAGATCACGTAGCTCCAGTCATCGGGCGTGCGCACCGCCTCGGGAAAGGCCCGGGCCATGGCGATGACGATGCCGATGATGGCGGCGACGAAGAGGAGCCAGAGGACGGGGCGGCCGCGTTCGGGGGCAGGTGGTGGCGGCGGTTGCTCTGGTGTGTCCATAGTTTCCCCGCAAAGTGCGTCGCAGATCATTGAATGCGTGCAGTGTACGTTGGCGCGCAGCGGCGATTGATCAAGCTTTCCCCAGTGTTCGCGCTGAGAAATTTAAAGCGGTCGCACCGCCCGCCTTCCCGCCCGCGAGAAGGAAGCCATCCTTTCATCTCACGGCGAGACGATCGCCGGTGTGGAAAGCGCAAACCGGGGTCGCCGGGGAGGGCGGAGATTTTTAGGGAGAGCGATGAATTAAAGCCCGCCCTCCAGCGCCGCCAACACCTCCGGCCGCCGCCGCGCCAGCTCGACCAGCCGCTCGATCAGCGCTTCCTGGCTTTCCAGGGCCAGGCCGTCGCGAAGCCGCGCCATGCGGCCTTGCGCCTTCTGCAGGCCGGCGATGTCCAGCGCATTGACCGCCGCCGCGACGCCGACCTGGTGCTTGCAAGGCCGTTGGCGAACGAGCCCTCGCTCATCCGGTCGCGGAAGGCGTCGAGATCGAACTGGGGCTTGCTCATCAGGCGTCGTCCTCGATGCGGTGGATGTCGTCGTCGGACAGGCCAAAATGGTGGCCGATCTCGTGGACCAGCACATGGCTGATCAGCTCGCCCAGCGAGACGTCGCCGCGCTCGCACCATTCGTCGAGGATCGGGCGGCGATACAGGAACACCATCGAGGGCTGGACGCCGGAGTCGAGCACCGAGCGGCGGCCCAGATCCACGCCCTGATAGAGGCCGGTCAGCTCGAACGGGTCTTCGATGCCCAGGCCGTCGAGCACGTCTTCGGCGGCGAAATCCTCGATGCGGATCTCGACATCGGCCGACAGGCTGGCGAAGGGCTCGGGCAGGGCCTTGAAGGCGGCCTCGGCGAGGGCGGCGAATTCGTCGAGCGACGGGGCGAGGCGAGAGGTCCATTGCATGACTCTCAGATAGACCGATTGGCCAGTTTCGCCAGTCGCCTGCGACAGGCCCTGCGACAGCCATGCTGATCGCGCTCTGGTCATGGCCCGACTAATCTGTGATTCTGATTCGTGAACTGCCTGGGGCTCTAGCGACCGGCCTGATGAACTCTCATGAACTAATCCTCGCGGCGGCGGCCGGCGCGGTCTGCCTCGCCATTTGCGCGACGCTGTGGGCTCTGGCCCAGCGTCGGCGGTTCGAGGCCAGGCTGACTGTCCTGCAGGGCCGGCTTTCCAGTCTGGAGAGCGGCGCCCTGGCGGCTCAAGCCTCGGCGGAAGCCTTCGACAGCGCCCTGATCTCGGTCGAGGACGGCAAGGCCGCCCTGGTCTCGGGCGCCGACAGCCTGGGCGCGTGCGCCGCCGTGCTGGGCTGCGAGGCCCGCGCGCAGGAGGTGGTGGCCGCCCTGATGCTGCTGGATCCCGACCACACGGTGCGCCTACGCGGCCTGTTCGAGCGCGGCGAGCCCTGCGCCTTCGAGGCCCAGGGCGCGGCTGGCTCGGTCTCGGTCGAGGGCCGCGCGGCCGGCGCTCTGGCCTGGCTGCGTCTGGCGGCCGCGGCGTCCAACGAAGAGGGCCTGCCCTCGGCCGCCCGCTTCGCCGCCTTTGTCGACGGCCTGGTCGAACCGGCCTGGATCTCCAGCGCCGACGGCGCGCCGGTGTGGGGCAACGCCGCCTATCTGCGCGCCGTCGATGCGCCCTCGGCCGCCACCGCCGCCCAGGCCGGCAAGACCTTCGACCGCGCCGCCGACGCCCTGGCCGTCGAGGCCGCGACGTCCGGCGAGCGCCGCGAGGCTCTGCGCTGGGTCAATGTCGACGGCCGCCGTCGTGCGTTCCGCGTGGCCGCCAAGTCGCTGGAAGGCGGCGGGGTGGGGGTGTTCTGCAGCGACGTCACCGAGATCGAGGATGTCCGCGACGCCCTGCGCAAGCATGTCGAGGCCCACGACGAGACCCTGAACCACATCGCCGACGCCGTGGCGATCTTCAGCCAGACCCGGCGCCTGGCCTTCCACAACACCGCCTTCGCCGAGCTGTGGGGGCTTGAGCCCGCGTGGCTGGCCGACCGTCCGACCCATGGCGAGATCCTCGATCGCCTGCGCCAGCGCCGCCGCCTGCCCGAGACCATCGACTACGCCAAGTGGAAGGCCGAGGAGCTGGCGCACTACGAGGACCTGGGGCCCCAGGCCGACGACATGTGGGGCCTGCCCGATGGCCGTACCCTGAAGCTGGTGCGTCAGCCTCACCCGCTGGGCGGCATGCTGCTGCTCTATTCCGACATCACCGGCGAGCTGAAGCTGAAGGCCCAGTACAACGCCCTGATCCAGGTGCAGCAGGCGACGCTGGACAAGCTGAACGACGCCGTCGCGGTGTTCGGCTCCGACGGCCGGCTGCGGCTGCACAACGAGGCGTTCGAGACCTTCTGGAATGTTACGGCCTTTGCGCTGGAAGCCGCCGTGGACTTCGAAGGCGTGGTTGATCTGTGCGTGCCGCGCCTGCACGACCTGTCGTTCTGGCGCGAGCTGAAGGGGCGGGTCGCCGATCCTGATCCGCAGATGCGCGCGCCGACCTCAGGCGAGGTGCGCACCTCCGACGGCCGGATCGTGCTCTATCAGAGCCGGCCGCTGCCCGATGGCGCGACCCTGATCGGCTTCACCGACGTCACCGACACCCGCGACCTGCAAAGCGCCCTGGCTGAT
>NCEV01000078.1 GCA_002280875.1 Caulobacter sp. 32-67-35 | reverse complement strand
TCTCGGCAGAACCATCCGTTTAGCGCCCGATGTCGGCGGAGGCGGCTATCTATCCAACCTCGAATTCCATGTCAAATCGTTTTTTGCAAAACGTTTTGAGCCGGAGCGGCCAACCCGGGAAATCCCGGACCCGCCAGAGTGGGCAGCTTCTAAAGAAGCTAACCTCGTCAGTCAACCGATTATTTTGAAGAAACTTCAGAACAACTGGTTGATAGACTTGACACCGCGCCGCTGAATTCTTGCGAAGACTTGGCGGCGATGCCCGGAGCGGCGCTTCTAAAGAGGCGACACTCCGAAGTCAACCAACTCGTTTCGAACTTTTCGAACCCCGGAAAACCGGGAAACGGAGCGCAAGAATATGGACCAGGGCCGCCTAGGCTTCCCTCGTGTGTCCATCACCGAGTCGATTGGAGCGCGGAAACTAACGAAGCGACACAGGCGATGCAAGCGCCCTTTCGGGGCCGCGCCGTCCGGCCGCGATGCGGTTCCGAGCGAGGGGCGGATTTAGTCCCGCGCCCCGCTCATGGCAAGCCCTTCGTGACGATATAACGACGCTTTCTGGGCGGCTTACTTAATGCTGGCTTTCCGGGAGCCGGACGATCAGGCCGTCCAGCGCGTCGCTGACCTTGATCTGGCAGGACAGACGGCTGTTGGGCTCGACGTTCTCGGCGAAGTCGAGCATCGACTCCTCCATGGCCGACTTGTCGCCCGTCTTCGAAAGCCAGGCGTCATCGACATAGACGTGACAGGTGGCGCAGGCGCACGCCCCGCCGCAATCGGCGTCGATACCCGGCACGTTGTTCTTCACCGCGCCCTCCATGACCGTCAGTCCAGACTTGACGTCGAGAGCATGTTCCGTGCCGTCGTGCTCGATATAGGTGATCTTGGCCATGCGCTGTCCTTGCTTCCCCGTTGGGGGCTCCCCTCTATGGGCGGCTTTCAGGCCGCCACGTCCTTCATTGATACCGTGGCGTCGGCGAGTTTTTCCACCGAGACCGGGGTGCGTTTGGCGATCAGTTGCTTGCCCGCCATGAATTCGGGCGGCGAATTGACCGCTTCGACGGCCTGGATCAGGTCGCCCTTCATATGGAAGACCGCGAACTTCGCCGCCGTCACGTCGCCCCGTACGATGATGCGGTCGGCGTCGAACGGCAGGCCGGCGATCTGCAGCTTCAGGTCATACTGGTCCGACCAGAACCATGGCACTTCGGGCGTCGGACCCGGGCGACCGACAATGGCGGCGGCCGCCTGCTTGGCCTGCTCCAGCGCGTTGGGCACACTCTCCAGCCGGAACTGGCGCTCATAGAGCGGCAGAGGTCGATGGCTGACATCGCCGATCGCGAAAATGCGCGCATCCTGGGTCCGGGCCTCCAGATCCACCACCACGCCATTGGCGCAGTCGAGACCCGCGTCCTTGGCCAGATCGTCATTGGGAATGGCGCCAACCCCGACCAGCACCGCGTCGCACGCAACGAGGCGCCCATCAGAGAAGCGGACGCCGGTCACGTGACCATCCGCGCCTTCGAAGGACTCGACACCGGCATTGAGCTCAAAATTGACGCCCCGCGCGCTGTGATAGTCCTGAAAGAACGACGACAGCGCATGACAGGCGACGCGGGCCAGGACCCGGTCCTCGCGCTCGATAATCATGGCGTGGCTGCCCAGAGCGCGGGCCGAGGCCGCCGCCTCCAGACCCACATAGCCGCCGCCGACCACGGCGAGGCGCTTGCCTGGACCCAAGGCGTTCTTGAGCCGCTCGGCGTCGGCGGCCGTGCGCAGGGCCATGACGCCGGCCAGGTCCGCGCCGGGAATCGGTAGCATCCGGGCGCGGGCGCCAGTGGCCAGGATCAGATAGTCGTAGGGACAGGTCTCGCCCGAGGCCAGGTGAACGACCTGCTCCGAGCGGTTGATGCGCGTAACAACACCGCCCAGTCGCAGGGAGACATTGTTCTCGGCGTACCATTCGGCCGGCTTCAGCGAGAGGGAGTCGGCGTCAGCCTCGCCTTTCAGCCAACCTTTGGAGAGTGGCGGGCGCTGATACGGGAGCAGCGGCTCTTCGCCGATCAGCACGATCGGACCGGTGTGGCCATACTGGCGCAGGAAGGCCGCCGCAGAGCCACCGGCATGACCGGCTCCCACGATGACCACGCGCGCGTTCAGATCGCCCGACTCAGATGCGCTCAAGACGCGCCCTCCCTTTCGTCAAAAATGACGGCGGCGTCACCTTTTGGCAAGCGCCTTGCGTGGAAGAGGAGGCGGCGAACGCGTCAGACGACGCGCTCGACCATCATCTTCTTGATCTCGGCGATCGCCTTGGCCGGGTTCAGGCCCTTGGGGCAGACCTGGGCGCAGTGGCTGTCGATCAGCCAGCGATAGGCGTGCAGCAGGGCCGCCGGGCCCAGATACTTGTCGCCGTTCCACCAGTAGCTGGGGCACGAGGTCGAGCAGCAGGCGCACAGGATGCACTCATACAGGCCGTCCAGCTTCAGGCGGTCTTCCGGGCTCTGCTTCCACTCGGTCTGCGGCTCGGGCGTGTCGGCGTGAAGCCACGGCTCGATCGAGGCGTACTGGGCGTAGAACAGCGTCAGGTCCGGGATCAGGTCCTTGACCACCGGCGCGTGCGGCAGCGGCGCGATCTGCACGGCCTTGCCGGGCACTTCGGCCCAGCCGTGGGTGCAGGCCAGGGTGTTGCGGCCGCCGATGTTCATCGAGCAGGAGCCGCAGACCCCTTCCCGGCACGATCGGCGGAAGGCCAGGCTCGAGTCGATGTTGTTCTTGATATAGAGCAGGGCGTCCAGGACCATGGGCCCGACCGCGTCCATATCGACGTCGTACGTATCCCAGCGCGGATTGCCGCCCGCCTCGGGATCGTAGCGATAGATCTTGAAGGTCTTGACCTTCGTGGCTCCGGCGGGCGCCGGCCAGTGCTTGCCGGCCTTGACCTGGGAGTTCTTGGGAAGCGTCAGCTCGACCATCGGACCCTCAATAAACCCGTGCTTTGGGCGGGATATAGGCGATGTCGTCAGACATCGTGTAGCTGTGGACCGGGCGGTAATCGATCTTCACCTTGCCGGTCGAACTCCAGGGTCTCCATCAGGTCGGTGTTCCACACCAGCCCGCGGTCATTGACCTTGATGTCCTTGGCCTTCTCCCAGACATTGGCCAGGCGCTGGGCGCCGCCGTCGAGGGTTTCGCCGGTGCGGAACACGGCGGCGTCTTCCTGCATGGCCTTCTGCATCTCAAGACGCAGGCCGGCCGTGCCCTGGGTTCCGCTGGCGTTGCGATAGCGATCGAAGCGGGCCAGGTGGGCGTCGGTGTTGGCGTTCTTCAGCTCTGGCTGGGTGGCCAGGGGCTTGAGGATCTCGGCGCAGCGCAGGGCGGCCGCGCGGCCGAACACCACCAGGTCGATCAGGCTGTTGGAGCCCAGACGGTTGGCGCCATGCACCGACACGCAGGCCGCCTCGCCCACGGCCATCAGGCCGGGGATCACCTGGTCAGGGTTTTCACCCGACTTGGTGACAACTTCGCCGTGATAGTTCGTGGGGATGCCGCCCATATTGTAGTGGACGGTCGGCAGGACCGGTATCGGGGCCTTGGTCACATCGACGCCGGCGAACACCTTGGCGGTTTCCGAGATGCCGGGCAGGCGCTCGTGCAGGATCTTCGGATCCAGGTGATCCAGGTGCAGGAAGATGTGGTCCTTGTTGGGGCCCACGCCGCGGCCTTCGCGGATCTCGATGGTCATGGCCCGGCTGACCATGTCGCGCGGGGCCAGGTCCTTCACGGACGGCGCATAGCGCTCCATGAAGCGCTCGCCTTCCGAATTGGTCAGGTAGCCGCCTTCACCGCGGGCGCCCTCGGTGATCAGGCAACCGGCGCCATAGATGCCGGTGGGGTGGAACTGCACGAATTCCATGTCCTGCAGCGGCAAGCCGGCGCGCAGCGCCATGGCGTTGCCGTCGCCGGTGCAGGTGTGGGCCGAGGTGGCCGAGAAATAGGCACGGCCGTAACCGCCGGTGGCCAGGATCACCATCTGGGCCTGGAAGCGGTGCAGGGTGCCGTCGTCGAGCTTCCAGGCGGTAATGCCCCGGCAGACGCCATCTTCCATGATCAGGTCGAGGGCGAAGTACTCGATGAAGAACTCGGTGTCGTGGGCCAGGGACTGGCCGTACATCGTGTGCAGCATGGCGTGACCGGTGCGGTCGGCCGCCGCGCAGGTGCGCTGGATCGGGCCTTCGCCGTAGTTCTTGGTCATGCCGCCAAAGGCGCGCTGATAGATCTTGCCCTCGGCCGTGCGCGAGAAGGGCACGCCCCAGTGCTCCAGCTCATAGACGGCGGCCGGCGCATTGCGCGTGAGGTACTCGATGGCGTCCTGGTCGCCCAGCCAGTCCGACCCCTTGACGGTGTCGTACATGTGCCAGCGCCAGTCATCCTGGCCCATGTTGCCGAGCGAGGCCGAGATGCCGCCCTGGGCCGCTACGGTGTGGCTGCGGGTCGGGAACACCTTGGTGACGCAGGCGGTCTTCAAACCAGCCTGGGCGCAGCCGAGCGCAGCCCGGAGGCCCGAGCCGCCGGCGCCAACGACGACGACGTCGAACTTGTGATCAATGAACTTGTAGGCCGACATCAAAAGGCTCCGGTGAGGGCGACCTTGAGGATCGAGAAGATCCCCAGGAAGCCGCTAAGCACGCAGACGAAGATATTGAGAATGACCAAGGCGCTCTTGGTCGTGAACTTGTGGATATAGTCCTCAATCACGACCTGGACCGCGCCCTGCAGATGGATCAGGGCGGCGATCAGCAGCAGGCCCAGCAGCACCGCGTTCAGGGGGCTGGACAGCCACAGGGCGGCGCCCTCGAAATCGCCGGCCGCCAACTTCAGACCCGCAAACACACCCCACAACGACAGCGGGATCAACGCGATGCCCGAGACACGCTCGGTCATGAAGTGGCTCACGCCGTGACGGGCGGCGCCCGTGCCGCGGGCTCGCGACAGCGGGGTGCGGAAACGCTCGGAGTTCAGCTCGGCCATGATCAAAGCGCTCCCGTGGCGGCGGCGATCACCCAGGTGACGGCCGTAGCGACAACGGCGAAGGCGATCGCGGCGGCCCCCGTCAGGTCGGCGGTCTTGGGCGCGAAGCCCACGCCGGCGTCCCAGAAGGTCTGCCGGATCGCATAGGCAATGTTGAAGAACAGGGCAAAGGTCAGGCCCAGCAGCACCAGCTTGCCCAGCAGCGAACCCATGACGCCCGTAAAGAGGGCGTAGCTCTCATGGCCCGAAGCCAGGGCCAGGGCCCAAAGCGCCAGCAGGACTGCGCCGGCATAGAGGCCGATCACACAGGCGCGGTGCAGGATCGAGCAAGCCATGGTGATATGCCACCGCCACACTTGAAGATGCGGTGACATCGGGCGCTCGGGCAGCCCCCGGCTCGTGTCGGTCATGATCGGTCCAACCCCAGTAGCCATTGTGCGTTGCGAGATGCATGTAAGCCTTGATACGGGGGTGTCAACGCAACCGCCACTGTTGAGAAACGTTCTCACCGCGATATCGAGGATCGCGGCGGAACCTTTAAGGTCAAGCTGGCATTGTGCTGCCGGTAACGCGCGGGGAGGCGCACAGTATGCGGGATCCTATCGATTTCCAGACGGTGTTCGATCGAATCCCGAGCCCCTACATGATGCTCGACCGCGAGCTGTGCTTTGTCGCCGCCAACCGGGCCTATCTGGCGGCAGTGAGCCGCGACTGGGAGGCGCTGAAGGGGGTCAACCTCTTCGAGGCCTTCCCCTCGGAAGGGGAAAGCCGGCAAATTCTCGAAAGCTCCCTGGTCCGCGCCCGCGACAGCGGCCAGGTCGATCTGCTGCCACTGATCCACTACGCCATCAAGCGACCCCAACACCTGGGCGGCGGCTTCGAGGCGCGGATCTGGAGCGCGACCCATACGCCCATCGCCGGCCTGAATGGCGAAACCCACTACATCCTGCAGCACACCCAGGACATCACGGAAATCCAGCGGCTCAAGGACGTCGCCTTCGGCGGCCGGGTCCCGCCAGCCGCGACCATGCTGGGCGACGACGTCCTGCGTCGGGCGGAAGCGGTTCAGGCCCAGAGCCAGCAACTGCGCCAGCTGTTCATGCAGGCCCCCGGTTTCATGGCTGTGCTGCGCGGTCCCGACCATGTCTTCGAACTGGTCAACAACACCTATCTGCAGCTGATCGGTCATCGCGACATCGTCGGCCTGCCGCTGGGCCAGGCCCTGCCCGAAGTGGTCGAGCAGGGGTTCCTGACCTTGCTGAACTCCGTGCGCAAGACCGGTGAGGCCTTCGTGGGCCAGCAGATCAAGATCGCGTTGCAACGCACGCCCGGCGGCGCTCTGGAAGAGCGTTATCTCGACTTCATCTACCAGCCGATCATCGAGGCGGACGGAGAGGTCTCCGGCATCTTCGTCGAGGGCTCCGACGTCACCGATAGGGTGCTCGCCCAGGACCGTCAGCGCCTGCTGATGGACGAGTTGAACCACCGCGTGAAGAACACCCTGGCCACGGTCCAGGCCATTGCCCAGCAGACCCTGCGCGGGTCCGCCACACCGGAGCAGTTCGCCGAGGCTTTCGAGTCGCGCCTGCTGGCCCTGTCGAAGACCCACAACGCGCTAACCGACAGCCGGTGGGAGGGCGCGGCGCTGGGGCAGATCCTCCAGCAGGAGCTCAACCCCTACGGCGCCGAGCGCGTGCTGCTCAGTGGCGCTGACGTGCAGCTCTCGGCGCGCGTGGCCCTGTCCCTGGGCATGGTGTTCCACGAACTGGCCACCAACGCGGCCAAGTATGGCGCGCTGTCTGCGGGCGGGCGCCTGAAGGTCAGCTGGACCATGGAGGCCGAGAGCCTGTCGCTGGAATGGCGCGAGACCGGCGGCCCGCCCCCTTCCCCACCGACCCGGCGCGGCTTCGGCTCTCGCCTGATCGAGCGCAGCATCAGAGGCGAACTTCAGGGCTCCGTGGTGATCGACTACGATCCAGAAGGCCTGGTCTGTAGCTTCACTGTGCCCGGCGCGCGCGACGCCTAGCGCAGAACGCTTAGGGCCAAGTGCTGCAGCAGCATAATGGTCTTGGCGTCGCGGATGCGGCCGTCGGCGATCATGGCCAGGGCCTCGTCGATGCTGAGCTCCAGCACCTCGATGTCCTCGCCCTCATCAGGGTGGCCGCCGCCCGCGCCGATCCGCATGGCGCTGTTATACTCGGCCACGAAGAAGTGCAGGATCTCGGTCACCGAGCCGGGGCTCATGAAGGCTTCGAACACCTTGCGAACTGCGCCCAGGCGATAGCCCAGCTCTTCCTCGACCTCGGCGCGGATCCGCGCTTCGGGCTCGGCGTCGTCGAGCAGGCCGGCGGCGGCTTCAATCAGCAGGTCATCATAACCGTTGATGAAGGCCGGGTAGCGGAACTGCCGAACCAACAGGACCGTCTTCGCCGCCAGATTGTAGGGCAGCAGCACCGCGCCGTTGCCGCGGTCATAGTGCTCGCGAGCCTGGGTCTGCCAGGTCCCGTCGCTGCGCTTCCAGTCGAATCGGGTCGTCTTCAGGACGTACCAGTTGTCGGACAGCAGTTTGGTCTCGCGCACCCGGATGCGGTCCTGAACGCTCATGGCGTCTCCTAATCCCGCACCCGGGCGACATAGTCGGCCGAGCGCATTTCCTGCAGACGGGAAACCGTCCGCTCAAACTCGAACGCGCCGTCCCCCGCCGGGTACAGGGACTCGGGCTCCGCGTCAGCCAGAGCCACCAGCTTGGCGTCGGCTTCGTAGAGCGCGTCGATCAGGGTGTTGAAACGCTTGGCCGCATCACGCCGCTCAGGCGTCAGGCGCGGCACGTCTTCCAGAAAGACGGTGTGGAAGCGCTCGGCCAGGGCCAGATAGTCCTGGGGTCCCAGGGCCTGCTGGCACAGGCTGGCGAAGGACGATCGCAGCATCCCTCCGGCGGCGCGCGGCAGGCGGATCTTGCGGCCCAGCACCTCAAGGTTGGCGCCGGTCTCGGCCGCGCCATCCAGCATGTCGGCCCAGAGACGCTCGAACTCGGCCTGGCTGGCCTTGTCGTTGGGCGACAGCCAGGTGCGGGCGGCGCGCAGCCGGTCGAGGCGAAAGTCCACCGCCCCTCGCACGGCCACCACGTCCAGCGCGCTTTTCAGCATGTCGATAAAGGGGACGAACAGCTGGCGATTCAGGCCGTCCTTGTAGAGGTCGTCCGGCGGGCGGTTGCTGGTCGCCACCAGGGTCACCCCATGGGCGAAGAGCCCTTCGAACAAACGGCCCAGGATCATGGCGTCGGCGATGTCGGTGACCTGCAGCTCGTCGAAGCACAACAGGCGCGCCTGGCTTGAAATCAACTCGGCGGTGGGCGCTATGGGATCGTCGCCCTTGTGCTGGCCAAACCTTGCCCTGCGCTCGGCGGCGTCGCCCTTGCGCCAGGCGTCGATATGGGCGTGCACCTCGGCCATGAAGGCGTGAAAATGGATCCGTCGCTTGCGGGTGACGGGGGCGCTGTCGAAGAACAGGTCCATCAGCATGGACTTGCCGCGCCCCACCGGCCCCCACAGATAGACGCCGCGCTGGCTCTTGGGCTTGCGGCGAAACAGCGAAAAGCTGGGCTCGCCGGCCGAGTCCAGCTCAGCCTCCAGCCGCGACAGGGCCTCGACGGCGGCGGCCTGGGCGGCATCGGGCTTGATCTCGCCCTGGGCCAGGCGTTCGCGATAGGCGGTGCGGAGTGAAGTGGGCATCGAGACTGCGGTTAGCGCGGGAGCGGCGCCAGGGAAAGGGCCTGTCTGCGGTGGGTCGGGTTCAGCGACAGAACGCTTCGGACGCCAACGTGTAGCTGGGCCCCCGCCCCTGCCAGATTTCTCCGAAGTCAAACTCGGCGTCGTCGCTGAAGACCACCAGGATCCGCCCGCGATCCGGGGCGATGATGTTGCGGATCTGGACGCCATCGACGGCGCCACGCCGCTCGACCATCGCGACCGCGCCCTGGCAGTCCGCCAGGGGCGCGCTGAAAGACCAGGCCCCCAGGGCGGCGTAGCCGATCGCCGGGTCACCTTTCCACATCACGTCGGTGGACGCAGGGCTCACGAGCCGGCGGGCCAGCAGGGCCTGATCGAACCGCACAAGATCCTCGGGCGTTCCCAGTAGCGCGCCGGCGGCGCCGAAGGTCGCCAGATTGACCGGGGCCACGGCCTTGCCCCTGGCGTTTGCGATGATCGGCCGCTCATTGGCCTTGGCCAGGCGGAGCGACTTCAGCCCAAGCGGCAGCGCGATCCGGTCGGCCAGAAGTTGCTCGTAGCCGCCCCTCACGGCCGATCCAAGCACGCTGGCGAGCACGATGGTGTCGCAGTTATTATACTCAAAGCGGGTTTCAGGCGGGCGCTTGACCGGTCCGGCGCAGAAGGTGACGGCGTCATCCCGTTCCGCGTCAACGGCGCGCCGCAGATAGAAGGCAGGAATGCCGTCGGTCTGAGGCGTATCCTCGGGATTGGCCAGGCCGGCGGTGTGGCGCAGGAGCTGGCGAACGGTCACCGCGCCGATGGTCGGCGTCGGAACGGCGTTCCAGCGCTTGGCGATCGGATCGTCGAGAGCCAGTTCGCCCCGATCCACCGCCGTCATCGCGATCGCCGCGGCAACCTGCTTGCTGACCGAGCCCCACGGCCAGAGCGGCGCGTCGCCATTGGCCCCGGCCCGTTCATCGGACAGGATCCGTGTCGCATCGGCAACCAGGATTCGGCCCGTCAGCTGGGGAGCGCCCGACCGGGCAAGCGCCGCCAGAGGGGCGGGAGTCGTCGCGGCCGGCTGCGCCAGCGCAGCGCCGCTGATGGCGATGACACCGACCATCAGGCCTGCCGCCGCCCTGCAGCCGTCGCGCCAACCCAGGGCCCTCATGCTCCCAGATCCTTCCGCACGATGCGGTTGGTCTGTGGAGCCTCGCAGGCGCAGGCCCGCATCTGGCCGTCCTTGGTCCACCACACCATCAGGGGCCAGCCCGAACCGACCCCGTTATCCTTCAGCAAGGGGGCCAGTTTCTCGACATTGGCCCGTCCAGCCTCGATCACCGCCGTGCGCGCAATGTCGCCGTCGGCGGGTTTGACACCCGGCGCGGTCCAGGCCGCGACGGGCGTCGCGTTCCAACGCTGCGCCAGGGCCCAGCTGCGATTGACCCAGAGCTCGGCCACGGTGGCGCGCTCGACCGGCGTGGATTTGGGCGCGCCATTTTCGTCAGCGCGAGCGATCTCGATCACCCGGGTGTCGACGCCCGCCTTGTGAAGCGCTGGAAACGCCTCGGCCTTGAACCGCACGCATTCCGGGCAGTCTCGGTAACTGACCATGTAGAGTTTGGGTCCCGTCAGCCCCGGCGACACCCAGCCCGACTCCTGCAGGATCTTGGCGATCTCGGCCTGGTGCTTGGTGACCGTCTTGGGCCGCCAGCGCAGCTCGAAATTCCAGTAGCCATAGGCGCCGGCCGCCAGAACAGCCAGAACCAGAAAGGCGATCAGCCCGCGCATCAGCTTCTTCAAGGTCCAAACTCCCGCCGTACCCTCTGACCCTAAGCTCAACCCTCGCGCGCCGGACGTCAATTTTCCTGACATCGCCCGCGACGGCGCCTAAGCTCTCACCATGGTCAACGTTCCAGAGGCGCGACCGGCGCCCCGGCCCCCGCACATCGTCGACACGCTCATCGCCGAGCGTGCGCCCCGGCTGACAGCCTCGCCCCTGTGGCCGCTCCTGCGCCGGCCGCTCTATGCCGTGCTTGGCTATGACAAGGCCCGGCGCATGGCCGACACGATCGCCGGGATCGGCGGTCTTGCAGCGCTGGAGCACGTCTCGGCCCTGCTGGATCTGAAGGTCGATGTGCGGGGTCTGGAAAACGTCCCGACGCGCGGTCGGCTGGTCGTGGTCGGTAACCACCCCACCGGCATCGCCGACGGCGTCGCGGTTCATGACGCCCTGAAGCAGGTCCGCCCGGACACCGTGTTCTATGCCAACGCCGACGCTCACCGCGTCTGCCCAAGGTTTGACGAGGTGCTGATCCCGGTCGAATGGGTTGAGGCCAAGCGAACGCGCGACCGGATGCGCCTGACCCTGCAGATGACCCGCCAGGCGATGGAGGCCGAGCGCGCCCTGATGATCTTCCCGGCGGGACGCCTGGCGGTGAAGGATGAGGAGGGCCTGTTGTCCGATCCGCCCTGGGCCGCATCGGCGGTGTCGATCGCTCGAAAATATGAAGCGCCAATCATCCCCATCCACGTCGCCGGTCCGTGGTCGACCCTGTTCCATCTGTTCGACAGGCGACATCAGGAGCTGCGCGACATCACCCTTTTCCATGAGCTGCTCAACAAGACCGGGCGACGATTCGCGCTGATCGTCGGCCGGGCCATCGATCCCGAAAGCCTTGCCGCGGATACGGGGGAAGCCACGACCACCCTGAAACGCTATGTCGAACGGACCCTGCCAAAGCATCCCGAAGGCGCCCTGACTTGAGCTCTCTCCGCCTGCCGCCCCTCTACCTCGCAGACGAGGCCGCCACCCAGGATCTTGGCCGCGCCCTGGCCCGCGCGCTACGGCCGGGCGACGCCGTCTGCCTGACGGGTCCGCTGGGGGCCGGCAAGTCGACCCTGGCCCGGGCTCTGATCCGCGCCCTGACCACGGCCGATGAAGAGGTCCCCAGCCCGACCTTCACCCTCGTGCAGTTCTATGACACGGCCGCCTTTCCGCTGGCCCATTTCGACCTCTATCGCCTGAGCGATCCGGACGAAGCCTATGAGATCGGCCTGGACGAGGCCCTGGACGATGGCGTCGCGCTCATTGAGTGGCCGCAGAGGCTGGAAGGGCGTTTGCCGGCGACTCGGCTCGATATAGACATCGCCCTCGACGTCGACGCGCGACGCGTCACGATCACACCGCATGGCGAGTTTGAAGGACGCACCCTTGAGTTCTGAGCGCCCCCCTAGCATTGACAGAGAGACGGCCAAGGCGGCGTTCCTGCAAGCCCACGGCTATGGCAACGTGCGCCGCGAGAGCCTGGGCGGCGACGCCTCGACCCGCAGCTATGAGCGCCTGCACCGTGAGGGCGGCGGCAGCTTCATCTTCATGGACCAGCCGCCCTCGGTGGAGACCGCGCCCTGCCCGCCGGACGCGACGCCCGCCGAACGCGCGGCGCTTGGCTACAACGCTCTGGCCCGACTGGCGGCCGGCCGGGTAGACGCCTTCGTCGCCTGCGCGGGCTGGCTGAACGCCCAGGGGCTGTCAGCTCCCAAGGTGCTGGCCGCTGACCCCATCGCTGGTCTGGCCGTGCTGGAAGACCTTGGCGACGACCTCTATGCCCGGCTGATCGAGGCCGGAACCGACGAGGCCCCGCTCTATGACGCCGCCATCGACGGGCTGCTGGCCCTGCATGCCGCGCCGACTCCGGGGGTGCTGGAGTTCGACGGCTCGACCTGGCCGCTGCTGGTCTATGACGACCTGGCCCTGAAGACCGCCCACGACATCTTCATCGAATGGCTGCCGAAGTTCCGCCCCGTGACCTTCGACGCCAACACTCTTGCGGAATGGGAAGCCATCTGGAGCCCGATCCGCAGCCTCGGCGAGGCTGGCGCCACGGTGTTCTGTCATCGCGACTATCACGCCGAGAACCTGATCTGGCTGCCGGAGCGCCAGGGCGCGGCCAGGGTCGGAATGCTGGACTTCCAGGACGCGGTGCTGGCTCACCCGGCCTGGGACCTGTCGATGCTGCTGCACGACGCACGCCGCACCGTTTCGCCCGAGCGCGAAGCCGCCTGCCTGGATCGCTATCTGGCGGCTCGGCCGGAGCTGGATCGCATCGCCTTCCTGGCCGACTATCATGCGCTGGGCGCGCTCAACATCGCCCGGATCCTGGGCATCTTCGCCCGCTTGGTAACCCGCGACGGCAAGCCCCGCTATGAGCAGTTCATGCCGCGCCTCTGGACCTATCTGGACGTCTGCCTCGCCGATCCGGCCCTGGCGCGCCTGAAGGCCTGGTTCGACATCTACGTCCCCGCCGAGGCTCGCCGATGAGCGCGCCGAAGATCGCGATGGTGCTGGCCGCCGGGCTGGGCACCCGCATGCGGCCGCTGACCGATGATCGGCCCAAGGCCCTGGTCGAGGTCGGCGGCCGGGTGCTGATCGATCACATGCTGGACCGCCTGGTCGAGGCCGGGGTCGAGACCGCCGTGGTCAATGTCCACGCCTTCGCCGACCGGCTGCAGGCCCATCTGATGGCCCGTCAGGCCAGGGGCCTTGGTCCCCGTATCGTCATCTCTGACGAACGCCCCCAGGCGCTGGAAACCGGCGGCGGGATCAGGAACGCCCTGCCCCTGCTGGGCGATGGCCCCGTGTGGGTGGCCAATATCGACTCCGTCTGGATCGAGAGCGGCGCGCCCGCCCT
>NCEV01000077.1 GCA_002280875.1 Caulobacter sp. 32-67-35 | reverse complement strand
GGCGATGGCGCCCCAGAAGGTCACCCGGGCGACGGCCTTGCCGATCGGGGCGCCGCCCACGCGCGCGCCGACCCCGCCCAGCAGGGCCAGGAACAGCAGCGAGGCGGCCGACACCGCCAAGACGATGGCGCTGGCCGGAACGACGATCGCCACCGCCAGCGGCAGGGCCGCCCCCAGCGCGAAAGTCAGGGCCGAGGTCAGGGCCGCCTGGATCGGCTTGGCCGTCGTGATCTCGGAAATGCCCAGCTCGTCGCGGGCGTGGGCGCCCAGGGCGTCCTTGGCCATCAGCTGGCTGGCGACCACGCGGGCGACCGCCGGCTCGACACCCCGCGCCACATACAGGCCGGCCAGCTCATCGAGCTCGAAGTCCGGCTGGGTGTCCAGTTCGGCCTTCTCGCGCGCCAGGTCCGCGCGCTCGGTGTCCGACTGCGAGCTGACCGAGACATATTCGCCAGCGGCCATCGACATGGCGCCGGCGACCAGACCCGCCACCCCGACCACGAGGATCTCGCCCCGCCCCTGCGAGGCGGCGGCGACGCCGACGATCAGGCTGGCGGTCGAGACGATCCCGTCATTGGCGCCCAGGACGGCGGCCCGCAGCCAGCCGACGCGTTCGATCAGATGGCGTTCGCGGTGGCTGATCATGAGGTTGTATCCTGGCCGGATCGATCGGGCTGCACCCACAGCATCTGCGGCACGGTGCGGTCGCGATCCAGGATCATGTGCCTGGTGTTTGCAAGGGTCATGCAGGCGTCTCCCGGAGGCCTCAAGCCAAGCCCTTTAGGTCATGCTGCGCCTTGACCTGTGTCAAACGTCCGTCAACGGGGCAGGGCGCGAGGGGGTAAAACCTTGACCCCGCCGCCGGCACGCGACACACCCCGGCCTCATGGAACAGCTGAACATCCTCCTCGTCGGGTCCGGCGGGCGCGAGCACGCCCTGGCCTGGAAGATCGCGCAGTCGCCGCTGTGCGGACGCCTCGTGGCCGCCCCGGGCAATCCGGGGATCGCGGCGCTGGCCGAGGTGCGCGCGATCAAGGTCACCGATGTCGAGGGGCTGGTCGCCCTGGCCCAGGAGATCGCCGCGGATCTGGTCGTGGTGGGTCCGGAATCGGCGCTTGAGGTTGGGCTGGCCGACCGTCTCGCCGCGCTGAATATCCCCTGTTTCGGCGGCAGCCAGCGCGCCGCGCGGCTGGAGACCTCCAAGGCCTTCACCAAGGACTTCTGCGCCCGCCATGACCTGCCGACGGCGGCCTATGGCGTGTTTACCGACGCGCAGGGCGCGTCGGCTTTCCTCGACACCCTGCAAGCCCCGTTCGTGATCAAGGCCGACGGTCTGGCGGCCGGCAAGGGCGTGGTGATCGCCGCTGACCGGGCCCAGGCCGACGCCGCCGTGCTCGACATGCTGGGCGGGCGGTTTGGCACGGCCGGGGCGCGGGTGGTGATCGAGGAGTTCATGCATGGCGAGGAGGCCTCGCTGTTTGCCATCTGCGATGGCAAGACGGCGATGCTGTTCGGCGCCGCCCAGGATCACAAGCGCGCCTATGACGGCGACGAAGGCCCCAATACCGGCGGCATGGGCACCTATTCGCCGCCGCCCGTGCTGACCGACGCCCTGGTCCGCCAGGCCTGGAACGAGCTGGTCTTGCCCACCGTCAAAGGCATGGCCGCCGAGGGCAATCCCTATGTGGGCGTGCTTTATGCCGGCCTGATGCTGACCCCCGCCGGCCCCAAGCTGGTGGAATACAATGCCCGCTTCGGCGATCCCGAATGCCAGACCCTGATGCTGCGCCTGCAAAGCGACCTCGTGCCGCTGCTGCTGGCCGCCGCGAAGGGTGAGCTGGCCGGCGCGGCCAAGCCGGTGTGGCGCGAGGAAGCCGCGATCTGCGTGGTGCTGGCCGCGCAGGGCTATCCCGAGGCGCCGGTGACCGGCGGGATCATCCGGGGGGCTGACGCCGACTATGGCGACGCGGCGGTGGTCTTCCACGCGGGCACGGCTCTGGACGATCAGGGCCAACTGGTCGCCGCCGGCGGCCGGGTGCTGAACGTCTGCGCGCTGGGCGCGACGCTGCATGAGGCGCGGGATGTGGCCTATGCGGCGCTGGAGACCATCAGCCTGCCGGGCGGGTTTTATCGTCGCGATATCGGCTGGCGGGCGCTGGGGCAGCAATAGTCAAGAACCCTTCCCCCATCAAAAGGGGGGAGGGGGCGTTTGATGTTGCACCCCGCGCCCCACCCTCTAAACTCCCGTTCAAACAAGCGTTGGGGAGAAATCGCATGGCTGAAGCCGAGTCCGCCCAGGATCTGAACTCGGGCACCAAGCCGGTCGATCCGCGCCATGCGATCGACGAGTCCAAGCTGGCCGCCTGGCTGCAGGCCAATGTCGAGGGCTTCAAGGGCCCGCTGGAGGTGCGCCAGTTCAAGGGCGGTCAGTCCAACCCGACCTATCAGCTGGTCACGCCCGCCCAGAAATACGTCCTGCGCCGCAAGCCGCCCGGCAAGCTCTTGCCCTCGGCCCACGCGGTGGACCGCGAGTTCAAGGTGATCTCGGGCCTGGGCAAGGCCCATTTCCCGGTCGCCAAGGCCTATGCGCTGTGCATGGACGAGGACGTGATCGGCACCATCTTCTACGTGATGGACAATGTGGAAGGCCGTATCCTGTGGGATGGGACCCTGCCCGACTATCAGCCGGCCGAGCGCCGGGCGATCTATGAGGCCCAGATCGACACCCTGGCGGCTCTGCACAATGTCGACTACGCCGCCGTGGGCCTGGCCGACTACGGCAAGCCGGGCAACTACTTCTCGCGCCAGATCGACCGCTGGACCAAGCAGTACAAGGCCAGCGAGACGACCGATCTGGAGGACATGAACCGGCTGATGGCCTGGCTGCCGACCTCGGCGCCGGAGGATGACCGCACCACCATCGTCCATGGCGACTATCGCCTCGACAACATGATCCTGCACGCCACCGAGCCGCGCGTGGTGGCGGTGCTGGACTGGGAGCTGTCGACCCTGGGCAATCCGCTGGCCGATTTCAGCTATTTCCTGATGAACTGGGTGATGCCGTCCGACCAGCGCGGCGGCCTGGCCGAGATCACCGACCTGGAAGCCTATGGCGTGCCGACCATCGAGCAGGCCGTGGCCCGTTACTGCAAGGCGACCGGCCGCGACGGCCTGCCCAACCTGGACTGGTACTTCAGCTACAACCTCTTCAGACTGGCCGGGATCTGCCAGGGCATTGTCGGCCGCGTCCGTGACGGCACCGCCGCCAGCGCCCATGCGCAGCTGATGGAAGCGCGCGTGCCGGTGCTGGCCCGAGGGGCCTGGACCTTCGCGCAAAAGGCGGGGGCGGCTTAAAGCCCGGCCCGGGCCAGGATCGCCGCCAGAGTCGCCTCGTCCTCGAACCGGGCCCGCACCGGCCAGGGCGTGACCCTGGCCCGCCAGGCCGGCGGCAGGCGCACCCAGTCCTTTTCGGTGGTGACCAGCCCCGCATCGAACAGGGCGGCGCGGTCGGCCAGCATCTTCAGCACGCCCTCGTCATAGACTCCGTGATCGGGAAAGGGCGCAAAGTCGACCAGCTGGCAGCCGGCGGCCAGCAGGGCCCGCTCGACCTTCCACGGCTTGCCCACCCCGGCGAAGCCCAGCTGGGGGCCCTGCGGCGGACGGCCCACTGGCTCCAGCCGGGCGATCAGCACCGGTTTGTCGCCAAAAAGGGCCAGCAGGGCCGGGTCGGCCGCCGGCAGGTCGGCGGGCAGCAGAAGCACAACGGCGTCGGCCCGGGCCAGCCCTATTTTTAGCGGTTCGCGCATCGGCCCGGCGGGAAAAACCTTGCCGTCGCCGAACGGCCACTCATCGTTGCGCGTCTCTCCGTCGACCACGACCAGCGACAGGGCCTTGCGGACATCCGGGTTCTGGTGGCCGTCATCCATGACGATCGCCTGGGCTCCGGCCGCCGAAGCGGCGCGGGCTCCGGCCACCCGGTCGCGGGCGATCCACATCGGAAAGTCCTGGGCCAGCATCAGCGGCTCGTCGCCGACATCCAGGGCGGTGTGGCGGGCGGCGTCGACCCGGGTCGGACCCTTGTCCCTGCCGCCATGGCCCCGCGCCAGGCCATGGGCCTCGATACCGCGCTGGGTCAGGGTCAGCAGCAACTCGCGGACGATGGGCGTCTTGCCCGTCCCGCCGACGGTGACATTGCCGACGCAGATCACCGCCGCGCCGATCTCGCTGCCTGGTCTCCTGGCGATCCGCCGGGCGGTCGAGGCGGCCCAGATCCACGACAGCGGGGTCAGCAGGGCGCGGGTGATCGGCGAGGGCGCGCCGGACTTCACATACCACCAGCGGGGCGTCGACAGCTTCATGGGACAAGCTCGATGATGCGGCTCAGGCCGGCGCGAGCCTCGACGTCGCGGGCCTCGACGAAGGCGGCGGCGCGCTCGGCCCGGGCTTGGCCGGCGGCGGGATCGGCCAGGGCGGCGGCCAGGCGCAGGCCCAGCACGCTGGCGTCGGCCAGGGCCATGCCGTCGACGGCTGACAGTTCGGCATAGGCCGTCAGCCAGTTCTCGACATGCGGGCCGGAGACGATCGGGCAGGACAGCCGCGCCGGCTCCAGCGGATTGTGGCCGCCGATGCCGGGAACCAGGCTGCCGGCCACCAGGGCGAGGTCGGCCAACCGAAACCACAGACCCAGCTCGCCTAGCGTATCGGCGACGATCACGTCGGACATCGCCGTGGGGTCGATGCTGCGCAGGCTGACGGACAGACCGCGACCCCCGGCCATCTCGACGATCGCCGGCCCCCGCTCGACATGGCGGGGCACGATGACCAGGCGCGGACGGTTCGGCAGCGAAGTAAAGGCGTCGAGCACGATCTCGTCCTCGCCCGTATGGGTGCTGGCGGCCAGCAGCAGGGAGCGGCCAGCGAACGCGACCTTCAGGCGGGCCAGCTCGGCCGGATCGGCCGGCAGGGGCGCGGCGCCGAACTTCAGGTCGGCCTCGCCGGCGACGGCTCCGCCCAGGCTGGTGAAGCGCTCGGCGGCCCTCGCGTCCTGCGCCAGGATCAAGTCGAAGCCGGAAAACAGCCGGTGCGCCGCGAACGGCCGCATCCTCCAGCCGTCGAAGCTCTTGTCCGACAGCTTGGCCGAGACCAGGGCCAGCCGCGTTCCGACCGCCTTGGCCTCCAGCAGCAGGTTGGGCCATAGCTCGCTCTCGACGAAGACAGCCAGGTCCGGCCGCCAGTGGTCGATGAAGCGCCGCGCGCCGCCCGGGGTGTCGACCGGCGCGAACTGGTGGATTGCGCCCTGCGGCAGGCGTTTCGCCAGCAGCTCGGCCGAGGTCACGGTGCCGGAGGTGACCAACAGCGTGGCGCCCGGCCGCTCGGCCCGCAGGCGCTCGACCAGCGGCAGGATCGACAGGCTCTCGCCGACGCTGGCGCCATGCAGCCAGACCAGCGGGCCATCGGGCCGTGGGATCGCGGGGCGGGCCAGACGCTCGTTCAGGCGGGCGGGATCTTCCTTGCCCCTGGCCGCGCGGCGCTTCAGCAGCAGCGGGGCTAAGGGCTCCAGCGCCGCCGTGGCGAGCCGGTAGACGGATAGCGACAGCGGCAGGCTCACACCACGTCCGCGGGCGCCAGGCGGCAGGCATGGGCGCCGCCACCGTGTTCGATCTGCACGGTGGCGTGACCGATCCTGAACTTGCTGTTCAGTTCCGCGCACACGTCGTGCAGAAACTGGTCCTGATCTTCGCCCGTGGGACGCACGACGTGGGCGGTCATGGCGGTTTCCGTCGTGCTCATCGCCCAGACGTGCAGGTCATGCACCTCGATGACGCCGGGACGGGCGGCCAGCCAGTCGCGGACGGCGGCCGGGTCGATGCCGCGCGGTGCGGCGTCCAGGGCCATGTCCAGCGAGTCGCGCAGCAGGCCCCAGGTCCCCAGCACGATCACGGCCACGATCAGCAGGCTGGTCACCGAGTCGATCCACAGCCAGCCGGTCAGCATCATCAGCAGGGCGGCGAGCACCACCCCGGCCGAGACAGCGGCGTCGGCGGCCATGTGCAGGAAGGCGCCGCGGGCGTTCAGGTCGTCCTTGGAGCCGCGCATGAACATCAGGGCGGTCGCAGTGTTGATGATGATGCCGATGGTCGCCACGATCATCACCGGACCGCTCTCGACCGGGGTCGGGGCGGCGAAGCGGCGGATAGCCTCCCAGGCGATGGCGCCGGTGGCGGCCAGCAGCAAGGCGGCATTGCCCAGCGAGGCCAGCACCGTGCCCTTGCGCAGGCCATAGGTGTGACGGCCGCTGGGCGCGCGCTTGGCTAGCGTCGCCGCGCCCCAGGCCAGAACCAGACCCAGCACGTCCGACAGATTGTGGCCGGCGTCGGCCAGCAGGGCCAGGGACTGGGTCAGCAGCCCCGCCCCGAACTCGACCAGCACAAAGCCCAGGTTCAGCGCCGTGCCGATGGCGAAGGCGCGGCCGAAGTCCTTGGGGACGTGATGATGGTGGCCGTGACCGTGTCCGTGCGAATGGCCATGCCCGTGGTCGTGGGCGTGGTCATGTCCATGGTCGTGACCATGGTGATCGTGAGCGTGGCCCGAATGGTCGTGCGGCATGGCCCTACATCCCACCATGGACGGGTCGGATCAATGGCGGACCGGCGCGCCGTCGTCTTCGCCGACGATCTGCTCGGCCCGGCGCGACACAGCCGACAGCCTTGCGCCCCAGGCTTCGGCCAGCACGTCGGGATCGTCGTCGCGCCCGGCGGTGATCGGCCCGTCCCAGACCATCGCCGCCTTGGCAAACGGCAGGGGGATGATGGTGCGGTCCCACGTGCCCAGGCGAATGCAGGGCTTCATCGCCACGCCGACGAACAGCACCGGCGCGCCGCTGACCCGCGCCAGGGCCACGGCGCCCTTCTGCAATACCTCGACCGGCCCGCGCGGGCCGTCCGGCGTGATCGCCATGGCGCCGCCGTCCTTCACCCACTTGACCATGTCGCGGAAGGCCTGCTCGCCACCCTTGTTCTTGGCGGTGTCGGTCTTCTTCAGCGACGAGCCGCGAATGGACGGCAGGCCCAGGCGGGCGATCACCCGGGCGATGAACTCGCCGTCGCGCGACTGGCTCACCAGCACGCGGATCTCCGGCTTGTCGGCGCCCTGCGGCCAGGTCGCGGGGCCAACAGGTACGCGGGAGTGCCACAGCGCCAGGATCACGCCCGAGCGTTCCGCCAAAGCCTGGGCCTGAACATCGTCGGCGATCGCCTGGCCCTCGCGGGTCCAGCGCAGGGTGCGATAGGTCAGGGCCAGATAGCCCGACATCAGATTGACCAGCAGGCCCATGACCAGGGGCGAGCGCAGCGGCCTCACGCGGCGTCGCCCGGCAGATGATCGAGGTCCTGGGCCTTGGCGAGGCGGGCATAGAGGCCCTTGGCGCGGACCAGTTCGGCATGGGTCCCGGTCTCGACCACCTGGCCCTTGTCGATCACATAGATGCGGTCGGCGCCCTTCACGGTCGACAGGCGATGGGCGATCAGGATGGTGGTCCGGCCGGCCATCAGGCGCTCCAGCGCCGACTGGACCTGGGCCTCGCTCTCGGTGTCCAGGGCGCTGGTGGCCTCATCCAGCAACAGGATCGGCGCATCCTTCAGGAAGGCGCGGGCGATGGCGATGCGCTGGCGCTGGCCACCCGACAGCCGTGTCCCAGCCTCGCCGACGCCGGTGTCATAGCCGTCCGGCAGGGCGGTGATGAAGTCATGGGCGGCGGCCTGCCGGGCGGCGGCGATGATCTGCGCCTCCGTCGCATCCGGCCGCGCATAGGCGATGTTGGCTCGGATAGTGTCGTCGAACAGGAAGGGCTCCTGGGTCACCAGGGCGATGCGGTCGCGCAGGGAGGCCAGGGTCACCGCGCGCACGTCATGGCCGTCGATGGTCACCGCGCCGGCGGTGACGTCATAGAAGCGCGGGATCAGGTTGAGGATCGAGCTCTTGCCGCCGCCGGACGGGCCGACCAGGGCCACGGTCTCGCCGCGCCGGACCTCAAGCGAAACCTCCGTCAGGGCCGCGATCTCGCCGCCATAGGAGAAGCTGACCCTCTCGAGCGCGATGGCGCTGTCGCCCGGGGGCAGAGCCCGGGCGTCGGCGGGATCGGTGATGGTCGGGGCCACGTCCAGAGCCTCAAACAGCCGGCGGGCGGCGGTCAGGCCTTCGCTGAACACCGTCTGCAGGTTGGCCACCTGACGCAGCGACTGGGCGGCCATCAGCAGCGCGCTGAGAAAGGCGAAGAAGGCGCCGGCGGTAATGTCGCCCGTTGTGGCCCGCCAGCCGGCATAGACGAAGACCCCGGCGGTGATCAGGGTCGTGAAGGTCTCGGTGGCCGGGGCGGCCATGGCCCGGGCGTTGGAGCCCTTGATCAGGTGATGCTGGCGGCGATCGACCACGGCGGCGACGCGGGCCTCCTCATAGGCCTCGCGGTTCTCCATCTTGACGATCTTGACCCCGTCCAGGCTCTCCATGATCGCGGTCGACAGGTTCGAGGTCTCGCCCATGGCGCCCTTGGCGGCCTTGGTCGTCTTCCTGGCGAAGCGCCGCATGATCAAGCTGGCGACCGGGGCGATCACCAGCACGCCGGCGGCCAGGAGCGGGTCGAGGCTGAACATCACCGCCAGGGCGCCGATCACGGTCAGGAACTCGCGCGTGTAGTTGACCACCCCGCTGGTCGCCGCCTCGCGGATCAGGCTGGCGTCGTACAGCACCGAAGAGACATAGGATCCTGAATGGGCGCCGCGCAGCCGGGCCAGGTCCGAGCGCACCAGCTTGCCAAACAGCTGCACCTGCACGTCGCCGACCACGCCATTGCCGATGCGGTTGATGAAGGTCGCCTGCAGCACCTGGAACAGGCCCCGCAGGATGGCGATCACGGCGATGGTCGCGGGGATGGCCAGGATCGCCCCGGGGCGCGGGTTGGTGATCAGCTGGTCGACGGCGGGCTGGATCATCCGGGTCAGCTGGGCGCTGAGGCCCGCCACGATCGCGGCGCTGACCAGCGAGACCGTCAGGCCTTTCCAGCGCGGTTTGAGGTAGTCGCGCCAGACCCGCGCGGCGAGGGCGCGGTTGGTGGCTTGCGGCGCGGCGGGATCAGTCATGGGCGAGGGGTCGGACGTCAGGGCCAAGCTGTCAAGCACACGGGCGCATCACCGCGTGGGGAAATGATCGTGCGTTTTGCATTAAACGGCGGTCCATCCTACTTAGGCGCGGCACTTCAGAGGATCGCCCGTTTGGCCCAGTTCGACCTGACCACGCCTTGGGGGCGCCTGAAGACCTATCTCAACTATCTGTGGAACGACCACGCGTACTTGCGTGTCGGCTTCTCCAACGCCCACTGGGTCAGCCCCGAACTGGTGCGCGCCAACCAGCCCTGGCCGTTCCAGCTGGCCTGGTGGAAAAAGCGGGGGATCAGGACCATCGTCAACCTGCGCGGCGGGTTCGACGGGAGCTTCTATGCGCTGGAGAAGGACGCCTGCGAGCGGCTGGGTCTGAACCTCGTCGACTTCACCATCACGTCGCGCGAGGTCCCGATCCGCGAGCGGGTGCGCGGCGCGAAGGAACTGTTCGAGACCCTGGACTATCCGGCCCTGATCCACTGCAAGTCGGGCGCGGACCGGGCGGGCATCATGAGCGTGCTCTACGCCCACTATCGCCTGGGCCTGCCGATCCGCGAGGCGATGAAGGAGCTGTCGCCGCGCTATCTGCACATCAAGGCCGGCAATACCGGCGTGCTGGACTATGTCTTCGAGCAGTATCTGGAGCGCGGCGAGCCCAAGGGCCTGAGCTTCACCGACTGGGTCGAGAGCGACGACTACGATCCCGTGGCGATGAAGAAGACCTTCCGGGCGGGGATGCTGGGGAAACTGCTGACTGACAAGCTGCTGCGGCGGGAGTAGGCGCGGAAAAGATGCTCCCCTTTTGGGGGAGCTGTCGCGGAGCGACTGAGGGGGCTAATGCGGCATAAGCCGAGCTGGCCCCCTCCGGCCCTCTGGGCCACCTCCCCCAAAGGGGGAGGATCTGAAATCAACCCAGGCTCGGATCCATCAGCTTGTGCGCATGGATGATGAAGTACCGCGCGTGGGCGTTGTCGACCGTGGCCTGGGCCTTGGCCTTCCAGGCCTTGTGGGCGTCGGCATAGCTGGCATAGGCGCCGACGAACTCGACCTGGGAGAGGTCGCGGAACTCGATGTCGGCGACATCCTTCAGTTCGCCGCCGATGACGAGATGGAGAAGCTGCTTATCGGGCATGATGGGGCACGTTCCTGCGAGGAAATATCTTTATGGCAGGTCGATATGCCCGACCCGGTTAAGGATCAATGGCGCAAGCGTCGCATTGGCGCAAACCAGGCTCGGAACCAGCGGAACAGGCTGATTATAGCTGAAAGTGCGACCCTTGTGGTCTGTCAGGCAGGCGCCGGCCTCCGAGCGGATCAGATCGGCGGCGGCCACATCCCACTCGCTTTTCGGCGACAGCGCCACGGCCGCGTCGAAGGCGCCGGCGGTCCAGGCCGGATGCACGAACATCTTGGCGTCGCCCAGCATGGCGGCGTCCTCGAGATCGTCGGTGTCGCTGGGCGAGATGGCCATGCCGTTCAGGGTGGCCCCGCCGCCGGTCACCGCCGCATAGGTCTCGCTCAAAGCGGGCGCATGGACGACGCCGGCGATCGGTCGGCCGTTCTCGACCACGGCCACCGAGACGGCGAACCACGGCTTGTTCTTCATGAAGGCGACCGTGCCGTCGATCGGATCGACCACGAACTGGCGCGTCGTGTTCAGGCGGGCCGGATCATCGACCGTCTCTTCCGACAACCAGCCATAGTCGGGCCGCGCGGCGCGCAAGCGGTCCTTCAGCAGGGCGTCGACGGCCAGGTCGGCGTCGGTGACTGGCGAGCCGCCCTCCTTGGACCAGATCTTCAGCCCCCCGGCGCGGGCCTTCAGGGCCAGTTCCCCAGCCTCCCGGGCGGCGTCGAGGATCAGGTCCAGATCGGTCATTTGCCGGCGATGGCCAGGCCATCGACCAGGATCGACGGGGCGTTGTTGGCGCCGCGCA
>NCEV01000076.1 GCA_002280875.1 Caulobacter sp. 32-67-35 | reverse complement strand
AGGCCGTTCATGGCGCCGCGAACGGAGGCGATCAGCTGCAGCACGGCTGCGCATTCAGTCTCGGCCTCCAGAGCGCGTTCGATCGCTTCCACTTGGCCGCGAATGCGCCGCACGCGACCGAGCAGCTTGGATTTTTCGCGAACCGTATGTCCCATCGACCACCTGCGCTATGGAAATAGTATAGGGGGGTAGGCTATAATGTCCAAGCTTTTAGCCAATAGTGGCGGCCGGTCAACCTAAGGGCATGCCCCAGCTTAGGGTGATCGAATGGGGGAAGGCCTCAGCGCCAAGCTGCCCTGGTGAGGTCGCGCAGCTCGCTGCGTCATCTTGAGGGGCTGGGGCCGGGCCGCGCGTATCTTCGATAGGGACACCGTCCAGCCAAGGAAATCGCATGCGCCACCATCATTTCATCGCCGCCGGGATCGCCGCGAGCGCCGCCCTGCTGCTGGCCGGCACGGCTTCGGCTCACGCCCATCTGGTCAAGTCGACGCCGGCGGCCAGCGCCACGGTGGCGGCGCCCAAGGCCATCAGCCTGACCTTCAATGAAAAGCTGACCCCGGCCTTCTCGAAGTTCGAGCTGGTCATGCCGACGATGAACAACATGGCCGTGGCGGTGAAGACCAGCGTATCCAAGGATGGTCTCACCATCACCGGAACGCCGCAGGCGCCGCTGATGCCCGGTGTCTATAAGATCAACTGGCACGCCGCCTCCAGCGACGGGCACAAGATGGACGGCGCCGTGGACTTCACGGTCAAATAGGCCGTGCTCGAGCCTGCGGTCATTATCCTCAGGCTGGCGCAATATACGGGGGCGATGATCCTGTTCGGATCGTCGCTCTTTGCCCTCTACGCCCTGGCCCCCTCGGGCATGGCGGCGTCGGCGTCGTTGCGCTGGTTGCGTCCGCTGCTGGCCTGGAGCGCCGCGGGCCTGTTGGCCGCGAGCCTTCTGGGTTTGCTCGCCCAAACCTCGGTGTTGGCGGGATCGCTCAGTGAAGGCCTGAAGCTCTCCTCGCTGTCTGCGGTGGTCACCACTATGGGCTTCGGCCGCTCGGCGCTGGTCCGCGCCGTAGGGGCTGGCCTGGCGCTCTTCTTGCTGCTCCCTCGCCGGCTCGACCGCACGAGCTTAAGGGTCTGCGCCATGCTCGGCGCGGTGACCTGCGCGAGTTTTGCCTGGATGGGTCATGGGGCGGCGACCGAAGGGCCCGGTGGCTCTCTGCATCTCGGCGCCGATATCCTACATTCTCTGGCTGCTGGGGTATGGATCGGTGCCCTCGTTGGTTTCCTGTTCCTACTGAAGCGACGATCCAGCGATGATGCTGCGCTCGATCATGTCCGCCACAGAGCGCTGCACGGATTTTCCGGCATCGGGTCGGTGCTGGTGGCGACCCTGGTGGCGTCTGGTCTGGTCAACAGCTGGTTCCTCATCGGCCCCACGCGCATCCCTGGGCTCTGGACCACGCCCTACGGCCAACTCCTATCGCTCAAGCTCCTGCTGTTCGCTGGCATGCTGGTGCTGGCCGCCGCCAACCGCTTTCACCTGACGCCAACGCTCAGAGTGGCGCTCGATACCGCCGCTGCGCGGGAGCCCGCGCTGGGCGCTCTGCGCCGCAGCCTAGTCATCGAAAGCGCGCTCGCCATTGCGGTGCTCGGTCTGGTCGCCGGGTTCGGCATGCTGGCGCCGGTGTCGGCGCAATGAGCGGCTCCGTCGACTTGGCCTGCATTCAGGCATAGCTTGGCGATCATGCGGCGCTTGCTCGTCCTTTTCGCCCTCGTGGGCCTGCTCTACAGCCCGGCCGCGGCCGTGGCGTCGCAGCAGACCTGCGTCGAGAGCGGCATGCCGATGGCGGGCATGGCCACTGCAGCGTCCGAGAACGGCAAGGCCGTCGCGGGCGCTCCGGTTCCCTGCTGCGACCACAAGTCCAAGGCGCACGACAACAAGGCCTGCGCCCAGGCGTGCGCCGTGATGGGCGGGGTCGTCGGCGCCCTGCCGACGGCCGTGCTCTTCGTGCCGCCGCAGATCGAGGGACAGCCGGTGGCCGAAGTGTCCCTGCCTCTGAAGCCGCATCCGCCGCCGCGGACCGAACGACCGCCCAGATCCATCGTCTGACGCCAGCCGCGCTTCGCGCGGCGTGGCTCCGCACGCTGTCGCCGGCGCGCTGACGCGCGCCTGCAGGCTGCGGTTCGCGGATGGCCGTGCCTGGGTTTCCCCCGGCGCGGAATCCACCGGCTTTGTCATCACGCTCGCGGATGTCCGATATGCGTCTTCCCATCACTCTCGCCGGGCTGTTCCTGGCTGGCAGCGCGCACGCCGCGCCACTGACCTACGCCGCCGCCCTACAGGCGGCCGGCCAGACCTCGCCCACCTTGCAGGCCCGCGGCTTGCAGGTGGAGAGCGCCCGCGCCGCGGCGCGGGCCTCCGGGGCTCTGCCCGACCCGAAACTGACCGCCGGCATCGACAACTTCCCGATCTCGGGACCGCCGGCTGGCCGGTTCAACGGCGACAGCATGACCATGGCCAGGGTCGGCGTCATGCAGGACATGCCCAGCGGCGCGAAGCGATCGGCGGCCCGCGCGCTTGCGCAGACCGATATCGACGTCGCAGGGGCAGTACAGAGGCTCAGCGCCCGCGAGGTCCGAACCGCCACGGCCCTGGCCTGGATCAACCTCTACTACGCTGAACGACGGCAGGCGGCCGTAGGCGAGGTTTTGACCCGCCTCGAACCGCTCTGGAGCGCCGCACCCTCGGCGGTGGCGTCGGGGGCGGCCCGCCCGGCCCAGTCCCTGGAAGCCGAACAGATGCGGGCGGATCTGGAAGACCGGCGGAGCGAAGTCACCGCGACTGTCGGGCGAGCGCGCGCCGAGCTGTCCCGCTGGACCGGCGACCCTGACCCCGAGGCGGCCGGATCGCCGCCCAGTTTCGAGGTGAACGGCCCTGCCCTGCGCGCGGCGCTGGAAGGGCATCCTCGCCTAGAGGAGCAGACCGCGATGGCGGCGCAGGCGCAGGCCGACGTCCGCCTGGCCCAGGCCGGCAAGCGCCCCGACTGGAGCTGGGAGGTGGCCTATCAACGCCGAGATCCGATGTTCGGCGATATGGTCTCGGCCGGCGTGACCGTCACCCTCCCCCTCTTCGGAGCGGGGCGGCAGGATCCGATCATCGCCGCTAAGGTCGCGGCTGCGGGCCAGGCCCGCGCCGAGCGCGAGGTCGCCCGGCGCGACCTCGTCGCCCTGCTCGATGCGGCGCTGGCCGATCACATCATGCACCACGATCAGTGGAGCCGCTCGCAATCGGTCCTGCTGCCGCTGGCGCAGAAGCGCGCCGATCTCGAGACCGCCAGCTACGGCGCCGGCCGAGCCGGCCTCAGCGACGTGCTGCAGGCCTTCACGACGCTCGCCAACACTCAACTCACCCTTCTCGACCGGGAAGCCGCCGTCGCCGCCGACGCCGCAAGCCTGGTGCTCACCTTTGGGAATGACCAGCCATGAGCCGTTCGTCCTCACCCCGCGCGCGGCTGGCCGTCGCCGCCGCCGCGATCGCCCTGGCCGCCGGGTTGGCCGGCTACGGCCTGGCGCGGTTGCAGCCAGGCCGCGCCCCGACTCCGGCCGCCAAGGAGCAGAGCCGGGTGCTCTATTGGTACGATCCGATGGTCCCGGCTCAGCACTTCGACAAGCCGGGCAAGTCGCCCTTCATGGACATGCAGCTGGTCCCGAAATACGCCGGCGAGGGAGGCGCCGCTGCGCCCGGCGTGGTCATCGACCCGGCGAAGCTGCAAAATCTCGGCGTCCGCTACGCCACGGCCGAAGGTGGCCAGCTCGACAGCAGCCTCACCGCCACGGGGGTGCTGGAGTTTAACGAGCGCGACATCGCCATCGTCCAGGCCAAGGCGTCGGGGTTCGTCCAGCGCGTCTACGGCCGCGCGCCAGGCGATGTGGTCGGCGCCGGCGCGCCGCTCGCCGACGTGCTGGTCCCCGAGTGGGCGGGCGCCCAGGCGGAGTTCCTGGCGGTGCGCCGAAGCGGCGATACCGCCCTCGCGAGCGCCGCCCGCCAGCGCCTGATCCTGCTCGGCATGCCGCCGGCGGCCGTGGCGGAGGTGGAGCGCAGCGGCCGACCCCGCAGCGTCCTGACCATCGCGACCCCGTCTGGGGGCGTGATCAAGACCCTCAACGTCCGCAGTGGGATGACGGTGAGCGCCGGCCAGACCCTGGCGGAGGTGAACGGCGTCGGGAGCGTCTGGCTGAACGCCGCCGTTCCGGAGGCGCTCGCGGGCCAGGTCCGCCCTGGCCAGCCGGTCGTCGCGACGCTGGCCGCCTACCCGACGGAGACCTTTAACGGGCGGGTCGCCGCCATTTTGCCGCAGGCCAACAGCGAGACCCGGACCCTGACGATGCGCGTCGAACTGGCCAACCCCGTGGGGCGCTTGCGTCCCGGCATGTTCGCCAGCGTGCGGTTTGACGCGGCGCCACAGCCCGCCCTGCTCGTCCCGTCGGAAGCCGTTATCCGCACGGGCCGACGGACCCTGGTCATGCTGGCCCTGCCCGGCGGCCGGTATCAACCCGCCGAGGTGCGGACCGGTCGCGAGGCCGGCGGCCGGACGGAAATCCTGCAAGGGCTTACCAACGGCGAGCGCGTCGTCGCCTCAGGCCAATTCCTGCTTGATTCCGAAGCCAGCCTGTCGGGGATTGAGGCCCGGCCACTGATGGCACCCGTGGCGGCGCCACCGACGGTGAGCGCCCCGATGAAGGCGGCGCCCGCCCCGGCGCTCTACGAGAGCGTCGGCCGTATCGAGCAACTGACGCCGCAGTCGGTGACGCTATCGCATCAGCCGGTGCCGGCCCTGCAATGGCCGGCGATGACCATGCAGTTCCGCTTGGCCGATCCCCGGCTCGCCCAGCGCCTCAAACCCGGCGACCGGGTACGGTTCGGGTTCGAGCAAGCCGAGGCCGGGCCGACGGTGCGGCGCATGACCCGCGAGGGCGGACAATGATCGCCGCCCTGATCCGCGCGTCCGTCCGGGCGCGATTCCTGGTCCTTCTTGCCGCCGTAGGCCTGGCCATCGCCGGCATCTGGGCCGTGCGCGCGACCCCGGTTGACGCCCTGCCGGACCTCTCCGACGTGCAGGTGATCATCCGCACCAGCTACCCAGGCCAGGCGCCCCAGATCGTCGAGAACCAGGTCACCTACCCACTCACCACCACCATGCTGTCGGTGCCTGGCGCCAAGACCGTGCGGGGCTATTCCTTCTTCGGCGACAGCTTCGTCTATGTGCTGTTCGAGGACGGCACAGACCTCTACTGGGCGCGCTCGCGGGTGCTCGAATACCTCAACCAGGTGCAGAGCCGGCTGCCGGCGTCGGCCAAGCCTGCCCTGGGCCCGGACGCCACTGGCGTCGGCTGGGTCTACGAATACGCCCTGGTCGACCGGACTGGACGGCACGACCTGTCCCAGCTGCGCGGGCTGCAGGACTGGTTCCTGCGCTACGAGTTGAAGACCCTGCCTGGCGTCGCCGAGGTGGCGAGCATCGGCGGCATGGTCAAGCAGTATCAGGTGGTGCTCGATCCCTCACGGCTCGCCGCCTATGGCGTCACCCACACTCAGGCCGTCACAGCGATCCAGCAGGCCAACCAGGAAGCCGGGGGCTCGGTGCTGGAGCTGGGCGAAGCCGAATACATGGTTCGCGCCAGCGGCTATCTGAAGACGCTCGATGACTTCCGCGCCATTCCGCTGCGCGCCGGCGCCGGGGGCGTGCCGATCACCTTGGGCGAGATCGCCACCGTACAAATCGGGCCGGAGATGCGGCGCGGGGTCTCCGAGCTCAATGGCCAGGGCGAAGTGGCCGGCGGCGTGGTCATCCTGCGCTCGGGCAAGAACGCGCGCGAGACCATCGCCGCGGTGAAGATCAAGCTGGAAGAGTTGAAGCGCAGCCTGCCCGCCGGCGTCGAGGTAGTCACGACCTACGACCGCTCGCAGCTGATCGACCGCGCCATCGAGAACCTGACGGGCAAGCTGGGCGAAGAATTCCTGGTGGTGGCGATCGTCTGCGCGCTGTTCTTGGGGCACGTCCGCTCGGCTCTGGTCGCCATCGTGACCTTGCCGCTGGGCGTGCTGATCGCCTTCCTGGTGATGCGGATGCAGGGGGTCAACGCCAACATCATGTCGCTCGGCGGCATCGCCATCGCCATCGGCGCCATGGTCGACGCCGCCGTGGTGATGATCGAGAACGCCCACAAGCACCTCGAGCGCTGGGCGCACGATCATCCCGGCGAAACCCTGACCCCGGAGCGGCGATGGACTCTGGTGACCGAGGCCGCTGCCGAGGTCGGTCCGGCGCTGTTCCTCAGCCTGGTGATCATCACCCTGTCGTTCGTCCCGGTGTTCGCCCTGCAGGCGCAGGAGGGCCGGCTGTTCGCGCCGCTGGCCTTCACCAAGAGCTACGCCATGGCGGGCGCCGCCCTGCTCTCGGTCACGCTGGTGCCGGTTTTGATGGGCTACCTGATCCGCGGGCGCATTCCCTCGGAAAACGCCAATCCCCTGAACCGCGCCCTGACCCGGATCTATCGGCCGGCGCTCGACGCGGTGATGCGGCGACCGAAGGCGACGCTGGTGATCGCCCTGCTGGTATTCGCCACCACGGCCTGGCCGCTCAGTCGGCTGGGGGGTGAGTTCATCCCCCACATGGACGAGGGCGACCTGCTCTACATGCCGTCCGCCCTGCCCGGCATCTCCGCCGCCAAGGCCTCGGAGCTGTTGCAACAGACCGACCGGCTGATCATGACCGTGCCGGAGGTGAAGACGGTGTTCGGTAAGGCCGGCCGCGCCGAGACGGCCACCGACCCCGCGCCGATGGAGATGTTCGAGACCACGATCCAGTTCAAACCCCGCGACCAGTGGCGGCCCGGCATGACGCCGGACAAGCTGGTCGAGACCCTCGACCGGGCCGTGCAGGTCCCCGGCCTGGCCAATGTCTGGGTGCCGCCCATCCGCAACCGGATCGACATGCTGGCGACCGGCATCAAGAGCCCGATCGGGGTCAAGGTGTCGGGCACGAACCTGCAGGACCTCGACCGGGTGGCGGCGGCGATCGAGGCCGTGGCCAAGAAGACGCCCGGCGTGAGCTCGGCCCTGGCGGAACGCCTGACCGGCGGGCGCTACGTCGATGTCGACATCGACCGCACGGCGGCGGGGCGCTTCGGTCTCAACATCGCCGACGTCCAGGCGATCGTATCAGGCGCGATAGGCGGCGAGACGGTCGGCGAGACCGTCGAGGGCGTCGCGCGCTACCCGATCAGCGTGCGCTATCCGCGCGAGCTGCGCGACAGCCTCGAGGGACTGCGCGCCTTGCCGATCCTCACGCCGGCCGGCCAGCAGATCACCCTGGGCTCGGTCGCCAAGGTGCAGATCGTTGATGGCCCGCCAATGCTGAAGACCGAGAACGCCCGGCCGTCGACGTGGGTCTATGTCGATGTGAGGGGCCGCGACCTCAGCGCCGTCGTCGGCGACCTTCAGCGCGCCGTCGCCAAGTCCGTACCCCTGCCGCCTGGGGTGTCGGTCGCCTATTCCGGACAGTTCGAATATCTGCAGCGCGCCGCTGAACGGCTGAAGGTGGTCGTGCCGGCCACTCTGCTGATCATCTTCGTCCTGCTCTACATCACCTTCGGGCGCTTCGACGAGGCCGCGCTGATCATGGCCACCCTGCCCTTCGCTCTCACCGGCGGCATCTGGACCCTGTACATTCTGGGCTACCACCAGTCGGTGGCGACCGGGGTCGGGTTCATTGCCCTGGCGGGGGTCTCGGCGGAGTTCGGGGTGGTGATGCTGATCTACCTCAAGCATGCCCTGGCCGACCGTGGTCCCAATCCGTCGCAAGGCGAGGTGGAGGCCGCGGTGCGCGAAGGGGCGTTGCTGCGCGTGCGGCCCAAGGCGATGACGGTCGCGGTCATCCTGGCCGGCCTAGCTCCGATCCTCGTCGGCCACGGCGCCGGCTCGGAGGTGATGAGCCGGATCGCCGCCCCGATGATCGGCGGCATGCTGACCGCGCCGCTGCTGTCGATGCTGGTTATCCCCGCCGGTTACCTGCTGTTGCGGCGCCGGTGGCCGGCATCGGCGACGACGTCCGCCTCAACCCAGGACGGCCACGCATGACGAGCTTCGGGGTCGGCTTAGATTGAGGAGCAGGCCCCGCCCGGGCCTATCTCAGCAAGGGCCCAAGGCGGGGAAGGTCTCAAGTCAGGTGACAAACACCGGGGCGAACCCGCCGCCCGGCGTCCGAAAATTGGTCGTCTGGCCTTGGTAGACACGCGCGGCCGTCAGGAGTGGTAAGCCCCTGTAGGTGTAGAGGCGCACGTCCAGCTTCAGCACCTTGACCTCCCCGTCGATCCTGATCCGGCGTTCGGTCGGGATGGCCAGTTCTTGGGCGATGTAGCCGCCTTGCAGAACCTCCGCCCACACGCCGCGGGTCATCTTGTCGCCGCGGTAGACCGCCTTGCCGCCATGGCCTCCGGCCGGTTTGAAGAAGTACCGCTTGCGCGCTGACCACAGGTCGTCCGCGTTTTCGGCGGTCACCATCCGGGTCCGGGGGACCGCCGCGAGGCTATGCTGTTGACCGGGCGTCGTCTTCCAGCCGGGCGCCGCGGCCGGGTCCGACAGCAGCGTCAGGTTGCGCTTGTCGGCGAAGAGCGCGTGATTTCGAGGATTGGGCGTCAAGACGACGGCCCCGGCCGTATAGGCCTCCCGTAGAGCCTCATGGCCTGCGGCCCCGAGCGAGAAATCGACGAGGCGATTGTAGACGAGATCGACGGGCTCGCCATTGTGTCGCAGCCGGCCATCGGCAAACCGCAGGTCGCGGGGATCGACGATCCAGGCGCGCAGGCCCTGGCGTTCGAAGAAGCGTTGGACCAGCAGGAATTCCGGAAAGAGATATTGCTCCTGCGGCCGGTCATCGACGATGGCGACCGTCTCGGGCTGGCCAGACCGGCCCTGCAACCGCCACTCGCCGACGAACATCGCCCAGACCGCCGCCTCGAACTCTCCCGCCGGCGCCGCTCGCGCCACGTCTGCGGCCTCTCGGCAGCAGGCGCCCTGGGCCTGGGCGAGGAAGGCGTTCAGGAAAGCGCCACCGGCGTTCGTGTTGACCTCGATCAGCTTCGGGCCACCGTCGCCCAGATGGAAATCGTAGCCCATGAAGACGCCGCGCGGCCCGAAGTCATGCTGGGCGATGGCCGGCGCCCACGCCAACGCCGCTGCCTGATAGGCGGGATCTGCCGCCGCCGCCTCGACCGCCGCGACGACGTCGAGCATGGCCTTGAGGTCCGCCTCGGCGATAAACACCGGCATGCTGGCGAACAGGTGCGGTCGGGTGGACAGCAAGGCGGCGGCGAGGTCAGGGTTGGACGCCTCCGCCTGGATCGCTGTCAACAGGCCGGCGCTGTCCAGCGTTACGCAAAAGCACTCCCTGTTGAGAACGGCGTCGCGATCCTCGATCTCGGGGTCGTCTGCCGACATGGAGGTGATCCCTTCGGACTTACTATGCGCGCCGACGCACGTCAGACCTAGAAGAAGGCCTTGATGCCCACCACGACGCTGGTCGCCTCAATGTCCTCGCCTCGCGCCCGAGCGTAGTCGGCGGTTTTGCCGGCCTTGCGGTCCCAGGACACGCCGATATAGGGCGCGAACTCACGCCGGATCTCGTATCGCAGGCGCAGCCCCAACTCGGCGTTGGAGAGGCCCGACCCTGTTCGGGTTTCCGGCGTGCTCTGGGCTGCGAAGTTGAGTTCGGCGCGCGGCTGCAAGATCAGGCGATTGGTCAACCGTAGATCGTAGGTGCCTTCGAGCCGCGCCAACAAATCGCCCTTGGTCGACAGGAAGGCGGCGCCCTCGACATCGAACCAATAGGGCAACAGGCTCTCAAAGCCGACGGTCGCATAGGTGCGGCCGTAGGGCTCGACGTCCTGCCGCACACCGACCTGCAGGTCGGTGTAGACCCCCACGGCGCGGGAGTAGAGAGCCTGCACCTCGGCGCTTTCCACGCCTTCGCCGCGCGCGCCCTCGCCTTCGGTCTTCACCACCAAGCGATTGATGTCACCGCCGAACCAAGCCTGACCTTCCCAGCGGTAGCCGTCCGCGCCTGAGCGGGCCTGATACTCGGCCAGATTGACCATGACCGTGGAGAGCGGCATCGCGCCGTGCTCGCGCTTCAACTGCGCGCGAGCGGCCGCCATGGCGGCCGGCGAGAAGAACCGGTCGGCGGCGTGGTCCGTGGGCGGCGGGGGCGGCGGAGATTTCGGGATTTCCGGCTGGGCCATCGCCGACATGTCGTGCCCGGCCATCTCGGGCATCGCGGCCTGATCCGTCGGTTTGTCCGGCATCGCCATGCCGGGCATAGCACCGGGGGCCATGGTCGACATGTCGTGGCCCGCGTGCGGATCGGCCGCCACCGGCGCCGGGGTGGATTGCGAGGCGGGCGGAGCCATCGCTGACATATCATGACCCGCGTGTGGGTCCGCCGCGGGCTTGGGCTTCGGAGCTGCCTTGGCCGGCGCGCTTGCGGCGGGCATGGCCATCCCCGGCATGCTGGAGTGATCCATGGTCTGGGCGACCGCGGGGGCGGCCAGCGCCAGGGGGAGAAGTCCGATCAGAGCCAGGCGGGTCATGCGGCGCCTCCATCGAGGGGGCGCACGGCGAACACCTGAAACATGCCGGCGTGCATGTGGTAGAGCATGTGGCAGTGGAAGGCCCAATCGCCCGGATCGGCGGTGAAGTCCCAGGACACCTTGCCTCCCGGCATCACCATCACCGTGTGTTTTCGTGGGCCGTATCCCGCCGGCCCATGGGTCAGCTCGAAGAAGTGGCCATGCAGGTGGATCGGGTGCGCCATCATGGTGTCGTTGATCAGCGTGACCCGAACCCGTTCCCCCTTCTCGAAG
>NCEV01000075.1 GCA_002280875.1 Caulobacter sp. 32-67-35 | reverse complement strand
CCCATGCCCTGCAGCTTTGCGTACTCGTAAGGACGTCCTTACGAGCACAGCATCAGCATCCCAGACACCTCGGCAAGGCGGCCTTCACCGGAGGGCTACCTTGCCCAACGAGTGAGCCGCAGCGCAAACAGCCCGTGATGAGGCGTTATCCCGCCCCTCGGACGGTGTTTGCGGCGTGGAGGATATTGAAGGCGGGGATCGAGAGCGCCGCTTCCGCCTTCACCGCTCTAAGACCTCTGGTTAGGAATCTTCCGCCGCCCGACATCCGCTTGATGGTGCCGAAGGGATGCTCGACCGTGCATCTTCGGATGGTCATGAGGCTGGGATTGGTATGGATGCGCTCCTCCATCCGATCGAGCGCGCTCTGATCGACAAGCCGATGGATGGTGCGCTGGGCGCCAGGGGTGCATTTTGATTTGATCGGGCAGCTGCCGCAGGCGGGCGTTCGATACCTTATTGCCCGGTTGCGGGTGTGAATGCCGGAGGGGTTTAGCGTCTGACCGGCCGGGCAACGAATGCTGTCGCTCACTTCGTCGTAGGTGAAGTGAGCCTGCCGGAAGTGGTCCGTGCTCATTGCGCCTCGCTTGATGGGCGCAGCCACTTCAATGTGGTCGCGCTCGCATCGAGCGATCTCCTCAGCGTTGGATAGCCGCCGTCGGCGAGCACCTAGAGGTTTTCAACCTCCAAAACCTCTTTGGCTGCGACCGCCATGGGATGGAGCAGATGGCTGTCGTTGGCGTCGTTGCAAACGTCGTGGTGGATGATCAGGCCGCTCTCGACGTCAACGACGCTTTGGAGATTCTACGAAGGGCTCTTCGGCGCATGGCCGTAGCCCATCGGCCGGGCCTCTGGTTCACCGAAGACCATGACCTTCTCATCGCAGCCCTCGAGCTCCTGCTGCCGAAGCACCAGGCGTTGCTTGCGGCGCTGAAGAGAGCCTAAGGCGATCGTCGCTGGGCGCAAGCCGCACCCGCCAAGACATTAGTCGAGGAACTGCAGGGGCGTGGGCGCCTTGAGTCTCGGCCTCCAGGAAGCACGCCATGCACATTGAAAAGTTCGTCCACTCCTGCCTGCGGCTGACCGTCGGTGCAGACGCCCTGCTCTTCGACCCGGGCAAGTTTGGGTTCATCGACGGCCGGGTCGATCCCAAGACACTGGCGGGCGCCAACGTCGTGGTGATCACCCACGCTCACCCGGATCACCTCGATCCGGCGGCCCTCAAGACCATCCTGGCCGGCGGCGGACAGGTCGTCGGAAACGCTGAGGTTCGCGATAAGCTGGCCGACGAAGGCCTCGCGGTCGAGGTGTTCGACGAAGGTGTCCGCCGGTTCGGGGCCTTCGAGTTGCGCGCCATCCCTGTCCCTCACGAACCGATCCTGGCCAAGGATACGCCGCGGGTAACCGCCTTCCTGGTCAACGGCCGCGTGCTCAATTGCGGCGACTCCTTCGACGATGCGCTGCTCCCCCATGCCGGCGTCGAGGCGCTCGCCCTGCCCGTCATGGCCCCATACCTGACGGAGCTGAAGGTGATGGCCTTCGCTAAGGCCATGCGACCCAAGTTCGCCCTGCCCCTCCACGACGGCCATGCCCGCGATTTCTTCGTGGAGCAGCGCTACGACACCTACGAGCCCTTCTTCCGTGAAGCCGGCATAGAATTCGTGCGGCTGGCTAAACCTGGCGACGCCTTCGATCTAGCTGAGTGACAGGCCGCTAGCGCTGGGTCTGCACCACAATCCCGAGTTCATCGGGCTTGCCTTCGGCGATCACCAGATAGCGGCGCGGCGCCGGCGTGTCGGCGCTGACCACATTGCGTAGCGGTCCCACCGCGTTGACCACGGCCGACCCCGATGGGCTTGTCATGAAGCCGGCCAGGGCCTGCAGCTTTCCCTCGCCCTTGGGATTGTCGGCGATCGCCAGCACATAGGCCGCCTTCGGCTTTAGACCCACGGCCGCCGCCTGCAGGATCTGCACTTGGCCCTGGTCGAACAATGTCACCTGGGTGGGTGGTCCGCCCGCGGCGCCGGCGAGAGTCAGGCTATCGGATTTAGCGGCCAAGCCGAGCGGCTGGAGGTTGGCCGTACCCGGGCCAGTGGGAACAGCGTTGGGGACATAGGCCACGCCCTGAGGCGCCTGGCCGATCGGGATGGTGGCGATCACGGTGTTGGTCGCCGTATCGATGGCCGCCACCGCGTCGCCATTCTCCAGGCCGACATAGACGCGCGAGCCGTCACCGGACGGCCATAGGCCATGCGGCAGCGCGCCGACCTTGATCTCGGCCACCTGGGCGAAGCTGTCCGTCCGGAACACTTTCACCGCGTTCTGCGTGCCGACGGTGACATAGGCGAACTGGCCGGCGCCATTGCGCACGGTGTTGACGTGGTTGGTGATCGGGCCGGTGTCGAGCGTCTTCAGAACCGCGAACGGCGGCTTGGCGTCGAACACCATCACCTTGCCGATGTCCTTTAGCGTCAACCAGACCTGCTTGCCGTCCGGGGTGGCGGCGATGTCCGGGCAGAACGGGCTTTCTTGTTTCACCCGGCCGACGATCGCCTTGGTCTTGGTGTCGATCACCACGGTCTCCGGGGTGAAGCTCGAGCACACGTAGGCATACCGGCCATCGGGGGCGAAGATAGTCATGCCCGGGCCGTTGGGCACTTTGATCCGCGCTGTCTCCTTGTAGGTCGCGCCGTCGAGCACCTGCAGATAGTCCTCACCGCGCACCGCGACCCAGACTTCCTTGCCGTCGGGGGTGAAGAAGGCCTCGTGCGGCGAGCGGCCGACATATGCCGTGTGCTTCACCGCGTTGGTCGCTGTGTCGATGAAGGTCACTGAATTGGAGCCGATGGAGATCACCGCCAAGGTCTTGTGGTCCGGCGAGAAACCCATCCCATGGACCAGCAACTGGCCCTTGTAGAGCGGGCTCAAATTCATGGGCGTCTGGTCGCCTAGCTTAATGACGCCGAGCAGCTTGTTAGCGGCCGGGTCGATCACCGAGACGGTGTTTGAGAACTGGTCCGACGTATAGATGCGGTCGCGGTTGCTCACCGCAATGTCGGGCGCGCTTGCGGGTCCAGGCGCTTGCCCGGCCCAAGCCGGCGCGGCGCTGGCCAGCAACAGGATGAAGGCGAGACTGCGGGTCATTGCGGGTGTCCTTGCGGATGGGTGGCGGGGGCCTCGTCCAGAATCTGCTGCATCACGGCGATCTCCTGGGCCTGTTCGACGATGATGCCCTGGGCCAGGCGACGCAGGCGGGGATCCTTGCCGTACTGCAGCTGGACCTTGGCCATATCGATGGCCCCCTGGTGGTGCGGGATCATCATGGCGGCGAAATCGCGGTCAGGATCGCCGGACGGCGGCAGCATCATCGCGTGATGCATTCGCGTCATGGCCTCGGCCATCCGGGCATCGAACCCGTCAGCCGCCGCGATAGCGCTGGAAGCGCCCGCGACCGACACGAAGGCCGCAAGACCCATCCAGACACGAGGTGAGCGGCGACTAGGCAGCGCAGGCGGTTGCATGGGTGGTTCCTCAAAAACGCGATCGCACCTTCGACGCGCCAATTCATGCGGTCTAACGGGATCGTCGACTAAGAATGTTCGAAACGACCGAACGATCCTGGCGTTATGATCATGAAAACCAGGATCAGCTCGTGACCCTCGAACAGCTCCGCATCTTCCTCGCCGTCGCAGAGCGCCAGCATGTCACCCGGGCGGCCGAAGCCTTGAACCTGACCCAGTCGGCGGTCAGCAGCGCCATCACCACCCTCGAGGGGCGCCACGGCGTCGCCCTGTTCGACCGGGTCGGCCGCAGCATCGTGCTCAATCGCGCCGGTGAGGTGTTCCTGGCGGAGGCCCGCAAGGTCCTGGCCCAGGCGCAGGCCGCCGAGGCGGCCCTGGCAGACCTCAGTGGGCTGGAACGCGGACGCCTGTCTATCCACGCCAGCCAGACCATCGCCAGCTACTGGCTGCCGCCGCGCTTAACGCTCTTCCACGCCGCACATCCCGGCATCGAGATCGACGTGGCGATCGGCAACACCGCCCAGGTCGCCCGCGCGGTCGCGGAGGGGGACGCTGAGATTGGCTTGGTCGAAGGCGAGGTGGACGATCCGGTGCTGAGCCGTTCAGTGATCGATGAAGAGCAACTGAGCCTTGTCGTCGCCCCATTGCATCCCTGGGCTTCCGCCCACACGAGCGCCGATCATGACCTGACCAAAACGGCTTGGGTTTTACGGGAACCCGGCTCCGGCACCCGTGCGGCGTTCGAGCACATGCTGGCCGCTCGCCACCTGTCTCTATCCGACCTGAAGATCGCCATGGTCCTGCCGGGCAATGAGGCTGTCCGCTCGGCCGTCGAAGCGGGGGCGGGCGCCGGAGTGATGTCTCAGACCGTCGCGCGACTGGGCGTCGCGCGCAAAGCCCTGGTTGAGATCGCGTTCGATCTGCCGCCTCGGCAGTTCTACCTATTGCGGCACAAGCAGCGCTATCGCAGCCGCGCGGGAGACGCCTTCCTGGAGATGGCGAAGCCGTAGGGCAAGATCGTTCGGAACTATCGAACGAACATACACAAACGTCTCGTTGGATAAGAATGGTCTGACAGCCCAGGGTGTCGGTCAAGGAGCGCGCCGCCAATCGGCCTCCACTCTAACGGAGTGACCCTAATGACCACCTTGACCGCCTTAGCCCCCTACCCCGTGTTCCGCGACACCACTCGGGCCAGCCGCCCACCGGCGCAAATGGTTGCAAGCGCTGACCGTGAGTTCGAAGACCTGCGCCGCGACGCGCCGGACCTTGGGGTCAATGGCGTCCATCCAACGGCCGTCAAAGCCCTGATCGGCGTCTATGGCGTGCTTCTGTTGACCTTCTGGGCCTTCTTCGGCGGGCCGGAGACGGCCCTTACCCTGGGCATCATCACCGTTCTGGGCGTCATGTTCTTCGGTCTGCTAGGAGGCGGCATTCTCCTCTCCGACAGCATTCCCAAAGGCGAGCGCGGCCGCGATTTTGGCGAGTTCCTGAACGGCCACGTCTCCATCGCCACGGGTTGGATCTCGGGGCGTGAGGCGTTCGCCCAGATCATCGTCCTGCCCCTGGCGCTGCTGGCCGGAGCCGTTGTCTTCGGCGCGATCTGGCGCCTCACCGCCGGCTGACGCAACGCCCGGCCTTCCTACGCCTTTCCCTACTGCTCCGCTTCGAAAGCCCACCCCATGACCGACATCGCCCATATCCGCGCCGTCGCCTTCGGCCTCAAGCCCCTGGCGACCCTGGCCAGTCCCCGTGAGGTGGTCCGCCAGTTCACCCCCAACTGGTTCGCCGCCACCATGGGCACCGGCATCCTGGCGCTGGCGCTCGCCCAGTTTCCGGCGCGCGTCCCCGGCCTGCACGCCGTTGCGGAGGGACTGTGGTGGTTCAATATCGGGCTCTTCAGCCTGTTCACCGCGCTCTACGCGGCGCGCTGGATCTTCTACTTTGACGGCGCCCGCCAGATCTTCGGCCACTCGGTCGTGTCGATGTTCTTCGGCTGCATCCCGATGGGGCTGGCTACGATCATCAACGGCTTCCTGGCGTTTGGCGTCCCGCACTGGGGAGAGAGCGCGGTTCAGATCGCTCAGGTCCTGTGGTGGGCCGATGCGGCCATGGCGCTGGCCTGCGGCATCGCCATTCCCTTCATGATGTTCACGCGGCAGACCCACACCATCGATCAGATGACGGCGGTCTGGCTGCTGCCCGTTGTCGCCGCCGAGGTGGCCGCCGTCAGTGGCGGCCTGCTGGCGCCCCATCTGGCCGACACACATCACCAACTGACCGTGCTGATCACCAGCTACGCGCTCTGGGCCTGCTCAGTGCCGTTGGCGATGAGCATCCTGGTCATCCTGGTGCTGCGCATGGCGGTGCACAAGCTGCCGCACGCCAGCATGGCCGCCTCCAGTTGGCTGGCGCTTGGCCCCATCGGCACCGGCGCGCTTGGCCTGCTGGTCATGGGCGGCGCGGCGCCGGCGATCTTCGCCGCCAACGGACTGGGCGACTATGGCGCCGCGGCCCGCGGCATCGGCCTGATCGGCGGCGTGCTGCTCTGGGGCTACGGCTTCTGGTGGGCGGCGATGGCGGCCCTGATCACCGCACGCTACCTGCGTGAAGGCCTGCCGTTCAATCTCGGCTGGTGGGGCTACACCTTCCCCATCGGCGTCTATGCGGTGGCCACTCTCAAGCTCTCCACCCTCCTGCCGCTTGCCGCCTTCGCCATCATCGGCGGTGGCCTGGTGATCCTGCTGGCGATCATGTGGCTGGTGGTCGGCGCCCGCACCGTGCGCGGGGCCTGGCGCGGCGACCTCTTCGTCGCCCCTTGCCTCAAGAGCGGCCAATGACCTAGCCTGTCACCCCTCTCAACGCGGAGGCCCTAATGGCCCAGACCCTCAGCGACTCAGTAACCCATCGCCGCCTGTTCCTGGCCGGCGCTGGCCTACTGGCGGCCACGGCCTTCGCGCCCCGGAGTTGGGCCCAGGCGGGCGCTGATCTGCGCTTACCGGGCGGTCCATCGACCCGGCCGCTCACCGACGCCTTCCCCGGCAAGCGCGGCATGATTCTGCAGCGTACCCGGCCTCCGCTGCTAGAGACGCCAATGAGCGTCTTCGACCAGGGCGTGTTCACCCCCAACGACCAGTTCTTCGTACGCTGGCACTGGGCAAACGTGCCGACCGAGATCGATGCCACAACGTTCAAACTGAACGTTCGCGGCCGGGTCGGGCGCCCCTTGTCGCTCTCCCTCGCCGACATCCTGGCCATGCCGCGCGTGCAGATGGCCGCCGTCAACCAGTGCTCGGGCAATTCCCGCGGTCTGTTCCAGCCCCGGGTTCCCGGCGCCCAGTGGGCGCACGGCGCCATGGGCAACGCCAAGTGGCTGGGCGTAAGCTTGCGGCGTGTCCTCGACCTGGCCGGCGTCCAGCCCGGCGCGGTCGCGGTGCGCTTCAACGGCCTTGACCAGCCGGTCGTCGATGGCGCCCCGGACTTCTCGAAATCGCTCTCGATAGACCATGCCCGCGACGGCGAGGTGATGATCGCCTTCGCGATGAACGGCGCGCAGTTGCCGCTGCTCAACGGCTTCCCGATCCGACTGATCGTCCCGGGGTGGTTCTCGACCTACTGGGTCAAGATGCTCAGCGACATCGAGGTGCTCGGCGCCCCGGACGACAGTTACTGGATGGCCAAGGCCTACAAGATCCCGGACACGCCATTGGCCAATGTGGCGCCGGGCGCCAAGGACTTCCCGACCGTTCCGATCAACCGGATGGTCCCGCGGTCCTGGATCACCAGCCTTGCTGACGGCACCAGCGTCGCCTACCAACCCCACCTCCCGGTCGGCGGCATCGCCATGGGCGGCGACGCTGGGGTCGCCAGGGTCGATCTTTCCAGCGACGGCGGCCGCTCCTGGGCGCCCGCTCGCCTGGGCCCCGACGAGGGCAAGTACAGCTTCCGCCGCTTCGACGGGATGGTCGCCGTCGCCGGAAGGGGCCCCGTCGCTCTAATGGCCCGGTGCACGAATACAGCCGGCGTCAGCCAGGCCCTGACGCCGAACTGGAATCCAGGCGGCTTCATGCGCGCCTGTGTCGAGACGACCCACGTGGTGCTGTCATGAGCGACCGGCAGAAGACGCCGTCCTACGGCCGCGCGCTGCTGCAACTTGGCGCCATGGCGGGAGGCTTCGTCATTGCGATCTCCCTTGGCCACCATGCCTTCGTGGAAAGTCTGAAGCCGCCGCCCGCACCGCCGGCTCCAGCCGCGGCGCCGCCATCCGCAGTGTCAGGGGGCGGCTTCACGCTGACCTCGACAAGCATCGCCTTGCCCGACGACGATCCGCCCTACCCTGCCGGGCCGGGCGCTGACCTGATGAACGGCAACTGCACCGCATGTCATTCGGCCAGCATGGCCCTGACCCAGCCCGCGTTGTCGAAGGCGCAGTGGACCTCGACCGTCGAGAAGATGCGCGACACGTACAAGGCGGCGATCGCGGAAAAGGACATCAGAGCGATCGTCGAATATCTGACCAAGGTCAGTGCGCAGGCCAAAGGCGACGGCCTCTCTGCGCCGACGTCGGACGCTGGCGGAGCAAGCGGGTAGGCCAACGCTTCAAATGGTCTTTGTACGGCGCGGCTTTGAGGCCGGTATCCTGGCTTTCTGGTCGCCTGAAAGCTCAACAACGACCGTCTTGGCGAGCTCCGGCCAAAAGAGTTTCAACCGACGGGACAGGACCGACAGCCCGCTCGTGCCGCTGGCGTCGAACCGGTCAGAGAGGCTTATCCGTCAGCAGCTTACCGCTGACGAGATCCTTGGCCTCCTGCGCGCTCTTCGGATCGAGCGTATCGGGCCCTGCGGCCAGCGGCGCGTTGGCGCGGCGGCCGTTCTTGTCGATGTCCGCCAGCAGCATCTTCATCTCGGCGATCTCCTTTACCTGATCGCGCGTGATCCGGTCGGCGAGATAGCGCACCCGCGGGTCACGGAGATCGGCCTTGCGGGCATTGTTGATGGCGATGGAATGGTGGGGGATCATGGCCTTCATGAAATCCTCGTCGCCGATCAGCGCCTGACTCCGATTGACGGCGAGCAGGACGATCCCGCCGATGACGGCGCCGACAAGCACGGCCATCTTGGCGGCGTTGGGCTGGTACATCTTCCACATGAAGGCCAGCATCACCGCCGTCATCACGGAGCCCATCACCAAGGATGAGACCAGTCGTGTCAGGCTGAAGAGCGCGTGCTCGACGCTATAGACCAGCTGATACATCAGGAAGAACATGATGATCGTCGACACGACGATCATGGCGGCGAACCGACCCCAGCCCATCTGCATCTTATGTTGTTGCTGTTCCATCGAGCCATCCTCCGGTCCTAAGATCGGTAACCCGCCAAGAGAGGCAGGGTTCACCAGTGCGCCAAGGCGGGCCCACCGATGGCCGTCGGATGCAGCCTCAGGCGGCCCGCAAGTCGTACCCGCCCTCTCCCCAGCCCGTGACCCGCATGATTTCCGACACCCGCCGCCCGCCCGGTGTGCGCGCTATGTGGATCACCAGATCGATGGCCTGCCCAATGGCCCGGTGCGGGATGCGCTGGGTCACCTCACCGATCAGATCCTCCAGCCGGCTTAGGCCCTCGGCCGCGCTGTTGGCGTGCAGCGTGGCCAGCCCGCCAGGGTGGCCGGTGTTCCAAGCCTTCAACAGATCAAGCGCCGAGCCGTCCCGGACCTCCCCGATCACGATGCGGTCGGGCCGAAGGCGCAAGGTGTCACGCACCAGGTCGGTCATGGTCACCGCCGGCTCGGTGCGCTTGGTCAGCATCTGGATCTGATCGGCCGCCGAACACTGCAGCTCGGCGGTATCCTCGATCAGCACCACCCTGTCGCCGGCAAAGGCCGGCTCAGCCAGAATGGCGTTGGCCAGCGTGGTCTTGCCCGATCCCGTGCCGCCGACGATCAGCAGGTTCTCGCGCGCCTCAGCCGCGGCCCGGATGATCTCGGCCTGAGCGGCGCTCATCATGCCGCCCTCGACATAGTCGTCCAGGGTGAACACCACCTCGGGCCGCTTGCGGATGGCAAAGGCCGGTCGGGCCACGACCGGCATGAAGGCGCCCTGGAACCGCTCACCGGTCTCCGGCAGGGTCGCGCTCACCCGGGGCCGGTCGCGGGTGACCACCTCGCCCACATGGTCGGCGAGCAGCCGCAGGATCCGGTCGGCGTCGGCCGCCGCCAGCAGCTGCCCTGTCCATGAGCGGCCCTCCCCGATCCGGTCGATCCAGATCTTGCCGTCTGGATTGACCATCACCTCGACGACCAGGCGGTCGGCCAGGGCCTGCGCGATCACCGGCCCCATGGCCTGGCGCAACGCGGCGACCTTGCGGTCGAGAACAACAGGATGGCGTTCGGTCATGGGGCGCTCACGCAAATGGAGGGGTCAAAGGCTGCCATCGTCGTCATCGGCCCGTAGAGCCGCGACAGGGGCCATGGTCAGGTAGTCGGCGGCCAGCACCGCCTCAGGCGCGCCTGGGACCTCTGCAGGCCCATCAGCGCCGCTGTAGCGGGGCTTGGGCACGCGGACGCCGGCGAAGGGCTCAGGCGGCGCGCAGACGGCCCTGACGCCCCGCCAATCGATGCTGGCGGGCCCTGGCAGGTCAGCCGCCCCGGGCCGCTGCTCATACGCGGCCGGCACGCCGTGGAAGTAGTCGCCGGTGCGCGCCTTGAAGAACGGCTCTTCGTAGTAGCGGATCTTGTCGGCCAGGATTGGCTTGGTGTTGTTGACGAACAGGAACTGCTTGCGATCATCGAGGCCGCGCACGTCCTCCTCCGACAGGATGTAGCGCTGCTGTTCCGACTGCGAGGTCGACCGATGCGCCCGCCCGAACAGGCTACGCGGGTCGCTGTAGCTCTCCCGCATCTCCAGCGCCTTGCCGGCGCGTCGCGTGACCTTCTCGATGCTCGTCGGCTCCGACGTCGCGAAGGTCGCGGTGATGTGCATATTGTCGAATAACGGCGTTTTGTCACCGTACTTGGAGAACACGTCGTTGAAGCTCTGACAGACCAGGTGGGCGGTGATCCCGTAGCCGGCCATCTCCCCCATGGCGTTCTCCAGGAACGGCAAGCTGCCGAGCTTGGGAAACTCGTCGAGCAACAGCAGCAGCCGATGGCGCTTGCGCCGCCGCCGGCTGTCATAGTGCTCGTGTTCCATCAGGCTGTTCACGCTCTGGCGGATGAACACCCGCACCAGGAAGGCCAGGCGGTCGGCATGGGCCTGTGGTGTGATCAGGTAGAAGGTCACCGGCGCCTCGGCGCAGACCAGGTCGCCGATCGAGAAGTCGGACCAGCTGGTGGCGTACTCCACCAAGGGATCGGCCCACAGCGACAGCGACGCGCGGCAGGTGGCCAGAACATTGGACTTCACCCGCTCGTCCATGCCGGCGAGCGCCGTCGCCCCCAGTTTCACCTC
>NCEV01000140.1 GCA_002280875.1 Caulobacter sp. 32-67-35 | reverse complement strand
GGCTACAGCTTTTTTGGTGTTACGCACACGCTATCATCGGCTGGCGCCATGGACTTGGTCTCCGACCTGATCCTGCCCCCGTTCAAGCCGTGGGACGCAATGATCTGCACGTCCAGCGCTGCACTGTCCGTCGTGACGCGCCTGCAGGACGATTTTAGAGCCTGGTTCTCGGAACATACAGGCGCCACCCGTTTCAACCCCATCGTCTTGCCGGTGATACCCTTGGGCGTGGATGCGCCCGCCTTTTCCCGGTCCGCCGCGCAAACGACAGCGGCCCGGACGGCGCTGGGGCTTGCCGGCGATGACGTGGCCTTTCTGTTTGCGGGACGCTTGAGCTTTCACGCCAAGGCCAACCCTGTGGTGTTCTATCAAGCGCTGGAGGACGCATGTCAGCGCCTGGGCAAGGCTCTCGTCTGCATAGAAGCGGGTGTGTATCCGAATCCGCCTATGGCCGAGGCCTTCGAGAAAGCCCGTCAGTTTCTGGCGCCCAGCGCCCGGTTCATCCAGGTCGATGGCCAGAACGAAGCCCGCTACCTTCAAGCTTGGAAGGCCGCGGATGTTTTCGTTTCCCTGTCCGACAACATCCAAGAAACCTTCGGACTGACGCCGCTTGAAGCCATGGCTGCGGGTATTCCGGTGCTGGTCAGCGACTGGGACGGCTACAAGGATACGGTGCGTGACGGCGTAGATGGCTACCGCATACCCGTGACACTACCGCCAGCCGGGACGGGGGAAGATCTGGCACTCAGCCATGCTCTCGGCCACAGCAATTATGATTATTATATTGGCCGCGTCAGTATGGCCACGGCGGTGGACCTGACGGCCTTGACCGACCGGGTCATGGCCCTGGCCCTGGACCCTGGCCTCAGGCGGTCCCTTGGCGAGGCAGGCCGGGCCCGCATCCAGCAGAGCTATGACTGGCCGGTAATTCTGGACCGCTATACGGATTTGGCTAGGGACCTGGGCGAAATCCGACGCGCCGCGGGCTCTTCGGAGCAGGCCATATGGCCAAGCCGGCCTGATCCTTTCCGTCTGTTTGCGAACTATCCAACGCACACCCTGACAGGATCATGGCAGGTGATTGTAAATGGCCCGAGATCCAAGGCGGTGGAGGCCTTTCTGGAGCTGGGTGTGGCGCGTTACGCCCAACACCCGACACTACTGCCGCGCGAGACGATCCTAGAGGTTCTGCACGCCGCTGAAACGCAGAGCTCTACAGTTGATAGTCTGCTGGGAGACGACGAACGTCGCCCTCTGCGAACCCGCGCCCTGATGTGGCTCTACAAACTGGGTCTCGTTGCGCTCAGGCCCTGACGGTGTGGTCGAGGACTTGACGCGCTAGCCTCGTCAAGGGAATTGAGGGTTTGGCAGTGTGTGAACACCTACCGCCGAATTCTAGCTTCTAGGTGGCTTTCGGTCCTTTCTGATCGAACCAGTCGATCCTCGCCGGTCGCAAAAAAGGACGTCATGACGGCCCAAGCTGACAGCGAAATGATGGATCCGGTTCGCGCCGAGTTCGATGCCGAGTTCTATCTGGCCAACAACCAGGATGTAGCCGCAGCGGGGATAGATCCGTTCGACCATTTTATGACGATAGGTTGGCGTGAAGGGCGCGATCCCAATCGTCGCTTCTCGATCGCCAGCTATCTGGACGTGAACCCGGACATTGGCGAGGCCGGGGTCAACCCATTCTCTCACTATGTAGTGACTGGGCGAGGGGAGGGGAGGGACCTCAAGCTTGATCTTGGGTTCCAATACGAAATCCTGAAATCCGCCACGCCATTGGAGGTTCGCATCCAGGCGCTTCGGGCCTGTTTTCCCGATGGCGAGGTCTCGCACACCAAAGTCCTTACGTCCGCACTTCAACGTGTCGCCACGTCCACACGTCTACATGTCAGCATCAGTCATGATGATTTCACCGCCAATCTGGGCGGCGTGCAGTTGTGCCTGACGCGCGAGGCCAAAGCGCTGCGCGCGAGCGGCGCAACCCACATCCATCTCTATCCCGCCGCGCCAGGCCTGGTGATCGATTTCGAGCGCGAGAGACCGCTGATCGGCGTGCTGGTCAATGGCAAGCCCGCGGGCGTGCATTCCGCCGAAACCCTGGTCGAGATCCTGGGTCCGCTTGCGGTCGACAGGGCGTTCACTTTCGCCGTCCACAGCTTCATCGGCCACAACATCATCGGCGTCACCGCCATCCTGTCGGCCATGGGCGCGCGCGAGGGCTATTTCTGGGTTCACGACTTTTCCAGCGTCTGCGCCCACTACGCCCTGTTGCGAAACGACGTGGCGTTCTGCGGCGCGCCGCCGCCGGACAGCCCCGCCTGTGAGGTGTGTCTCTATGCGCGCCGGCGACGTATTCATCTGGCCGAGCACTGC
>NCEV01000139.1 GCA_002280875.1 Caulobacter sp. 32-67-35 | reverse complement strand
AGGAACAGCCCCAGCTTCTCTGTGGTGGCGGTCATGGCGCCTCGCTTAGGGGTAGGGGGCCAGGATCATGTCTTTGTTGACGATGACCCGGAGCGGCCAACCGGCCCGGATCCGCAAGGTGGCCTGCCGGTTGAGATCGCGAGCGGTGACCTGCTGGCCGACCTGCTGGGCGGAATTGGAAATCCCGCTGCCGGCGCTGTTGATCACCAGCCCACCGGAGCTGCGGTTGCCGGCGTCTTGCGCCGCCGCCGCGCCGACGGAGAACACCGTCGAGAGCGCGATGCCGCGCGCCAGTTGCCAGAAGTGACCATCGGTCTTATCCTGCAGCCCGGCCGCGCCGGAGAGGTCGGCGCCGGCCATCGAGCCGATGTTGATCGAACGGCCGTCGGGCATGATCACCCGGTTCCAGGCGATCAGGGCGCGGCTTTGGCCGTAGGCGACCTGGCTGTCGTATTGGCCGATCAGCCGCGAGCCCTGCGGGATGAGCACCGTCGCGCCGGTTCTGTGGTCGTAGACCGGCTCGGTGACCTGGGCGATCACCTGGCCCGGCAGATCGGAGTTGATCGCCGTGATCAGGGCGGCCGAGATGATCGTGCCGGCCTTGACCTCCCAAGGACTGATCGGCGCCTGCAGGGGGTTGGTCAGATAGTCGTCGACCCTGGCGCCGGCCGCGAACTGGCGCTTGCCGGCCTGGCCATTGGCCGGCTGTACATCGCCGGCCGCCGGCACGGGCAGCGCGCCGAAGCCAGGCGCCAGCGCTGCAGCCAGCATCGGCGCCGGATCGGGAGTCTGCGAGGCGGCCTGCGGCTGAGCCTGGGCGCCGCCGAAGAACGGGCTGGCCGCGCGGGCGGCCAGCGCCTGCTCGCGCGCCGCCTGCACGGCGGGATCCACCGGCGTCGGTTGCCCGGGTTGGCCAGCGGCCGGCGCTGTCCCGCCAGCGGGCGGAAGCGCTTCTGGCGGCGGCAGACTCGTCGTGCCCGGTCGCACCGCCGGATCGGCGTAGCCAGCCGCGTAGCGGGTGGCGATCTCCGGCGTCTGCGGGCTCGATGTGTCGGCGGCGTTCTGCGAGTCGTCGGGCCGACCCTTGGAGGCGTGCGCCCCGCCAAAGCCCAGGTAGAATCCGCCGGCCACGATGCTGGCCAGGACGGCGGCGCCCGCCATCAGATACTTGCGGTTCCAGCGGGTGACCGGGAACCTGGGCGCGCTGAGCACGCTCGCCGAGCTTGCCTTGCGTTCGGGCTCGTAAGACGGCCGCCCATCAAGCGGCGGATCTGGGGGGAGATGGCTCATCGATCAGCCCCGATCCCGGGTGCGGGTGATCCGCACGACCGTCTGGTTCTTCTCTCCAAGCCGCAGCTCGGCCACGTCGATCAGCCGGTCCACGACGTAGTAGCCGCCCAGGTAGCGGTAGTTGACCAGCTGGACCTGCTTGTCGGCCCCGATCAGGAACAGCGGCGGGGCCTCGGTCGCGGCCATATTGGTCGGGAACTGGATGTAGGTTTTCAGTCCGTCGTCGAACACCCGGATGGGCTGCCAGCTAGGCTTGCGCGAATGGATCGCCCTGACGTCGTAGCCGAAATGCAGCTGGTCGATGGCCAGCCCCGAAGCCACGACCGACTGGGCTTCAGCGGCGCGGGCCGCCTGGGCGTCGCGCATCTCCTCCTGCGGATAGTTCCAGCTGATGACGCTGGTATAGGTGTCGCCCTCGTAGCTGCGGGCATCCAGGAGGTAGGTCCGCTGGTCCGTGGTCAGGATGATGTTGGTCCGCAGGTTCCCGCGAATGGGTTTGACCATCACGATGACCTGCTGCGACGCGCCCGCGCCCTGGACGGTTTCGCCGAGCACCCATCGAATGGTGTCGCCGGCCGCCTTGGAGATCAGCTTCTCGCCCGGCCGCAAGGTGATGGCGGTGAGGAAGTGCGGACTGGCGTGGACGGTGTAGAGCCGACCCGGCTCGAAGTCGTAATAGAGCGCCGAATTGATGTAGGCGCCGGAGGTCGGATAGTCGCGGGCGCTGCTGTTGGCCGACTGCACGGTGCGGAGCGGGCCCGGCCGAGCGTAGGTCCGCGGCGCCGCACGCCGCTGGGGCCGCCTGGGCGCCGCCGCCTTGGCGACCGGCGCGACGCTCGTGGTCGTCGTCGTGGTGACCGCGCTGGCGGGCGCGGAGCGTGAGGCGGGCGCGGGGACGCCCCAGGCGCGGAGGGATTTATCTCTCATGGCGCTCATAGCTCGCGACTCCACTGAAATGCGGTGATGAAGATGCCCAGCGGGTTGGCGCGCAGCTCGGCCTCGTTCTTCGGAGGGTTGATCTTGGCGGTGAAGAGCCCGGTCCAGTTCTCGGTGACGCCGGACGTCCCGGCGTTGAACTGCGTCTCGCGCCACTGCACCTGGTAGGTGCTGGGACTGCGGGCCAGGACCGAGACGATCTCCACATTGATCGCCTGAGTGCCGGCGTTGGCGAACGGATCGTTGGCCTTGGCGTAGCTGTTGAGCTGGCCGATCGCCGGGCCGGCGACGAAGTGGTAGGCCCCGGTCCAGTTGTCCCGGATGACGATGGGGTCGATGCTTTTGGAGCGGGTGCGCCGCACCCAGTCGGCCAGGAAGTAGCCGATCTCCGCCGTCGTCGGCTGGTAGGTCCGGCCCGCCAGCTCGATGCGGCCGGGCCGGGCGTATTTGTCGATCGGCACGACATAGGTGGCGATGTTGGTGTTGCTGGCTTCATAGATGAAGCCGCCCAGCGCCAGCGCGGCGAGGCCCATGCAGCCGAAGGCGGCCATGCGCCAGTTCTTGGCCTGGACGACGGCGGAGCCGATCCGGTTGTCCCATTCCCTGGAGGCCCGCAGGTAGGGGCTCTCGACCGGCGCCGAGCTTCCATATCGATCATTGGGGCGTTTGAAGGGGTTCATCTACGCTCTTCTCACTGGGGTTAAGCCTCCGGCTCGGGATCGCGGCGGGTCGCCGCGGCGGACATTCCGGGGCCCTGGCTGTCGCCGCCCGCCGTGGCGGCCGCGGCGGTGTTGCGCGCCATGCTGGTCAGGCCATCGCCGCGACGGGCTTCGGCGCGGGCCACGAGGGAGGCGCCGCCAGGGGAAGACGTAGGGGAGGGCTTG
>NCEV01000138.1 GCA_002280875.1 Caulobacter sp. 32-67-35 | reverse complement strand
GGCGCCGGCCGCGACCCGCGCCGCCGTTTCGCGCGCCGAGCTGCGCCCGCCGCCGCGATAGTCGCGCACGCCGTACTTGGCGAAATAGGGATAGTCGGCGTGGCCCGGCCGGAAGGCCTGGGCGATCTCGCCATAGTCCTTGGAGCGCTGGTCTGTATTTTCGATCATCAGGCTGATCGGCGTGCCGGTGGTGCGCTGGCCGTCGGTGCGGCCGTCCTCGAACACGCCCGACAGGATGCGCACCGCGTCCGGCTCCTGGCGCTGGGTGACGAACTTGCCGCTGCCGGGGCGGCGCTTGTCGAGGAAGCCCTGGATCATCTCGGCCGTCAGGGTGATCCCCGGAGGGCACCCGTCGATCACGCAGCCAAGCGCCGGCCCGTGGCTTTCGCCCCAGGTGGTGACACGGAACAGGTGACCAAAGGTGTTGTGAGACATACCGGGGCTTCTAGCGGAAAGCGGGGGAGGGGGCAAAGCGAGGCAGATCCTCCCCCTGAAGGGGGAGGGGGCCGAAAGCCGGTGGGGGAAGGTTGCAATGACTCAGCAGAACTTCCCCCTTGGATCACCCCCGAACCTTCGCCGCATCCGCCAGCCACAGCTCCAGGTTCGTCCATCCCGAGCCGTCCCTGGCGAGCGCCGCCCCGTCAGCCTTCTTCGGGTTCAAGCCCTGTTTGGCCTCCCAGGCATCCGGCATGCCGTCGCCATCCGCGTCGGGCGCGGCGACGCCCGGCGGCAGGACTGGCCAGCCGCCGACATCCTGCTCGGTGTTGATGATCCTGCCCGTCCGGTTGCGCACGCCCGCCACGACCCGGGCGTCGACGGCATCGCGACGGACCGAGGCGCCGGCCTCGGCCAGCACACGCTCATAGGCGCTGGCGGCGGGCTCGGCGGCCACGGGCGCGATATCGATCGGCGCGACCTGGCGATAGCCCGAGGCCTGCAGGCCGGTCACCAGGCTCCACGGGTCGGCTGGAACCACGCCGTTCATGCTGTTGCCAGCGAACCAGGCCCTGGCCAGGCTGTTGCTTTCCTTGAAGGCGACCGCCTGCTGGCTGTCAGGACCCATCACATAGGCGTTGTCGACAAAGTTGTAGGCGACCATGGCCGCCTTGTCGGCGTCGTAGCCGGAATGGCCGCCGCCCCAGTTGTAGAAGACGTTGGAGCGGAACTCGATGAAGGCGCCGACCGGGTCCTTGTCGGGTCCGTCATAATTGCCCGGGCGCGGCATGCGCGCCACGTGATTGGCCCACAGATTGTGGTGAAAGCTTATCCTGGAACCCTGGCCGCCCCGGATCAGGCTGCCATAGCCATGGTCGCCCTTGGCGTGGATCGACCTGGCCAGGCTTTCGCTGATGATCGACCACTGAACGGTCAGGTCATAGAAGCCCTGTTCCGGCGGGGTGAAGCGGGCCGAGGCCGACAGGGTCTCGTCCACCGACCAGCTGGCCGAGACGTGGTCCAGAATGATCCGGCGCCCCTTGGCGATCCAGATCGCGTCGCCCTCGGTCCTGCTCTCGGCGCCCAGACGCGAGCGGATGAAGCGGATCACAACATCGTCGGCGGCCACCACCAGGGTCTGGTCGCGCAGGGTGATCCCGCCGCCCGGCGCGGTCTGGCCGGCGAGGGTGATCTGGCCATTGGCAATCTTCAGCGGGCTTTGCAGCGCGATGGTCCCGGCCACCTCGAACACGATGGTGCGCGGGCCCTTGGCCTCGATGGCGGCGCGCAGGGAGCCAGGGCCGGCGTCGTTGAGATTGGTGACCTTGAGCACCGCCCCGCCGCGCCCGCCGACGCTGAGCCGGCCCGCGCCCTCGGCGCCGGGGAAGGCGAGGACCGCCCTTGGTCCGGCCACGCTGGCGGCGGTGGCGCAGGCGCTGAGGGTGAGGGCGAGGGCGGCGAGGCCAGCGGAGCGTTGAAGGTGGCGGCGCATCGGTTTCATCCCCGGTAGAGCTGGCGTCTTGAGCGCCGGTTTCGAGGCGCGAAAATGCCGGTCTGGACGAGTTTTGTCCACCGGTGTCATTCTGGACCTGGCCAGCACCGGGACGCCCCCTCTTCAATCACCCAGCGCCAACCAAACCCCTGCCTTCCTGGACCCTGTGCCCAGGACCCAGCGTTCCGCCGGCGTTGAGCGTGATCGAGATGCGCTGAGACAGCGGACCGATGGGTCCTCGCCACAGGGGCGAGGAAGGCAAGGTTTTGTGGGTTGAAAAGGACGCGGCGTCTCGACCTCGCGCCGAAATCGGCTGCCAGTGGGTTGGGGAGGCGCGAAGCGGCCGGGGCGAACCCGGATGACCGTGATGTGTTTTGTGCGTTTCGGCTCGACCTGTCCGCTTCGCAGAAGCTGTTCTTGCGTGAGGATTGGGCCAAGCGAGCGTCTTTCAGCTCTGATACCCAAGAGCCCC
>NCEV01000003.1 GCA_002280875.1 Caulobacter sp. 32-67-35 | reverse complement strand
CGATGAGCTTGAGGTCGCCTATGAGCTGATCCAGCTGTCGGGCGCCTGGCTGATCGACGCGGCGAAGGCGAGGGGGCTGATGCTGTTCGCCTGGGGGCAGACGCCGGTTGTCGAGCCGATGGACGTGTTCGTGCTGTGACGGGCGGGTCTCTCTCCTTGCGGGAGAGGCGCGCACCCACAGATTCCTGCCGCGCGATATACAGACTTTGGGGCAGCTGGTGCTCCGTCTGTTCCGCTCACAGGGTGAGGTGCGTCCAGGTTCTGGGAACTGCTGGAGGCGTTGGGTGAAACCCGATCGCGCCTATCCATGCAGGCCCCTGACCCCTTCGGACCTGCGCAGCCAGATGGGAGCTTTCCATGAAGATCAAGGACAGGCCTGAGTTCAAGAGCAAGGCGTCTGTACTGGCCTTTGGTCCCGACGTGCTCGTGGCTGAGGCCGTTTCGGTGATGAGCGAACGGAACTACGGGGCGGCCGTCGTCGTGAGCCCTGACCGCAAGCCTCTCGGGATCGTCACGGAGCGCGACTTCATGCGCCGTCTTCTCAACAAGCGGCTGAACCCCGACGAGACGACACTGTCCCAGATCATGACGACCGACCTGAAGATGGCCAAGGCCGAGGACGATCTTCTCGACTGGCTGCGCATCATGTCGAACGAGCGATTTCGCCACCTTCCGGTGGTTGATGATCAGGGCGTGATCATCAGCATGATGAGCCAGGGCGACTTTGTCAGCTACACGTGGCCAGAGCTGTTGGGGCGGCTGCGGGAACAGGCCAAGGCGACCTTTGACGTCAGTCCCTCGCTGGTCATGATTATTGCCTGTATCGCCGTTTTCGCGGCCTGGGCCGTGACGATCTTCACCCAGTTCCGCTAGAGGGCGCCCCGTCTCTAAACGTCAGGGTCCTGTCGCTGCTCCAGCCAGTGCGACAGGACCAGATGCGGCACGGCGACGGCCGCCAGCAGCTGGAACGCCTGCGAGGTCAGGGTCTCATCGATCCGCACGGGCGCCAGCAGCCTCAGGGCCAGCCAGCCGATGAGCGCCGCGCCGGACAGCAGCGCCCCCGTCGCCAGCCAGCGTGATTGCGGCATGTCGCTCAGCACCGTCCGCGCCCGGTCCAGGTGCAGCGGCGCATGCAGGAAGACGAAAAACACCGCAAAGCCAATGACCGGCGGGGCGACAAACAGCACGATCAGGCACAGCCCCATGGCCGTGGCCCAGGCCTGGCTGCCCCCACGCCAGGCCTCGACGAGGCCAACGCCGGTCACCAGCAGGGTCACCGGAGCGACCGCGCCGATGATCTGGACCAGCAGGGCTGAGCGCGGATCGCTCATGGCCACGAACAGCGCCGTCACCTCGGCCGGATGACTGGCGGCGGGGACGGCAATCACCGCAGCGCCGGCCGCGATGCGCAGCAGCGGCTCATCCAGCATCCGCCAGTCCTCGCCAAAATGCACGGCGGCGATCAGCAGAAAGACGATCAGCGCCACAAGCGGCAGGGTCAGCCACAGCGCCGCCATCGCCAGCGCCACCGCGACATAGCCGCCGACGACCAGCACCAGGGCTCGGCGCCCCGGCGCGATGGCCTTGCGCAGCAGCGCGATGTCATAGGCCCCGTGCGGCAGGCCGCCTACCATGAACAGCACCGTCGCCAGCGTGACCGCCATGGGGTGTCCCAGCGGCGCGCCCAGCGCGACGGCCAGCAGCAGCCCGGCCGCAACAGGCCAGAACGCAGGGCGCACCCGGTTGCCCCGGCCCGAAGGCGCGAGACAACCGGGTGCTGAATGGGCGAGGCTGAACCCTGTCAACGGATCAGCCGGCGTAGGCTTTTCCGTCGACCGTCTCGGTCTCCGACTTCCTGACCGCGATCAGGAAAATCAGGATCCCAAGGCCGACCTTGGCGACCAGGTCGGCGATGGTGTAGCCGACCTGAATGGCCGTCTCCACCGATCCGCCGGTCAGCCCGAAGAACGGGGCGGCGAACACCACCGGGTAAAAGCCCCAGGAGGCGAAGGTCACCATGCGCGCGGTGCGCACCAGACCTTGTGCAGCGACGGGTTGCTGCTTGATCGACTCGCCAAGCCCGACGAACAGCTGCCAGACGATGTAGATGAAGGGGATCATCGACAGGCCGCCCCACAAGGCGCGGGCGCCGAGGTCGGTGGCGATCTCGCCGGGATAGCCCAGCACGATCATCAGGGCCGCAGCCGTCCCGAGCTTGATGGTCTTGGCGTTGGTTTCCGCGCGAGACAGACGCATCACCAGGATCAGCTCGATCAGCAGCAGCGGCACGGTCAACAGCCAGTCGACGTAGCGGTAGGCGTCATTGAAGGCCACGCCGGTCACCGTCACCACGCCATCCTTGAACATATAGGCCTGGTGCCAGCTCTCGAAGATCCGAAAGTAGTGATAGGCCGCGATGCCAGTGACGACGCCCGAGATCGTCAGGGCGGTGCGATAGGCGGGGGCGACCTGTGAGCGGCTCAGCCACAGGAACAACGTGGCCGCCGCCATGGCGGCAAAGGTAAATGAGAAAGCGTTGTAGATCAGCTCATACTGGAAGGGCGTAACGGTATCCATCTAAGTCTCCGTCGCAGTTGCGCGCGGCGAGAATGCGCCAAAAATGGGCTTTCCGGAGTTCGCACAATCATTGTGAGACACTCTCCGGGTCCCCGAAGCGTCGTCACTGCGGCATAGGCCGTGGGAACTCTAACCCACGAAACACCAGATCTTGTGGCGTTCAGCCATGCTGCTTTGGCGACTTGGGCGGAGTAGGCCCAAGTCAGCTTCTCGGCGATACGGACCTTGTGCCGTATTGGAGTCGATGGATCTCGGGAGCACGATCGGCATGCGAGTGGCGCAGAAATCTCAGAGGCCGGCCTCTACAGCAAGACGGATCAGGTCTGCTGTCGTGTGAAGATTGAGACGGTCCATCAGAATGCTGCGGTGCATTTTGACCGTCTTCTCGGCCAGGCCGAGCTGGCCGGCTATCTGTTTGTTCAACAGGCCAGCGGCGACCAGTTTCAGGACCTGGCCCTGTCTTGGCGACAGCGCCTTGACCATTTCTGCGGCGCGAATTCGCCGCATGCTCGAGGGAGAAGACGCGTCGGCATCGATTTCGACCTGCGACCCCAGGAAGTACAGAAGCGCGTCTTCTTCGTCATAGATCGGCGCCACCAGAACAGCGTTACGGAACGGCTGGCCGTTGCGCTTGTAGTTCAGGATTTCAACAAGCACCGGGCGATGTTCGCGCACCCCGCGCCGGATTTCCTCGGTCAGCCAGGGCTCCGTGCCTGGCCCCGACAGGAAGCGACAGTTTCGCCCGACGACTTCCTCGGGCGGATAACCGGTCAGCGCGCAAAAGGCGGCGTTGCAGGCAATGATGGGGTTGTCGGGCAATCGCGGATCACTGATCACCGAAGGAATCGGGCTGTCCGTCACCAGTCGCAAATGGCGACTGTCAACACTGAGCACGTCGACGCCTCTTTGCATGTCAGCGCTTCGTTCTATCCATGCGCAGCACCATACCGGTCGCGCGAGGTTTTTACAGACGCTTTTGCTGTGGTCTTTCAGGTCTTGCCAAGAGGTCTTGAATCCAGCTCTGAGGGCCTCATGAGGGCGGCTGTCCTCTCTCGTCTGGTGCAGGGCCAATCCCCGCGCTCGCAAGGGCATAGCCTGTGCTCTGCCCCAACCCATTCAAGGCCCTAACCGCCGCACTCACCGTCACGATCCAAAATCGACGCAGCCCCCTCCAAAACGCCCGCATACTTCTCCTCGCTTCATCGCAAGGGGAGGGCGTCCAGCTGGCGACCTGACGGGCGGTGGGGGCGGTTGTGCGGGTTCAAGAGGACAGGGGACGTAAACCTGTCCATCGGAGGAAGGCCAAGCCTCCGCCCGTCCGAAGGTTCGCTCCGGGCTCCCGGGAGGATCGTGGCTTGCAGCTTCAGGGCTGGGTCCGGTCTCGAAGGGACAGGCCCGGGTGGGGCAAAAGGCTGAACAGGCCTGCGCACCCCGGCCAGAGGGATAACGACCGCGCGGAGCGCTCCGGCCACGGCCGAAACGGTACTCCAACTACACTCATCCGGGCCTGGCCCGGACGCTCCGCCGCCTCCCCGACCCGCCGGTCAAACCGGCGAGGGCGCGAACCTGTGCCTTAGCGCTTCGGTCGATCCCCCGACATCATGCGCGCCAGGCCCCAGTTCAGCAGATTGCCGAGCGACAGCCACAGAACCAGCCAGACTATCCCCGAAGTCCAGTCGACCCATTCCGGCGCGCCTTCAGGGAACCGCCACTTCAGGAAGGCGAGGCGGCCGATCTGAAGCACGACGCCAAAGGCCAGGACAATGGCGATGCGCAGGCCCTTCAAGGCTCCGCGCCCGTCTCGATCAGCGGCCTCGCCAGTCCCACCGCCTGCTCGACGCTGGTCGCGACCGGGACGCCGGCGAAGGGTTTCCAGCCGTCGCAGACCACCCGGGCCGCCGCGTCGTCGGCGCTGCCCGGCGGGATCGGGGCGGCGGGGCGCTGGCGGCCGGTGACCGGGCCTTCCTGGCCGCCGGCGCGGATGCTGCCAAAGCCGGTATGGCTGATGGTGCGGGCGTCGCAGTCGATGATCTCATGGCGCCAGCCGCCCCAGAAGGCCTCGGCGCCGGCCGTGAAGCCGCCTTCGGTCACTTGCAGCAGGCGCAGGTTCGCGGTGCGGCCGGTCCACCGGACGCTGGTCATATCCACGAAGACGGCGAAGCGGGCGACGTCGGCGAGGCGCAGTTCAAGCTGGGCCGGAGCGGGGGGCTGAAGCGGGACTTGGGCCAGGGCGGGGCCCGTCCACAACATCGCGGCCAACAGGGCGTTTCGCGGGCGGCGCAAATGGTCTAATCGGCTTTTCATGATCCAGCGTCGACGCCCCGTACCCTTCGAACTTGGCCCCGTGCATTTCATCGGCATCGGCGGCATCGGCATGTCCGGCATCGCCGAGATCATGCTGCGCATCGGCTACCGAGCGGCTGGAAAAGCTGGGCGCGCGGATCTTCATCGGCCAGGACGCGGCCAATGTGGAAGGCGCGTCGGCCATCGTCTATTCGACCGCCATCAAGGCGGACAATGTCGAGATGGCCGCCGGCCGCGACAGGCGCCTGCCCCTGGTGCGCCGCGCCGAGATGCTGGCCGAGCTGATGAGACTTCAGTTTTCCGTGGCGGTGGGCGGCACGCACGGCAAGACCACCACCACCTCGATGGTGGCGGCCCTGCTGGACGCCGGCGCCCTGGATCCAACCGTCGTCAATGGCGGCATCATCAACGCCTATGGCACCAACGCCAAGGTCGGCGAGGGCGACTGGATCGTCGTCGAGGCCGACGAGAGCGACGGCAGCTTCCTGAAGCTGAAGTCGACCGTGGCCATCGTCACCAATATCGACGCCGAGCACCTGGACCACTGGGGCACCTTTGACGCGGTCAAGAAGGGTTTCCAGGACTTCATCGAGAACATCCCGTTCTACGGTTTTGCGGCGGTCTGCACCGACCATCCGGAGGTCCAGGCCCTGGCCGCGCGGATCGAGAACCGCCGGCTGGTGACCTACGGCACCAACCCCCAGGCCGAGGTGCGGGTCTCCAATATCGCCATGGGCCCCGACGGCTCGACCTTCGACATCATCGTCTCGCCCCTGGCCGGAGAGCCGGTGCGCTATGACGGCCTGAAGATGCCGATGGCCGGCCACCACAATGTGCTCAACGCCACCGCCGCCGTGGCCGTGGCCCGCGAGTTGGGCGTCGACGCCGACGCCATCCGCGCCGGTCTGGCCAGCTTTGGCGGGGTCAAGCGCCGCTTCACCACCACGGGCGTCGCCAATGGCATCCGCGTGGTCGACGACTATGGCCACCACCCGGTCGAGATCGCCGCCGTGTTGAAGGCCGCCCGCGCCGTGACCCCGAACGGCAAGGTCATCGCCGTGGTCCAGCCGCACCGTTTCACCCGCCTTCGCGACCTGATGACCGAGTTCAGCTCGTGCTTCAACGACGCCGACACCGTGATTGTCGCCGACGTCTACACCGCCGGCGAAAGCCCCATCGAGGGCGTCGACAAGGACCATCTGGTCGAGGGCCTCAAGAAGTTCGGCCACCGCCGGGCCCTGCCCCTGGAAAACCCCACGGCCCTGCCGCGCCTGATCGCCAGCGAGGCCACCAGCGGCGATCTCGTCGTGCTGCTGGGCGCCGGCGACATCACTACTTGGGCCTATGCGCTGCCGGGGCAGCTGGAAGCGCTGGCCAAGTGAGCGGGGGCGAAGTGAGCTGGAAGGCTGACCTCCCCGCTGTTCGCGGCAAGCTGCTGTTTGACGAGCCCCTGGGGCCGTTCACCTGGTTCCGCGTCGGCGGCCCGGCCGAGGTGCTGTTCCTGCCAGCCGACGCCGACGACCTGCGCGACTTCCTCAGGGCCCTGCCGGCGCAGGTTCCGGTCCAGGCGCTGGGCGTGGGCTCCAACGTCATCATCCGCGACGGCGGGGTCGAGGGCGTGGTCATCCGCTGCGCCGGGCGGGCCTTTGGCGAGGTCACGGTCGATCTCGAGGAAAACCTGATCATCGCGGGCCCGGCGGCGCTGGACGCCTCGGTCGCCCGGGCGGCGGCCAGGGCCGGGCTGGCGGGGCTGGAATTCTTCGTCGGGATTCCGGGCACGGTGGGCGGCGCCCTGACCATGAACGCCGGCTGCTATGGCCGCGAGACCAAGGACGTTCTGGTCCGCGCCTGGGGCTATGACCGCTCCGGCGAGATGCGGGTCTGGACCAACGAAGACTTCGGCTTCACCTATCGGCACACGCAGGTTCCACCGAACAGCATGTTCTGGGTGCAGGCGATGTTTCGGGGAACGCCCGATGATCCGGCCGATGTGCGCGACCGGATGGCCGAGATCACTTCGCGCCGCGAGACCACCCAGCCGATCCGGGAGAAGACCGGCGGTTCGACCTTCAAGAACCCGCCCGGCCACTCCTCGTGGAAGCTGGTCGACGAGGCCGGCTGGCGCGGCAAGCTGTTTGGCGGGGCGATGTTCTCGCCGCTGCATTCGAACTTCCTGATCAATACCGGCGAGGCCACGGCGGCCGATCTGGAGGGCCTGGGCGATGCGGTTCGCGCCGACGTGCTGGCCAAGACCGGCATCCAGCTGGACTGGGAAATCAAGCGCATCGGGCGGCCGGCTTAGGGCGCGCATGCTAACGACTGTCATCCCGGACGTAGCGAAGAGAAGATCCGGGACCGACGCCTGAGCGCCGCGCTTCCGGCGGTCCCGGATCGGCGCGCTGCACGCTTGTCCGGGATGACAGCTTGTTTGAGCTGCGCAGCCTATAGCCGGCCAAATTTCGGGAGACTCCTCGCCTATGTTCCGCACCCTGCTGACCGCCGCCGCCGTTTCCGCCCTGATGGTCGGCTCTGCCTTCGCCCAGGACGCCGCCACCGCCGAGGCGCTGCGTGACAAGGCCCTGCGGGACCACCTGGCCTGGGATCTCACCGAGGAGCTGACCACCACGATCGGCCCCCGCCTGGTGGGCTCGCCAGCGATGGAAAAGGCCAAGGACTGGGGCGTGGCCAAGCTGAAGGCCCTGGGCTTCACCAACATCAAGGTCGAGCAATTCGCCAAGCCGTCCTGGACGCGCGGCGAGGAGAGCGCCTGGCTGATGGCCCCCTATGCGATGAACCTTAACCCCCTGGGCCTGGGCCGCACCGTGCCGACGCCGGCCGGCGGCGTCGAGGCCGAGGTGGCGCTGTTTGCGACCTATGCCGAGATGATCGCCGCGCCGGAAGGCGCGCTGAAGGGCAAGATCGTGGTCATCACCCAGCCGATGGTTCGCGCCCAGGACGGCGCTGGCTATGGCGTGGCCGGCATTTCGCGCCGGGCCGGTCCCGTGGAGGCCGCCAAGCGCGGCGCCATCGCCCTGCTGATCCGCTCGATCTCGACCTCGGACTCCTCGGTGCCCCACACCGGCGTCACCACCCATGGCGACGACGTGGTGACCATTCCCGCCGCCGCGATCGGCGTGCCGGAAGCCGAGCAGCTTCAGCGCCTGGCCGCCAAGGGCCCGCTGCGCATCAAGCTGAACCTGCAGTCCAGCGTCGACCCCAAGGGCGTGGCGTGGAACATCTCGGGCGATATCAAGGGCTCGGAAAAGCCGGACGAGGTGATCGTCATCGGCGGCCATCTCGACAGCTGGGACGTCGGCACCGGCGCTCTGGACGACGCCACGGGCGTCGCCATCACCACGGCCGCCGCCAAGCTGATCGGCGACCTGCCCAAGCACCCCAGGCGCACCATCCGCGTCGTGATGTGGGGCTCGGAGGAAAGCGGCGGCTCGTCCGACGCCTATCTGGCCGCCAACAAGGACAGCCTGTCCAGGATCATCCTGGCGGGCGAGAGCGACAGCGGCGCCGACCGCATCTACAGCCTGAAGGTTCCGGCCGGCTCGCTGGAACATCCGGTGATCAAGACCGCGACCCGTATCCTGACGCCACTGAACATCTACCTGGATCGCGCGCCGGCGGCGCATGGCGGCGTCGACATCACCGGGATCGAGGGCGCGGGCGTGCCGGTGATCAACCTGAACCAGGATGTCAGCCGCTATTTCGACTACCACCACACGGCCGATGACACGCTGAACAAGGTGCGTCCGGGCGAACTGGCCCAGAACGTGGCGGCGTGGGCCAGCTTCCTTTATCTGGTGGCTGACAGCGACATCGACTTCCGGGCGATGAAGCCTGCGACGGCTGCGGCGGCTGCGGCGCACTAGCCTGAACCTGTCATCCCGGACGACCCGCAGGGGCGATCCGGGACCGCGGCAAGCGCTGGCGTGTGCCGCGGTCCCGGCTCTTCGCGCGTCGCGCTACGGCCGGGATGACAACCGATATTGGCAGGAGGGCTCCGGCTGACTAGGAGTGCTCAGCCCTAGTTCACGAGCCCCTCCATGACCCAGCCGAACACCGACGCCCCCTTGGCCGGCCGCCACATCGCCGTCCTGCTCGGCGGCCCGTCTTCAGAGCGCGAGGTCAGCCTGGTCTCGGGCCGGGAATGCGCCGATGCGCTGGAGCGACTGGGGGCCAGGGTCACCCGCGTCGATCCCGGCAAGGACGTGGCCCAGGTGCTGACCAGGGTCGCGCCGGACCTGGTCTTCAACGCCCTGCATGGTGAATGGGGCGAGGACGGCTGCGTGCAGGGCGTGCTGGAAACGCTGAAACTGCCCTACACCCACTCCGGCGTTCTGGCCTCGGCGCTCGCCATGGACAAGGCCAAGGCCAAGGCCGTGCTGGCCGCTGCGGGTGTCACCGTGCCCGGCGGCGGGCTTTTCAGCCGCCACGACGTCGCACGCGACCATGTGATGCAGCCACCCTACGTGGTGAAGCCCAATGCCGAGGGATCTTCGGTTGGGGTGTTCATCGTTCTGGAAGGCGCCAACCGTCCGCCGGTGGAATTGTCTGCTCCCACATGGACTTACGGCGAGGAGGTCATGGTCGAGCCCTATGTGCGCGGGCTGGAGCTGGCGGTCGCCGTGCTGGGTGAGTCAAATGGTCCCAGGGCCCTGGCGGTGACCGATATTCGCTCGTCCACAGGTTTCTATGACTACGACGCCAAGTACTCGGAAGGCGGTTCCATCCACGTGCTGCCGGCCCCAATCCCTGACAGCGTAAGGGATAGGGCCATGCGGATGGCCGAGCTTGGCCACACAGCTCTTGGTTGCCAAGGCGTAACCCGATCTGACTTCCGTTATGACGACATTAACGACCTTCTGGTCCTTCTAGAGGTCAATACGCAACCCGGCATGACACCGACTTCGCTCGCACCCGAGCAGGCCGACCACGTTGGAATTTCGTTTGATCAACTAGTGCTCTGGATCGTGGAGGACGCTTATGCCCGCTGTAGTGCGGGGGGGATCGCCTAAGCCTAGGCGCCCTCGGGCCGAAGCGCCCGCAAGTCCGAACAAGGCTCGTTCGGCGGCGCCCAAGGGGGCGCAGCCGGCCGCTAAACTGCGCGCCGCCAAGGGCGTGGGCTTGTCGCCCGCGTTCGCCTTGGGGGTCGCCGGCGCGGCGCTTGGCCTTGGGCTTGTGGTGATGCTCGCGACCGGCCATCGGGCCGAGCGCCTCGTCACGGCTGCGCGCCAGGGCGTGGACAGCGAATTCGCGACCGCCGGCTTCAAGCTGAAGACCCTGCACGTTCAGGGCGCGTCCGCTCAGGCCGACGCCGATATTCGCCGTGCCGCGGGCCTCTATCTCGATCAGCCCACCCTGGGCCTCGACCTCGCCGAGATCCGCCAACGGGTCGAGCGTTGAGGAGCGCCCCGCGCTGGCCGTCTGGCAGAGCGGCGGCCGCATGCGGGTCATCGACGGCGAAGGCCGGGTGATCTCCGAGGCCGACGCCGCGCGTTTCCCGCAATTGCCGCTGGTGGTGGGGCAGGGCGCCGACCAGGCCGCCGGCGCGATCCTGCCGGCCGTCGCCGCCCGTCCACGCCTACGCGACCGTCTGGAAGCGCTGGTGCGCGTCGATGATCGCCGCTGGGATCTGCGCCTGAAGGACGGCTCGCTGATCCAGCTTCCGGCGATCGACGAAGAATCTGCCCTGATCCAGCTGGATCAGTTGGACCAGAGACAGAGAATCCTCGATCTGGGGTTTGCGCGCATCGACCTGCGTGATCCCGAGATGGTGGCAGTGAGACCTCGCGACGCGGCTCTGCCTGGGCAGACCGGGGCCGGCGGGGCGTAGCGTGATGGTGTTGGGGTGACGATAGCGATGTCGCGACTGGAAGATCGGAAACAGGCCCGTGACGGCTTGAAGGCGACGCTCGTTCGTCAGCCTGCGGTCGCGGCTGTCGATCTGGGCGCGTCCAAGGTCACCTGCTTCATCATGAAGGCCGACGGCATTCATCGCGAAAACCGCACCCTGACCACGGCCGGCGTCGGCTATGTGCAGTCGCGCGGCGTACGCGGCGGGGCCATCGTCAATCTGGACGAGGCGGCGCAAGCCATCGCCCAGGCCGTCGAGCGCGCCGAGACCGTGGCCGGCGTCAACGTCCAGGGCGTCAGCATCTGTACGGCCGGCGGTCAGCTGGCCAGCAACCGCGTTCACACCCAGGTTTCGCTGGGCGCCCGGCCCATCGCCGACGGCGACCTTTCGCGCGCCATCGCCTCGGCCCTGGCCCAGGTCAAGATTTCCGGTCGTAAGCCAATCCACCTGCTGCCCATCGCCTGGTCGGTCGACGGCCAGCGCGGCATTCGCGATCCGCGCGCCATGTTTGGTCGCGCCCTGGGCCTGGAACTGCTGGTCGTCTCGATCAACGAGAACGTCTTCCACACTCTGGCCCACTGTGTCGAGCGCGCCCACCTGTCCTTCGAGGGCGTGGTCGCCGCGCCCTTCGCCTCGGCCCTGGCGGCCCTGGAAGAGGACGAGATGGACCTAGGCGCCGTCTGCATCGACATGGGCGGCGGCTCGACCTCGGTGGCGGTGTTTAACAATGGCGCCCTGTGCCACGTCGACAGCCTGGCTGTCGGCGGCGGGCACGTGACGCAGGATATCGCGCGCGGCCTGCAGACCTCGGTCGCCGGCGCCGAGCGCATCAAGACCCTGCACGGCAGCGCCATCGCCTCGGCCAATGAAGACCGCGAGATGATCGAAGCCCCGCCGCGCGGCGACGATCCGGGCGCGGGTCCGGTGATCGCGCCGCGCAGTCTGCTCAAGGGCATCATCCAGCCGCGCGTCGAGGAAACCCTGGAACTGCTGCGCGAGCGCCTGAAGGCCTCGGGCGCGCCGGTCGAACCGGGCGCGGGCATCGTCCTGACCGGCGGCGCCAGCCAGCTGGCCGGCGTGCGCGAAGTGGCCGTGCGGGTGTTCGACCGTCCGGTTCGCCTGGGCCGTCCGCGCCGGGTGCCACACTTGGCCGACGCCGCCTCGGGCCCGGCCTTCTGCGCCGCCGCCGGCGTGCTGCACCGCTCGGCCTTTGGTCCGCGCGAAGTGGTCTCGCCCAAGGCCCTGGCGACGGCCGCCCTGCGCAAGCGTCCGATCGATCCGAACGCGAGCCCGATGGCCAAGGCCGCCGCCTGGTTGCGCGACAACCTTTAACGGTTGCGCCAAAGGCCATGCTTGAGCGCGTGGTCAAGCTCTCGCCAAGTCGCGAAATAGACGACAGCGGCGTTCGGTCGCATCAACTATCAACACCGGCGCGGAACCCTTGGACTCCCAAGAGATTCTGTTGATGGCGCACGAATTGTGCTCTGGCAGCGCTCGACCTGTCCCCGACTCATATTATGCAGTTAACCGCCGATTAACGATGGTGGTTGTTTTGTTAACCCGATCGTCGAGGCGTTCCCGACGGTTGCTCCGCCGGGGTCCTGTTTGACGATTTCGGCGTAAGGTCGCGTGGGTTCCATGGCTATTTCACTTTCTGCGCCGCGCACCACTGAACTGAAGCCGCGTATCGTCGTGTTCGGCGTCGGTGGCGCTGGCGGCAACGCCGTCAACAACATGATCGAGGCGGGCCTCGAAGGTGTTGAGTTCGTGGTCGCCAATACCGACGCGCAGCAACTCCAGTTCGCCAAGACCGACCGTCGCATCCAGCTGGGCGTGCAGGTCACCCAGGGCCTGGGCGCCGGCGCGCACCCCGAAGTGGGCATGAGCGCCGCTGAAGAAAGCTTCCCCGAGATCGGCGAGCACCTGGATGGCGCTCACATGGTCTTCATCACCGCCGGCATGGGCGGCGGCACCGGCACCGGCGCTGCCCCGATCATCGCCAAGTGCGCGCGCGAGCGCGGCATCCTGACGGTCGGCGTCGTCACCAAGCCCTTCCACTTCGAAGGCCGCCACCGGATGCGCCTGGCCGACGCCGGCATCGGTGAGCTGCAGCGTTATGTCGACACCCTGATCGTCATTCCCAACCAGAACCTGTTCCGCGTCGCCAACGAGCGCACCACCTTCGCCGAAGCCTTCGGCATGGCCGACCAGGTGCTGCACTCGGGCGTTCGTTCGATCACCGACCTGATGGTTCTGCCGGGCCTGATCAACCTCGACTTCGCCGACGTCCGCACGGTCATGACCGAAATGGGCAAGGCGATGATGGGCACCGGCGAGGGCACCGGCGAAGACCGCGCCCTGATGGCCGCCCAAAACGCCATCGCCAACCCGCTGCTGGACGAAGTCTCGCTGAAGGGCGCCAAGGCCGTGCTGGTCAACGTGACCGGCGGCATGGACATGACGCTGCTGGAAGTCGACGAAGCCGCCAACGCCATCTCCGATCAGGTCGATCCGGAAGCCAACATCATCTTCGGCGCGGCCTTCGATCCGTCGCTAGAAGGCGTGATCCGCGTCTCGGTGGTCGCCACCGGCATGGACGGCGCCTCCATCGCCCAGATCGAGCCCAAGCCTGTCACGCGCAACACCACGACCGCGCCGTTGATCGTCGACACCACGCGTCCGGCCCCACAGCCCGAGCCGGCCCGTCCGACCTCGCGCTACGAAGCCCGGCCGCTGGATCGCCCGGTCGCCCAGCCGACGTCCTACGCGCCCGAGCCCGCCTATGAGCCGGAGCCGGAGGTCGTCGCCCAGGCGCCGCAGGCCGATCTCTATTTCCAGGAGCCCGTCGTGTCCGAGGCCGCCCCCGAGCCTCGGATCACCACCCCGGCCCCCCGCACGGTCACCCGGATCGTCGATCCGATGGTCGAGGAGGCCGATGATGCGCCGCTCTACACCGAGCAGCACTATGCCGACCGTCAGCCGCAGAAGTCGGGTTGGATGAGCCTGTTTGGCGGTGGCCGCCAGCGCGACTATCAGCCGCCCGCGCCGCAACAGCAGCCCCAGGCCCGCTCGACCACCAGCGCCCGCCCGGCTGCTCAGCCTCTGGAAGCGCAACAGATTGACGAAGGCGAGGATCTGGAAATCCCGTCGTTCCTGCGCCGTCTGGCCAACTGATCGTTTCGATCAGGGTTTGAATTCGAAGCGCCCGGGGTGAAAGCCCCGGGCGTTTTGCTGTTTGCTAATCCCCGGAAGACCAAAGGCGATTGTCATCCCGGACAAGCGCGCAGATCCGGGACCGACACTGAGCGCCGCGCTTCCGGCGGTCCCGGATCTGCGCTTTGCTTGTCCGGGATGACAGCTTTCTCCTGCAGCTCCACATTCGACAACTCCTCTGAGAGCGCGCGCCTGCTATCTGCTATACCGTTGGCACATCCTGCCAATCCTTCACCAAACCCGGTCACGATGAAGCTCACCCGCGCCGATCGCAAGATCCTCGAAATCCTCCAGCAGGACGGCAAGATCTCGAACGTCGATCTGGCCGAGCGGGTCGGGCTGTCGCCCAGCCCTTGCCTGCGGCGGGTCAAGCAGCTGGAGGCCTCGGGCCTGATCGCCGGCTATGTGGCCCTGCTGGATCGCCGCAAGGCGAGCCTCGACCTGCTGGCCTATGTCGAGGTGCAGGTCGATCGCCACAGCGAGACCGCCGCCGAAGCCTTCAAGGAAGCGGTGCTGCGAGAGCCCCTCGTGGTTGGCTGCTACGCTATGACGGGCGGCTACGACTATCTGCTGCGCGTCGTGGCGCCCAATCTCGACGCCTATGCCGACTTCACCATGAAACGTCTGCTGAAGATGCCGGCCGTGAAGGGCATCCAGTCCAGCTTCGTGCTGGATACGATCAAGGACTCGCCGGCCTTGCCGCTGGATTACCTGGCGTAGGTATGCGTCACGCCCCTTTAATACGTCATTCCGAGCCTTTGGCTCGGGAGCCCTCTGTCCGCCGCAGGTGAGGGAGGGGCGAAGTGCGCGCGCACTTCGCTGGCGCTTCACATGGCAGCTGAAACAGGGGTTCCCGCCACAAGGGCGGGAATGACGAAAGGTTATTGAGCGTGATTGGTGGAAGTGTGTAGCGGTTTTCTTAAATCTATTAGCACAATATGACCATCAAGGCCGCAAGCCAGGTCATCATCGGCATGTTCTGACTTTCCCTCCGCGCTATCCTGACCGCTGTTCATTCGAGGAGCGGTTTCATGCTGGTTGTCGACCAGAAGCCCCTGGCTTCGGCCGTGCCGTCGCCCGTCCGCGCGGCGCTGGAAACCGTCCAGGCCTACAAGTCCGGCATGACCCTGGCCGAGGCGGGTCGTCGCGCGGGCCGCCACGACCTGTCCAAACTGGCCAGCAACGAGAACCTGCTGGGCCCCAGCCCGACCATCGCCGCCGCCGTGCAGTCTGCGCTGGCCTCGCCCGAGATCTATCCCGATCCCTATTGCGAGACCCTGCGCGACGCCCTGGGCTCGCACCTCTCGGTCGATCCGGCCCGCATCGTGGTGTCGCCGGGCTCAGAAGCCCTGATCGACTATCTGTTCCGGGCCGTGATCGCGCCGGGCGAGACGATCCTGATGTCGAGCCCGACCTTCCCGGCCTACGAGATCTTCGCCAAGTGCGCCGAGGCGACCATCGTCGACGTGCCGCGCCTGGCCAATTTCGACCTCGACGTCGAAGCCTTCAAGGTCGAGGCCGCCAAGGGCCCCAAGCTGCTGGTCCTGTGCACGCCCAACAATCCGACCGGCAACGCCCTGACCGGCGTCGATATCGGCGAAATCCTGGCGGTGACGCCCCGGTCGACCCTGGTCTTCGTGGACGAGGCCTATCGCGAGTATCACGAGGCCTTCAACACCTTCGCCCTGCTGGAGGCCTGGGGCGGGCCGTGGGTTTCGGCCCGCACCTTCTCCAAGGCCTATGGTCTGGCCGGCATGCGGGTGGGTTACGGCATCGCCTCGTCGGCGCAGCTGGTCGGCTATCTGGATCGCCTGCGTCCGCCCTTCAACGTCACCTCGATCAGCCAGGCCGCAGCCTTGGCCGCCCTCGCTGATCGCGAACACCTTGAGCGCACCGTCGCCCTTACGATCGCCGAACGTGGCCGGGTCGAGGCGGCGCTGGACGCCATGGGCATCGAGCACACCGAGAGCGAGGCCAACTTTGTGTTCCTGCGCTCGCCGGCTGGCCCGGAGGCCACGACCGCGCGTTTGCTGCAGGAAGGGCTGATCATTCGCCCGACGCCCGTCGCCGGCGGCTGGGTCCGTATCACCATCGGCCGACCGGCCGACAATGACCGCCTGATCGCCGCCCTGCCGGCCGCGCTGGCGCGCTGAGTTCTGGGAGCTAAACCATGACCATGACCGCCCAAAACCCGCTCGGCCTTGATGGTTTCGAGTTCGTCGAGTTCACCAGCCCCGATCCGGCCGCCATGAAGGCGCTGTTCGAGGCGCTGGGCTTCGTGCCCGCCAGCACCCATCCGACCAAGGCCGTGACCCGCTACAAGCAGGGCCGCATCAACCTGCTGGTCAATGAAGAGACCACCGGCCAGGTCGCGGAGTTCCGCGCCGCCCACGGCCCGTCGGCCAACGGCATGGCCTTCCGCGTCGAAAACGTCGAGGCTGCCTATGCGGAGGCGCTGAAGCGTGGGGCGGTCGCCGCCGACGCCAGCAAGACGGTGCTGGGCGAGGGCGCGCGGGTGCTGGAGGGCATCGGCGGCTCGATGCTGTATCTGGTCGAGCGCCATGGTGATCTGGGCACGATCTATGACAGCTGGAACCAGGTTCCGGGCGCGGCCCTGGCCGAGGCCAAGAACAATGTGGGCCTGGATCTGCTCGACCACCTGACCCACAACGTCAAGCGCGGCCAGATGCGCACCTGGTCGACCTTCTATCGCGACGTCTTCGGCTTCGAGGAGCAGAAGTATTTCGACATCAAGGGCCAGGCCACGGGCCTGTTCAGCCAGGCGATGATCGCGCCCGACAAGGCCATCCGCATCCCGCTGAACGAGAGCCAGGACGACCAGAGCCAGATCGAGGAATTCATTCGCCAGTACAACGGCGAGGGCATCCAGCATCTGGCCCTGACCACGCCTGACATCTACGACACCGTCGAGAAGCTGCGCGCCCGCGGCGTCAAGCTGCAGGACACCATCGAGACCTATTACGAGCTGGTCGACAAACGCGTGCCCGGCCACGGCGAGGACACCGAGCGCCTGCGCAGGAACCGCATCCTGCTGGACGGCAATGTCGGCGAGGAAGGCCTGCTGCTGCAGATCTTCACCGAGAACCTGTTTGGCCCGATCTTCTTCGAGATCATCCAGCGCAAGGGCAATGAAGGCTTCGGCAACGGCAACTTCCAGGCCCTGTTCGAGAGCATCGAGCTGGACCAGATCCGCCGCGGCGTGATCACGGTCGAGGCCTGATTAAGGCTGGTGGACGGGAGCCCGTTTCCCGTCCCACAATCCCGCTCTCCCCGGCGAAGGCCGGGGCCCAGGTGAAGCCCACGAACCGCTCCGGATGAATCTGGATCCCGGCCTTCGCCGGGAAGAGCGGAGTGGGGGAGGATGCACGTGACCGATAGCGACGCGCTCAAGTACCAATCCGGCTTCGGCAACCACTTCGCCACCGAGGCCGTGCCCGGCGCCCTGCCGGTGGGCCAGAACTCGCCGCAGCAGGTTCCGTTCGGCCTCTATGCCGAGCAGCTGTCGGGCACGGCCTTCACCGCGCCCCGGCATGAAAACCGCCGCAGCTGGCTCTACCGCCTGCGGCCCAGCGCCGGTCACGGTCGCTACGAGCCCTACGCCCAGCCGACCCTGGCCAGCGGTCCGTTCGACGGCCCGGTGACGCCCAACCGCCTGCGCTGGGACCCCATTGCGGTTCCAGACGCGCCGACCGATTTCGTCGATGGCCTGAGCACCCTGGCTGGCAATGGCGACGTGGCGACCCAGGCCGGGATCGGCATCCATCTCTATCTCGCCAACACCTCGATGCAGAACCGGGTGTTCCAGAACGCCGATGGCGAGCTCTTGATCGTGCCGCAGCAGGGCGTGCTGACCCTGGTCACCGAGCTGGGCGTCCTGACCGCCGGCCCCGGCGAGATCGCCCTGATCCCGCGCGGCGTGCGGTTCCGGGTCGAGGTCGCGGGGTCTTCACGGGGCTATGTCTGCGAGAACTACGGCGCGGCGTTCAAGCTGCCGGATCTGGGTCCGATCGGCGCCAACGGCCTGGCCAATCCGCGTGATTTCGAGACGCCGGTGGCGGCCTTCGAGGATGTCGAGGCCTCGACCCAAGTGATCCAGAAGTTCCAGGGCGGCCTGTGGGCCAGCCAATGGGATCATAGCCCGCTGGACGTGGTGGCCTGGCACGGCAATTTCGCGCCCTGCAAATACGATCTCGCCCGCTTCAACACGATCAACACGGTCAGCTTCGACCATCCCGATCCGTCAATCTTCACGGTGCTGACCTCGCCCAGCGAGATCCCGGGCACCGCCAATTGCGACTTCGTGATCTTCCCGCCGCGCTGGATGGTGGCCGAGCACACGTTCCGGCCGCCGTGGTTCCACCGCAACGTGATGAGCGAGTTCATGGGTCTGGTGCACGGCGCCTATGACGCCAAGGCTGGGGGTTTCTCGCCGGGAGGGGCATCCTTGCACAACGCCATGAGCGATCACGGCCCCGATCTGGCCAGCTGGCAGGGCGCGGTGGCGGCGGATCTGAAGCCGCACAGGATCGAGAACACGATGGCCTTCATGTTCGAGAGCCGCTGGGTGATCCGCCCAACGCGATTTGCTCTGGAGCATTCGTCGCTTCAGGCCGACTATGACGCCTGCTGGTCGGGCTTCCCCAAGGCCGTCCTGCCATAACCATAACGATAAAGAGGAAGCGCCCATGAAGCTCGCGTCTCTCAAAGGCGGCCGTGACGGCCGGCTGGTGGTGGTCTCCAACGACCTGGCCTGGTTTACCGACGCGGCGACCATCGCGCCCACCCTGCAGGCGGCGCTGGATAACTGGGAGCATTGCGAGCCTCTGTTGCGCGGCCTGGCCGAGAGCCTTGAGCACGGCGGCGTGCCCAAGGAGCGCTTCCACGAGCACGACGCCGCCAGCCCCTTGCCGCGCGCCTATCAGTGGCTGGACGGCAGCGCCTATGTGAACCACGTGCAGTTGGTGCGGAGGGCGCGCGGCGCCGAGATGCCGCAGACCTTCTGGACCGATCCGCTGATGTATCAGGGCGCCTCGGACGGCTTCCTGGGTCCGCGCGACGAGATCCCGCTAGCCGACGCCTCCTGGGGCTGCGACTTCGAGGGCGAGGTGGCGGTGATCGTCGGCGACGTGCCGCTGGGCGCGACCCGGCAGGAGGCCCTGGCGGCGATCCGTCTGGTCATGCTGTGCAACGACGTCAGCTTGCGCAACCTGATCCCGGCCAGCGCCTTCTCGCCCGTCGCGGTGACGCCGGCCCTGCTGGGCGACGCCTGGAAGAACGGCAAGCTGTATGGTCCGCTGCTGGTCGAGCTGGACGGTCAGCTGTTTGGCCAGGCCGACGCTGGCGTCGACATGACCTTCGACTTCGGGACCCTGGTGGCCCACGCCGCCAAGACCCGCGCGCTGTCGGCGGGCACCATCATCGGCTCGGGCACGGTCAGCAATCGTGGCGTCGACGAAGGTCCGGGCAAGCCGGTGGCCGAGGGCGGCCTGGGCTATTCGTGCCTGGCAGAGCTGCGCACCGTCGAGACCCTGGTGCACGGCAAGGCCACGACGCCGTTCCTGCTGGGCGGCGACACCGTGCGGATCGAGATGAAGGACGCCAAGGGCCACTCGATCTTCGGCGCCATCGAGCAGACGGTCGAGCGGGTTTGAGTCCAGACGGCGATCAGGTCGGACGGGTCTGGACGACGCCGGCTGGTGTCAATCTGGGGCCGCTCGAGCTGATCGCCGACGGCAAGGCGCGCAACTACGTCCTGCAGATCGGCGACAGGCGCTTCCACGGCTTCGTGGTCCGGCGCGGCCAGGCCGTGTTTGGCTATGTCGACCGCTGTCCGCATGCGGGCCTGCCGTTGGCGCAGACGCTGGATCAGTACCTGACGCCTGATGGCGGGCTGATCGCCTGCTCCTGGCACGGGGCGATGTTCACGGTGGAGGAGGGCGCCTGCGTGGGCGGTCCCTGCGTGGGGGCGAAGTTGTCGGCGTGGCCGGTCGAAGTCCGCGAGGGGCGGGTGGTGACGGCTTAGCCACCACCCGCTTTCTAGGCTTAGGCCTGAGCCACCGCCCGCTCCTGCATGTGCTTGACCATGCCGATAGCGGCCAGGGCGTAGTGCAGACCCGCCCAGGCATAGAAGCACAGCGAGACGATGATGCCCTGCTGGCTGGCCAGGGCCAGGGTGGTGCGGCACTGGTCGGCCAGCGCGACGGGTGAGCCGGCGGGGGCCACGCCGCCGGGGCAGGCGGCGGCGAAGTTGGTTGCGGTCTCCGGCAGGCCGAACGAGCCAAACAGCGCGGCGATCAGCCCGGCGGGGTTCTGCGTATTGAAGTTGTACTGCGCCAGATGGTCGATCAGCCAGCCGGTGAAGACCGGTCCGCCGCCCAGGGCGATCAGGTTCAGGAAGAAGAACAGGATGGCCGTGGCCGTGGCGCGCCGGCGCGGGTCCACCGAGTTCTGCACCACGCCAAAGGTCGGGGCCAGATACACATAGTGGAAGACGCCCGGGATCAGCAGGATCATGGCCGTGGCCTCCCAGCTGGTCTGCAGATAGGCCAGGATGTAGATCGGGGTGCATATCAGCAGGCCCAGCGCCGGCGTCAGGGCGTACCACTTGGCGCTCTTCTTGCCGGCCCAGTCGCTGAGGAAGCCGCCCACCAGGGTGCCGACCCCGGCCGAGAAGCCGCCGATCAGGCCGGTGATCAGGCCCACCTGCGCCAGGTCCAGGCCAAAGGCCCGCACGAAGTATGAGGGCACGAAAGCGCCGGAGCCATAGGAGCCGAACGAGGCGATGGTCACGCCCAGCACCATGTGCAGAACCGGCCACTTGCCAAACAGCACCTTGGTCACGGCCCACATTTCGCGGAACTCGTTGCCCATCGAGAAGGCCGGCTTGGGCGGTTCGACGACGACGTCTTCAGCTTCGAGGGGCGCTTCCTTCATCTCGGAATGGCCGCGCGGCGGCTCCTTGACCACCAGCTTGACGATCACCGCCAGCAGGATGCCGGGCAGGCCCACGATCACGAAGGCGACGCGCCAGCTGAACTCCTGGGCCAGCCAACCGCCGGCCACCGCGCCGAACATGGTGCCCAGCGGAATGCCGAACGAATAGATCGACAGGGCCGTGGCCCGCTGCTTGGGCGCATAATAGTCGCTGATCAGCGAGTGGCTGGGCGGCGAGCAGCCGGCCTCGCCAATGCCGACGCCGAAGCGGTACAGGGCCAGCTGGGCGAAGCTGGCGGCGCTGCCGCACAGGGCGGTGAAGCCCGACCAGATCACCAGCGAGGCCGAGATGATCGTCACGCGGTTGAAGCGCTCGGCCAGCCGCGCGATGGGGATGCCCAGGATCGTGTAGAGCAGGGCGAAATACAGGCCGCCCAGCAGGCCCAGCTGGGTGTCGGTCAGCTTCAGGTCGACCTTGATGGCCTGACCGATGGTGGCGATGATCGTACGATCAATGAAGTTGAAGGTGTAGGTGGCGAGCAGCAGCCCCAGCACCGTGGCCTTGTAGCCGTTGGAATACAGCGGTTTTGTCCCGCTGGACGCAATCGCGTCTGCCATGCTGGCGCTCTCCCTTCAAACACTTGTTCTAATTGTTGAGGGGACTGTAGACGTAACGGAAGTCGGAGCGCCAGTGGGGAAATTTCGGGGCGCCAGCAAAGCCCTTCCCCCTTGATGGGGGAAGGGTTGGGATGGGGGTGACAGCGGTTCAGGATTTGGCGCGGCCCTCGTGAAATCGTCAGGCGGGGTCACCCCCCCATCCCCGCCCTTCCCCCATCAAGGGGGAAGGGAGAAGACCTGCAATCCTAGGCCACCATGTCCTCGCGGATCGTCTTTCGGGCCTGCCAGAACAGGGCGAAGGCGCCCAGGCCCAACAGGGTCGAGACGATCAGGGCCCAGCGCACGCCTTCGGCGGCGCCCATGCCCATCGGCCCGGCGAAGAGGTCGCTCAGGGCGCCGACGCCCAGCGGGCCCAGGCCCAGACCGATCAGGTTGATGATCAGCAACAGCACCGCCGCGGCTGTCGCCCGCATCGCTGGGTCCACGATGCTTTGCGCCGTGGCATAGACCGGTCCGTACCAGAGGGTGCCCAGCAGAGTCGGTATGGTCAGCACCAGCAGGGCCGGCATGGCGCTCGGCAGGTTGATGGCCAGGATGTAGAACGGAATGGCGATCAGAGACGCGATCGCCGGAACGATGACATAGGCCCGCAGGTCCTTGGCCCCCAGTCGGTCGGCAAGAACCCCGCCCAGCCAGGCCCCGATCACGCCGGCGGTGCCGCCGATCAAACCCAGGGCCAGACCCAGGAAGCCGGCGGACTTGAGGCCAAACATCGCCGCCAGCTCCGCCAGTTCGGCCGTATGGTTGCGGAAGAAGAACGAGGCAGTGAAGGGCGCATGGCCATAGCCGATAAAGGCCTTGATCGAGGCGGCCAGGGCCACCAGCCAGAAGGTCTTCTTGGTGGCCAGCACCGCCAGGGCGGCGGCGAAGCTGATCTGCGAGGCGGCGCGGGCGGCGATGTCGGCGGCCAGCTGGCGGCGCGGCTCGACCAGGGTGAAGGCCGCGATCAGGGCGAAGAGGATACCCGGCGCGCCGGCCACCATGAAGGCCACCCGCCAGCCATAGGCGTCGGCCACGAGGCCGCCCATGGCCATGCCGGCCAGGGTGCCCAGGGGCGTGCCGATGGAATAGAAGGCGATGGCGCTGGCCCGTTTTTCCCGGGGCACATAGTCGCTGATCAGTGAGTGGGCGGGCGGCGTGCAGCCGGCCTCGCCGACCCCCACGCCGATGCGCGCCAGGATCAGCTGCCAGAAGTTCTGGGTGAAGCCGCACAGCATGGTGAAGCCGCTCCAGACGGCCACCGAGATGCCGATGATCATCGGGCGGTTCTTGGTCTCGGCCAGCCGGGCGATGGGGATGCCCAGCACGGTATAGAAGATCGCAAACGCCAGGCCGGTCATCATGCCCAGCTGCCAGTCGGCCAGGCCAAGCTCGGCCTTGATCGGCTCGGCCAGGATATTGACCACCTGCCGGTCCAGGAAGTTCAGCGTGTAGATGATCAGCAGCACCCAAAGGGCGTAGCGGCGATAGCCGGTCGAAACGGGGTTGATAACCGGCGACGGTGTGGCCGTTTCCGCCATGGACGCGCTCCCTCGAACAGTTGTTCTAATTATTGTGGCCACCTTAAACGCAGGCTACTTCGATTGACTACCCGCCATCTGCCGTCAGGGAACACCCGTCATGGAAATCGTTATCGGCACCCGCAAATGGTCCAGCTGGTCGATGCGCCCGTGGCTGGCGCTGAAGCATACCGGCGCCCCGTTCACCGAAACCCTGATCCAGCTGCGTCAGGTCGGGCTGTCGGAAGAGATCGGCAAGCACTCGCCCAGCAACCTGGTGCCGGTGCTGAAGGACGGCGACCTGGTGCTGTGGGACTCGCTGGCGATCTGCGAATATCTGGCCGAGGCCTATCCGGACGCAGGCCTTTGGCCGGCCGACAAGGCGTTGCGCGCATTGGGGCGTTCGGTGGCGGCCGAGATGCACTCGGGCTTCGGCGCCCTGCGCAAGGACTGCCCCATGGCGCTGGAGGAGACCCCGCGCGCGGTCGAGCTTTCGGAGGCCGTGCAGGGCGACGTGCGCAAGATTGCGGCGCGCTGGAACCAGCTGCTTGACCGCTCGGGCGGGCCGTTCCTGCTGGGGGCGTGGTCGATCGCGGACGCGTTCTACACGCCGGTGGCGACGCGGTTCCGGACCTATGGGGTCAGGCTGGGGGACTATGGCGATGCGGGGCCGGCGCAGGCCTATTGCGATCGGTTGCTGCGGACGCCGGAGTATCTGGCTTGGGAGCGGGACGCGCTGGCGGAGTAGGGGGCGTACAGCACCGGCTCCACACCCTCGTCTGTGAAACCACGTCTTCGCCGAAAGCTGCCTGCCAACGAATATAAGGTGTGATCGGTCACAATTTTGACGATATAGTTATGCTAATTCTCGGTAAAGATGTTCTCCGTGAGGTGCGTCATGCCCGATAGTGTGTCATGCCCGATAGTGTCGATCCGGTCTATGTAACTGCCTATCCGTTCGCCTTGGCGATGACGGCCACTGCTGGGCCGATCGCTGCTCAGTTTCACATTCAGCGTATCTCCGAGACATCCCAAGGTGAGCCTCCGCCGCCAGAGCCGCCTATCGAGCCCGTAGTTTCCAGCGAGCTTGCCGATCCAGCGAATGCCGCTGCGCTTGAGCAAGCGCGTGCGAACTTGCAGGCGAATTTGGGTCGAATTAGCGGCGAAATCGCAACGATGGTCGATAGCGTTGTTGTCACAATGCCCGACGGGAAGACCATGACCGGGGCTCAGCTGAAATCTCAGTGGAACCGTATGGTCTGGTTCGTCACCGACGCTTCGTATGGCAAAGGTAAGGGGGAGCGGGCTATCGGGTTGGGCGGCTAATTCATATTTATCTTTCGCTTGAGGGTATTGAATACTATAGTTCCACGGAGGCTGGTTGGAACTACATGGTATTCCACGAGATTGGCCATTGGACTGCAAGTGGTGTTGCGTCAAATCTCGCTCACTACAAAAACTGGAAGAGCGTAGATGGTAAGGGAACTTACGATTTGTCTGATCTAGATTTTGAGCTTAATGAAATATTTGCCAACCAGACGGCGAAAGTATTTACTGATGCCCTTGGCATACCGATCCGTATGGACGTGCCATTTGGATACTAGAGATGAAGGCTAGCTTGATCCTCTCGCTGAGCATTATGTTTTCAGCCTGCAGCAGCGTCCCGCTGGAAAATTCACCAGCGTCTCAGGCGTTTACTGACCAGCTTTTTGCGCATGGCATGATGTTGCGCCTGGATGAGAAGCGCGCGTCGCTGGGTCCGATCAACAAGAGGGTATCGGATTGCTCGAACCGGGTCATGTCTTGTGTCGATGTGGGGGCATTCAGGATTGCGATCCCAAGACTTTGCGCGTCAATTGCGCCAGGATCTAAATTGGGAGAAACTTCGAAAAGCACAACTATAATATCGCGTCGAGGTGCCAGCTCAGATTTGCCCGATGTATTTTTTGATTATTCAGTTCAGAGAGGTCTGATTGGCGCTTTCAGAGCGCGCGCAGGATCAGACCTGCTCGCAATGGCCAGAACGGGCCATATCGAGCAGATGAGCCGCTCGCCTGGCGGCGCCGCCGAGTACGTGGTGATCGACAGTCGTGGCTTTGGGCGTTGCAACATCTAGACTTGATAAGAAGCTTTTCCCGGTTTCGGAGCGGTTGCTTGGAAACTTTTCGGGTCGCCAAGACTTTGGGCGGTCGCGCCGAATCCAGGATTCCAGTCCAGCGATCCTCTCGCCGTGAGCTTTAAGGATGGCTCCCTGCGGCGCGAAGGTCGGCGGGACGCCTGGTAAGTCCTCCCCCTGAAGGGGGAGGTGGCCGGAGGCCGGAGGCCGGAGGGGGAAGACCGCAATGAGTCAGCCGTCACTGCCCCCTCCGATCGCTTCGCGATCCCCTCCCCCTTCAGGGGGAGGACTTTTCGAGCTCTATCCTCCGCGTTCAGCGAATAGAAGGTAGCAAAATCAATCACTTCCAACTTTCTCGCCCTTCTGTATCCCCCGCTCCAAAACCTGATGGATACTGTTCCTACCCCAAGGCAAGGGAAGGGACGTCGGCCGGCGACCTGATGGGCCCTGGGGTGTGGTCGAGCGGGAAGCGTCCGCCGTGGTCTTCAATGACAGCCTTGAGCGTCTGACTGGGCGGGATCCCTGAAAGATCGGGACGAAAACCCAGCGGCTCGGGTCGGAAGGCGCAGCAGGCATGGGCTGAAATCGCCCATGCGGTCCGGAAGGGGTTAGCCGCCCCTCCGCCCGTCGAGGGCCTAGCTACCGGAGCGGGTTAAAACCCCGCCAATCCCGGCGATGCTCTCGAATAACGGCTGCGCGGAGCGTCTGTCTTCGTCGAAACGGTATTCACTACTCAATCATCCGGGCGAGGCCCGGACGCTTCGCGACCCTTCCCATTCCCTTCAGCGGCCAGCCGCGTGAAGCGGGCAAGCCGTGTCCTGGCCTCTCCGCGACCCATCGTCCCAGATTCACGATTAATGGCGATTCACCACGCCTCGCGACCCGACCTTAACCAAGTCTCCCCCATCCTGACCTTGCACAACGGGATTGGAACGGACATGGCCCAGCACGTCGAGACCCTGGTGATCGGAGCCGGCCCTGCGGGCCTGACGACCGCCTATACCCTGGCCAAGGCCGGGCGGGGCGTGACCGTGCTGGAAATGGACCCGGTCTATGTGGGCGGCATCAGCCGCACCGTCGACTACAAGGGCTTCAAGTTCGACATCGGCGGCCACCGGTTCTTCTCGAAGTCCAAAGAGGTGGTTGATCTCTGGAACGAGATCCTGCCCGACGACTTCATCGACCGGCCGCGCCTGTCGCGCATCTATTACCGCGAGAAGTTCTATGCCTATCCGCTGAAGGCCTTCGAGGCCCTGGCCAATCTGGGGATCTGGACGGCCGCGCGCTGCATGGCCTCGTTCGGCTGGGCCAAGGCCCGTCCGATCAAGGACCCGACCACCTTCCACCAGTGGGTGCGCAACCAGTTCGGCGAAAAGCTGTTCTCGATCTTCTTCAAGACCTACACCGAGAAGGTATGGGGCATGAGCTGCGACGAGATCTCGGCCGACTGGGCCAGCCAGCGCATCAAGGGCCTGGACCTGGCCGCCGCCATCGTCGACGGCGTCAAGCGCTCGCTGGGCGTTCGCGCCAAGGCCGGCGCTGAAGGCGCGCCCAAGACCCTGATCGAAAGCTTCCGCTATCCCCGCAAGGGCCCCGGCATGATGTGGGAGGCCTGCGCCGACAAGATCCTGGCCCTGGGCGGCCAGCTGCGCATGGGCCGCAAGGTCGATGGTCTGTACTATGACAAGATCGCCAAGATCTGGACCGTTTCGGTGACCCGCGCCGATGGGACGGTCGAGATCTACACCGCCGACGACGTGGTCTCCTCGGCCCCGCTGCGCGAGCTGATGGGAGCCGTGTCGCCCACGCCGATCAGCCTGTTCCACGCTGGCGAGCTGATGTACCGCGACTTCATCACCGTCGTTTTGATCGGCAAGCCGCAGAAGGAACTGCCGGACAACTGGATCTACATCCACGATCCCTCGGTGAAGGTGGGCCGGGTGCAGAACTTCCGCTCGTGGTCGCCCGAGATGATCCCGGATGGCGTCTCGACCTGTCTGGGCCTCGAATATTTCTGCTTCGAGGGCGACGGCCTGTGGACCTCGACCGACGAGGACCTGGTGGCCCAGGCCAAGCGCGAAATCGCCAAGATCGGCCTGATGAACCCCGACGAGGTCTATGACGCCTGCGTCGTGCGCCAGCACAAGGCTTACCCCGTTTATGACGACGCCTATGCCGAGCACATCAAGATGATCCGCCTGGACCTGAAGCTGCACTTCCCGGGCCTGCATCTCGTCGGGCGCAACGGCATGCACAAGTACAACAACCAGGACCACGCCATGATGACCGGCCTGCTGACGGCCGAGAACATCATCGCCGGCGAGACGATCCACAATGTCTGGGACGTCAACGAGGACGCCGAATATGGCGAGGCCGGCGTCTCGGGGGCTCGCGAGGCCCTGAGTAGCGTCCGCGCCGTGCCGCAGAAGGTCGCCGCCTGAGCATGAACCTGCCGGCGGATCTCTGGCGCCGCCTGCCGGTGGCCTTGCGCGAACTGGGCCTCTACGGCCTGGCCAGCGCGGCCGCCCTGGCGGTGGACTGGGGTCTGCTGCTGGTGCTGCATGGGGCGGGGCTGAACTATCTGATCGCCGCGGCGATCGGCTTTGGCGCCGGCATCGCGGTGACCTATCTCCTGAGCGTTTCGGTGGTTTTTCGCCATCGACCCATCGCCGACCGGCGGCGGGAATTTGCCGGTTTCCTGGGCGTGGGCCTCGCCGGGCTTGTCCTGACCCAGCTGCTGATGGCCCTGTGGGTCGAGCGGATCGGCCTGGCGCCGGGGCTGGCCAAGATCCCGACGGCGGGACTGGTCTTCGTCTTCAACTTCACCGTCCGCCGGGCGCTGCTGTTCCGCGCCCCTCGCGCTTCCGCGTGAACGGGCAAGCGACCTCCCAGATCGGCCGCTGGGCGTTCCTGGCGGTCGCCGCGTCCCTGCGCGGCTGGATCCGCAGGGCGTCGGCCGCGACCTGATCTTTGCGCATGACGGCCAGTTTGGCTTCAGCCTCTACACGCCGGTGCTGGCCTGGCTGGTGAGCGGCGTTGGACTGAACACCGCCGTCGCGCTGGTCAGCGGTCTGGGCCTGATCGCCTGGCTGGCGGCGCTTGTGCTGCTGATGTCGCGCCTGCTGGCCGACCTGCCAACCGCCTGGCGCCGTGCCGCGACCGTGCTCGTCATCGCCGTCGCCCCCTATTACGGGGCGCACGAGGTGTTCGCCTATGGCGAGGCCTTCGCCACGCCGCGGATCCTGGTCGAGGCTGTCGGCATGGCGGCGCTGGCCTGCTGGCTCGCCGATCGCCGCTGGCTGGCCGCTGGGATGCTGGTCGCGGGGTTGGCGCTGCATCCGATCATGGCCCTGTGCGGTCTGGCGGTGCTTTTCGTCGCCCTCTGTCTGGAAGATCGCCGCTGGCTGCTGGCCGGCCTTTGCGGCGCTGTTCTCGCAACGGTCGCCGCCGGCCTGGGCCTGCCCGTCGCCGAGCGTCTGTTGCGGGTGATGGACCCGGCCTGGCGGGCCATCAGCGAAGCGCGCAGCCCGACCGTCTTTGTCTCGCTTTGGCCTGCCGAGGCCTGGGGCCGTATCGCCGTACAGGCCGTGACCCTGGGCCTGGCTGCGCGCCTCAGCCAGGGCCCCGTGCGTCGCCTGATGATCGCCGCCCTGGTCGCCGGACTGGCCGGCGTGGCCTTCGCCTGGACCGCCGATCGCTTCTCACTGGTGGCTTTCCGGCCGCGGCCCGACGGGGGTTCTGGCGGTCTGCGCCCTCGTCGTGGGCTGGACCTATATTGGCTGGGACCTGATCCCGATGGTCGCCGCCGCCGTCGCCCTGGTCGCCGCCCTGATCGGCGATCGCGCGGTCTGGAGCGCGCCGACCGTGGCCGGCCGGTCGATGATCGGCCTGACCGCTTTACTGGTCGCGGCCTGGGGCCTTGTGCGGTTCGGAGCTTTGCAAAACGGCCTAGCCGTTCTGCCTTCAGGGCAGGGCGTTGGTCTGGGTCTGATCTGGAACAGCGGCCTGCCGGGCTGGGTCGCCGCCGCTGCGGCGCTGGGGCTGGCGGCGCGGCCGAGCGTGCTGAAGACAGGGGCGATGATCGGGGGCTCGGCGGCCCTGGCTGTGCTGGCCCTGGCGCTGTGGGACGGCCGCTCGGGCTTCGCGCGGCAACGGGAGTCGGGTCCGGATCCGGCCTTGCGGGCGATCCTGGCGGAGCGGCCGGGCGAGGTGCTGTGGCTGACCGGCGATGTCGAGCCCTGGACCCTTGCGGGTCGCGCCAGCTGGGCCAGCAAGTTTCAGGGGGCGGGCGTGGTGCTGTCGCGGCCGCTGGCGATCGCCCTGAACGCCCGAATCGACCGGCTGATCGCCGTCGGACTGGTGGGGCAGGACTGGAAGACGCCCTTCGGCGCCGCGCCATCGGCGCCCAGGACGCCGGCCCTGGCGCAGGTGTCAGCTCTGTGTGCGGCAGGCGATGCGCCGGCCTGGATCGTCGCGCCGATCGCGCCTGGCGCCGCCCCTGATCTCACTCTCAAGAACCGTTCCTGGACCGCGCGCCAGCCCTATGAGCTGGATCTGGCCGGGCGTTGGTTCGTGACCCGGACCTATGCGGTCATACCGTGCGTGGGACGTTGACGGGGCTCGCTCCCACGCTCCTGAAGGGCGTCTGGCGTGCGGAGCGACCGGGCGCTCCGGCAGACCAAGTGAACGAACAGGTCGATCAGGCCAATAATGGCCGCGAGCGCGAAAATGCCTGACGTGATGACGATGACGAGCGTGGTCATGAAAGCTCTCCCCAGCTAGGCGAATAACCGCAGTGAGGGGCCTTTTGTTCCGGCAAACTGGGCGCGAAAATCCATGCTGCGCCGCACCCTCTCTTGACAACGTTGTCACGTCTGGACGCAATGCCGCGTCCCGCGAAGACGGACAGGGGAGTGAATCATGACAAGCTTGGGTTGCGGTGCGCGGACGTGCGCCACGGTGAACGGATCGGCGCTCGGCCGGTCTCCGCAGGGCGAGATCTGACCAATGGCTAATGCAGCAACCGCCGCCCAAAAGGGCAAGGGCGTGGCCCTGGCCGTCGTCTATATCACCTGCCTGTTCTTCATCTGGGCGCTGGTCACCAACCTGCTGGACCCGCTGCTGAAGACCATGAAGACGGTCTTCACGCTGACCTCCGTCGAAGCCAACCTGACGGGCTTTGCCTTCTTCATCGCCTACGGACTGATGTCGCTGCCCTCGGCGGCCTTCCTGTCCAAGTTCGGCTACGCCAGATCGGTGATGGTTGGCCTGGGCGGCATCGTCGCCGGTTGCTTCATCGCCATCGCAGCCGCCAAGCTGCACACCTACAGCCTCGTGCTCACCGCGCTCTTCGTGATGGCCTCGGGCATCACCCTGCTGCAGGTGGCCGCAAACCCGCTGATCGCCTCGCTGGGCAAGCCCGAGGACTCCTCGTTCCGACTGAACCTGTCCCAGGCCTTCAACTCGCTGGGCGCCGCCTGCGGCCTGTGGTTCGGCGCGAACTTCCTGCTGAAGGGCGAGATCTTCGAGAAGGACATCGTCGTCACCCAGGCCATGCGCGAGCAGGCTCTGGGTTTTGTCAGCAACGTCTATCTGGCCATCGGCCTGGGCCTGGCCCTGTTCATCCTAATGATCTTCATGGTGCGTCAGCGCATCACCGACGCCGCGCCCAAGACCGGCAAGCTGGTCAGCCCGTTCACGGCCCTGACCTCGAAATGGGCCAATCTGGGCGCGATCGGCATCTTCCTCTATGTCGGCGCCGAAGTGGCGATCTCGCTGAACCTGCTGTTGTTCCTGGAGCAGACCAACATTCTGAACATCTCGGCCGAGCAGGCCGGCAAGCTGACCACCTTCTACATGGTGTTCGCGATGATCGGCCGTTTCGCCGGCTCGGCGCTGCTGAAGGCGGTCAAGGACTATGTCCTGCTGGGTCTGGTCGCTGTGGGCGCCATCGCCCTGTGTCTGGTCGTGATCTTTACCAAGGACATGATCCCGACCGCCCACACCGGCGTGCTGAACCTTTTCCTGGCCCAGGCGCCGCTGACCAGCGGTCTGATCCCGGCCTTCGCGGCCCTGCTGATCGGCCTGTTCAACTCGATCATGTTCCCGACCATCTTCACCCTGACCCTGCAACGGTCCTCGGCGCCGACCTCGGCGACCTCGGGTCTGCTGTGCATGGCCATTGTGGGCGGCGCGGTCCTGCCGCTGATCTTCGCGTCCATCGAGCAGGCGACCGGGTCGAGGGCCTTGGCCTTCGCCGCGCCCCTCGTCTGCTACGTCTACGTCCTCTGGTTCGCCATTGTCGCCAAGAAGGCGCCAGTGCACGAGATCGCCGAGGAAGTGGTCGGCGGCCACTAACACCGCCAAATCCAACGACGCCCGTCGACGCCCTTCAGCGTCGGCGGGCGTTTTGGCGTTCAGAGGGCGCCACGATCTCGATGCATGCCCCAGCTTTCCTAAAGCCGATCTTCGAAAAACCATGCTGGATAATCCCACCTATCCGCACGACATTAGTCGCTCGACTTAGGTTTCAGGATCGATCATGGCCGTCGCCACTTCCAAGTCCCGCTTCATAAGCGGCTTCGGCTTCCAGGTGCTGATCGCCATGGTCATCGGCCTGGGCCTTGGCCTGCTGGCCCGCGAACTGGGTCCGGCGAAAGGCGAGGCGGGCTTTGCCCTGGCCGAGACCCTGCGCCAGATCGGTTCGATCTTCGTTCAACTGCTGCGCGTGCTGGTGCCGCCGCTGGTGTTCACCGCCATCGTCGCCAGCATCGCCAATCTGGCGGAACTTCAGAACGCCGCGCGGCTGGTCTGGCGCACCCTGTTCTGGTTCGCCGTCACGGCGCTGATCGCCGTGCTGATCGGCATCGCCCTGGGCCTGATCCTGCAGCCGGGCCTGCACACCACGGTCGCCGCCGCGCAGGCCCAGGCGCCGAAGACCAGCGGATCGTGGCTCGACTTCCTGACAGGCCTCGTGCCCGCCAACGTGCTGGGCCTCACCGCCTCGACCACGGTCAATGACGCCGGCGTCGCCAAGACATCGCTGTCGTTCAACGTGCTGCAGATCCTGGTGATCTCGCTCATCACCGGCGTCGCGGCCCTGAAGGCCGGCGAGGCGGGCAAGGGCTTCCTGGCCTTCAACGCCTCGGCGTTGGTTGTCGTGCGCAAGGTACTATCGTGGGTGATCCGCCTGACGCCGATCGGCACCATCGGCCTGCTGGGCAACGCCGTGGCGCAGTATGGCTGGACCACGCTGGGCCAGCTGGGGGCCTTTACCGGCGCGATCTATGTCGGCCTGGGCCTGGTTCTGTGTGACCGAGCAGAGCCTGGGCGTGCCGCGCGCCTATTCGGCTTTTGCCGTGCCGCTGGGCGCGACCACCAAGATGGATGGCTGCGCGGCCATCTATCCGGCCATCTCGGCGATCTTCGTGGCCCAATTCTTTGGCCTGCAGCTGGGCCTATCGGACTATTTCCTGATCGTCTTCGTGTCGGTGATCGGCTCGGCCGCCACGGCGGGCCTCACCGGCGCGACCGTGATGCTGACCCTGACCCTGTCGACGCTAGGCCTGCCGCTGGAGGGTGTGGGTCTCCTGCTAGCCATCGACCCGATCCTCGACATGGGCCGCACGGCCGTCAACGTCGCGGGCCAGGCTCTGGTGCCGACCATCGTCGCCAAGCGCGAGGGCATTCTTGACCTTGAGGTCTACAACGCCGGCCGCACGCCCGCCGACCCGGCGATCCAGGCCGCCGAATAGGCGAGCGCGGTTGCGCCTTTTGCCTTTAGCGGCGAGGTTGCCGGCTTGAGGCGCACAAAGGGAATCGATGGTGTCGAAGGCGAGTGAAGGCGGCCGGTTCGGGCCGAGCCGGCGGTCCATGCTCGCCGGGGCCGTAGCCCTCGCCGGGTTCTCCGTCACGGCCCCGGCCCGCGCGGCCAGCCGGGCGTCCGACCGGATCGAGGCGCTTCTCGCCCGCATGACCATCGAGGAGAAGGCCGGCCAGCTGTCGTGCTTCGCCGACATGATCCGCCCGCCGATCGGCGACATCAATCCGCAGGTCAATATCCGCAACGCCCAGACCCTGCTGGCCGAGACCCGCGCCGGGCGTATCGGTACTCTGATGAACGGCCTGGGCACGCAAGGCGCGCTCGACGCCCAGAAGGCCGCTGTCGAAGGCTCGCGGCTGAAGATTCCGCTGCTGTTCGCTGCCGACGTGATCCACGGCTTCCGCACGGTGTTCCCGATCCCGCTGGCCGAGTCCGGCAGTTTTGACCCGCATCTGTGCGAGCGCACCGCGCGGGCCGCCGCGTCGGAGGCCAGCGCGTCCGGCCTGCACTGGACCTTCGCCCCCATGGTGGACGTAGCCCGCGACCAGCGCTGGGGCCGGGTAGCAGAGGGCGCGGGTGAGGATGTCTATCTGGGCCAGGTCCTGGCCGAGGCCCGGGTGCGCGGTTTCCAGGGCAAGGACCTGAAGGCCGAGGATAGCATGCTGGCCACGCCCAAGCACTTCGCCGCCTATGGCGCGGTGACGGCGGGCCTGGACTACAACGCCGTCGAACTGTCGGAGGCCACCCTGCGCGAGGTGCATCTGCCGCCGTTCCAGGCCGCCTTTGCGGCCGGGGCTCTGACCACAATGTCGGCCTTCAACGATATCAATGGCGTGCCCTCGACGGGCAACAAGCGCCTGATGACCGACATCCTGCGCGGCGAGTGGGGCTTCAAGGGGGTGGTGATCTCCGACTACACCGCCGACCAGGAATTGGTGGCCCACGGCTTCGCCGCCGATGATCGCGACGCGGCGCGCCTGGCGATCCTGGCGGGCGTCGATATCAGCATGCAGAGCGGTCTCTATCTGCGCTTCCTGCCGGAGCTGACCGCTTCGGGCGAGGTTCCGATGGCGGTGGTGGACGCCTCGGTGCGCCGGGTGCTGGCCCTGAAGGAAGCGCTGGGGCTGTTCGACAATCCCTATCGCTCGATCAACGCCAAGGTCGAGGCGATGCGCACGGCGACACCGGCTCTCAAGCAACTGAGCCGCGAGGCTGGCGGCCGCTCGATTGTGCTGCTGCGCAACGAGGGCGGCATCCTGCCCCTGCCGCGCGCCGGTCAGCGCCTGGCCCTGATTGGTCCGTTCGCCGAGGATCGCGACAATGTCGTCGGACCGTGGGCCTTCTTTGGCGACAAGAGCCTGAACGTGGATCTGGCCACCGGCCTGCGCGCCGCCATGACCGATCCGGCCAGCCTGATCGTCGAGCGCGGCTGCGAGGTCGAGACTACCCTGGCCGGCGGCTTCGAGCGCGCCGTCGCCGCGGCCCAGGCGGCCGACGTTGTGCTGCTGGCGATCGGCGAAAGCCAGGACATGACCGGCGAGGCCAAGTCCCGCACCGATATCCGCATCCCGCCCGTTCAGCAGCGCCTGGCCGAGGCTATTGCCGCCACCGGCAAGCCTGTCGTCGTGCTGCTACGCCACGGCCGCGCCATCGCCCTGGAAGGCGTGGTGCGCGACGCCCGCGCCATCCTGGCCACATGGTTCCTGGGCAGTGAGATGGGCAATGCTGTCGCCGACGTGCTGTTCGGCGCGGTCAATCCCTCCGCCCGTCTGCCGGTCAGCTTCCCGCTGGAGAGCGGCCAGGAGCCGTTCTTCTACAATGGCCGCACTACGGGTCGGCCCGCGCCGGTCGATCCGAACGCCCAGGAATACAAGGCTCGCTGGCGCTCGATCCGCAACGAGGCCCTGTATCCGTTCGGCTTCGGCCTGGGCTACACGACCTTCGCGCTGAGCGACCTGAAGCTCAGCACGCCGCAGCTGGCCTGGGGCGATACGCTTCACATCGCGGCCAGGCTGACCAATACCGGCGCCGTGCAGGGCGAGCACGTGGTGCAGCTCTATATCCGCGACCGCGTCGCCAGCCGCACCCGGCCGGCGCGCGAGCTCAAGGGCTTTCAGCGCGTGTCCCTGGCCCCCGGCGCCAGCCGCGAGGTGAAATTCGAGCTGAAGCGCGAGCACCTGATGTTCGTCGGCGAGGGGGATCGCTGGGTCGTGGAGTCGGGCTTGTTCGATGTCTGGGTGGCCAACTCGTCGGTCGACGGGCTGGCGGGTAGTTTCGAGCTGCTGAAGGCCTAGATCCGCTCGAACACTGCCAGTCGCGGAGCCGTCGTTTCCATCGGAGCCTTCAGGCCAGCCGCAGTGAGAGCATCGCGCGAGCCCGCCATCGCCGGCGACATTCCAAGCGGCGTTTCAGCCGCCATTTTAGGTGTGAATTGGTCCGTTCATTAAGATCGGGCGAATCACCAAGTGCTCTCCAGGTCTGGAAGTTGCTTCATCTTGGGCGCCTGGCAGTAAGAACTACACTTCCGTGACACATGCGTCTGGGCCGCCCGCAAGACCCGAAGGCCCCTGCATTTGCACAGCCAAGCCTTGATATTAAAGGCGTTTGTGTGGGCTCGGCCTCATCACCTCGTTCTTCTGACCAGACAAGTCACGGTTAACGGAGACTGCGTCGGCATGTCCCGTTGAAACCTCTTGGAAAGAAAATAAGGTTACCGGAACTCAACCGTAACAGGTTCGAGTCGGCGCCCGCGTACCCAGGCTCCAATCCCACAAAGTGTTAGAGTGCGCGCGCCCCGCGCGGCCCCCGGCCAGGACAGCTGAATGTCGATCTCGAGCCTCTCCGCCGCTCAAATCTCGGCCCTTCCCGCCAGCGCCATCCAGGCGCTGACGACCACCGAGATCCAGTCGCTCAGCTCCACCCAGATCGGGGCCATCAACGCCAGCGGCATTGAGGTTCTGGCCGATACCCAGGTCGCGGCGCTCAGCGCGACCCAGATCAAGGCCCTCACCACCACCCAGATCCCGAAGTTCGCGCCAAACGTGGTCTTCGATGTCAGTCAGCTTACCACCCTCAGCGGCCAGCAGGTTTCGGCCCTGACCTCCACTCAGCTGGCCGGCTTGGACACCTCCCATATCGGCGCGCTGAGCGCGACGCAGGTGAGCGTGCTGTCGGCCACCAAGTTCTCGGGTCTCGTCGACACCCAGATGGCGGCGCTCTCGACCACCCAGATCAAGGGCATGACGGCGACCCAGCTGAAGGGTCTGACCACCACCGACATTGGCGAACTGGCCAATACCCAGGTGCAGGCTCTCTCGGTCGCCCAGCTGGGCGCGCTGTCGGGCGCCCAGGTCTCGTCCTTCGACGTCACCCAGGTGGCGGCGCTGTCCACCACCCAGATCGGCAGCCTCACGCCGACGCAGCTGAAGGGCTTCACGACCGCCGACATCGGCGAGCTTTCGACCACCCAGGTCGGCGCGTTGTCGGCGGCGCAGATCGGCGCGCTGGCGGCGACCCAGGTGTCGGCCATGGCCGACACCCAGGTGGCGGCGCTCAGCGTCACCCAGGTCAGGGGCCTGACGACGGTTCAGCTGAAAGACTTGACGACCGCCGACATGGGCAAGCTGCTCGACACCCAGGTTGGCGCCTTGACGGCGGTGCAGGTGACGGCGCTCAGCGCCACCAATGTGTCGGCTCTGGTCGATACGCAGGTTGCGGCCCTGACGGCGACCCAGATCAAGGGCCTCTCGGTCACCCAGGTTAAGGGCCTCAGCGCCGCCGACATCGGCGAGCTCTCCGAGACCCAGGTTGGCGCGATGACGACGGCCCAGGTCGCGGTGCTGGACGTCACCAAGGTGCAGGCCCTTTCGGAAACCCAGGTCAGCGCCCTTTCGGCCGCGCAGGTCGGCGCTCTGGGCGCCACGAACTTCTCGGCCCTGGCCGACACCCAGGTCGCGGCTTTCAACGAGACCCAGATCAAGGGCCTGACGGCCTCGCAGCTTTCGGCCCTGACCACAGCCGATGTCGCCGAGCTGGCCGACACGCAGGTGGCGGCCCTGACGCCGGTCCAGGTTTCGTCGCTCAGCGCCACGAGCGTGTCCACCCTGAACGCCACCCAAACCGCCGCGCTCAGCACGACGCAGATCAAGGCTCTGACGCCGATCCAGCTGAAGGGACTGACGACCGCCGACATCGCCGAACTGGCCGACACGCAGGTGGCTGCCCTGACTCCGGCGCAGCTTTCCAGCCTGTCGGCCACCAACATCTCGGCGCTGGATCAGACCCAGATGGCCGCGCTCAGTGTGACGCAGGTCAAGGGCCTGACGTCCGTGCAGATCAAGGGTCTGTCCACCGGTGACGTCGGGGAGCTTTCGACCACCCAGATCGGCGCCCTGACGGCCGAGCAGCTCAGGGCGATGTCCGAGACCAATATCTCGGCCCTGGTCGACACCCAGATCGCCGCCCTCAGCAACAGCCAGGTCCAGGCCCTGACCACGACCCAACTGAAGGGCCTGTCGGTCGCCGACATCGGCGAGCTGTCGTCGACCCAGGTCAGCGCCCTGAGCACGGCCCAGATTGGCGCGCTGTCGGTCACCAACCTGCAGCAGCTGTCGACCACCCAGATCGGCGGCATCAGCACCTCGCAGATCGCCGCGCTGTCCGCGACCAACGTCAAACTGCTGGCCGATACCCAGTTCGCGGCGCTGAGCACCACCCAGATCAAGGGCTTCACGGCCGGCCAGCTGGCCGCCTTGACGACCACCAATGTCAGCTATCTGGCCGATACCCAGGTCGGCGCCCTGACGCCGGCCCAGATCGGCTCGCTCAGCGCGACCAACGTCTCGGCCCTCGCCGACACCCAGATGGCGGCTCTGAGCGCCACCCAGATCAAGGGCCTGACGGTCAATCAGCTGAAGGGTCTCTCGGCCGCCGACATCGGCGAGCTGGCTGACACCCAGGTTGGCGCCCTGACCGCGGCGCAGGTCGGCGCCCTTTCGGCGACGGCGGTTTCGGCCCTGAATGAAACCCAGACTGCGGCGCTGAGCGCGACACAAATCAAGGGCCTGACCCCCACTCAGCTGAAGGGCCTGTCTACCGCCGACATGGGCGAGCTGGTCGACACCCAGATCCAGGCCCTGACGGTGGCCCAACTGGGCTCGCTGACGGCGACCAACATCTCGGCCCTGAACGAGACCCAGACCCAGGCTCTGACCGCAACGCAGATCAAGGGTCTGACGACGACCCAGCTGAAGGGTCTGTCGACCGCCGACATCGCCGAGCTGACGGCCGATCAGATCGGCGCCATGACGCCATCCCAGACTGCAGCCCTGGGCGTGACCAACCTGCAGGCCCTGACGACCACTCAGATCGGCGCCATGAGCGCTTCGCAGATCGGCGCCATGGGCGCGACGGCCTTCCTGGCCCTGGCCGACACCCAGATTGCCGTGCTCAACGCCACGCAGATCAAGGGCCTGACGACCTCGCAACTGTCGGCCCTGACCGCCGGCGACATCCTTGAATTTGCCGACACCCAGGTTGCGGCCCTGGCCGCGACCCAGATTTCGGCGCTGAGCGCGACGGGAGTCTCCGCGCTCAATGAAGACCAGACTGCCGCGCTAACCACGACCCAGATCAAGGCCCTGACAGCCACCCAACTTAAGGGCCTGTCGCCCGCTGACATCGGCGACCTCGCCGACACCCAGATTGCGGCCCTGACCCCGACCCAGCTGTCCAGCCTGTCTGCCACGGGCATCTCGGCCCTGAACGAGACCCAGACGGCCGCGCTGAGCGCGACGCAGATCAAGGGTCTGACCGCCACCCAGATCAAGGGCCTGTCGACCGCCGACATCGGCGAGCTGCTCGACACCCAGGTGGCGGCCCTGACCACCGAACAGCTGAAGGCGCTGTCGGAAACCAACATCTCGGCCCTGAGCCAGACCCAGGTTTCGGCGCTGACCGGCACGCAGGTTGCGGCGCTGACGGCGACCCAGCTGAAGGGCCTGTCGACCGCCGATATCGACGAACTGTCGTCCACCCAGATCGGTCAGCTGGGCGCAGCCCAGATCAGCGCGCTGTCGGTGACCAACCTGCAGCAACTGAGCCCCACCCAGATCGGCGGCCTCACCGCCACACAGATCGGCGCCATCTCGGCGACGAACCTCATCGAGCTCAACAGCTTCCAGTTGGCTGCGTTGTCCGAGAGCCAGATCAAGGGGCTCAACGTCTCGCAGATCAAGGCCCTGGGCGTCGACGAGATCGTCGCGCTGGCGGATACGCAGATCGGGGCCCTGACGGCCACCCAGATCAGCGCCCTGACGACAACCGCGCTCAACAATATGAGCGGCGACCATTTCGCGGCGCTGTCGACAACCCAGGTCAAGGCTCTGACGACGACCCAGGTCGCAGGGTTCAACAGCTGGGCTGTGGGCAGCCTGCTCGACACCCAGGTCGCGACGTTGTCGGCCACTCAGGTGGCCGCGCTGTCAACCACCAGCGTCAACGATATACTGTATAACGACACCCAGGTCGCAGCCCTGACCACCACCCAGGTCAAGGCCCTCACGGCGACCCAGGTCGGTTCGATCACCGGGGGCATCCAGGGGCTGGACACCACCCAGCTGGGCGCGCTGACGGCCACGCAGATGTCGTCGCTGACCGGCAACGGGGTCAGCGCCATGACCGACACCCAGGCCGCCACGCTCACGACGACCCAGATCGGCGCCCTCAAGACGGCAGCGTTTGAAGCGCTGCTTGGCGCGCACTCTGACGCCATCCAGACCACCCAGATCGCAGGCTTCACCACCTCGCAGATCGCCGGCTTGCCCAGCGGCATGGCCGTCGGCACGCTGGACGAGACCCAGTTCGGCGCCTTCAGCGCCAGCCAGATCGGCGCGCTGAAGATCACCGACATCCAGGGTCTGAGCGACGCCGATATCGGCGTGCTGAGCACCACCCAGATCAAGGGCTTCACCGCCTCGCAGATGGCGGCGATGCACCCGGGCGTGACCGACGCCCTGGTCGCGACCCAGATCGAGGCCCTGACGACCAGCCAAGTCGCCGCGCTCAACGCGACCAGCTTCAAGTATCTGGACGAGACCCAGACCGCGGGCTTCACCACCACCCAAATGAAGGCCCTGACGACGACCCAGCTGAAGATGCTAGATGGCGGCGAATATGCCGACTTCAATGTCACGCAGCTGGGCTCGCTCTCGGCGGCCCAGGTGGGCAGCCTGCAGGCGTCCTACCTCGCCAGCCTTGACGAGCCCCAGCTCCAGGCCTTCTCGGCGACCCAGGTCAAGGGCCTGACGGCGACCCAGCTGAAGGGGCTGTCCGAAACAGACGTCAGTCAGCTGTCCACGACCCAGATCGGCGCTCTGAGCAGCGAGCAGTTGAAGGCTTTCGCCGACACCGCCATCTCGGCCCTGACCCAGACCCAGGTCGGCGCCCTGAGCAATAGCCAGGTCCAGTCCCTGACCACGACCCAGCTGAAGGGTCTGTCGACGGACGACATCACCGAGCTGTCGGCCACCCAGGTCGGCGCCCTGGCCTCGGCCCAGGTCGCGGCCCTGTCGATCACTAACCTGCAGCAGCTGTCTGAAACCCAGATCGGCGGCCTGAGCGCCACCCAGATCAGCGCCCTGGCGGCGACCAGCATCACCCAGCTGGCCGACACGCAGCTGGCCGCGCTGAGCACCACCCAGATCAAGGGTCTGACGGTGGCTCAGCTGTCGAAGCTGACGGCTGATAACATCGCTGACCTGGCCGACACCCAGGTCGCCGCCCTGAGCGCCGCCCAGCTGGGCGCCCTGAGCGCGACCGGCTTCTCGGCCCTGGCCGACACCCAGGTCGCGGCCCTGAGCACCACCCAGATCAAGGGCGTGACCGCCACGCAGCTGAAGGCCCTGACGACGGCCGATATCGGCGAACTGGTCGACACCCAAGTGGCGGCTCTGTCCACCGTCCAGCTGAGCGCCCTGAGCGCCACCAACATCTCGGCCCTGAACGAAACCCAGACGGCGGCCCTGTCGACGACCCAGATCAAGGGTCTGACGGCGACTCAGCTGAAGGGTCTGTCGACCGCCGACATGGCCGAACTGACGACTACCCAGGTGGCCGCCATGAGCGCCGAGCAGCTGAAGGCGCTGTCGGAGACCAATGTCTCGGCTCTCAGTGAGACCCAGGTCGGCGCCCTGAGCAACGCCCAGGTCCAGGCGCTGAGCACCACTCAGCTGAAGGGCCTGTCGGTCGCCGATATCGGCGAGCTGTCGGCCACCCAGGTCGGCGCCCTGAGCGCCGCCCAGGTCGGGGCCCTGTCGGTCACAAACCTGCAGGCGCTGACGGAGACCCAGATCGGCGGGCTCACCGCTACCCAGATCGGCGCGCTGTCGGTGACCAATGTCACCCAATTGGCTGATACCCAGTTCGCGGCGCTCAGCACCACCCAGATCAAGGGCTTGACCACGGCTCAGGTTGCCCGCCTCACCGCCGACAACGTCGGTGATCTGGCCGACACCCAGATCGGCGCCCTCAGCGCCGCCCAGATCGGCGCCCTCAGCGCGACCAATGTCTCGGCTCTGGCCGATACCCAGGTTGCAGCCCTAAGCGCCACCCAGATCAAGGGCCTGACGGCGACGCAGCTGAAGGGGCTGAGCGCCGCCGATATCGGCGAGCTGGCCGACACCCAGATCGCAGCCCTGACGGCCATCCAGCTGGGCGCCCTGTCGACCACCGGCGTCTCGGCCCTGGCCGACACCCAGATGGCCGCCCTGAGCGCCACCCAGATCAAGGGCCTGACGACCACCCAGCTGGGCGGTCTGAGCACGGCGGATATCGGCGAGCTGCTCGACACCCAGGTGGCCGCCCTGGCCGCCTCGCAACTGGCGGCGCTAAGCGCCACCAACATCTCGGCCCTGAACGAGACCCAGGTCGCGGCCATCTCCACGACCCAGATCAGGGCCCTGACGGCGACCCAACTGAGGGGCCTGTCGCCCGCCGACATCGGCGAGCTGTCGGCCACCCAGATCGGCGCCCTGACCACGTCGCAGATCACGGCCCTGGACACCACCAACCTGCAGGCCCTGTCGGAAACCCAGGTCGGCGCCCTCAGCGCCGCCCAGATCAGCGTTCTGACCTCGACCGGCATCTCGGCCTTGGCCGATACACAGATCGCGGTCCTGAACGCCACGCAGATCAAGGGCTTCAACGCTTCGCAGCTGAAGGCCCTGACGACTGCCGACATCGGTGAGCTGGCCGACACCCAGATCGCGGCCCTGACGCCGACGCAACTGACCAGCCTGACGGCGACCAACATCTCGGCGCTCGACGACACCCAGGTCGCGGCCCTGTCGACCACCCAGATCAAGGCCCTTACGGCCACCCAGCTGAAGGGTCTGAACACCGCCGACATGGCGCAGTTCTCCGAGACCCAGATCGGCGCCCTGACGGCGGAACAGCTTAAGGCCCTGTCCGAGACCAATGTCTCGGCCCTGGTCGATACCCAGGTCGCGGCTCTGAGCAATACCCAGGTCCAGGCGCTGACGGCGACCCAGCTGAAGGGCCTGTCCACCGCCGACGTCGGCGAGCTGCTGGCCACCCAGATCGGCGCTCTGACGGCGGCTCAGATCGGCGCCTTCACCAGCACCAACGTCCAGCAGCTGTCGACCACCCAGGTCGAGGCGCTCAGCGCGACCCAGATCGCAGGTCTGACGACGACCAACGTCAAGGCGCTGTTCGACACCCAGATCGACGTGCTCACCGCCACCCAGGTCAAGGGGCTGACGGCTCTGCAGGTCGGCGCCCTGACCGTGGATCAGGCCGCTGGCCTGGTCGATACCCAGATCGCGGCCCTGACCCCGACCCAGGTCGCCGCCCTGGGCAGCAATATCCGGACCTTCGACGCTACCCAGTTCGGGGCGCTGTCGGAAACCCAGGTCAAGGCCATCACCACGACCCAGCTCAAGGCGATGGACGACCTGGATATCGGGTCTGACTTCACCACCACCCAGATCGCCGCTCTGTCGGCGGCCCAGGTGGGGGCATTCAATCCGAGCGTTCTGCCCGGTATGACCGAGACCCAGGTCGCGACTCTCAGCACGACCCAGGTCAAGGGCCTGACGGCCTCGCAAATCACGGCCCTGACCACCACTCAGGTCGGCGCCCTGGCCGACACCCAGTTGGCCGCGCTCAGCATCCTGCAACTGGCCGCCCTGAACGCGACCAACCTGTCGGCGCTGGACGAAACCCAGATGGCGGGCATCTCGGCGACCCAGATCAAGGGCCTGACCAATACCCAGCTGAAGGGTCTGTCGACCACGGACATCGCCGAGCTGTCGGCGACCCAGGTCAGCGCCCTGACGACCGGCCAGATCACCGCCTTCGCCACTACCGCCCTGCAGGCGTTGTCGACCACCCAGGTCGCCGCGCTCAGCACGGCGCAACTGGGCGCCCTGACGGCCACCAGCTTCTCGGCCCTGGCCGACACCCAGGTGGCGGCGCTCAGCACCACCCAGATCAAGGGTCTAACGACTGCGCAGCTGGGCGGCCTGACGACGACCGATATCGGCGAACTGCTCGACACCCAGGTCGCCGCCCTCACCACCAGCCAGCTGGCTGCGCTGAGCCCGACCAACATCTCGGCTCTGGTCGACACCCAGGTGGCGGCGCTGAGCACAACCCAGGTCAAGGGGCTGACGGTCAACCAGATCAAGGGTCTGTCGACCACCGATATCGGCGAGCTGTTCGACACCCAGATCGCGGCGCTGACCACCAGTCAGATCGCGGCTCTGTCGGCCACGGTGATCGGCGGTCTGACCGAGACCCAGGTTGGCTCGCTGCAAGGCACCCAGATCGCCAGCTTGACGGTCAGCCAGCTGGACAACCTGACCACGACCAGCATCTCGGCCCTGACCGCCACCCAGGCCGCCGCCCTGACGACGACCCAGGTCCAGAGCCTCTCGGATCCGCAGATCGTCGCCTACCTGGGCGTGAGCTAAGACCCTCCGGTTCGCCGGCGTCGCAAGACGTCGGCGGCCAGAGGAGGATAGCCGGGCCGGGCGGTGATTGGTGACGCTGCCCCGACGTGCGAACATCTGACGAGACGAGTCGGGCTCGCTCCGGCCCGATCCGCGCGCTGAGATGATCATGGTTGAATCCGACGACCTCGCCGTACTTCAGACGATCACCACGCAGGGGCTGTCGCTCGGCGATCTGATCAATGCCGCCGGGCGCTACACCGACGCCGGCCAGTCGGCCATGGCCGAGCAGGTCTACAAGATCTGGATCCAGTTCAATCCGGATCACCCGCAGCTGTTCATCGCCCTGTTCAACTGCGCGACCCTGCAGTCGGGGATCGGCGGGACCGAGGCGGCGATGGCCAATCTGGAGCGGGCGATCGCCCTCAATCCGGATTTCCTGCCGGCCTATATCAATCTGGGCGGTCTGCAGGAGCGGGCAGGGGCCCTGGAGGTGGCGATCACCACCTGGAACGCTGCGGCCACGCGTCCCCTGGCCATCACCGGCTCAAATGCCCACTACGTCTTTTCAGCCTACAAGCAGATGGCCCGCGCCCTGCTGGAGGCTCAGCAGGCCGGCCGCGCCGAGACTGCCCTTTGGCGCTGCGCCGATCTTGACCCCACCCAGCTGGATGCCGTGGGCCAGCTGGTCGCGGCCCGGCTGGGGCAATGCAAATGGCCGCCGCTGGAGCCGTGGGAGCGCGTCGACCGCCGCGCTCTGCTCAAGGGGATCAACCCGCTGTCGGTGGCCGCCTATTCAGACGACCCGCTGCTGCAACTGGGCGCCGCCGCCGCCTTCACCGAGCGCGACGGCAGTTGTGCGCCCGAGGCCATCATCGCCGAGCGCCGCGATGCGCCCATTGACCTGACCGGCCGCCGGCTGCGGGTGGGCTATGTGTCGTCCGACCTGCGCGACCACGCCGTCGGCTATCTGATGGCCGAGCTGTTCGAGCTGCACGACCGTGAGAAGGTCGAGGTCTTTGCGTATTATTGCGGCCCGCCGGCGACCGACGCCCTGAACGCCCGCACCCGGGCGGCCGTCGAGCACTACACCGACATTCGCGGCATGACCGACGACCAGGCTGCTCGCAGGATCGCCGATGACCAGATCGACATTCTGGTCGATGTGAACGGCCACACGCGCGACTCACGCACGCCGGTCTTCGCCCGTCGTCCAGCCCCGATCCTGGTCAACTGGCTGGGCTATCCGGGCACCATGGGCAGCCCGTTCCATCACTACATCATCGGCGATCCATGGATCACGCCGCCGGAGCTGGAGCGCTTCTATTCCGAGGCGGTGCGCCGGATCCCCTGCTACCAGCCTAATGATCGCAAGCGGATCGTGGCCGAGGCCCGGCCCAGCCGCGCCGACGCCGGCCTGCCCGAGGACGCGTTCGTCTTCTGCTGCTTCAACGGCCCGCAGAAGATCACGCCCTTCACCTTTGGCCGCTGGATGGAAATCCTGAAGCGCACGCCGGGCAGCGTGCTGTGGCTGCTGGACAGCAATCCCGAGACCAATGCCCGCCTGCGCGAGCAGGCCCGCCTGCGCGGCGTCGAGAGTGAGCGATTGTTCTTCGCGCCCAAGCAGCCCAATCCGATGCATATGGCCCGCTATCCGTTGGCCGACCTGTTCCTGGACACCGCCCCCTATGGCGCCCACACCACGGCGTCTGACGCCCTGTGGATGGCTGTGCCGGTCCTGACCCTGTCGGGCCGGGGTTTCGCCTCGCGGGTCTGCGGCAGTCTGGTGCGTTCGGCGGGCTTGCCCGAACTGGTTTGCGCGACGGCCGAGGACTATGTCGAACGCGCCGTGGCCCTGGGGGCCGACCGCGAGGGGACGAGGGCCCTGCACGACCGGCTTGAGGCCCATCGCTCGACCTGCGTGCTGTTCGACATGGACCTGCTGGTCCGCAGCGTTGAGGACCTGTTCCACGACATGGTCGCCGAGTATCAGGCCGGCCAGCGCCCGACTCCGAACATCGCCAATCTCGAGGCCTATCTGGAGATCGGCATCGAACTGGATCGCGACGACCGCGAAATGCTGACCGAGGTCGACTTCGAAAGCCTGTACAAGACGGCCCTGACCCGTCGCCATCTGGCGCGGCCGCTGGGACCCGACAACCGGCTCTGGACCGCCGAAGACATAGCCGCCGCCGAGCGCCGATGAGGGTCCGCCGATGAACCGCCAGCACCTCGAGGCCTTGCGGCGCGAGGGTTACGCGCCAAGGACGCTGCTGGACGTCGGCGCGCATCTGGGCGAGTTCACGCAAGGGTTCCTGGAGGTGTTTCCGGGCTGCCTGCCGACCTTGATCGAGCCCAACCCGCATTGCCGCGACAAGCTGCTGCGGCTGCCGTTCGAGCGGCACGAGGTGGCGGCGTCGAACGCGGCCGGCAAGGGCGAGCTGTTCCTCAGCAAGACCTGGTTGCAATCGACCGGCAGTTCGCTCTATCGCGAGAACACCGACTATTTCGACGACGAGACCGCGATCCGGCACGAGGTCGACAAGGCCCGGATCGACGACCTGCTGGCCGGCCGCAGCTTCGACTTCGTCAAGATCGACACCCAGGGCTCGGAACTGGATGTGCTGGTGGGCGGCGAGGCGGTGCTGGCCAGGGCCGACTACATCCAGATCGAGGTGTCGCTGGTCGACTACAATATCGGCGGCGCCATGGCCGAGGACGTCTTCGCCAAGATGGCGCAGATGGGCTTCAAGTGCGCGGACGTCATGGAATTCAACCGCATGCCGGAGGTGCGCGACAACGCGCTCCTGCAGATCGATGTGCTGTTCGAGCGGGCCGACCGGTTGCGTCGCCCGGAGACCTCATCGACCGGCGGTCGGCAGGATGAGGTGCTGGCCCTGGCCGAGCGCCTGTTCAACGAGGACCGGCCCGAGGACGCCCTGGTGCTGTTCGAGCACCTGCTGGGCGGTGCGCATGACTATGCCGCCTGGATCGGCGTGTCGCGCAGCCACCTGGCGGGCGGGCGCGTGCTGGAAGCGCTGCGGGCTCTGGTGAAGGCCAAGGCCCTGACGCCGGACATCCACGCCCTGTGGCCCCTGATCCAGCAGCAGACCTCGCTAGGGTCCCAGGCCTTCAACCGGCACCTGAACGCTGGCGAGGTGGTCCTGGCCGAGCCCTATGCGTCGGTGATGGCCGACCTGATGCCCGGCGGCGCCCAGATGGTCGGGGCGGCCATGGGCTGCAACCAGGCCCTGGGGCGCATGGACGAGGCCCTGAACTTCGCGCGCCGTCTGATCGTGCTGGATCCGGGTCATGTTGGCGCGCTGACCCTGCTGGCCGACGAGGCCCGCGCGGCGGGCGACCATCCGACCGAGATCCGCCACCGGGCCGTCCTGGCGGTATCGCCTGACAAGGACATCCATCCTCTGGTGCGCCTGCGCGACTTCCATGAGGCGATGAGTCTGCTGCTGTGCCGGCCGCTGTCGGATGCCGATATCGGCCTGCTGACCCATCTGGCGGCCGAGGTTCCCAAGGTGGCGGTGGGCGATCTGCTGGCCGATCCCGAATGGGCCGACTGGGTGCATCACTACCGGTCCCTGCTGGGTTCGCTGGACATCGGCTCGATCACGGGGGCGACCCCCGCGCCGACAGTTGACGCGCCGGCGCGCTATCTGACGGCGACAGGCGAGGCGCTGGACGCGGCCGGCCTGAAGGCCATGGCCGACCGGCTCGGCATACGGGCCGTGTTCTTCGCCGCCGCCGACGAGAAATATGTCGACCAGTACGGCCGCTGGTACGCTCTGTCGGTATTGCGCCACAGCGACGTCTCCAGCCTGGTCGTGATCCACGTGATCGGCGGCGCCGAGCGCCTGGCCGAAGCGGTCAAGGCGGTCGGCGTCAAGGACGAGCGGCTGGTCTTCGTGGGCGACGACTTCGACGCCTCGGCCGTGACGACCCGCTGCTATGACGCGCCGCCCAAGGGGCTGATCGCCCTGCCGGTGGCCCATTTCCAGTCGGTGCGCTTCCAGCGTCTCGGCGGGCTGCTGGAGACGCTGGGCCGGCCGATTTTCGTCTCCGACATCGACCTGTTGCTTCAGGACGGGGTCAGCGACCTGCTGGAAGCGTGGGCGAGGGCCGACGTCGTCTTCAACGAGAACTGGAAGAACCTGGCCGCCGGCTCACGGATCACCGCCAACCTGCTGCTGGTCAATCCCACCCCGAACGCGGCGCGGCTGTTCAACTTCCTGCGGGCCTATCTGGACGACCGGCTGGGCCGCGAAACCGTCACCCGCTGGATCGACCAGGTGGCCCTGCTGCTGGGCCGTCATCACCTGACGCGGCACTCTCCTGACGCAGTTCTGGGGTGTTTCGACACCACCAAGGACATCAACAACATCATGTTCGAGAGCTATCAGGAGCACCCGTTCCGCTTCCTGTCGCTCTATCACGGCTTCGATACGTCGAGCCTGGAGAACGATTCCCGGGTTCTGGGTAGCGACCCCGTCTGAGCGCGCGGTGCGGGCGATGATGATTGATTGATACTATAAATGTGCCCATAACGACGCCGACGTTTTCGCCCCGGCGACCATGGAGCATGAGCATGACCCGTTCTTTCGGCGTGAGCCTTCTGGCCTGTGCGGCCCTGCTAAGCGGCCCGGCGCGGGCCGAGCGGCCGCCGTCCTATCTGGGCGTCGACATCTCCTACGCCAACGAAATGGACGACTGCGGCGCGGTCTATCGCTCGGGCGGCAAGGTCGTGGAGCAGTACGCCTTCTTCAAGTCGGCGGGCGCCAATGTGGCGCGGATCCGGATCTGGAATGATCCTACCTGGACGCCGTATTCCAACCTCAGGGACGTCAAGAAGAGCATCGCCCGGGCCCGCGCGGCCGGCCTGCAGGTGCTGCTGGACTTCCATTATTCCGACGACTGGGCCGACGGCGACAAGCAACTGGCGCCCAAGGCCTGGGAGACGCTGTCGACGCCCGATCAGGCCAAGGCGCTGTACGCCTTCACCCATGACACCCTGACCACGCTGGATCGCGAAGGCCTGATGCCCGACCTGGTTCAGGTGGGCAACGAGACCAATGGCGAGATCGTCAGCAGCCTGGCGCGGGCCAAGGATCCGATCAACTGGGAGCGCAACGCCCTGCTGTTCAACGCCGGCATCAAGGCCGTGCGCGACGCCGGAGCCGGCGCGAAGATCAAGCCCCGGGTCATGCTGCACATCGCCCAGCCCGAGAATGTCGAGCCGTGGTTCGCGGCGGCGGCCAAGGCGGGCGTGACCGACTTCGATCTGGTCGGGATCAGCTATTACAGCAAGTGGTCCAAGCGGACGATGGGCCAGCTGGGCGAGACCATCAACCGGATGCGCCACCTCTATCCGGCCGACGTGGTCGTGGTGGAAACCGCCTATCCCTTCAGCCCCGAGGGCGTGGACGCCTCGCCCGATCTGCTGGGCGTCGACTCGCTGATCCCCGGCTATCCGGCCACCCCGGCGGGACAGAAGAAATACCTGACGGACCTGACCCAGCTGGTGTTCGCCAAGGGCGGCGTCGGCGTCGTCTATTGGGAGCCGTCCTGGGTTTCGACCCCGTGCAAGACCCGCTGGGGAACCGGCTCCAACTGGGAGAACGCCGCCCTGTTCGACTTCAAGGGCGAGGCCCTGGAAGGCATACAGTGGCTGGCGACGCCCTATGTCCACCCGGTCGATGTGGAGTTCAGGGTTCCGGCGACGGCGGGCGAGGCCCAGCGCTTCATCGATGGCGACTTCCTGGGCGGGATCGGCGCGCGCGCCATGACGCGGGACGGCGCCTTCTGGGTCTATCGCACCCGTCTGATGCCGGGCGCCAAGGTCACCGCCGGGACCGCCGCCACGGCTCAGGCCGTGGCTGACGCGCCAGCGCTTGAGGCCACAGTGGGACAGGGCGCCACGGTGATCCCGCTGAAGCTTTAGAACAGCCGCTTGTCAGATGTGATTGATATGATAAATAGCGCTTCCGACTGGCTAGCGTCAGTTGGAAGCGCCCGTCAGAGGCGCGGCTCTATTTCGACGCGGTTGTCCGCGTCCCACTGATCCAGCGGGTGTCGCGCTGGCCATCCCATCAAAGCCAAACCACAAAGCAGCTGCGTCCGATGAGGCGCCGCGCACGGGGACGTCCATGACACGCCACGCCATCCTGCTCGCCGCCGCCAGCGGCCTTACGCTCGCCGCCGCGACCGGAGCCTATGCCCAGACCCCCGAAACCGCCCAGGTCGAGGAAGTCGTTGTCACCGGCGTGCGCAAGAGCATGCGCGACGCCCTTGCCGTGAAGCAGGGCTCCGACAAGGTTGTCGAAGCCATCTCGGCCAAGGACATCGGCGTGCTGCCCGACGTGACCATCGCCGAGTCGATCGCGCGCCTGCCGGGCGTCAACGCCACCCGCGACCGGGGCAATGACAGCCAGGCCGTCGTGCGCGGCCTGGGCGCTCGCCTGGTGCTGGGCACCATCAACAATCGCGAAGTCGCCTCCAGCGAGCCCGACCGCAACGTGCGCTGGGAAGTCTATCCTTCGGAAGTCGTCTCGGGCGTCCAGGTCTACAAGTCGCAGTCGGCCGACCTGATCGCCGGCGGAGTCGCCGCGACCATCAATATCGACACCATCGCGCCCCTGGACTATCGCGGCCCCAGCGTGGTGCTGCGCGCCGGCCCTGTCTATTATGACGGCGGCAAGGACATCCCCAACTACGACACCACCGGTTTCCGGGCCTCCGGCTCGTTCGTGCATAAATTCAATGACGACCTGGCGGTGGTTTTGGGCCTGACCGCCCAGCAGCAGAAGAACGGCTACGGCTCGTTCACGGGCTGGGGCTACAACGACTCCAACGCCCGCGCTCCGGCCGGCGCCAGCGATTACAGTGGCGACCTGAATGGCGACGGCAAACTGGACGCCACCCCGTGGGGCGCCCAGATGTCGGCGAGCCGCATCGACCAGAAGCGCACCGGCGTCTCCACCGGCCTGCAATGGCGGCCCACCGACAACTTCGAGCTGAAGGGCGACGTGCTCTACTCGAAGATCAAGATCGGCGAGCTGCAGGATCAGACCGTCTGGGGCCGCAACAACTGGGGCAACTGGAACAACGGCAATCTGGGCGACTACACCGCCCCGGGCGCGTCCTACACCCTGCTCAACAACACCGTTGTGGCCGCCCGTCTGCCCTACAGCTCGGTGACCACCGTCCTGTCCAACTACAAGGAAGACAAGGATCTGCTGGTCGGCGGCCTGAACGGCAAGTGGACCAACGATCTGTGGACCGTGGCCGGCGATGTCTCCTACTCCAAGGCTGAGCGCACCAACTCGTGGAAGGGCGTGCGCGTCGAGGCCTATCCGGAGTGGACCAGCTTCGACACCCGGGCCGGCCAAACGCCGACCATCACCACCAGCGCCGAAACGCTCAGCCTGCCGCAATTCGCCAACCAGTGGGGGTCTTACGACGGCCCCGAGCGCCTGAACGACGAGCTGAAGGCTGCGGCTTTGGACTTCACCCGCGACCTGGGCGACGGCGCGCTGAAGAGCGTGCAGTTCGGTGTTCGCGCTTCGGACCGCACCAAGGACCACACCAGCTTTAGCTTCTCGCCGGCCCCGACTGGCGCGACCGTGGCCGCCAGCCTGTTCACCGCCTACACGATCGGCGAGGGCGCCAATGTCCCGGCGATCCTGACCGGCGACCTGGACGCCATCGCCGCCGTTGCCTATGGCCCCAACGCCTTTGCACTGTCCAACGCCACCGAGGAGCTGGCCGAGCGCTGGGCCGTCAACGAGAAGGTCTATGAGGGTTACGGCAAGCTGAACTTCGGCCTCGACGGCTTCGCCGGCGCGTGGGTCAGCGGCAATGTCGGCGCCCGCGTCGTCCACACCGAAACCAGCAGCGACGGCCAGCAGCAGGACACCGCCGGCGTGTTCAGCGGCGTCACGGTCGAAGCCGAATATACCGACGTCCTGCCGTCGGCCAACGCCAAGTTCGACTTCGGCGACGGCAAGGTGGTGCGCCTGGGCGTGGCCAAGGTCATCGCCCGCCCGCCGCTGGACGAGCTTCGCGCCAGCCGCAGCCTGACCACCTGGTCGCCCTATACCGGCAGCGCCGGCAACCCGAAGCTGGACCCCTTCAAGGCCTGGCAGTTCGACGCCTCGGCCGAATACTACTTCCGTCCCGAAGCCCTGATCGCGGCGTCCTACTACTACAAGGACGTCAGCTCCTACATTGGCTGGAAGCAAAGCCCGGTGGTCTACAACGGCACGACCTATGCCGTGTCCAGCCCGACCAATGGCGGCGGCGGCTACATCCAGGGCCTGGAACTGACCTTCCAGACGCCGTTCTTCTTCCTGCCCAAGGGCCTGGACAAGTTCGGGATCTATTCGAACTACGCCTATGTCGACTCCGACCTGAAGGAGTTCTCGCCGGCCAACAATCCGCTGGACATGACCGGCCTGGCCAAGAACACCGCCACGGTCGACCTGTGGTACGCCCACGGTCCGCTGGAGGCGCGCCTGGGCTTCAAGTACCATAGTCCGATGACCGTGATTTACGGCTGGAGCGGCGCGGACCTGCAGACCCTGGAGACCGAGAAGACACTCGATTTCAGCTCGTCCTACCAGATCAACGACGCCGTCGGCGTACGCTTCCAGGTCAACAACCTGACCAACGAGTCCCTGCGCATGTACCGCGACAACGATCCCAACCGGATCGGTCGCTACGACGTCTATGGCCGCCGCTTCCTGATGGACGTGACGGTGAAGTTCTAAGGCCTTTCCGTCGCCTCTCCTGCGAGGGGTGGCGGCCGGCGGGCTTCACGCTTGAAGCCTGCCCTTTCTGGGATTCATCATTCCTCCCCGATGATCCTGCGACTGGGGAGGAAGCGCCGCGCTTCCTCCCCGTTTTTTTGATTTCAGCGCGAGGTCCCCCATGGTCGAACTCAGCCGCCGCCAAGCCCTGGCCGCCACCGCCGGCGCCGCCGCCCTTGGCGCCGTGTCGTCCGCTGGGGCGGCCGAGAGGTCCGTTGCTACGGCGCCCGTTGCCCCGGCCATCAACCTCGCTCCGCGCGAGCGGCTGTCGCTGGACTTCGACTGGCGCTTCAAGCTGGGCCACGCCCAGGACCCTGCGCGGGACTTCGGCTTCGGCGCCAATCAGCGCACCTTCGCCAAGGCCGGCGCCAGCGCGCCCAACTGGTGGGTCGCCGCAGCCGCGCAGGCCGACTTCGACGACAGCGCCTGGGCCAGGGTCACCCTGCCGCATGACTGGGCGGTCGAGCTGCCGTTCGTACCGAACCCGGACTACAAGCCCAGCGGCAAGCCCGACGACGAGGACCTGCGCGCCGCCCACGGCTACAAGGCGCTTGGCCGCGAGTTTCCCGAGACCAGCATCGGCTGGTATCGCAAGACCTTCGCCCTGCCGGCCGCCGACGCTGGCAAACGCCTGTCGATCGAGTTTGACGGCGCCTTCCGTGACGCCCTGGTGATCGTCAACGGCTATATCCTGGAGCGCGAGGACAGCGGCTACAGCCCGTTCCGCGTCGACATCACCGACATCGCCAATGTGGGCGGCGACAACAGCCTGGTGGTTCGCGTTGACGCCAGCCTGGGCGAAGGCTGGTTCTATGAGGGCGCCGGCCTCTATCGCCATGTCTGGCTGGTGAAGACCGCGCCGGTGCATGTGCCCCAGTGGGGCGTGTTCGCGCGCGCCAAGGTCGACGGCACGCTGTCGATCGACGCCGACCTGATCAACGAGAGCGACGCCGGCGCTGATTTCGAGCTTCGCCACACTGTGCTCGACGCTCAGGGCAAGCCCGTTCTGGCCCCGGCCCCTGCGCGGGGGCGTCTGCCGGCCTGGGAGCGCCAGTCGCTGTCCCTGACCGTCCAGTTGCCCGATCCCGTCCTGTGGTCGCTGGAAAACCCGCACCTCTATACGCTGGTGACCGAGACGATGGTCGGCGGCGTGGTGGTCGACCGGCTTATCAGCCGGTTTGGCGTGCGCTCTGTGCTGTTCGACCCGGCCAAGGGCTTCTTCCTGAACGGCCAGTCCATCAAGCTGATGGGCGCCTGCAACCACCAGGACCACGCCGGCGTCGGCGCGGCCATTCCGGACGCCCTGCAGGTCTGGCGGCTGGAGCAGCTGAAGAGCATGGGCTGCAACGCCTATCGCGCCTCGCACAATCCGCCGACGCCGGAGCTGCTGGACGCCTGCGACCGCATGGGCATCCTGGTGATCAACGAGACCCGCCGGATGTCCAGCGATCCGACCTCGCTGGACGAGCTGGAACGGCTGGTGCGGCGCGACCGCAATCATCCCTCGGTGATCCTGTGGTCGATCGGCAATGAAGAGCCCCAGCAGGGCACGGCGCGCGGCCTGAAGGTGGCGCGCACCATGAAGCGGCTGATCAATCGCCTCGACCCGACGCGTGGCGTCACGGCTGCGTTGGACTCGGGGTTCGGCGAGGGCATCACCGAGGCGCTGGACGTCATCGGCTTCAACTATCGCCACGAGAAGATGGACGACTTCCACGCCCGCTTCCCGAAGATGCCGATCATCGGCAGCGAGAGCGGCAGCGTGGTGACCACCCGCGGCGAATACGCCCGCGACGAGGCCAAGAGCTATGTGCCGGCCTATGACACCGAGCATCCCTGGTGGGCGACGACGGCCGAGAAGTGGTGGAGCCATGCGGCCGATCGTCCGTGGATGGCCGGCGGCTTCATCTGGACGGGCTTTGACTATCGCGGCGAGCCGACGCCCTTCAATCGCTGGCCCAGCATCAGCTCGCACTTCGGCGCGCTGGATACCTGCGGCTTCCCGAAGGACAACTATTACTACTACCGCGCCTGGTGGCGGTCGGAGCCGCTGCTGCACCTGCTGCCGCACTGGAACTGGGAGGGCCGCGAGGGCCAGCCGATCAGCGTGTGGGCGCACAGCAACTGCGATCGCGTGGAGCTGTTCCTGAACGGCAAGAGCCAGGGCGTGCGCGAGGTGGTCCGCAACCACCATGTGGAATGGTCGGTCCCCTATGCGCCGGGGGTGATCGAGGCGCACGGCTATAAGAACGGCAAGGTCATCCTGCGTCAGCGCCGCGAGACCGCCGGCCCGGCCGCCTCCCTGCGTCTGACCGCCGACCGCCCACGCCTGAAGGCCGATGGCCAGGACGTGGCGATCTTCAAGGTCGAGGTGCTGGACGCCAGTGGCCGCCCCGTGCCGCGCGCCGATGATCTGGTGATGTTCGAGGTGTCGGGCGCGGGTGATGTGATCGGCGTCGGCAACGGCAATCCCACCAGTCACGAGCCGGATGTCGCCAATCAGCGCAAGGCCTTCAACGGGCTGTGCCAAGCGATCGTTCGAACGCGACGTGGGACGGCAGGCGATGTGCGGGTAACGGCTTCGGCGAAGGGGTTGAAGGGGGCTAGCTTAGTGTTGAGGGTGGAGGCCTAACGCTTTCATCCGCTCTCCCTGGCGAAGGCCGGGGCCCAGATCGAATCCAGGGAGATTGGTGCGCTTGGCTACGGCTGCAGGCGCATCATCCCCAGACGTTCTGGCTGAATCTGGGCCCCGGCCTTCGCCGGGGAGAGCGGGTTTTTGAGAGTGTTAGTTTGCCAACGCCACCCGCGCCGTCATCGCCAGCCAACCCTCGGCCGACCGCGCCCATAGCTCAGCCCCGTCCTCCACCAGCTTGCCGCACACCTCGAATGGCGCGCCGTCGAACAGCGGCCGCACGGCCCTGAACGAGAAGCGCGTAACCGCCGCACGTCCGGGCGGCATCGCCTCCAGCAGGCTGAGCGCGATCAGCGGGCCGTGGACCACCAGCCCCGGATAACCCTCGACCTTGGCCGCATAATCCCGGTCGTAGTGAATGCGGTGGGCGTTGAACGTCGCCGCCGAGAACCGCATCAGCAGGGCCGCATCCGGCATGACCATCGTACGCCAGTCGGCGTAATCGGGCGCGGTGATCGGGGAGGGCGGGGGCTCGCCTAGCTCCGGCGGTTGGCGATAGACGAGGGTCTGGGTCTCGGCCACACACAGGCGCCCGCCCTGCGCGACGCGGCGTTCAACCTCGACGAAGGTCAGTGCCCCGCTGCGGCCGGGCTTTTCGACGATTGAGGCGAGGCGCTCGACCCATTCAGTTTCGACGCCGGCCAGCAGCGGCGCCTCGAACCGCATGTCAGAGGCGGCGAACATCCGGCGGGGCGCCTCGATCGGCGGCATGAACCCGCCGCGCAGGGGGTGGCCGTCAGGGCCGATCTCCGACTGGCGAGGCGTCTCGACCGCGCAGGCCCAGTGCCAGGCGGGCGGGACCTCCAGCGGCGCTTCCGGACGATCCAGCACCGCCGCCAGCCGCGCCAGATCGCCCGGCGCCAGCACCTCGACCCGGCGTCGCTCGCGGCCGATCCAGTCGGTGATGTTCGCCATCAGTACGACCTCGGCAAGCCCAGCACGTGCTCGGCGACATAGGCCAGGATCATGTTCGTGGAGATCGGGGCCACCTGATAGAGCCGCGTCTCGCGGAACTTGCGCTCGACATCATATTCCTCGGCGAAGCCGAAGCCGCCGTGGGTCTGCAGACACATGTCGGCGGCCGCCCAGCTTGCCTCGGAGGCCAGCATTTTCGCGATATTGGCATGTTCTCCGCAAGGCAGGCCGGCCTCATAGCGGGCGGCGGCGTCATAGACGGTCAGGCGGGCGGCATGGGCCTGGGCGTAGGCGCGGGCGATCGGGAACTGCACGCCCTGGTTCTGGCCGATCGGGCGATTGAACACCCGCCGCTCATTGGCGTAGTCGCGGGCCTTGCCGATCAGCCAGGCGCTGTCGCCCAGGCATTCGGCGGCGATCAGGATGCGCTCGGCGTTCATGCCGTCGAGGATGTATTTGAAGCCCTTGCCCTCTTGGCCGATCAGGCTGTCGGCGGGGATGACCAGATTGTCGAAAAAGACCTCGGTGGTGGCGTGGTTCAGCATCGTGGCGATCGGCTTGATCGTCAGGCCCTTGCCCTGGGCGGCGCGCATGTCGACCAGGAAGACCGACAGGCCCTCACTCTTCTTCGTGACCTGATCTTTCGGCGTGGTGCGGGCCAGCAGCACCATCAGGTCGGAATGCTCGGCCCGGCTGGTCCAGACCTTCTGGCCATTGACCACATAGGTGTCGCCCTCGCGTCGCGCGAAAGTGGTGATCGAGGTTGTATCCGTGCCTGCGGTGGGCTCGGTGACGCCGAAGGCCTGCAGGCGGATCGAGCCGTCGGCCACGGCGGGCAGCCACATCTCCTTCTGCTCGGCCGAGCCATGTCGCAGCACCGTGCCCATGGTGTACATCTGGGCATGCAGGGCCGCCGCATTGCCGCCGCTGGCGTGAACCTCTTCCAGAATGGTCGCCGCCGCCGTCAGGCCCAGGCCGCTGCCGCCATATGCCTCGGGGATCAGCACGCCCAGCAGGCCCGCCTTGGTCATCGCCTGTACGAAACCGGTGGGATAGGCCTTTTCGCGATCCAGACCGCGCCAGTAGACGGGCGGAAAGTCGCGGCACAGGGCCCGGACGGTGTCGCGCAGGGCGTCCAGCAGTTGGGGGTCGGACGTTGTCGCGGCGGGATCAGAACTCATGGTGCGGCCTTGGGCGAATCCATCACGCATCCGGATCGAACACGCGTTTCACGCCGAGCTTAGCGGCATTGCGCCAGACCGCGAGAGGCTTGCGACGGGTTGTGGCCAAGGCGCAGCCCACGAACTAGACCTGCCGCCGATCGCCCCCGAGGGGTGATCTTTAACAGACTGATTTTCGGGGGTAAGTGGTGGGCGCAGTAGGATTCGAACCTACGACCCGCTGATTAAGAGTCAGCTGCTCTACCAACTGAGCTATGCGCCCGCTCGGTCCGAAGCACTTGACTGCCCCGGCGGCGAGGCGCGGAACATACGCAAAGATTCCTGGAACGCAAGGGACTATTTTTTGGCCAGACGAGACATCAGCGGCGCAGTCGATTTCGCCTATCTGGAAGGGTTCGCCGCGGGCGATTCCGGGGTGGTCGACGAGGTGTTGGCCCTGTTCCGCGAGCAGGCGGCGATGTGGACCCCGATGCTGGATCCCGCCCATGCCGGCTGGCGCGACGCAGTCCACACCGTCAAGGGCGCCGCGCGGGGCGTGGGCGCCTTCGCGCTCGGCGATGTCTGCGAGCGCTGTGAAGCTGGTCAGGCCAGCCTGGACGACGTGAAGACGGCTCTGGATGCGGCGCTGATGGACATAGCCGCCTATGCCCATGAGCAGATGCTGAAGTCGTTGAAGGGCTAGGTCGCCACCCTTTCCAGACGGAAAGCGCCCGGCCTCTACAAGAACGATGACGCGGTGGTCTTGGGACATCCGCGTCGCCAGCCTAGATTGGGGGCTTAGCAACCGGAGCCTTCCCCATGCCCCCCAGCCCCTGGCGTCACGAGCGCAACGCCAACGTCGCCGACGACATCGATTTCGACATCAAGGGCCAGGAGCTCCAGTTCGTCGAGATCGAGCTGGATCCTGGCGAGAGCGCGGTGGCCGAAGCCGGCGCCTTCATCTGGAAGGACGCCAGCGTGGAGATGACCACGGTGTTTGGCGACGGCGCGGGCGCGGCTGGCGGCGGCTTCATGGGCAAGCTTCTGGGCGCTGGCAAGCGACTGATTACCGGCGAGAGCCTGTTCACCACGGTCTTCACCCACACCGGCCAGGGCAAGGCGCGGGTGGCTTTCGCGTCACCGACGCCGGGCACGATCCTGCCGCTGAATCTGGGGCAGCTGGGTGGAACCCTGATCTGCCAGAAGGACAGCTTCCTGGCTGCCGCGCGCGGCGTGTCGATCGGCATCCACTTCCAGAAGCGGATGATGACCGGCCTGTTCGGCGGCGAGGGCTTCATCATGCAGAAGCTGGAAGGCGACGGCTGGGTCTTCGTCCAGATGGGCGGCACGCTGGTCGAGCGCGAGCTCAAGGCCGGCGAGGAGCTGCACGTCGATACCGGCTGTCTGGCCGCTTATACGCCGGGCGTCGACTTCGACCTGGTGATGGCCGGCGGGGTCAAGAGCGTGCTGTTCGGCGGCGAGGGGCTGTTCTTCGCGCGCCTGCGCGGCCCGGGAAAGGTGTGGATCCAGTCGCTGCCGTTCTCGCGTCTGGCAGGCCGGATGCTGCAGGCGGCCGGCGGCCAGGGCGGCAACCAGGGCGAGGGCTCGCTGCTGGGCGGTCTGGGCGACCTGATCGGCGGCAATCGCTAGAATCAGCAGGGCTGAGGTTCGCGCCTCAGCCCTTCGTCCTGTCCCAGCTGTCGTACTCATAGGCGATGCAGCGGTCGATCAGGGTGCGCCAGACCGGCTCGACGATGGCTTCCGACAAGCCGGCCTCGCGGGCGGCGGCCTTCACCTTGGTCACGACGTCCTCGATCCTTGCGCGGTCGAAGACCTTGGAGCGGTCGGCCTTGATGCGCGCGGCGGCGTCCATATAGCCCTGACGCTCGGTCAGCAGGGCCACCAGGGCGCGGTCCAGGGCGTCCACGCCCTGACGCACGTCAAGCATGGTCTGGCAGTCGTCGGGAACCCGTCGTTCGCCGACCTCGATATTCGTCTTGACCATGAAGCCCTAGATACCCGCGCCGTTGTCCATCGTGAGGAGCGCCGCCTCGTGCGCGGCGGCCTCGTCCTTGAGCCAGGTGACGAAGGCCTTCACTTGAGGCAGTCGTCCCTTGGCCTTGGGATGGACGACGTAATAGGCAAAGTCGACGGCCGTGGCCATCTCGAAGGGGATCACCAGGCGTCCGGCGTCCAGATCGGCCTGAGCCAGGGTGCGTTTGGCCAAGGCTACGCCACGGCCGTTGGCGGCGGCCTCGATCACCATGCTGGACTGGTTGAAGCGCGGACCCCGTGAGCCGTCGATGGTGCGCAGGCCGCGCGCCGCCAGCCACATGGCCCAGTCGGGGCAGCTGTCATCGGCGTCGGGCGAGCCGTCGTGTAGCAGGATGTGGCGGGCCAGGTCCTCGGGCGCGGTCAGCGGATTATCAGCCAACAGGGCGGGGCTGACCACGGGCACGACGGTTTCGCTCAGCAGGCGCACCACCTCCAGGCCGGGATAGCGGCCGGAGCCATAGCGAATCGCCAGGTCCACCTCGCCGGCCGCGAAATCGACCACCTCCATGCCGGCCGACAGCCAGACATCCACCTGGGGCTGGGCCTGCTCGAACTTGCCCAGGCGCGGCACCAGCCACTTGGCGGCGAACGACGGCGCGGCGGTCAGGGTCAGTCGGCGACCGTCGACGGCGGCGGTGAGAAGGGATGCCGCCTCGGCCAGGCGATCGAAGGCCTCGCGCAGGGCGGGCAGGGCGGTCTGGGCCGCGTCGGTCAGCAACAACCCCTTGGGCGTGCGCTTGAACAGGGCCGCGCCGACATAGTCTTCCAGGTTCTGGATCTGCTGGCTGACCGCGCCGGGCGTGACCGACAGCTCGTCGGCGGCGCGGCTGAAGTTCAGATGGCGGGCTGCAGCCTCGAATGCCCGAAGGGCATTCAACGGAGGAAGCCTGCGGCGCTCGTTCTGTCTTTCCATGAGTTTTACTGAACGCCCCGGCAGAAGTCCTTGTTTGCGAATTGGACCGCCCAAGACCAGTTTGCAAGAGCTCGCTGGTGGAATGGCCCTTTTCACTGGCCGGCGCGCGCGGGGTCGTCTTACGGGGCGACCCCGTCTTGCATTCTACGGTTATATCCCGACCGCGTTGATAGAGGTTCTATATCGCATGGCCCGCCTATCGGCCCGTAATCGCAAGCCTGGCCTCGTCGTTCTCGGCGGGGGCGAGGCCGTGCGCGCGCCGGGTGTTGTGCATCTGGTGGGCGCGGGTCCTGGCGATCCGGACCTGCTGACCATCAAGGCCCTGAAGGTTCTGCAGACCGCCGATGTCATCGTGCATGACGGGCTGGTTTCGGCCGAGATCCTGGATCTGGCCCCGTCCCGGGCCCGCCGCATCGATGTGGCCAAGCGCAAGTCGCGTCACACCCTGCCGCAGGACGACATCAGCCAGCTGCTGGTCGCTCTGGCGCTTGAGGGGCTGACGGTCGTGCGTCTGAAGGGCGGCGACCCGTTCCTGTTCGGACGCGGCGGCGAAGAGCTGGCCGCCTGTCGCGAGGCCGGCGTCGAGTGCCACGTCGTGCCTGGCGTTACCGCCGCCCTGGCCGCCTCGGCCGGCGCTGGCGCGCCCCTGACCCATCGCGGTTCGGCGCAGGCCGTCACCTTTGTCACCGGCCATGCCGCTCACGGGGATCCGGACCTGGACTGGGTCGCCCTGGCGCGACCCAACCAGACCGTTGTCGTCTATATGGGGGTCTCGACCGCCGGCCTGATCGCCCAGCGCCTGATCGCCGCTGGTCGTGCGGCCTCGACCCCGGCGCTTGTCGTCGAGAACGCCAGCCGCGCCGACGAGCGCCGCATCCTCACCACCCTGGCCGGTCTGGCCGTCGCGGCGGAGGGTCTGAAAGGCCCTGCGCTGTTGATGGTGGGCGAGGCCATGGCGATGGCTGACGTCGCGCCCGTCGACGCTGTCGTTTCCCAGTTTCAATCGTTCGAGCGGAGCTCGCGCTCATGAAAGCCATTACCGCCAACCGCCTGCTCGACGGCGAGGTCGTGTTCTGGAAGTCCGGCCAGTGGGTCGAGGCCTTCGGCGACGCCCAGTTGTTTGACAATGACGACGCCGCCGTCGATGCCGCCGTCGCCACGGGCAAGGGCCAGCCCACCGTGGTGGTCGATGTCTATCCCATCGACCTGACCCCGTCCGAGGGCCACTGGGCGCCGGTCAGCTATCGCGAGCGCATCAGGGCGCTGGGCCCCACCAATGAACCCACCCACGGCAAGCAGGCCGACGGCGGCGAGTCCATCGACGCCCTGCGCCACGCGGCGGGCGCGGCCCGCTCCAGCGGCCGTGTCGATCTGATCCGCAGGAAGTAAGCGATGTACCAGTACGACATCATCGACCGCGAGTTCCTGATCGACCGCTCCAACGAGTTCCGGGGTCAGGTGCAGCGCCGCCTGGCCGGCGAAATGACCGAGGACCAGTTCAAGCCGCTGCGGCTGATGAACGGCCTGTATCTGCAACTGCACGCCTACATGCTGCGGGTGGCCATTCCCTATGGCTCGCTGAACGCGGCTCAAACCCGTCGCCTGGCCTGGATCGCCCGGACCTACGACAAGGGCTACGGCCACATGACCACGCGTCAGAACATCCAGTTCAACTGGGTGAAGCTGAAGGACGCGCCGGACATCCTCGACGCCCTGGCCCAGGTGGATCTGCACGCCATCCAGACCAGCGGCAACTGCATCCGCAACACCACCTCCGACCCCTATGCCGGCGCCACGGCCGAGGAGATCGACGACCCGCGCGTCTGGGCCGAGGTGATCCGCCAGTGGTCGACCCTGCACCCTGAGTTCAGCTATCTCCCGCGCAAGTTCAAGATCGCCATCACCGGCGCCGCCAAGGACCGCACGGCCGCCAAGGTGCACGATATCGGCCTGATGCTGCGCCGGGCCCGCGACGGCTCGCTGGGTTTCGAGGTAATCGTCGGCGGCGGCCAGGGTCGCACGCCCTATGTCGGCCCCACCATCAAGGAGCACCTGCCGGTCAGCCGTCTGCTCAGCTATCTGGAGGCTGTGCTGCGGGTCTATAACCGCCATGGTCGCCGCGACAACATCTACAAGGCCCGCATCAAGATCCTAGTCGCCGCCCTGGGCGCCGAGGAGTTCGGCCGTCAGGTGGAGGAAGAGTGGGCCAAGATCGACGCCGCCCGCGCCGACCTGCCCGACCACGAACTGGCCCGCATCCGGGGCGCCTTCGCCTCGACGCCGTTCGAGACTCTGCCCGAGCGCTCGGACGTCTTTGAAGCCGCCAGGGCCGCCAGCCCGGTCCTGCAACGCTTCGCGCGCAACAACATCAAGCCACACAAGAAGCCCGGCTACGCCATTGTCGAGATCTCGCTGAAGGCGCAAGGCCAGACGCCGGGCGACGCGACGGCCGACCAGCTGGACCTGATCGCCGATCTGGCCGAGCAGTACAGCCTCAACGATGTTCGGGTGACCCACGCCCAGAACATGGTGCTGCCGCATGTGAAGCTGGATGATGTTCCGGCTGTCCACGCCGCGCTCGCGGCGGCGGGGCTCGCCACCGCCAATATCGATCTGGCCAGCGACATCATCGCCTGCCCGGGCCTGGACTATTGCGCCCTGGCCAATGCCCGCGCCATCGGGGTGGCCCAGGATATCGCCGCCAAGTTCGCCGACGAGGACCACGCCGAAAAGGTGGGCGAACTGAAGATCAAGATCAGCGGCTGCATCAACGCCTGCGGCCACCATCACGTGGCCCACATCGGCATCCTGGGCGTCGATAAGAAGGGCGAGGAATTCTACCAGCTGTCGCTGGGCGGTTCCGGCGCCGAAGACGCCTCGATCGGTAAGATCCTGGGCCCGGCGCTGCCCGCCGACAAGGTGGCCGGCGCCATCGACACCCTGGTCGAGGCCTATCTGGGTATCCGCACGGGCGAGGAGCGCTTCCTCGACACCTATCGCCGCGTCGGCCTCGAGCCCTTCAAGGAGGCTGTCTATGCCCAGGCTGATTAAGCTCGAGAATGGCGTCGCCGGTTTCGCCGACGACAGCTTCGTCCATGTGACTGACGAGGACGCCATCCCGGAAACCGGCGACGTCATCCTGTCCTTGGCCCGCTTCCAGGCCGAGGGCGACGCGCTGCTGTCGTCCAACAGCCGCAGGGTGGGGGTGCGCATCGAGTCCAACGAAGAGGTCGAGGCCCTGGCCTATGACCTGCCGCGTCTGGCGGTGGTGGCCGTGGCCTTTCCGAAGTTCCGCGACGGCCGCGCCTATACCTCGGCCCGTCTGCTGCGTGAGCGCTTCAACTATCAGGGCGAAGTGCGGGCGGTGGGCGACGTGTTGCAGGAGCAGGCCGGCTTTATGGTTCGCTGCGGCATGGACGCCTTCGAGCCGGCCGATGGCGCAGGCCCCGAGGTCTGGACCAAGGCCGCCAACCGCTTCCGCCACGTCTATCAGCGCGCCGCCGACGCCCGGCCGGTGGCGTTCGAGGAAAGAAGCGCGTGATGGCTTACGACCAGACGGACGCGATGCCCAGCCTGGCGGCCCGGCTGGACGCCGAGCTGCGCGACGCCCATCCGCTGACCATCCTGCACAAGGCCCATGAGACCTTCGGCGACAAGCTGGCCCTGGTGTCGTCCTTTGGGGCGGAATCAGCCGTGCTGCTGCACCTGGCCTCGCGGGTGTCGCCCAATATCGCGGTATTGTTCCTCGATACCGGCATGCTGTTTGGCCAGACCCTGGACTATCGCAAGTCACTGGCCGCCCAGTTGGCCCTGACCGATGTGCGCGATCTGCGCCCGGCCTTCGCCGACCTGGCCGTCAATGACCCGAAGTCCGACCTGTGGCGCACAGACATCGACGGCTGCTGCCATATCCGCAAGGTGCTGCCCCTGGACCGTGCTCTGAACGGTTTTGACGGCTGGATCACCGGCCGCAAGCGCTTCCACGGCGGCGATCGTCTGCGGCTGGCGGTGGTCGAGGAAGCCGAGGGCAAGATCAAGTTCAACCCGCTGGCCAACTGGTCCAAGGCCGAGCTGGACGCCTATATCGCCGAATACAACCTCCCGGCCCATCCGCTGGTGGCCCAGGGCTTCCCGTCGGTGGGCTGCTGGCCCTGCACCAAGCCGGCCGAGGCGGGCGAGGACGTCCGCGCCGGTCGCTGGGCCGGTCAGGACAAGACCGAGTGCGGCATCCATGTCGCCCGAGCCCCCGGCCTGGCTTCCAACGTCGGCGGCGATATCTAGCCACACAGGGCTTGCGAACCTGAGGGCGGATGCGGTCTTTGCGTGCGTGGCACTTGACGCGAAGCATCAGCCATATCCATTCCACCCTTGCGGCGTGCTCGCGCCGCGACCGACCTTTCCGAGCGAGAGCCAAGCGCCACATGACCTCAGCCGCCACCTCATCGTTCGCCTACGTTCCGCATCCCAAGCCGACCTCCGCCGAGCAGCGCGCCGCCCTGCTGGCTGATCCGGGTTTTGGCCGGGTGTTCACCGACCACATGGTGACCATCCGCTATTCCCAGGCGCAGGGCTGGCATGACGCCAAGGTCGAGCCGCGCGGGCCCATTCCGATGGATCCGGCTTCGTCGGTGCTGCACTACGCCCAGGAAATCTTCGAGGGCATGAAGGCCTATCGCACGGCGGACGGCGGCACGGCCCTGTTCCGGCCCGAAGAGAACGCCCGCCGCTTCCAGGACTCGGCGCGTCGCATGGCCATGGCCGAGCTGCCCGAGACCCTGTTCGTCGAAGCGGTCGAGAAGCTGATCGACATCGACCGGGACTGGATCCCGGACGGCGAGGGCAGCCTGTATCTGCGGCCCTTCATGTTCGCCACCGAGGTATTTCTGGGCGTCAAGCCGGCCAGCGAATATCTGTTCGTCGTCCTTGCCTCGCCAGTTGGGGCCTATTTCAAGAACAAGGCGTCGGCGATCTCGGTCTGGGTTTCAGAGACCTACACGCGCGCGGCGCTGGGCGGCACGGGCGCGGCCAAGTGCGGTGGCAACTATGCCGCCAGCCTGCTGGCCCAGTCCGAAGCCATCGCCCACGGCTGCGACCAGGTGGTGTTCCTCGACGCGGTCGAGCGCCGCTGGGTCGAGGAGTTGGGCGGCATGAACGTCTTCTTCCGGATGGACGACGGCAGCCTGCAAACCCCGCCGCTGGGCGGCACGATCCTGCCCGGCATCACCCGCAACTCGATCATCACCCTCGCGCGCGACCAGGGGATCACGGTGCGCGAGGAGCCCTATTCGCTGGACCAGTGGCGGGCCGACGCGGCCAGCGGCCGTCTGCGCGAGGTCTTCGCGTGCGGCACCGCGGCGGTGCTGACCGGTATCGGCACGGTGCGCACCGCCTCGGGCGACTTCACCATTGGCAACGGGGCCGAGGGCGAGACGACCGAACAACTGCGCAACGCCCTGATCGGCATCCAGCGCGGCCGCACCGCCGACCCCTATGGCTGGGTTCGCCCGGTTTAGCGGGTCCGTTCCAGCAGCATGATCGGCGCGTCCTTATAGGATGTGTGGGTCACGATCTTGAAGCCGGTCTTGCGGGCCAGGGCCAGGGATGCGGCGTTGCCTGGATCGATGATGCAGGGCACGCGGGGCGGCGCCAGGGCTTGATCGATCCAGGCCAGGCCTGCCGTCACCGCCTCGGTCCCAAAGCCCTGGCCGTGCGACCAGGCCGCCAGCACCCAGCCCATTTCCGGCTCGCCAAAGAAGCTGGGCTCGATCTCACGGTGGAAGTCGGCGAAGCCGACTTCGCCGACATAGCGCCCTGTCGCCGTCTCGCGCACCGCCCAATAGCCATAGCCCAGCAACGGCCACAGCCCGCGCGACCGCAGCAGCCGCGCCCAGCTCTCCTCCGGCGTCGAGGGGCGACCGCCAACGAACTGGGTGACGATGGGGTCGGACCACATGGCGACGCTGTCATCGAAGTCGCTGAGTTCGGACGCCTTCAGGGTCAGGCGGTCGGTGACGATCACGGGTGGGAACGACGACATGGCGACTCTGTTTGCGGCGCGGGGAGACGACACGCTACACCGCCAGGACCGCTTTGCGAGAGCTCGCCCATGACCACGCCTCAAGACGCCATCGCCGCCCGCCGCAAGCTGACCAACAAGCTGATCGCCGCAAAGGCCGCCGCGCGGCTGGCGCCGTTCTTCGACCCGCAGGTCAGGCTGATCGCCGGCGACGGCTCGCTGCTGATGGGATCGGCCGAGGTGATCGCCGCCTTTGACGCCCAGTTCCGCGACCCGGACTTCATCGCCTATGTCCGCACCGGGGAGGGTGTGGAGCTCGACAGCGCCGGCCTGCGTGCGGCCGAGCACGGGCGCTGGGTCGGTTCGTGGAGGGGCGCGCCAGATCAGTCGGGGACCTATCTCGCGGTTTGGAAGAAGGTCACTGGCCAGTGGGTGATCGAGAGCGAGCTCTATGTGACCCTGGATCGCGGCGACTGAGCGTCTCGCCGCCAGAGGATCGGCGCGGCGTTGCATTAACAGAAATTAATTTACGGCTATCGAGGTCTGGGCCTACGCCTTCGCCCAACAAATGCGTCTTTAGGGGTCTCGCCTTGCAAACTCGCCGCCAAATGCTGCTGTCCACCGTCGCCGCCGGCTTCGCTGCGGCCTCGGCCCCTTCGCTCGCACGCGCCCAGGCGGCAAGCGAGCAGGCGACCCGGATGAACGCGCTGTTCGACGACATGATGGTCAAACTGCTGCGCCAGTCGCCGGAAATGGCCACCGGCCTGGGTCTCGACAAGGGTGATCTGGCCTGGACCAAGGGTCTGCTGACCGACCGCTCGGCCGAGGCCATCGCCGCCGGCGCCGCCCAGACCCGCCAGCAACTGGCCGCCTTGCGCAGCATCGACCGCCGCGCCCTCAGCGGCATGGACGCGGTCAATTATGACACCGTCGAGTTCGTCCTGGCGGTGCAGGACGAGGGCAATCAGAAGTTCACCTATGCTGGCGGCGGTTCGGGCGCGCCCTATGTGCTGAGCCAGTTGACGGGCTCCTATCAGCAGATGCCCGACTTCCTCGACACCCAGCACGCCATCGAGACCAAGGCCGACGCCGACGCCTACCTGCAGCGGATGGAGGGTTTCGCCCGCCTGATGGACCAGGAGACCCTGATCGCCAAGCGCGACTACGCCGACGGCGTGATCCCGCCCGACTTCGTGATCGACAAGGCCCTGATCCAGATGAAGTCGTTCGCCGACACGCCCACGGCCGACGCCCCGCTGATCAAGTCGATCGTGCGCCGCACCACGGAAAAGAAGATCGAAGGCGACTGGGCCGGCGAGGCGACCAAGGTCTATCTGAACTCGGTCCTGCCCGCCCTGAAGCGCCAGATCGCGCTGCTGGAAAGCGTGCGGCCCAAGGCCACTCACGACGCCGGCGTCTGGCGCCTGAAGGACGGCGCCGACTACTACGCCACCTCGCTGAAGAACTACACGACCGCCAACCTGACCCCCGACGAGATCCACCAGCTGGGTCTGGACATGGTCAAGTCGATCGAGGCCCAGGCCGACAAGATCTTCAAGTCCATGGGCATGTCCAAGGGCACGGTCGGCGAGCGCATGGCCGAGCTGGGCAAGGATGTCTACGACAATACCGACGCGGCCAAGGAACAGCTGATCGCCGACCTCAACGTCAAGGCCAAGTGGATCGAAAAGCAGCTGCCCGCCTATTTCGGCCAGCTGCCCAAGGCCCCGCTGGAAATCCGCCGCGTACCCAAGGCAACAGAGGCCGGCGCGCCGGCCGGCTACTACAGTTCGCCCTCGCTGGATGGCAAGCGTCCTGGCATCTATTGGATCAACCTGCGCGACACCAAGGAGCAGGCCAAGTACATCCTGAGCACGCTGACGGTGCACGAGGGCGTCCCGGGTCACCACCTGCAACTCTCGCTGTCGAACGAGGCCAAGGGCCTGCCGCTGATCCGCAAGGTGATCGGCTTCTCGGGCTATACCGAAGGCTGGGCGCTCTATTCGGAAGAGCTGGCCGTCGAGATGGGCGTCTACAAGACCGATCCGCGCGGTCATATCGGCATGCTGCACGACGCCCTGTTCCGCGCCGTGCGCCTGGTGGTCGACAGCGGCATGCACCACAAGAAGTGGAGCCGCGAACAGGCCATCAAGTACATGGCAGAGACCATGGGCGACGAGGAAAGCGGCTCGATTACCGAGATCGAACGCTACTGCGTCTGGCCGGGCCAGGCCTGCAGCTACATGATCGGCAAGATCGTCTGGCTGCGCGCCCGCGAGAAGGCCCGGAAGGCCCTGGGCCGCAAGTTTGACATCCGCGAGTTCCACGACGCGGGCTTGCTGTCAGGCATGACCCCACTGACCGTTCTCGAGACGGTGATCGACAACTACATCGCGACCCGGAAGGCCGGCAAATAGGCTGAAATCTCCTCCCCCCTCGTGGGGGAGGGGGACCGCGAAGCGGTGGAGGGGGCTGCGGCGCGCAAGGGCTCGTGCGCCGGTTCCCCCTCCGTCACGGCGCGTATTCGCGCCGCGCCACCTCCCCCAGGAGGGGGAGGAGAGTCTCTTCAGCCCCAGCTCTCCGACGCCCCCGCGCGCCGCGCCGAGGGCTTGGTCAGAAGGGCGGGCTTCAGGGCCGGCTGCGGCTGGTCCGCCGGCCGGCCAAACAGCCAGCCCTGGGCAAAGTCGACGCCGGAGTTGCGCACCACCTCCTCGACCTCGACGGTCTCGACCATCTCGGCGACCGTGCGGATCTTCAGGTCGCGACACAGCTCGACGAGTCGGCGCACCATGGCCCCGTCGCGGCCATTGCCGGCCAGCTCGCGCACATAGCGGCCGTCGATCTTGACGATGTCGAGATTGAGCTCCTGCAGATAGGCGAAGGACGCCGCCCCAGCGCCAAAATCGTCAAGACACACCATGGATCCCAGGCCGCGCAGCGCCTGGATGTGCCGGTTAGCGCGCGGCAGGTCGTCAATGGCGGCGCTCTCGGTGATCTCGAAGATCAAGCGCCCCTTGGCCTTGTCGAACTTGGCCAGGGTGCGCGACACATTGTCGACGAAGCTCTCGTTGATGATTGTGCGCCCCGAGACATTGACCGCCAGTTTCAGCTCGCCAGACCGGTCCTGCGCCAGGCGGCGCACGGCCTGCTCGACGATGGCGTGGTCGAGTTCCTCGATAAGGTCGAACTCCTCGGCCATCCGGATCAGGGCGAACGGACTGACGCCGTCCTCGAAGCGCACCAGCGCCTCGTGATGGTGGGCCACACCCGTCGCCAGGTTGACGACCGGTTGAAAGGCCAGGTTGAACCGACGCTGGCTCACTGCGACGCCCAGGGCCCCGGCCCGCGCCAGAGTGCGTTTGACCGAGCGGTTCATCGCCTCGGCCAGGCTCATGGGCGGGGCGTCCTTCAGGCCTTCGCGCAGGAAGTCATCCATGGCGTAGCGTAGCGCGCGCATGGCGCGGGCCGAGGCGGAGCCCACCTCCAGCGACACCACATGGGCGGTGGCGTCCAGATCCACCATCTGGGTGAGACGCCGCGTCAGATTTTCGGGATTTTCGTCCTTGGCGCGCAGCAGGGCGAAACGGTCGCTCGACAGCCGCGTGGCCGCCGCGCCGCCGTGAGACTCGGCGCGCACGGCGCCGGCGACCTGGGCGTCCAGCACCTCGGCTTCGGCGGCGGGGAGGGCGGCCCGCCGCTCACCCAGGCCGGCAAATTCGATCATGGCCAGTTCCAGCTCAATGCCGGTGACCCGCGCCGCCTCGAACAGGCCTTTGGCGATATCCTCGAACGACTCGCGCGGATGGAGACCTTCGGGCCCCACCGCCGGGCTGGGCGCCTGGCTGGAGGTCAGGGCGCACGATATGCGCCCGCCGTTTTCCGGCAGGGCCCGCATGACCACGCTGACATAACGTTCCACCGGACCGGCCAGGCGGATCACCACGGGTCCCCGGCGCGCGCCATCGTCAGCGCAGGCGACAATGGCGTCCATCAGGGCCTGATCAGCCGGGGCGAACAGGTCGCGCCAGACCTTGCCGGTCAGCGCCGCCTCGCTCTGGCCCAGGATCCGCTGGGCCGCGCCCAGGGCCATGGCGATCTTGCCGTCGCGAATCTCGATGAGCAAATCAGCGCTGGCGAACGCCAGGCCAAGCAGGCGACGCGGATCGATCGACAAGGCGTTTCTCCCCCATACGACCGGAACCGTCGCATGGGGGGCTTAAGGACGTGTTTCCCGAACCGGAAAAGACGTGCGGCCAAGAGCCGCTTGTCCCCGATCCGGGTAATCGAACATGGACGCCACTCGAAAAGAACATCTTGCGAACACAGAACAAAGCCGGTACGACTTTGGGTGTTCCACCGATCGATGGGCGCGCGAAACGCGAAGCCCGGCTTGGCCGGGTGGAATCATGGAATAAGGGCGCATCTCCAATGAACCAGGCGGCTTTGAAACTCGTGGGTAAGGAAGACGGCGACAAGCAGCGCGCGCTCGAGGCGGCGCTTGCCCAGATCGATCGGGCGTTTGGCAAGGGCTCGGTGATGAAGCTGGGCGAGAAGGGCAAGGTCGAGATGGAGTCGGTCTCCACCGGCTCGCTCGGCCTGGATATCGCCCTGGGTATCGGCGGTCTGCCCAAGGGGCGGATTATCGAGATCTACGGCCCTGAAAGCTCGGGCAAGACCACCCTGGCCCTGCACGTGGTGGCCGAGGTCCAGAAGGCTGGCGGCACCGCCGCCTTCGTTGACGCCGAGCACGCCCTGGATCCGGGCTACGCCTTCAAGCTGGGCGTCAATCTCGACAACCTGCTGGTCTCGCAGCCCGACAACGGCGAACAGGCTCTGGAGATCACCGACACCCTGGTGCGCTCGGGCGCGGTCGATATCGTGGTCATCGACTCGGTGGCGGCGCTGACGCCCAAGGCGGAAATCGAAGGCGAGATGGGCGATAGCCTGCCGGGCCTTCAAGCGCGTCTGATGAGCCAAGCCCTGCGCAAGCTGACCGGCTCGATCAACAAGACCAACACCATCGTCATCTTCATCAACCAGATCCGTCACAAGATCGGCGTGATGTATGGCAGCCCGGAAACCACCACGGGCGGCAACGCGCTGAAGTTCTATGCCTCGGTGCGCCTGGACATTCGCCGCACCGGCTCGGTGAAGAACCGTGATGAGATCATCGGCAACAATGTCCGCGTCAAGGTCGTCAAGAACAAGGTCGCCCCGCCGTTCCGCGAGGTCGAGTTCGACATCATGTACGGCGAGGGCATTTCCAAGCTGGGCGAGATCATAGATCTGGGCGTCAAGGCCGGGGTTATCGACAAGGCCGGGTCCTGGTTCTCCTACAACAGCCAGCGCATTGGCCAAGGCCGCGACAATGTTCGCGAGTTCCTGAAGAACAACAAGGACCTGGCCAACGAGATCGAGACGGCCGTCCGCAAGTCTTCCCAGAAGATCGAGGAGGAACTGCTGGTCGGTGGTCCCGAGGACGGCGACGAATAGGCCTCAGGCTCCGCTGCCAGAGAGCCAACCTGTTTCGCGACCGTCGCCTGCCCGGGCGTCTCCCGCCTGATACCTGACGCCCACGGCTCCCCGCCGCGACGGCCGCGATCCCCCGGACGCCTGGACCCCAAGCCAGGCGTCCGATTTCGTTTGGGCTTACGACCCCTGTGCAGGAGGTGTGTGTGGGTGAAAATCAGTGCGCACGTCATCTTCCCCCTCTGGGGGAGGATGACCTGCGAAGCAGGTCAGGAGGGGGCGAGTAAGGGGATAGAGCGCCATCAATCCCCGTGCCTCTCGCCCGGAAGGTCAGTGAAATCAGAGCCCTGTAACTAAAACGATCGCGCCAATCCTCCGCGCTCAAACCTCCCGTATTCTGTACCCACCTCGTCGCGAGGAAAGGGCGCAAGGCCAGCGACCATTGCGGCGGCGGGGTGTGATCGAGCGGGCAACTCCATCGATGGCGGGAAGAGCGCCTTGTGCTCGGGGCCGTCAACCTCGTGGTCTCTGGCGGCGGTCGGCCCTGGAACACAGAAACGATGTGACTACGGGGGTCGAAAGGGGCGGCAGGCGGGCTGAAAGGTCTCGCGGTCCGGACGGGAGTCGCTCTCCGGTCCGCCCGTCGGAGGCGTGGACGGCAAGGCGCTAACATCGCCGAGCCGAAAGCGCTTTTGGATAACGGTCACGCGGAGCGAACGGCTTCGTCGAAACGGTACTGACTAATCTTTTCCGGACGTGGTCCGGACGCTCCGCGACCCTTTCCATCAACTCGGCGGTTTCCGCGCGAGGTCGCGGACTTGCGCTTTGGCGACGGCCACGAACCCTCGGTCGCCCTTTTTCCGGGCTCTGTTCGCCCCCACATCCGACTCGGTTTCCACTCCGCCGAAAACCGCGCTATGCAGCGCCAACCTCCGGACAGCCGGACTCTATCGAGATCCTAGAGACGCCCATGCCCAGCCTGAACGAGATCCGCGGAACCTTCCTCGACTATTTCGGCAAGGCCGACCACGCGATCACGCCGTCGGCGCCGCTGGTGCCGCAGAACGATCCGACCCTGCTGTTCGTCAATGCCGGCATGGTGCCGTTCAAGAACGCCTTCACCGGCGCCGAGACGCCCGCCTATCCCCGCGCGGTCAGTTCGCAAAAGTGTGTCCGCGCCGGCGGCAAGCACAACGATCTCGACAATGTGGGCTACACCGCCCGCCACCACACCTTCTTCGAGATGCTGGGCAATTTCTCGTTCGGCGACTACTTCAAGGAACAGGCGATCACCCACGCTTGGACCCTGCTGACCCGCGACTTCGCCCTGCCCAAGGACAAGCTGCTGGTCACCGTCTATCACACTGACACCGAGGCCGCCGAGCTCTGGAAGAAAATCGCCGGCCTGTCCGACGACCGCATCATCCGCATCGCCACCAACGACAATTTCTGGTCGATGGGCGACACTGGCCCCTGCGGTCCGTGCTCGGAAATCTTCTTCGACCACGGCCCCCACATCGCCGGCGGCCCTCCGGGCAGTCCCGATGAAGACGGCGACCGGTTCATCGAGATCTGGAATCTGGTCTTCATGCAGTTCGAGCAGCTGGCCGGCGGCGAGCGCCTGTCGCTGCCCAAGCCCTCGATCGACACCGGCATGGGTCTGGAGCGCGTCGCCGCCGTCCTGCAGGGCGTGCACGACAACTATGACATCGACCTGTTCAAGGCCCTGATCGCCGCCAGTGTCGAACTGACCGGCGTCAAGGCCGAGGGCCCCCAGGCCCCGTCGCACCGGGTGATCGCCGACCACCTGCGCTCGTCCTCGTTCCTGCTGGCCGACGGCGTTACGCCTTCGAACGAAGGTCGCGGCTACGTCCTGCGCCGGATCATGCGCCGCGCCATGCGCCACGCCTATCTGCTGGGCGCCAATGAGCCCCTGATGCACCGCCTGGCGCCGACCCTAGTGGCCGAGATGGGCCAGGCCTATCCCGAACTGCGCCGCGCCGAGGCCTCGATCGTCGAGACCCTGCGCCAGGAGGAAGAGCGCTTCCGCGTCACCCTGGGTCGCGGCATGGGCCTGCTGGATGAAGCCACCGCCAACCTGTCTTCGGGCGGGGTGCTGGATGGCGAAGTCGCCTTCAAGCTCTACGACACCTACGGCTTCCCGCTGGACCTGACCCAGGACGCCGTGCGCGCCAAGGGCATCACAGTCGACACCGACGGCTTCGACGTGGCCATGGACCGCCAGCGCACCATGGCCCGCGCTAACTGGTCGGGCTCGGGCCAGCAGGGCGCGGCCGCCGCCTGGTTTGGCATCAAGGAACGCACGGGCGCGACCGACTTCGTGGGCTACGACACCACCGAGACTACCGGCGTCGTGAAGGCGATCCTGGCTGATGGCGCCGAGGTCGACGCTGCGTCGGCCGGTCAGACCGTCGAGGTCCTGCTGGATCGCACCAGTTTCTACGCCGAGAGCGGCGGCCAGGCTGGCGACACGGGCGTGATCGAAGCCCACGGCCGCGAGAGCCGGGTGCTAGACACCCAGAAGCAGGCCGGCGAGCTCTATGTCCACCGCGTCGAACTGGCCGGCGACCTTAAGGTCGGCGACGGCGTCGTGGCCTCGGTCGACGCCGGCAAGCGCACCACCACCCGCGCCAACCACTCGGCCGCCCACCTGGTGCATGCCGCCCTGCACCATGTGCTGGGCCCGCACGTCGCCCAGAAGGGCCAGATGGTCGATGGCGAGCGCATGCGTTTCGACTTCAGCCATGGCGGTCCGCTATCGCCTGACGAGATCGAGCGCATCGAGGCCGAGGTTAACGCGGTGATCCGCCAGAACGTGCCCGCCGAGACCAAGGAGATGGCCCCCCAGGAGGCCATCGAGGCCGGCGCCGTGGCGCTGTTCGGCGAGAAGTACGGCGACAGTGTCCGGGTGCTGACCCTGGGCAACTCGCTGACCGAGGCCGGCAAAGCCTATTCGGTCGAGCTGTGCGGCGGCACCCACGTGGCCCGCACTGGCGATATCGCGCTGTTCAAGATCGTCTCCGAACAGGGCGTCGCCGCCGGTATTCGCCGCATCGAGGCCCTGACCGGCGAGGCGGCCCGCCGCTTCCTGCTGGACCAGGCCGGCGTCGCCAGGGCCCTGGCCGACCAGTTCAAGACCCCGGTCAGCGAGGTTGGCGCCCGCGTCGACGCCCTGATCGCCGAGCGCAAGTCGCTGGAAAAGCAACTGGCCGAAGCCCGCAAGCAACTGGCTCTCTGCGGCGGTGGCGGCGCGGCCTCGGGTCCTGAAGACGTCGCCGGCACGGCCCTCATCGCCAAGGTGCTGGACGGCGTCGGCGGCAAGGAACTGCGCGGCGTGGCCGAGGCGTTCAAGAAGCAGCTGACCGGCGGCGGCGTCGTCGCCCTGGTCGGAACCAGCGACGGCAAGGCCGCCGTCACCGTGGCCGTCACCGCCGACCTGGTCGACAGGTTCAGCGCCGCCGACCTGGCCAGGGCCGCCGTGCTGGCCATGGGCGGACAGGGCGCAGGCGGCAAGGCCGACTTCGCCCAGGGCGGCGCGCCTGATGCGACCAAGGCCCAGGAGGGCCTGGACGCGATCAAGGCGGCGCTGGCCGGCTAGCGCTTCAGGAACGCCGACAGTTTGTTGCCGTCCGGGTCGCGCACATAAGCCAGATAGTAGCCCTCGCCATAGGCGGGGCGCGGGCCGGGCGGTCCCTCGCAGGTTCCGCCATTGGCCAGGGCGGCGGCGTGGAAGGCATCGACCTGTTCGGGCGTTTCCGCCTTAAGGCCGACCATGATGCCGTTGCCGGCCCTGGCGGGCTGACCGTTCTGGGGCGGGCAGATCATGATGGTAGCGTGCTCGGGATCCGGGCCATAGCCGATCCAGTCGCCCTGCCGCCACTGCCGCGCGCTGCCCAGGGCGGCCAGAGCCGCGTCATAGAAGGCTCCCGCCCGGTCGATATCGCTGGCCCCGATGGTGATGTAGCTGATCATGTCGTTCTCCTTCTCCACACAGCCTAGCCAGGCGAACATTGTTCGTCGAGAACGAACCGGGAACTAGCTGACACCCCGTGTCAGCAGTATCGCCGCGACCGACAGGGTGATGACCGCCGCCGCCGTGGTCAGGGCCACCGTCCTTGCCGCGCCGCGGGCGAAGACGCCCAGGGTGCGGGTCTGGATGAAGACGTTGACCGCCGTCGGCGTGGCGGCCAGCAGGGTGGCCCCGATCCGGAAGGCGGCCGGCGCGTCGGTCAGGCCCACGGCCAGCCAGGTCAGGACCGGCAGGACCAGCAGCTTGGCCACCGTCGCCGCCAGGACCGGTCCGGCGCGGGGGACGGCCTCGTCGCCCGTCCGGCGCAACGCCAGGGCCGCGCCCAGCGCCACCAGCGCCACCGGACTGCCAGAGGCCGCCGCGGCGCCGACGGCGCGGTCCAGCACGGCCGGCAGAGCCACGCCGGTCAGCGCCAGGGCCAGGCCGATCAGCGCGGCGGCCACCACCGGATTGACCAGCGCCCGCAGGGCCGAGCCCGGGATCGACCGCCCCCCGGCCCAGCCCAGTGCGGCGATCCCCACCGCCGCCACGATCACGAAGTCGACCGCCAGGACGGCCGCGGCCAGACGCGCCGCCTCGGGGCCCAGAACGGCGGCGGTGATCGGCAGGCCCAGGAAGGCGCTGTTGCCCAGAGCCCCCGCCAGGGCGGCGCCGGCCTGTTCCTCGCGGGTCCAGCCCAGCAGGCGGCCCAGACCCAGCAGCCCGGCCATCACCAGCAGCGCCGCCCCGGCGAAGGCCGCCAGCCCCCAGACGAGGGCCGGTCCCGGCGTGCCGATCCGCGACAGCGAATGGATCAGCAGGGCCGGAAAGCCGATCCAGAACACATAGGCCGACAGCCCCGCCGCCATCGGCGCATCGATCAGGCGCAGGCGGACCAGCGCCACGCCCGCCCCGACCAGCAGGAAAAACGGCAGGACGCGCGACAGGACGTCCAGGACGAGACCCGCCATGGCGAAGACCGGCGGTCCTGGCCCTAGCGCTCGTCTCTGGGCAGCTTGATGTGGACCAGCTTCCAGGTGAACAGCGCGCGGCGCTGGAAGGTGAACACCGTCACCTTCCTGGCGTCGCCCGGCCGCTTCATCGCCACCCGCACGCGGTTGGGATCCCAGTAGGCGAGGGTGGGGTAGGGGCCCGACACCACGGCCTTGACCTTGCCGCCCACGGTTTCGGGCCGGGCCGCGCCCGCCGGCGCCGCGCCGGGGGCATAGCCCCGGGTCAGGGCCGAGATGCCGGCGATGGTCAGATAGCGGTCGACCTTGGGCTCGGGCGGAGCGATCGGCTCGATGGCCCGCCGCATGGCCCCCATCGGGTCGCGCCAGATCGACGGCGGCTCGGCCGCCGCCACGGGCGCGGCCTCCTGCAGCTGGCCGGTCAGGCTGCGGCGCACGGCCGGGAAATCGACCAGCTCGCCGATGGCCTGCACGTCCTCGTACTGGGCCGCCGACTTCAGGGCCCGGAACGCAAACCAGGGCGCCGACGCAAAGGCCGCCGCGAACACGAAGATGCCCAGGACGATCAGGTCCCAGATCCGCTTTTGCAAACTCATGGAGCGCCCCGATTGGTTAACGCGGCATAGAAGGGCTATTCGCGTCGGCCTCGCAAGGCCCTTCGCGCGCGGCGGGACCGGGACGTGGGTCGCGGCCGGTTCAGGGCGCGGCCTCGGCTGCCTCGCCCGCCATGTCCGGAGCGTGCGGCGCCTTGCTCAGGCGCAGCTTGGCCATCTTCTTGAACACCGTGCGCCGCAGTTGCGCCTTGCGCGCCGCAGGCCATACGGGATCGACGGCGGGGAAGGTGCGGTTGCGTGCGATGGTCTTGCTGCGGGGCATGGTGAGACTCCTCGGGGTCGAGGCGCAAGGTCTCAGCCTCGCGCTTTGGCTGCGAAGTTCGGGGAGGGGTGCGAAGCGCCGGGCCACGCCCGGAGAAGGAAAAAATACCGTTTCGACGCAGACAGACGCTCCGCGCGATCGTTATCCGGCGGCTTACGGCCCTGGGCGCTGTTGACGCCAGGCCGTCTAGGCCGCCGACGGCGGGCCAGGCCAGCAAGCCTGATCCCGGACCGCGAACGTTTCCGTCCGCCTGCCGCCTCTCGCCGACCCTGTCATCCCACGTCGTTTCTGTGTTCCAGGGCCGACCGCCGCCAGAAGGATCCAGGTGCGCCGGCGCTCATGCCGAGCCCCGGCGCCGTCGACGAGCGCTCTCCGCTCGACCACCCCCCAGGGCCGCAAAGGTCGCTGGCCGCGCGCCCTCCCCATCGCCCTGAGGTGAAGACAGTATAGGGCGGCGGCGATCGCGGGGGAGCTGGGGCACCTTGGGCGAGGGATTTCAGCGGGTTAGGCGCGGGAAGCGGGGTGGATAGGCTTCCTTCTCCCCTTGCGGGAGAAGGTGGCCCGCGCCAGCGGGTCGGATGAGGGGTCGAAAGCCCTGTCCGCCGCGACCGGCGGATCGACCGGATGCGGCGCCGCCTGTGCGACCCCTCATCCGGCGCCTCGCGCCACCCCGGATCAAGTCCGGGGCAGGCTCTTCTCCCGCAAGGGGAGAAGGGGTTTTGCTCTGATCTCGGGCCAGGGTGTCCTTCTCCCCTTGCGGGAGAAGGTGGCAGCCGCAGGCTGACGGATGAGGGGTCGAAAGCCCTTTCCGCCGCGACCGACTGATCGACCGGGTACGGCGCCGCCCGCGCGACCCCTCATCCGGCGCTTCGCGCCACCTTCTCCCGCAAGGGGAGAAGGGACCGTCTCGCCAAGCCCGAACAAAGCGGCCTATGGTTGCAGAGCTGTTGGGGATGTGATCGGGGCTTATGAACGTCGAAGACTTCATCACGCGCTGGACCGCGCGCGAGGGCGGCGCCGAGCGCGCCAATTACCAGATGTTTCTGTCCGAGCTGTGCGACGTGCTGGGCGTGCCGCGCCCCGATCCGGCCGGCGCGGCCCGTGATCTGAACGACTATGTGTTCGAGCGCGCCGTCAGCTCCACCACCCTGGACGGGGCCAGCGCCAAGCGCATCGACCTCTACAAGCGCGCCGCCTTCGTGCTGGAGGCCAAGCAGACCCACGCCCCCGGCGCCAAGAAGGCCGCGCCCGACCAACTGTCGCTGCCGGGAGCCGATGCAGAGCCCGAGCAGCTGGGCCGCCGCTCCACGGCCAAGGGCTGGGACGTGCTGATGCGCAAGGCCTTCAACCAGGCCAATGACTATGTGCACCTGCTGCCCACCGACCATGCCGCCCCGCCGTTCCTGATCGTCGCCGACGTGGGCCACTGTTTCGAGATCTATGCCGACTTTTCCGGCACCGGCCGGGGCTATGCCTATTACCCAGACCGCAAGGGTTTCCGGATCTATCTGGACGAGCTGCGCGATCCCAGGCTCCGCGCCCGCCTGGCCACGATCTGGACCGATCCGCACAGCCTGGACCCGACGCGCGAGTCGGCCCGCGTCACCCGCCAGATCGCCGAACGCCTGGCCGCCGTCTCCAAGGCCCTGGAAGCCAAGGGCGCGCGGGCCGAAGACGTGGCCCTGTTCCTGATGCGCTGCATCTTCACGATGTTCGCCGAGGACGTGGAACTGCTGCCCAAGGGCGCGTTTACGCAACTGCTGCGCAAGAGCGTCGAGACGCCCGAGCGCTTTCCCCAGCGGGTCAAGGAGCTGTGGACGGCGATGGACACCGGCGGCGAGTCCATGGCCATCGATGCCCGCGTGCTGCACTTCAACGGCGGCCTGTTCAAACAGACCACGGCGTTTGAACTGGGCCGCGAAGAGATCGGCGAACTGCTGGTCGCCGCCTCGCACAACTGGCGCGAGGTTGAACCCGCCATCTTCGGCACCCTGGTCGAACAGGCGCTGGACCCCAATGAGCGCCGCCGCCTGGGCGCCCACTACACCCCGCGCGCCTATGTCGAGCGACTGGTCAATGTGACGGTGATGGAGCCCCTGCGCGCCGACTGGCGGGCGGTGCGCACCAAGGCCGAGGCCCTGGCCGACGCCGGCGACGAAAAGGCCGCCCGCGAGGCCGTGCGCGCCTTTCACCATCAGCTGTGCGCCACCCGCGTGCTGGACCCGGCCTGCGGCACGGCCAATTTCCTCTATGTGTCGCTGGAGCTGATGAAGACCCTGGAGGCCGAGGTTCTGGAAACCCTGGTCCAGCTGGGCGAGGCCGAAAGCATGGGCTTCGAGACGGTGGATCCGCACCAGTTCCTGGGCATTGAGCTCAATCCCCGCGCCGCCGCCATCGCCGAACTGGTGCTGTGGCTGGGCTATCTGCAACAGCATTATCGCAGCCGCAGCGGCCACCCGGCCGAACCGATCCTGAAGGCCTTCCACAATATCGAAAACCGCGACGCGGTGCTGACCTGGGACGGCTATCCCCTGACCACCGTGGTCGAAAAGGACGGCGTGCGGGTCGAGACCTATCCCAACGCCCGGCGGCCGGAGTGGCCGGAGGCGGAGTTCATCGTGGGGAATCCGCCGTTTATTGGCGGCTCGACGCTGCGCTCGCGGATGCCGCCCGGCTATGCCGAGGCCCTTTGGGCCGCCCACAAGGGCATGAACGATAGCGCCGATTTCGTCATGTACTGGTGGGATCGGTCGGCCGAGATCCTGGCTCGGAAGAAGTCGATCCTGCGCCGCTTCGGTTTCGTGACCACCAATTCAATCACCCAGGTGTTCCAGCGCAAGGTCATGGAGCGCCACCTGAACGGCAAGCCGCCGATCAGCCTGATCTTCGCCATCGGCGATCATCCCTGGACCAAGGCCGGCCGCGAGAGCGCTGCGGTTCGGATTGCGATGACGGCAGCCGCGAGGGGGAAGCTCGAGGGCGTGGCTTGGGAGGTGGCGAGCGAGACCGGCCTGGATACTGATGAGCCCGTCCTGACCTTCACGGAGAAGCGAGGCAAGGTGAACTCTGACCTCACGGTAGGTTATGATCTGACCCGTGCGAAAGGTCTGGCGGCCAATAAGGGGCTAGCCTCTCGGGGCCTCCAACTCATGGGCGGCGGGTTTATCGTAACTCCTGAGGAAGCCGCGCACCTAGGCTTAGGTCAGCGACCCGGGCTAGAGAAGCACATCCGACTTTACCGCAATGGTCGAGACCTTACCTCTCGACCGCGCGGCGTAATGGTCATCGACCTCTTTGGTGTGCCGGCGGATGCTGTGCGCCGCGACTACCCTGAGGTGTACCAGCACCTGCTGGAGAAGGTGAAGCCTGAGCGCGACCTCAACAACAGGGCGACCTATAGGCAAAATTGGTGGATCTTCGGCGAGCCACGCCGCGATATGCGGCCTGCCCTTGAGGGGCTCGGCCGCTACCTCGCGACTGTCGAAACGACTAAGCATCGTGTTTTTCAGTTTCTAGACATTTCGATTCTTCCGGACAATAAATTGATCGTCGTTGCTAGCGAAGATGCCGCTATACTAGCGATACTCTCTTCTCGCGTTCACACTCATTGGGCAATCTCGTCAGGCGGTTTGCTCGAAGATAGGCCGGTCTACGTGAAAAGTGCCTGCTTCGACCCGTTCCCCTTTCCCGACCCGTCAGAAGCCCTCAAGGCCCGCCTGCGCGCCCTGGGCGAGGAGCTGGACGCCACGCGCAAGACCGTGCTGGCCGACCATGCCGACCTGACCCTGACGGGCCTGTACAACCTGCTGGAAAAGGTCCGGGCCGGCACGGCCCTGACGCCGATCGAGCAGGACCAGAAGACGCGCGGCCGGGTGCTGATCCTGAAAGAACTGCACGACCAGATCGACGCCGCCACGGCCGACGCCTATGGCTGGCCGCGCGACCTGACCGATGAGCAGATCCTGGAGCGGCTGGTGGCCCTGAACGCCGAGCGGGCCCGCGAGGAGGCGGCCGGTCACGTGCGCTGGCTGCGGCCCGACTATCAGATCCCGCGCTTCGCCAAGGGGGCGGCGGCCAAGACCAGCGAGCTGGATCTGGGCGAGGCCCCGGCGGCGGGCGACGATCTACCCGACTTCCCCAAGGACGCCGCCGACCGCCCCGCCGCCGTGCTGTCGGTGCTGGACCACGCCGCCGCCCCGCTGGACGTCGCCGCCATCGCCCGGTCGTTCAACAAGGGCGGCAAGCGCATCGAACAGGCCGTGGTCAAGGCCCTGCCGGCCCTGGTCCGCTACGGCCACGTCACCGCCCTGAAAGACGGCCGCTATGCGGGGCGCAAGGCGGCGTGAAGGTCCTTCTCCCCCTGCGGGAGAAGGTGTCGGCGCAGCCGACGGATGAGGGGTCGCGCAGACCGTGCCGGACAGGGTTTTCAACCCCTCATCCGTCTCGCTGACGCGAGCCACCTTCTCCCGCAAGGGGAGAAGGGGAGGGCCCCCAAACGGAAAACGCCCCCCGGTTTCCCGGGGGGCGCTTCTGGCTTACGCCATGGCCTTCTTCAGGTTCTCGTCGATCTTGTCGAGGAAGCCTTCGGTGGTCAGCCACGACTGCTTGTCGCCGACCAGCAGGGCCAGGTCCTTGGTCATGAAGCCGCTTTCGACGGTGTCGACGCAGACCTTTTCCAGGGTCAGGGCGAAGTTTGCCAGGTCCTGGTTGTTGTCCAGCTTGGCGCGGTGGGCCAGGCCGCGCGTCCAGGCGAAGATCGAGGCGATCGAGTTGGTCGAGGTGCTCTGGCCCTTCTGGTGCTGGCGATAGTGGCGGGTGACGGTGCCGTGGGCGGCTTCGGCTTCCACCGTCTGGCCGTCCGGGGTCATCAGCACCGAGGTCATCAGGCCCAGCGAGCCAAAGCCCTGGGCCACGATGTCGGACTGCACGTCGCCGTCATAGTTCTTGCACGCCCAGACATAGCCGCCCGACCACTTGAGGGCCGAGGCCACCATGTCGTCGATCAGGCGGTGCTCGTAGTGGATGCCGGCGGCCTTGAACTTGTCGGCGTATTCGGCGTCGAAGATCTCCTGGAAGATGTCCTTGAAGCGGCCGTCATAGGCTTTCAGGATGGTGTTCTTGGTGGAGAGATAGACCGGATAGTTGCGCGTCAGGCCGTAGGCGAACGAGGCGTGCGCGAAGTCGCGGATCGACTCGTCGAGGTTGTACATGCCCATGGCCACGCCGGCGCCGGGGGCCTTGTAGATCTCGTGCTCGATGACCGCGCCGTCTTCGCCGACGAACTTCATCGTCAGGGTGCCCTTGCCCGGGAACAGGAAGTCGGTGGCCTTGTACTGGTCGCCGAACGCGTGGCGGCCGACGATGATCGGCTGGGTCCAGCCGGGCACCAGGCGCGGCACGTTCTGGCAGATGATCGGCTCGCGGAAGATCACGCCGCCCAGGATGTTGCGGATCGTGCCGTTGGGCGACTTCCACATCTTCTTGAGCTTGAATTCCTCGACGCGCTGCTCGTCAGGCGTGATGGTGGCGCACTTGACGGCGACGCCGTGGCGCTTGGTGGCCTCGGCGGCGTCGATCGTCACCTGGTCGTTGGTGGCGTCGCGGTTCTCGACCGACAGGTCGTAATAGTCCAGTTCCAGGTCCAGATAGGGGAAGATCAGCTTATCCTTGATGAGCTTCCAGATGATCCGGGTCATTTCGTCGCCGTCCATATCGACAACGGGATTGGCGACTTTGATCTTGGCCATTGCGGGGTCTTCCTCTCGCGGTGGCGCGCCTGAGGCAATCTGGCGCACAGGACCAGTTCGCGGCGCGGACGCGCTGCCTATAGACTGTTGTGCGTGAAGGGAAAAGCCGAACGGTGGAATGGCGTTTTCTTCAGGCGATATTTAGGGCTGCTGCGCCTTGATGGGTGATCAGGATCTCCGGCGAGAGATCGGGGGGCTGAACCGGGCGTGAGAAGGCTGTTGCCCAATACCGGGATGACCTCGCCGCTGGCGCGCCGCCTGCTGGCGATCGTCGCGGTGCTGTCGATCGCCGTCACCGGCGTGGCGACGGCGGTCGCCTTCGTGTTCGTGCAGAAGAGCGCGGCCGACACCCAGATGCGGCATCTGGTCGAATATGCCGGCGAGCGGGTGAAGACCGAGGACCGCCTGTTTTCCGATCTGGTCAAGGTGCACAACGCCGCCAGCCAGGCCCTGGTCAAGCGTCTGGAAAGCCGCGACGCCGCCGACGCCCTGGGTGAGTTCGACCGCCTGTACCGGGATCATGGCGACGGCACCCGGCGCACCGCGCCGGCGCTGTATGACGGCGAACGCGAAGGGCCCCACTTTGTCTATGGTGTCGGCGGCTTCCTGCCCAAGGCCGACCTGATGAGCGCCGCCGAGAAGGCGCTGTTCGTCTCGGCCATGGAGGTGGTGGCCAATACCGGCGAGACCGAGATCCACCACTACGACAACTTCTACTTCTTCACGCCCCAGACGCGGCTGGTGATGTTCGGGCCCAAGCGGCCTGACAGGCTGCTGTACTATCGCCGCGACGCTCCGCCGACCCTGGATATCTCCAAGGAAGAAATGGCCCAGATCACCCTGCCGCAGAACAATCCCGGCCGGGTGATGAGATGCACCAAGCTGCGCCGGCTGATCTCCGACCCCAGCGGTCGCGGTTTGAACGCGGCCTGCATCACGCCCTTCTATCACCAGGGCCGATACATGGGCTCCTGGGGGACCAGCCTGTCGCTGGATTCCTACCTGCTGCGGGCGGTGGCCGACGCCCTGCCGGGCGCGACCAACTTGATCGTCTCGGACGACGGCGACCTGATCGTCTCGCCGAGCCTGGCCCAGAAGGGCGTGGTCGATCTTGGGCGGGTGCGCCAGGTCGAGGCGCGCCATCGCGTCCGCGAGCTGATGAGCCAGATCAAGGCCACCGGCCAGGCTGTTGGTGCGATCCGCGACCGGCGTGGCGACCGGGTCGTCGCCTTTGGTCGGCTCAAGGAGCCCAACTGGTGGTTTCTGATGACCTTCCCGTCAGACGATGTGGTGTGGTCGTCGATCAAGACCGCCTCCTGGATCCTGCTGTTTGGCGTGCTGGGGGTGGTGGTCCAGGTGATGCTGCTCTACCGCGTGATCAGCCGCGAGGTGGCCTGGCCGCTGGGCGTGCTGGCCCAGGCCCAGCGCACGGGCGATCGCCACGACGCCCTGAGCGTCGAGGCGCGCCAGGACGAGATCGGCGGCCTGGCCCGCGCCCTGCACCAGCAACGGGAGGGCAACGCGGAACTGTTGCGGAGCCTCGAAGACCGCGTCGCCGAGCGCACGGCCGAGCTGGAGCGCGCCAACCAGGCCAAGTCGCTGTTCCTGGCCAATATGAGCCACGAGCTGCGTACGCCGCTGAACGGCGTCATCGCCATCGGCGATCGCCTGGCCGAGGAAGAGGATCCCAAGGTGCGTCGCGACCTGGCGTCGCTGGTCGCCTCGTCTGGCCGCCTGCTGGAGCAGGTGCTGGGCGACATCCTGGATGTCTCGAAGATCGAGGCCGGCCAGTTCCAGCTGACCCCCGCGCCGTTTGATCTGGAGCGTCTGGTGCGCGGCATGGCCGAGCTGCACGCCGCCGCCGCCGAGGCCAAGGGTCTGGACTTTGCCTGGTCCATCGCGCCCGACGCGGCGGGCGGCTATCTGGGCGACGCCGGCCGGATCAGCCAGATCCTGTCCAACCTGCTGGCCAACGCCGTCAAGTTCACCAGCAAGGGGTCGATCTCGCTGACGGTCGAACGCCGCGACGAGCAACTGGTCTTCACCGTGGCCGACACCGGGGTGGGCTTTGACGACACGGTGCGCGAGCGGCTGTTCAAGCGCTTCGTCCAGGCCGACCAGTCCATCACCCGTCAGTTTGGCGGCACCGGCCTTGGCCTGTCGATCTCGGCCGCCCTGGCCGAGATGATGGGCGGCCGCATCGACGCCCGGGCGGTGCTGGGCTCCGGGGCCACCTTCTCGGTCGAGCTTCCCTTGCCCCCGTGCGAGGATCAGCAGGCCGACGCACGCCGGGCGCCGGCGGACTCGATGTCCCTGGCGGGCCTGCGCGTTCTGGTCGCCGAAGACCATCCCACCAACCGCAAGGTCGTCGAAGTGGTGCTGGAACCGTTCGGCGTGGTCCTGACCATGGTCGAGGACGGCAAGGCGGCCCTGACCGCGGTCGAGACCCAGGACTTCGACGCCATCCTGATGGACATGCAGATGCCGGTCATGGACGGCCTGACCGCCACCCGGGCGATCCGGGCGCGCGAGGCGGCTAACGGCCTGTCGCCGGTGCTGATCATCATGCTGACGGCCAACGCCATGGAAGAGCACGTCGCCTCGGCCAAGGCGGCCGGCGCCGACCTGCACCTGGCCAAGCCGCTGCACCCGGTCATGCTGCTGGAGGCCCTGGCGGGGGTGCGGGCCGGGGCCGCGGCTGATACGGTTAGCGCCGCGGAGTAGGGGCTGTTCCGGCTCAGTGATTGGCAAGCAAGAACGGCTTTCGAGCCGTCTCGTCATCCCGGGGACAAGCCCCGGGATGACGGGTCTCGAGAGGGAGGAAGCGTTTGTCTGCTCCCGACCCTAGTGAGACGTTCCGTTTGCCCGGAAAGACGCCGACGGCCTACGCCCCCTCCGTCACGATGCGTATTCGCATCGCGCCACCTCCCCCGTTTCACGGGGCAGGAGGGTGATGCTGTTCTTCTCCTGCCCCGTAGCGAAGCGTGCGGGGGAGGTGGCGCGGCGCCGATAGGCGACGTGACGGAGGGGGCGCTGCTGAGCCTGACGTCCGCTAACACCCCAAGCCGACCTCCCCAAAGTCAGCCGCCAGGCTCCCTAGGCCTTGGCCGCCTTCAGCACGATCCGGCCTACCTCCGCGATCACCGCGTCGCGGGCCTCGTCAGAGGCTGTCGAGCCGCTCAGGAACACCGCCACGGCGAACCGGCGTCCGTCTTTCAGCTCATAGATGCCGATATCGTTGCTGGCGGGGGTCATGCCCAGGTCAGTGCGGGCGCCGCCCGTCTTGTGGGCCAGGCTGGCGCCGTCGGGCAGGGCCGCTTTGAGGCGACCAGGTCCGGTCGTCGTCGCCGTCATGATCCCCAGCAGACGATCCGTGGACGCCTTCGAGATCAGCTTGCCGGCCCGCAGGGCGGCCAGGAAACGCACGGCGGCGACGGGTGTCGCCGTATCGCGTGGGTCAGCCAGATAGTCGGCCATGGCCTTGCGGCGCGTGGCTTCCGGCACCGCCAGCAACTGGGGCTTATAGGCCTGGCTCTTCCAGTCGGCGCGGAACGAGGCCATGCCGGAGATCTCGGGCTGAAGCTGCCGCTCATAGCGGTCGATCCGAAAGTCCATGATCTTCTTCTGGCTCAGCCAGGCGGTCAGGGCGCCCGGCCCACCGATCCTCTTCATCAGCACGTCGGCGGCGGTGTTGTCGCTGGCGCCGCTGGCGCGCTCCAGCAGCTCGGCGACGGTATAGTCGGTGCGCCCCGGCCAGGCGTCAGCGATCGGGCTGAAGGGTGGCGACAGGTCGATGTCGCGGATCGTGATGACCTCGTCGAGACGGATCCGTCCCCGGTCAACCTCGGCCAGCACCGCCGCGCCCAGCGGGGCCTTGAACACACTTTGAAGCGGAAAACGGGTCTGGCCATTGAAGGCGATCGTCTGGCCTGTCTGGGCGTCCCGCACCGCGATGCCCAGCAGGGCTGGCGCGGCCTGGTCGGCCAGGGTCTGGAACTGCGCGGTCAGGTCGCTGACATCGAACACCGGCTCCAGCTGGCCCAGCATGGGCTCCTCTTCGGTGCAGCCCGCCGTCAGGGCGCCAAGGAAGACGGGGGCGGAAAACAGAAAGGCGCGACGATGCATGGGCTTGTCTCACACGGGCGAACACGGCCGTAAACGCGTATCCCGCGGTTGGGGACTTGCATCAGAACGCATGGCGGCGGCAAAGGGACGCCATGAGCCAGTCTTTCGCCCCGCCCTGCGTGATCCTCAACGAACCCCAGCTGGCCGAGAACATCGGTGCGGTCGCCCGCGTGATGGCCAATTTCGGTCTGTCGGACCTGCGTCTGGTGCGGCCGCGCGATGGTTGGCCCCAGGAGCGCGCCTGGCCCTCGGCCTCCGGCGCCGACTGGCCGCTGGACAACGCCAAGGTGTTTGACACCCTGGAAGAGGCCATCGCCGACCTGAAACTTGTGTTCGCCACCACCGCCCGTCCGCGCGAGACGCGCCTGCCGGTGCTGACGCCGCGCGAAGCCGCCGCCCAGCTGTCGGACGATGTCGCCCAGGGCCGCGCGGTGGGCCTGCTGTTCGGGGGCGAGCGGGCCGGGCTGGAGACCCATGACATCGCCCTGTGCCAAGGCATTGTCAGCATACCGATCGATGAGCGTTTCCGGTCGTTGAATCTGGCCCAGGCCGTGTCTATCAACGCCTACGAATGGAAGATGACGATCGACGATCGTCCCTGGGTGAAGTTCGAACAGAACGTCGAGGATCCCGCCGACCAGTCCAGCCTGCTGGGCCTGTATGGTCAGCTGGAGGACGAGCTGGAAAAGGCCGGCTTCTACCATCCGCCCGAGAAGAAGCCGTCGATGGTCCGGAACCTGCGTGCGCCGCTGGCCCGGGCCCGCCTGACCGAGCAGGAGGTGCGCACCTTCCGGGGCGTGATCACCGCGCTGTCGAGAGGCCGGGGCAGGGTGCTGGCCAAGCTGGCGGCCAAGGCGGTCAAGGACGAGCCAAAGGGCTAAAGGTCAGACCACAGGTCTTGACGCGGCGACCGCCAGAGTTGAAGGCGGAGGCCATGACCCTTCGTGAAATGACCGCGATCGACGCCGACGCGTTCCACGGGACGATCGTCCCGGCGGCGCAGCCGGTGATTTTCCGGGGACTGGTCTCCGCCTGGCCCGCCGTCCAGGCGGGGGCGGAAAGCGACGAGGCCCTGTTTGCCTATCTGTCCAGCTTCGACCAGCAACAGTCGATCACGACCCTGGTCGGGGATCCGGAGGCCGGCGGCCGGTTCTTCTACAACGCCGATCTCACGGGCTTCAATTTTCGCAGCGGCGGCGCACGGCTGCAGAAGAGCTTTGAGTTCCTGCTGGCCAATCGGGACGCGCCGAACCCCGCCAGCCTGGCGGTGCAGTCGGTGCCGACCAACACCCATCTGCCGGGGTTTGGGCAGGCCAATCCCTCCCGCCTGCTGGACCCCTCTGTCGAGGCTCGGCTGTGGATCGGCAACCGGGCGATCATCGCCGCCCATCACGACCCCTATGAGAACCTGGCCTGCGTGGTGGCCGGGCGGCGGCGCTTCACCCTGTTCCCGCCCAGCAGCGTGGGCGATCTCTATATCGGCCCGTTCGAACTGACGCCGGGCGGTCCGACGATCAGCATGGTGTCATTCGATGACCCTGACCTTGAACGTCATCCCCGCTTCGCCAGGGCGCTGGAGGCCTCCCTGGTGGCCGAGCTGGAGCCGGGCGACGCGCTCTATATTCCCTATCTCTGGTGGCACCATGTTCGCTCACTGGCCCCGGTGAACGTGTTGGCCAACTACTGGTGGACGCCGCCCGCAGAGGCGCGGGGCGCGCCCCATGACGCCTTCCTTCACGCGGTGCTGGCGCTGCGCGCCCTGCCAGACGCCCACAGGGCGGCCTGGAAAACGCTCTTTGACCACTATGTGTTTGGCGATGGAGACGCGGCGACAGCGCACCTGCCGGCCGACCGCCAGGGCATATTGGGCCGCCTCTCGCCGGATGAGGCCCAGCGCCTGCGCCGCCTGCTGAGCCAGCAGATCCTGTCCTAGTCTGTCTTTTCCGGGGGTAGCGGCTGCACCTTGTCCGATAGCGGAGCCACGATCATGCAGGTCAGGCCCGAGGCGGCATAGTCCAGCGTAACCACCCCCGACAGCTCCGAGGCGACCCCCCGTTCCAGCAGGCGTGATCCAAAACCCCTGTGCTCGGGCTTGACGGCGGGCGGCCCGCCGCGCTCACGCCACTCAACGCGAAGCGCATTGTCGCTGATCGTGGCTTCGATATGGACGATCCCGTCTTCCAGCCACGCGCCGTACTTGACGGCGTTCGTCGCCAGTTCATGCAGGGCCATGCCCAGAATGATGACCACGCTGGGCGCCAGCGAGACGTCCTGCCCGGCGCGCTGGTAGCGTTTGCCGTAGTGACCCAGCATGTTGTCGACCACGGCGCTGAATGAGGCGCTCTCCCAGCCGCGCTGGACCAGAAGGTCGTGGGTGGCCGAGAGCGAGATCAGGCGGTCCACGAAAAGATCGCGGCCCGCCTCCAGCGAGGTGGCGGTGTTCAGGGTCTGGATCGCGATCGACTGCACGGCGGCCAGGGTGTTCTTCACGCGGTGGTTCAGCTCGTTGAGCAGCAGCGACTGCCGCCGCTCGTGCTCGCGCATCTCGACCATGGCGTTCATCGCCGCGCGGGCTTCGGCGAGGGCGGCGTCGCGCTCTTCGATCCGCGCCTGCAGCAGGGCGGTCGAAGGCATGGCGACCACCTTGGGCAGCAGGGGCCACAGCGCGATCGCGGTGACCAGCGAGACCGCCGCCGTCGCGGCCTTGAGGAGCGCCTCGATCCCGTAGTCCGCGTTCCACAGCGTCCAGACCATCATGAAATGCGTGACGCCGCACAGCAGGATGAAGGCGATGAACATCCACACCACCCAGCTGAATTTCACGTCCGGTCGCTGGCGCAGGAACACAGCCAGGGCGATGGGGATCGAGAAGTAGGCGCTGCCGATCAGGAAGTCGGATACGGCGTGGGTGATCAGCAGTTCGGGACGCCACAGCAGGCAGATGCCATGCGGATTGAGCATCTCGGAGTCGAAAAACAGGCGGAAAAACGCGAAAATCTCGGCCATGCCCGGCTCCCAAGGTCGACGCCAACGCCTTCCCGCAACGTGCGACTCGTCGAAGGTGATCCATTCCCGCGCGTGGAACAATGGCCAAGACCAGGGCCGCAATAGCCGAGACAGGGCCTCCTGCGCCGCGCTAACCTGCCTCAAACACATGTTGGGGCGAAACGTCATGAACCGTAGAGAACTGCTGGCCCTGGCTGGCGCGCTGGGTCTTGCGCCGTCGCTGGCGAGCGCCCAGGACGCCGATCCGGCGGCCACCGCGCGCGACGCCTGGCTCTACGCCCTGCCGCTGATCGAGATGGCCGCCGCGCGGGCGCGGATCCTCTCGGCTCCCGGGGCGGCGGTCAATGTTCTGCGTCATGACCGCGAGCTGGCCGACCACACCAAGCGCGCGGTGACGACGCCCAACAACGACACGCTCTATTCGACGGCCTTCGTCGACCTGACCCAGGGGCCAGTGATCCTGACCATTCCCGCCATGGGAACCCGCTACTACTCCGTCGCCGTGATGGACATGTTCACCAACAACAATGTGGTGCTGGGGACGCGCACGGTGGGCGGGCAGGGCGGGACCTTCACCCTGGTGGGACCGGGGCAAGCCGCCACGGGCATGAACCCCACCCGCATCGCCACCAGCTATGCCTGGGTGCTGATCCGCACCCTGGTCGATAATGAGGCCGACCTGCCGGCGGTTCACGCCCTGCAGGACGGCTTCTCGCTGAAGGGGCCCGAGGCCGGCGCGCCGCCGACCTTCGCCGCGCGCGACGCTGCGCCCGCCGCCTATTTTGCCGCCGCCCGCCAACTGCTGGCGGCCGACCCCGCTCCGCCGACCGATCTTCGCCTCCTGCGCCGCACCGCCGCCTTCCTGGGCGCGGGGCCGTTCGACACCGCCGTCGCCGCCAGGGGCGTCCAGACCGCGCGAATGATCACGATGATGGCCCAGGGGCGGCAGACCTTCATCGATGGCTGGAGCTATCCGCGCGCCAATCTGGGCGACTACGGCCAGGACTATCTGTACCGCGCCATCGTCGCCCTGCAGGGCCTGGGCGCCATGCCCGTGGCCGAGGCTTTCTACATGAAGGCGGCCGGCGATGACGGCTCCGGTCTCTACAAGGGCGACGGTCTTTATCGCCTGACCCTGCCGAAGGAGCTGCCGATCGACAGCTTCTGGTCGCTGTCGATGTATGAGGCCACGGCGGACGGGCAGTTCTTCTTCACCGAAAACCCGCTCAAGCGCTACGCCATCGGCGATCGTACGGCGGGGCTGAAGCGCAATGCCGATGGGACACTGGATATCTGGATCGGCCGCACCGATCCTGGCGGCGAGCGCAGCAGCAACTGGCTGCCGGCGCCGAAGTCGGGACCGTTCGCCCTCTATCTGAGAACCTATCTGCCCCGGCCGGAATTGCTCACCGGCCAGTTCCGTTTCGCGCCGATCACCCAGGTCTAAAGGGCTCGACGCCGGCGGCGGTCGGCGGCAGATTGGCCGCCGACTCGCCCAACAGGATAGCCCCGATGAAAACCCGCGCCGCCGTCGCCTTCGCCGCCAAGCAACCGCTGGAAATCGTCGAGGTCGACCTGGAAGGTCCCAAGGCGGGCGAGGTGCTGATCGAGATCAAGGCCACCGGCGTCTGCCACACCCGTGGTGGTCGAGGTCGGCGCGGGCGTCACCAGCCTGGCGGTCGGCGATCACGTGATCCCGCTCTACACGCCCGAATGTCGCCAGTGCAAAAGCTGCCTCAGCGGCAAGACCAACCTCTGCACGGCCATCCGCGCCACCCAGGGCAAGGGGCTGATGCCCGATGGGACGAGCCGCTTCTCCTACAAGGGCCAGACCATCCACCACTATATGGGCTGCTCGACCTTCTCGAATTACACGGTGCTGCCCGAGATCGCGGTGGCCCGGATCCGCAAGGACGCGCCGTTCAAGTCGGCCTGTTACTGCGGCTGCGGCGTGACCACGGGCGTCGGCGCGGCGATCAACACCGCCAAGGTCAAGCCCGGCGACAACGTCATCGTCTTTGGCCTGGGCGGCATCGGGCTGAACGTGCTGCAGGGCGCGCGGCTGGCCGGCGCCAACATGATCGTCGGCGTCGACATCAATCCCGCCCGCGAGGACTGGGGCCGCAAGTTCGGCATGACCCACTTCGTGAACCCCAAGACCATCGACGGCGACATCGTCGCCCATCTGGTGGCCCTGACCGACGGCGGCGCCGAGTTCACCTTTGACGCCACGGGCAACACCACGGTGATGCGCCAGGCGCTGGAGGCCTGCCATCGCGGCTGGGGCGAGAGCATCATCATCGGCGTGGCCGAGGCGGGGAAGGAGATCTCGACCCGTCCGTTCCAGCTGGTCACCGGCCGGGTGTGGCGGGGCACCGCCTTCGGCGGCGCGCGCGGCCGCACCGACACGCCCAAGATCGTCGACTGGTACATGGACGGCAAGATCCAGATCGACCCGATGATCACCCACGTCCTGCCGCTGGAGCGCATCAACGAGGCGTTCGACCTGATGCACGCGGGTGAGAGCATCCGGACGGTGGTGACGTTCTAAGAACTTTCCTTCTCCCCTTGCGGGAGAAGGTGTCGCCGCAGGCGACGGATGAGGGGTCTCGCAGGTCTTTCCGAAAGGGCTATCGACCCCTCATCCGACCTGCTCCGCAGGCCACCTTCTCCCGCAAGGGGAGAAGGGTCGTTCGAGTAGACCGATGTCCGAAGTCGAAGTTCTGAACACCCACCGCCTGCACGACGGCACCCTGCGCTACTGCCGGCACGCCAGCACCAGCACCGGCACGCCGATGAAGTTCACGGTGTGGACGCCCGACGGGGAGGGGCCGTTTCCGTACCTCGTCTGGCTATCGGGCCTGACCTGCACGGAAGACAACTTCACCACCAAGTCGGGCGTCTATGAACATGCCGCCCGGTTCGGGATCGCCATCGTCGCGCCCGACACCTCGCCGCGCGGGGAAGGGGTGGCCGACGATCCGGCCTATGACCTGGGGCAGGGGGCGGGCTTCTATGTCGACGCCACCGAGGCCCCGTGGGCGCCGCACTTCCAGATGTATTCGTATGTGACCAGGGACCTGCTGGAGGTCGTCGACGGCGCCTTCCCGCTGGACGCAGGCCGGAGGGGGATCTTCGGCCACTCGATGGGCGGCCACGGCGCCCTGACCATCGCCCTGCGCAATCCCGAGCTCTTCAAGTCGGTCAGCGCGTTTTCGCCGATCGTCTCGCCGCTGAACTGCCCGTGGGGCGACAAGGCGATGACCGCCTATCTGGGCGCGGACCGCGCCGTCTGGCGGCCCCACGACGCCTGCGCCCTGATCGAGGATGGGGCAGGGGCCAGCTTCGACGACATCCTGATCGACCAGGGCCTGGCCGACAACTTCCTGGAAAACCAGCTGAAGCCCGAATTGATCGAAGCCGCCGCCGGCAAGGCCGGCCGAAAGGTCACTGTGCGGCGGCAGGAGGGCTACGACCACAGCTACTTCTTCATCACGTCCTTCATCGGCGAGCACATGGCCTGGCACGCCACGCGGTTGTGAACTTTCGGTAATTCATCCACGGTTCAGGCGGCGAGCGGTCATCTGGCTCCACGGTCAAGTTTCGACCGGTGGGGACCTATCCTATGAAATTTGCTTCGCTTGCCGCCGTCGTCGCGCTGGCTTTCACCACCTCGGCCTGCGTGATCATCGACGCCGATGATCACCCTGAGACCTCGGTCAACATCACCAAGACCGATCTGGAGCCGATCCACGGCGCGACCATCGACAAGGGCGACCTGGTGATCCGGGTGTCGTCCAACGGCTGCACCAACGCCGCCGACTTCGCCGTCGACAGCACCCGCCGCGACGGCTCGGCGAGCTTCGCTTTCACCCGCAAGCGCCCCGACCTCTGCCGCGCCCTGATCGCCGAGGGCGTCGACCTGCGCTTCCCGCTGGACGCTTATGGCGTGGATCGCGGCAGCAAGGTGCGGGTGCGCAATCCGCTCGTGCGGCCTTAGGGGCTAGTTACATGCTAGAGACTGCGCTTTATTGTCCCATCATTTTCCTGGGACGCAACGATGAAGTGGTTGTTGGATAAAGTTGGGGGAGCCTTTGTTGGGCAAGCCTTGAGAATCTTACTGTCAGTTATCTTGCCAATCCTCGCCCCGCTTGCTGTTGCGGTGGCGGGGATTTTTCAAAATGTTGAATGGTATCTCTGGATTTCAGCTGCCATTTTATCGTTCTGGTTTTGCCTTTCTTCAATAAATCAGTTCAGTCAGATTTCATCTAGGATGTCATCTAAATGGAAATTATCCCAAACCGGGATAAATATTATAAATATTGTATCGGACGTTGACGGCAAAAAATCTTGGTCTCAAATTCAGTTAGAAATACTATTATTTAATAGATCTGAATTTCCTATAGAGTATGAATTTGAGCCGATAACTGCCAGGATTTCCGACAGGGTGAATGTATCGGCGGAATACATAAATCGTGGCGGAATAATTGACCCAGGCACGGGGTCTACATTCACGACAGAGGCGGTTTCAGTTGGCGAGATTGCCAGTGGATCAAATCTCGCCGGCGAGTGGTCGTTTATTATTAAGTACGGTCGTCCAGGAGCAATGCGCCATAGGTTGCTCAGAAGGTGCCATATTGCCGGCCATGTGAATGCGGAGAGGATGCCCGAGAACGTGCGGTGGTATTTTTTACCCGCCAATGAAATCAAACTGCTGAAGTAGCCGGCGGCCTTCTGGCGCGAGTTGACTCCCCGCCGCCCCTCCGTCATAAACCGCGCCTTCCCGCCGCCGGCTCGCCGTGCGGCGTGGAAATATATGACGGACTGATGCGACGCCGCCGTTGAGATCGCGCCTCTACTTCTTGAGGCGCCGGCCCGGATCGAACTGAAGAGCTACACATGTCCAAGCGCCATAGCGCCAAGTACAAGATCGATCGCCGTATGGGCGAAAACCTCTGGGGCCGGCCCAAGTCGCCGGTCAACCAGCGGTCCTACGGCCCCGGCCAGCACGGCCAGCGCCGCAAGCAGAAGGTTTCCGACTTCGGTCTGCAGCTGCGCGCCAAGCAAAAGCTGAAGGGCTACTACGGCAACCTGACCGAGAAGCAATTCTCGCGCACCTACGAGGAAGCCGCCCGCCGCAAGGGCAACACCTCGGAAAACCTCATCTCGCTGCTCGAGTCGCGCCTGGACGCCATCGTCTATCGCGCCAAGTTCGTGCCGACCGTGTTCGCCGCCCGCCAGTTCGTGAACCACGGCCACGTGACCGTGAACGGCAAGCGCGTCAACATCGCCTCCTACCGCTGCAAGGCCGGCGACGTCATCGCCGTCCGTGAGCGCTCGCGCAACATGGCCCTGGTGCTGGAAGCCGTCGCCTCGGCCGAACGCGACTTCGCCGAATACATCACCGTCGACGTCAAGGGCCTGTCGGCCACCTTCGTCCGCGCTCCGGAACTGTCGGAAGTGCCGTACCCGGTGAAGATGGAACCCAACCTCGTCGTCGAATTCTACGCTTCGTAATAAGCCTCGACCTCGAAGACCTATCGGAAAGGCCCCGGAGAGATCCGGGGCCTTTTTCGTTCGGCAGACGCCCTTCTCAGGGCAGCGCTATCGCTCATGACCAAGCGGTTGTCATCCCGGACGAGCGCGCAGCGCGAAGATCGGGGACCGACGCCTGAACTCGGCGCTTCCGGCGGTCCCGGATCGGCGGCCCTACGGGCCTTGTCCGGGATGACAGATTTTAGCTGCGAACCCGAAAGCCCTGCTTCACCCCCTGAAGAGGATCTTTTTTCAGGGTCCCCCTTGAAGCGCCTCGTCGCGCTGCATAGTTTCAATGCGCGGGCCGGGCCCCTCTGACGAGTGAATGCAAGCATTCGTGATGTCGGACCGCATCGGGTGTTCTCGATGTCTGGGTCCGGTTGTCCCCCCCTCCCTCCCTCGGTCCGGACTCAGCGTCGAGAGCACCCCTCCAGTCTCGATAGGGAAACGCCATATGCCGCTTCTGATGTGCCCCAACTGCGATGGTTCGATGCAGGCCGTGAACCGCGCCGGCGTTGAGTTTGACATGTGCCCCAAGTGCCGGGGTGTCTGGCTGGATCGCGGCGAACTGGAAAAGCTGATGGCCCTGGAGCGGGAAGACGCCGCGGGTCAGGCCGCGCCGCCGCCGCGTCAGCAGACCCAGTACCAGGCCCCTCCGCAGCAAAACTATGCGCCGCCGCCCCGCTATGAAGAGCCGCGCCGCTACAAGGATGACGATGATCGTCATCGCTATGGCCAGCAGGGCCAGCACGGCCATTACAAGAAAAAGAAGGGGTTTGACCTCTTCGACATCTTCGACTGACGAAAGACCGATGAACCACCTCAAGACCTACATGCTGCTGGCGGGCCTGACGGCCCTGTTCATGGCGGCGGGTTTCTTGCTGGGCGGCGCCACGGGCATGATGATCGCCCTGGTCTTCGCCATCGGCCTGAACGCGTTCTCCTACTGGAACGCCGACAAGATCGTGCTGAAGACCTATGGCGCGGTCGAGGTGGACGAAACCCACCCCGACCGCCGCATCCGTGACTACGCCATCGACGTCCACGCCATGGCCGATCGCGCCGGCCTGCCGCGTCCTCGCGTCTGCGTGATGGAGAACGACCAGCCCAACGCCTTCGCCACGGGCCGCGACCCCGAGCATGCCGCCGTGGCCGCCACCACGGGCCTGCTGGCCATGCTGGACCGCGACGAGATCGCCGGCGTCATGGCCCACGAACTGGCCCATGTGAAGAACCGCGACACCCTGACCATGACGGTGACGGCCACCATCGCCGGCGCCATCTCGGCCCTGGCCAATTTTGGCCTGTTCTTTGGCGGCTCGCGCGACGAGGACCGGCCGGGCGGCATGATCGGCGCGATCGCCGTCGCCATCCTGGCCCCCATCGCCGCCATGCTGGTGCAGATGGCCATCAGCCGCTCGCGCGAATACGAGGCCGACCGCATCGGCGCCCAGATCGGCGGCGATCCCGCCGCCCTGGCCCGCGCCCTGCAGAAGATCGAGGCCTATGCCCGGGGCGGGCGGGTGAATCATCAGGCCGAGCGCAATCCGGCTACGGCTCACATGTTCATCATCAACCCGCTGAACGGCCAGGGCGCCGATAACCTGTTCTCGACCCACCCGGCCACCCACAACCGCGTCGAGGCGCTGCTGGCGCTGGGCGTGGGGCAGGGCACGCGACCCCGTCGGGTCGGCACGGCCGTGCCGGTCAGTCGCCCGCGTCGGCCGGGACCCTGGAGCTAGGATTCCAGTACGAAGGCCATTGCGCTGGCGGTGTCTGTCCTCAAGGATTGGATTTCGATCCGTCTTTCCAGGTTTGTCCCGCCGTTGACGCCGCCAACCCGTCGATCCCTGCTGGTTAGCGGCGTGGCCCTGCTCGCGGCGGGCTGCGCGACACGGCCCAGCCTTGTGGCGTCCGACCAGAGCTGGCCTGAATTGGAGGCTGTGAGGATCACTGCCAGCCGTCATGAACTCACGGTGCGCGTCGCCTCAAAGGGCTGCGCCGCCAAGGCCGACTTCGTCTTTCATGTTGATCGGACGGGCAGGACCGCCGTGCTAGCCTTCGCGCGGCGACGACTGGAGACGTGTCGGTTCGGGGCGGCGACCCAGGTCGACCTGGTGTTCAGCTATGACGAGCTTGGGCTGAAGCGCGGCGAGCGGTTCGCGGTGGCCAATCCTCGTCTGTGAAAACTGAGGCCAGCGCCGGACGCCCCCTCCGTCACGTCGCGTATCCGCGCCGCGCCACCTCCCCCGTTTCACGGGGCAGGAGGGTGAAACGGTTTTTCTCCTGCCCCGTAGCGAAGCGTGCGGGGGAGGTGGCGCGCTGCGAATACGCAGCGTGACGGAGGGGGCGCTGCGGCGTTGGCGAAAGCTCAGGCCTTCGCGCTGAACCGCTCGACCATCCAGTCCATCACCCGGGCCGGGCGCCGGGCGGCGATGTCGATCAGCACCCAGTCGGTGCGGCTCTGGGCGCACATCTCGCCGTCGGGACCGTCGATGCGCACATAGCGCTCGAAGCGCGGACCCTTCAGTTCGCCGACCCAGGTGTAGCCGGTGGCGATCTCATCGGGGCGCAGTTCGCGGCGATAGTCGATCTCGTGGCGGCGGGCCACCCAGCTCCATCCAGCCCGCTCTTCGGCCGAAGCCCAGGCTTCCCAATGCGCGATGGCCAGATCCTGGGCCCAGGCCAGATAGACCACGTTGTTGACGTGCTCATTGGCGTCGATGTCCGACGCCTTGGGCGTGAAGGTCATCGAGAAGGCGTTTGAGGCCGGGACGAAGACCCTACTCAAGCCGCGATGAGGCCCTGCTCGGTCAGGAGGGTCTTCAGTTCGCCCGACTGGAACATCTCGCGGACGATGTCGCTGCCGCCGATGAATTCACCCTTCACATAGAGCTGGGGAATGGTGGGCCAGTCGGTGAAGGTCTTGACGCCCTGGCGCAGCTCGTCGTCCTGCAGCACGTCGACGCCGATGAACTCGACGCCCAGATGGTCGAGGATCTGGACGCTGACCGCCGAGAAGCCGCAGCGCGGCTGGTCGGGAACGCCCTTCATGAACAGCACCACGGCGTGATCGGCCACGGTCTTGGCGATGAAGTCGAGAGCGGGGGAGGAAGCGGCGTCGGTCATGGCGGGGCAGGTCCTTGCAAGTCCCTTCAGCTAGGCGCCGCAGGGGAGCGGGTCAAGTGCGACTCAACGCCGGCCGGCGGTTCGCTCGCGTTCCTGGGCCGAAAAACGGGCCATCTCGATCTGGGCGCAGACGCCATTGGGCAGGTCGCGCTCGACCACGGCGGCCAGGCGCTCGACCTCGGCCTTGGTGTCGGCGGTGATCTGTACGGTGGCCAGAGACGGCTCGGTGAGGGCGTAGCCCAGGCAGATCTCTTCGGCGCTCCAGCCCGGCGTACCGGTCAGGAACTCATAGCCGCCCACGTCAGCCAGAGGGTCGCTGCGACGACGCCACAGCGAAGGTTTCGGGATGAGCGGTTTGCTACTCATCTCGCGCAGGGCCTGGGGCCAGAAGTCCTCGCCGATCACCGCCAGATTCTGGCTCACGGCGGAGCGGACGCGATTGCGCTCGGCCCAGCCCGACGACAGGTTGAACGGCGACGACAGGGCCGTGACCAGGCCGGAATCTGTCAGGGCCGGATCGACGTCGCCCCGGCTGGCGATGCCCAGGCCCCGGATGGCGCCGGCTTTGTAGAGGGCGCGAAGCGCGGCGCCGGCCGATGGCGGCAGCTCTGGACCCTGCAGGTCGTTGAGCAGCACCAGGTCCAGATAGTCGAGCCCCAGGTCGTCGAAGGCCGCCGCCATCATCCTGTCGACGATGTCGCGCGTGATCTGTCCGGCCTCGTCGCGCAGGCGCCAGGTCAGGAACAGCAGGCGGCGCTCGACCGAGGCGAAGGCTTCCGCCGCGCCCTGCAGCAGGGCGGGCGAGCTGCCGTCGATCTGGAAGCTGTTGACACCGTTCTCGATGGCCGCAAACACCAGCGCGCGCCACTCGCCGGCGCGCAGGCGCGACTGGTCTGACAGGCGAAGGGTGATCGCCGAAACCGTCATGCCTGAAATGCCGAACGGCCGGTACAGCATGGCTAGTCGGGCGCCGCGGTTTCGAGCGCCAGGGCGTGCAGAGTCCCGCCCAGCACATCGGCCAGGGCGCGATTGACCATCTGGTGCTGTTTGACCCGGCTCAGACCGCGGAAAGCCGGCGAGACGATGCGAGCCTTGTAGTGATCGCCGTCGCCGGCCAGATCGGTGAGGACGATCTCGGCGTCGGGAAAGGCGGCTTGCAGGCGGCCTTCGAGGTCGGCGGGAGACATGGGCACGGGAGGAAAGCTCCAATCCTGAAAGGGCTGTATGGCCCGCAAGTCTTAAGAACGGGCGTATGCGGTCGGGGCAGGGCGTCTTTTGGTCACAGGCATGGTTAAGTGGATTTAACTCCCTCTGGAAGCCGCCTGCGGGCATACGGTCGACATGATTCAGGTTCTTGTTCCAAGCCTTCGCCTTTTCGCCCTGATTTTGGCTTTTGGCGTATCGACCTCGGCCTGCGCCGCGACGCCGGGCGCCCGGGCGCTGGAGGATGTCCGCATCCTGTCGGACGATGCGATGCAGGGCCGCGCGCCGGGAACGCCGGGCTCAGCCCTGGCCCGCGCCCACATCCTCAAGCGCTTCGGCGAAATCGGCCTCTCGCCGATCGGCGACAGCTTCGAGCGGCCGTTCAGCTACGCCCGGCGCGACGGCGCCAGGGTCGACGCCATCAATCTAGTGGCCCGCATTCCCGGAACCCAGAAGAGCGGCAAGGTCATGGTCGTCTCGGCCCATTACGACCATCTGGGCGTTCGGGGCGGCGAAATCTTCAATGGCGCCGACGACAATGCCTCGGGTGTGGCCGGCCTGCTGGCCGTCGCCGAGGCCTTCAAGGCCCAGCCGCCCCGGCACGACGTGATCCTGGCGGTTGTCGACGCCGAGGAGGGCGGCCTGCGCGGGGCTCACGCCTTTGTCGCCGATCCGCCCGTGCCGCTCGCAAGCATCGCCCTGAACATCAATTTCGACATGCTGAGCAAGAACGTCAGGAACGAGCTCTATGCCAGCGGCGCAAGCGCCTGGCCGGCGCTGAGGCCGATCCTCGACAAGGTGGCGGCCACCGCGCCCGTCACGCTTCGGCAGGGGCACGACACCGACGCCGACGGCAAGCAGAACAACTGGACCACCCAGTCCGATCACTACGCCTTCGCGGCCAAGGGCGTGCCCTGGGTGTATTTCGGCGTTGAGGACCACCCCGAGTATCACAAGAGCACGGACGACTTCGCCACGATCCCGCAGGATTTCTTCAAGCGCTCGATCGCCACCGTCGTGGCCGCGAGCCTGGCGTTGGAGCGGGACCTGGATACGCTCCAGCCTTCCCGCTGATCCCGGGCCAGCGCGGCCAATTGCCACTCCCGTTGGCATCGCAGATCATCTGATCTTAAGCTCGCCTCCGGCATGCTGGGTTGGAAAAGGATTCGCCGCGATCGACCGGATGCTGCGCGACACGATCATCAGAACGGCCAAGGTCACCGCGCTGGTCGTCTGCGTCGCCATGGCGATGGACTATATCGTCAACATCCTGATCATGAAACATCCGGCGGCCTATTCCCCCTGGGCCACCTTGGTGATCTCCACCATCATCGCCGGTCCGCTGGCCTACTCCCTCAATAGCCAGAAGCATGGCCTGCTGAAGTTGCAGGCTGAGCTGTCCGGCACCCTGCAGGCCAAGCAGTTGGCCATCGAGGAAGTCGAGCGCCGCCGGGCCGAGGCCGAGGATGCGCTGGTGCGATTGCGCGAAAGCGATCGTCTGTATCGGCTGCTGGCCGACAATCTGACCGACAGCATCAATCTGTTTTCCCGCTCGGGAAAGCGGCTCTACATGTCGCCATCGATCGAGAAGCTGACGGGCTTCACGACAGAAGAATACATGCAGCGGCCGGCGAATGCGAACGTCAGCCCGGAGAACTTTGAACGGATCGTCGCCCTGGTGCGCGATCTCGTTCCGGGCGGTGAGCCGCGCGTGTTCGAGTATGAGAGCGTGCACAAGGATGGCTCGGTTATCTGGATCGAGAGCACCTATTCGCGCCTGGCCGGCGAGGAGGGCGAACTGCTCGTCACCTCGCGGGTAACCACCGAGCGCAAGAAGCTCGAAATCGAACTGACCAACGCCCTGGAGGCGGCCCAGACCGCCGCAGCGGCCAAGTCCGATTTTCTGGCCAACATGACCCACGAGCTGCGGACGCCCCTGAACGCCATCATCGGCTTTGCTGGCGTCTTGCGCGGCTCCAGCACCCTGTCAGAGCGCGATGCGCGGCATGTGGGCCTGATCCAGGACGCCAGCAACACCCTGCTCACTGTCGTCAATGACGTGCTCGACTTCTCGCGGCTGGAGGCCGGCGGCGTCGAGCTGGATCCGCAACCCTTCGATCCGCGGGTCATGGTCGCCTCTTGCGCCGGGCTGATCGACGGGCAGGCCAGGGCCAAGGGACTGGTTCTGCAGGTGTCCGCGCCAGACGATCTTCGGGTCATGCAGGCCGATGGACCAAGACTGACCCAGGTGCTGCTGAATTTCCTGTCCAACGCCGTGAAGTTCACCAATTCGGGCGGCGTGACGGTCAATGTCAGGCAGGTCCTGGACGGCGATCAGGGCCTTCTTCGGGTGGAGGTCACCGACACCGGTATCGGCATAGCCGAACACCAGCTGGATGGCGTCTTCGACCGGTTTTCGCAGGCCGACGCAGCCGTGTCTCGCCGGTTTGGCGGCACGGGCCTCGGGCTGGCCATCTCGCGCCGCATCATCGAGCAGATGGACGGCGAGATCGGTGTCGACAGCCGCGAGGGTGAGGGCTCGCGCTTCTGGTTCGAAATCCGGGCGCCCTTGTGCGAGCTGGCGCCCGAGACGTTATTGGAAGAGCCGACGCTCCCCGATCCCGATCAGGCCGTACGTCTGCTGTTGGTCGAGGACAACGCCGTCAATCGCGAACTGGTTCGCACCCTGCTCGAGCCGTTCGGCATCGGCGTCGACACCGCCAATGACGGCGTGGCGGGCGTCGAAGCCGTGCGCCAGGGGCAGTATGACCTGGTTCTGATGGACATCCAGATGCCGGGTATGGACGGCCTGACGGCCACGCGGCGCATTCGGGCCATGACCGAGGGCGCAGGCTCACGCACGCCAATCGTCGCCATGACCGCCAATGTCCTGCCCGAGCAGGTCGCCAACTGTCTGGCGGCGGGCATGGATGATCACCTGGGCAAGCCCATCAACCCCACCAAGCTGCTCGAGGCGGTCGCCCGCTGGTCGGGTCGCAGCCACGTGGAAGCCGCGACCGGCTAGAAAGTCGCGCCAATTTTCGGATCCCCGCGCATCCGGTTCAGGATCGCTCCCGTAACTGCATCGTCCCAGCAACGGACAGCTACAATTCCGGAGACGACCCAATGAACAAGTCCATGATGCTCGCCATCGCTGGCGTGCTTTCGATTTCGTGCGCCGGTACGGCTCTCGCCAAGATGGAACATCATGCCATGGGGCATGGAAAGACTGTCATGGTCGGCGGTGCGGCGATGTATCCGACCAAGAACATTGTTGAAAACGCCGTCAACTCCAAGGATCACACGACTCTGGTCGCCGCAGTCAAGGCTGCCAGCCTAGTTGAGACCCTCTCCAGCCCCGGTCCCTTCACGGTGTTCGCGCCGACCAACGCCGCCTTCGGCAAGCTCCCGGCCGGCACGGTGGACACCCTGGTCAAGCCCGAGAACAAGGCGACCCTCACCACCATCCTGACCTATCACGTGGTGGCCGGACGCCTGACGGCGGCTGACATCGAAGCCCGGGCCAAGGCCGGCGGCGGCAAGGCTGTTCTGACCACCGTTCAGGGCCAGCCCATCACCGTGGCCAATGGCGCTCATGGTTGGACGATCACGGACGCCAAGGGCGGCATGTCGCACATCACCATCGCTGACGTGCTGCAGTCCAACGGCGTGATCCACGTCGTCGACACCGTCTTGATGCCCTAAACGTCCCGGCTCCCGGGCCGCCTTGATGGCGGCCCGGGACCGCTACTTCTCGGGAGACGCGGGCTTTGCGGCCGCCTCGCCCCGGGAGTCCGGAATGTAGAGGTTGGTGATCATCCGGGCCACCATGCCGCCCGGCTGAAAGCGATTGCCGTACGCCTTGCACGGGTCTGTCTTGGCGTCGATATCGCGGGACTTCAGGCCCTTGGGGGTCATGACCGCCGCGGCCGTGTCGGCGAAGGGTTCGGCAAACTGCAGGGCGTCGCCCAGTCGCGACAGGGATGGATTGTCCGTACCCACCGCCATCGCGCGACGCGCCCACGCAATCGCCGCGATCTGGCGCTGATCGCTGGTCTTTCGCATCTCCGCCTCGACGCCCAGTCCGCCCAGGGTGCCGGGCGCGCGCAGGCCAATGGGGCCGGGGATGAAGAACCCCGACGCCGCCGAAGCGGCGGAAGCAATCCGGCCGGTGGGCTCAAACCAGGTGATGGCCGCGCGGACGTCCGCGTCGGCCTGTTCGGCGCCGACAATCTCGAACCGCTCGGAGAGCTCGAAACACAGCTGCGCATCCACTTCGCGCAGAACGGCCCGCCGCTCATCCGGGGTCAGGGGCGAGCGGCTGTCGGCGCCTTCGGACAGCACCGCTGGCGTCAGGGCGACGCGGCGCACGCTGTTGAGCGCGGCCTCATCCCGAAACTCGCGGATGCGGGCGCGGCCGCCGTTGTCACGCGCCGCCAGGCCTTCATAGCCGCTCAGAAAGCCGGAGCGCTCGGGCGCCGCCGTCGCGCAGGCGCCCAGCGCCAGGGTGAGGGCGGCAAGCACCAGGGGGCGGGTCAATCTTGTTTGCATGATGGAGTGTCCCGCTCAAAGGTGGCCGCGTCGAGGCGGCTCCAAGTCATACACTTAGAGCGCGATTGCCGCCGAAACCGCATGTACTTTCGGCGATCGCCGCTTTAGCCGCCCATGAAACCGGGCATCCAGGCCTCGTGAGCTGCACGCAGCGTGTCCAGGGGCACGCTGAAGAGGTCTTTTGACGCAAACGCGTCGCCTCCGGCCACGCCGGCCACATTGGCATGGACGCCCGCCTCCTTGGCCGCCGCCAGGACCGCGTCGGGGTCCGGCGTGGCGATCAGGTAGCGCGCCTGGTCTTCGCCAAACAGATAGGGGTGGGCGTTCTGGTTGCTGGAGGCGTTGAGCGTGATCCCGACCTTGCTGGCCAGGGCGATATCGGCCGCCGCGATCAGCAGGCCGCCGTCCGACAGGTCGTGCAGACCGGCGATCAGGCCGGTGGGGATCAGGCCGCGCACGAAGTCGCCGTGCTTGCGCTCGGCGGCCAGGTCCACCGGCGGCGGGGCGCCGTCCTCGCGGCCCAGGATCTCGCGCAGATAGATCGACGCGCCAAGTTCGCCGTTGGTGTCGCCGATCAGCACCAGGGTGTCGCCCTCGGCCACGTTTCCGAAGCCCATGCGCAGGTCGTAGTCTTCCAGCAGGCCCACGGCGCCGACCGTGGGGGTGGGCGGAATGGCGACGCCGTTGGTCTCGTTGTAGAGGCTGACATTGCCGCTCACGACCGGGAAGTCCAGCGCGCGGCAGGCTTCGGCCATGCCGTCGGTGGCGCGGACGATCTGGCCCATGGTCTCGGGCTTTTCGGGGCTGCCGAAGTTGAGGTTGTCGGTGATGGCGATCGGCAGCGAGCCGGCGGCCGTCAGGTTGCGCCAGGCCTCGGCCACGGCCTGCTTGCCGCCCTCATAGGGGTCGTTCTGCACATAGCGCGGGGTGACGTCGCTGGTCACGGCGATGGCCTTGCCCTTGCCGTGGATGCGCACGATGCCGGCGTCGCAGCCGGTGGCGCTGTCTTCCAGGGTGTCAGCCATCACGTGGCGGTCGTACTGCTCCCACAGCCAGCGCTTGGAGGCCATGTCGGGGCAGCCGACCACCTTCAGCACAGCGGCGTTCCAGTCGGCGGGGGCGGGGACCTGGCCGGGGTCGAGGCGCGGATGCAGCGCGGGCTGGACCCACGGGCGATCATACAGAGGGGCGTCGTCGAACAGAGGGGCCAGGGGCACGTCGCAGACGGTCTCGCCGTGATGCTTCAGAACCAGGCGGCCGGTGTCGGTGGTGTAGCCGATGACGGCGGCGTCCAGGCCCCACTTTTCGAAGATGGCGTGGCCTTCGTGTTCGCGCCCTGGCTTCAGCACCGCCAGCATGCGCTCCTGGCTTTCCGACAGCATCATCTCGTAGGCGGTCATGCCGGTTTCGCGCTGCGGCACCATGTCCATGTTCAGCTCGATGCCGACCCCGCCCTTGCCGGCCATCTCGACCGACGACGAGGTCAGGCCCGCCGCGCCCATGTCCTGGATGGCGGCCACGGCGCCGGTGGCCATCAGTTCCAGCGTGGCTTCGATCAGCAGCTTTTCGGCAAAGGGGTCGCCGACCTGGACGGTGGGGCGCTTTTCCTCGGAGTCTTCGGAGAACTCGGCCGACGACATGGTGGCGCCGTGGATGCCGTCGCGGCCGGTCTTGGAGCCGAAATAGACCACGGCCAGGCCCGCGCCCGGCGCGGCGGAGTAGAAGATCTTGTCCGCCTCGGCATGGCCCACGCACATGGCGTTGACCAGGATGTTGCCGTTATAGCCGCGATGGAAATTGGTCTCGCCCGCCACGGTGGGCACGCCCACGCAGTTGCCGTAGCCGGCGATGCCCGCGACCACGCCATCAACCAGGCGTTTGGTCTTGGGATGGCTGGGATCGCCGAACCGTAGGGCGTTCAGCAGGGCGATCGGCCGCGCGCCCATCGTGAACACGTCGCGCATGATGCCGCCCACGCCCGTCGCCGCGCCCTGATAGGGCTCGATATAGGAGGGGTGGTTGTGGCTCTCCATCTTGAAGATGATCGCGTCGCCGTCGCCGATGTCGATGACGCCGGCGTTCTCGCCCGGACCGCAGATCACGCGCGGACCGGTGATCGGGAACTTCTTCAGCTGGTTCTTGGAGGATTTGTACGAGCAGTGCTCGGACCACATCACCGAGAACACGCCCAGCTCGACCAGGTTGGGCTCGCGGCCCAGGCGGTCGAGGACGACGCCGTATTCCTCGGCGTTGAGACCGAATTCGCGGGCCATTTCGGCCATCGACTTCGGCGCGGTCTGGGCGGGGGGCGTGGAGGGGGTGCTCATGAGGGCGCCTTCTAGCGCGGCCTCGCAGATTCCGCCACCGGACAGAGCAGCCTCAGGCCGCTCCGTGTGATCAGGGGGCGGGTTTTTCGGCCTTGGCCTTCATCGGCTTGCCCGAAAGGTCGCTCATGGCGGCCTGGGCCTGGCCCCACGCAAGGCCGACCCAGCCGTCCATCCGGGCTCCAGCCCCGGTGAACGACTTCTCGTAAACCGCCAGCCCGGCCGTCAGGGCGCCCAGCAGGAACAGCGGGACCACGACCAGACCAACCAGCGGATTGCCAGGCTTGCGGCGTTTGCGGGCCCAGACGGGTACGCCGCTGGTGGGTTCAGGCGTGCTCATTGGTTCGTCCCATCGCGCTCGTCGACGCACCGGCTAGGCCCGCGCTGCGCGGGCCTGGGTCGTCGCTTCTTCTGCAGTGTCATTAGCGACGCAGGGGGCGCGGCTTTCCAGCGTTCTCACCTTCAGCGCGAGCTTGACCTTGAGCGCAGACCCCATCAGGCGACTGCCACGCTTGAAAGGACGTGGTGGCGGACTGCGAACATGATCATGCTAAGAAATCCCATGACCCCGACAGAGGTTCACCGCCATGCGCAATGTGATCAGACGTTTCGACCGCCGGCGGCTCGTCGCGGGCCTGCTGACCCTGCCGCTTGTTGCGGCCGCCCCGGCTCCCGTTCGCGTGACGATGCGCACGGCGCTTGGGCCGATCGTGATCGAGCTCTATCCGGCCAAGGCCCCGATCTCGGTCGCCAACTTTCTGGCCCATGCCGATCGGCATCTGCTGGATGGCGGCAGCTTTTATCGAACCGTGGGGCCCTGGAACGACAATAACCCGGCCACCATCAGCGTCATCCAGGGCGGCCTGAACCGCGACGAGGGCCCGCTGCCGGCCATCGCTCACGAGACGACCAGGGTCACGGGCCTGCGACATGCTGACGGCGTGATCTCGATGGCCCGCGACGCCCCCGGTACGGCGGGGGCCGAGTTCTTCATCTGCATCGGCGACAATCCGGCCCTGGATTTCGGCGGCGCGCGCAACCCCGACGGCCAGGGCTTCGCGGCTTTTGGTCGTGTGGTCGAGGGGATGGATGTGGTGCGAAAGATCCACAAGGCGCCAGCCGTCAGCAGCGCCAGCGACCCTTACCTGAAGGGGCAGATGATCGAGAAACCTGTGATGATTCAGAAGCTAAGCCGCAACTAAGGCAGCGGAGCCGTAGGAACGCGAGGGCGGGGCGGCCGTTTTGTCTGCGTGCGCCGCAAGCGCGCTGTGCAAAGGAGTAAAAGCCGATGACCGACAACAATCGCCATCCCCAGCAACAGCAGAACGATCCGTCGCGACAGACCCCCGAGCAGCAACAGCAACAGGGTCAGCCGAGACAAGACGAGCAAGGTCGCAATCCCGGCGGTCAGGGCGGCAAGGGTCAAGGCGCTGGCCGAACCGATCAGGTCGGGCGCGACGACGCCCAGCGGACGGACCGCTGACGCAATCTGTAGCTTCCGTAGGTGGAGGGCCGGCGATCATTCGCCGGCCCTTTTCCTGGGTCGCTAGTTCTCGACGACCGGCAGATCGATGAAGCTGGCCATATCGCCCGCGTGGAACACGCGTTGGGTGGCCTTCACATAGTCGGTCGGCTTGGCGAGCAGGATATTGGGCGCGAAGGTCTGCGGGTTGCGGTCATAGAGCGGGAACCAGCTGGACTGGATCTGCACCATGATCCGGTGACCCGGCAGGAAGGTGTGGTTGGCGGTCGGCAGGATGAACTGGTACTTCAGCGGCGTGTTAGGCTTGATCGCCTTGGGCTCGCTGAAACTCTCACGATAGCGCCCGCGGAAGATGTCCATGCCCACCGCCAGCTGGTAGCCGCCCAGTTCGGGTTGGCTGGGAACCTCGTCGGGATAGACGTCGATCAGCTTCACGACCCAGTCGCTGTCGGTCCCGCTTGTGGAGGCCATCAGATTGACCTTCGGCACGCCGGCGATGGTCACCGGCCTGTCCAGCGGTTCAGTCTGATAGGTCAGGACGTCGGTGCGATCAGCGAAGGCGCGCTGGTCGGTGACCAGCCACTGCTTCCACCGGTCGCCGTCGGCGAAGCGCACCGGACGCGGCAGATACGGAACCGGCTTGGCCGGATCGGAGACATACTCGTCATAGGCCGCCGCACCCTTGGCCGCCGCCGGGGTGGTAAAGGACAGGCCGCCGCCCGCCGCCAGGTAGAGGGGCTTGGACCTGGACTGGCAGTTGCTCTCGCAGGCCAAGGGCCAGCTCTTGAACCGGTCCCAGTGGTTCTCGCCGGTATTGTAGATCAGCACCGGCGGGGTGTCGGCCTTGGGCGCCCCGTCCTTCAGGTGCTGGTCGAAGAAGGGCTTGAGCACGTCGCGGCGGAACTGCAGGGCGGTGTCGCCGTCCCACTTGAACGGCCCGAGGTTGTAGCCCTCGTAATTGACCTGGCTGTGCCGCCAGGGCCCCAGCACCAGATAGCTCTTGTCGTTGGCGATGTCCTTGGGCTCGGTGGCGGCATAGGCGTGTACGCCGCCCCACATGTCTTCCTGGTCCCACAGGCCCTGGATCCACATGACCGGCACGTTCAACGGAGTCTTGGCCATCGTCTTGTCGAGAGCCTGCTCGCTCCAGAAAGGCGTATAGGCGGTGTTCTCGAGCAGCTTCTTCCACCAAGGCAGGCCGTCCAGGCCATTCAGCTTGGCGTAGTCCCCGGCCGAGCCGGCGCGGCGGAAATTTTCATAGTCGTCATAGCCGGGGCGGATCACATCGTCGGCCGAACCGCGCGCGGTGGTCTGACTGGCGAAGAAGTCGAAGTTCACCTGGCGAAACGCACCGTGGTGGAACCAGTCGTCGCCCATCCAACCGTCGATCATCGGGCTCATCGGCGCGGCGACCTTCAGGGCCGGGTGCGGATTGACCAGGGCCATCACCACCGTGAAGCCCTCATAGGAGCTGCCCAGCATGCCAACCTTGCCGTTGGTCTCGGGCACGTTCTTCACCAGCCAGTCGATGGTGTCGTAGGCGTCGGTGGAGTGGTCGACCTCGGAGGAATTCAGTGGCCCCTTCAGCGGCCGGGTCATGACGTAGTCGCCTTCGGAGCCATACTTGCCGCGTACGTCCTGGAAGACGCGGATATAGCCGCCGTCGGCCACGAACGGCTCGTCGCCCTGGGGCAGGGTCGAGATCATGCGCGGGCTTTCGTTGCGCGTGGCCCGCCTGGCGGCGTTGTAGGGCGTGCGGGTCATCATGATCGGCAGGCTTTTGCCGCCCTTGGGGATCACGATGACGGTGTAGAGCTTGGTCCCGTCGCGCATCGGGATCATGACCACGCGCTTTTCGTAGTCGAAGCCGACCTTGGCGGCGACGTACTTGCCGTCGATGTCCGGGGTCAGGGCGGGCGTCTGGGCCAGCGATCCGGCAGCGAGGGCGAAGGTCGCGACGGCGGCCAGCAGGCCCGCGCGAAAGGGGGTGACGAGACTCATGGTGCGCTCCTGAAGAGGCGACACCTTAGGAGCGGATCGGGCAGGGTGCTATAGTATAACGGCTGAACCCGTCCTTCTCCCTTTGCGAGAGAAGGGTAATCAGGCGCTGGCGAACACGCTGCGGAACAGGATCGCGCCGTCTTCCGAGCCCAGGTCGGCATCGAACGCGCGGTCGGGGTGGGGCATCAGGCCCAGGACATTGCCCTTGGCGTTGACGATGCCGGCGATGTCGCGGGCTGAGCCGTTGGGATTGTCCTTGTACCGGAACACTACCTGGCCCTCGCCCTCGAGGCGGTCCAGCGTCTCCTCGTCGGCGAAGAAGTTGCCCTCGCCGTTGCCGACGGTCATCACCGCCTCGCGCTGCTCGCCGAATTCGGCGGTAAAGCGGGTCTGGCTGTTGACGATCTCCAGCTCGACCGGCTTGCAGATATATTTCAGCTTCTCGTTGCGCAGCAGGGCGCCGGGCAGCAGCCCCGCCTCGCACAGCACCTGGAAGCCGTTGCAGATGCCCACGACCGCCATGCCGGCGTCGGCGGCCTTGACGACTTCCTTCATGACCGGGCTCTGGGCCGCCATGGCGCCGCAGCGCAGATAGTCGCCGTATGAGAAGCCGCCGGGCAGAACGATCAGATCCAGATCGTCCGGCAGGGCCGTTTCCTGATGCCAGACCATCTCGACGCGGGCTCCGGCCGAGCGCTCGATGGCGACCTTGCAATCGCGGTCGCAGTTGGACCCCGGGAAGACGATGACGGCGGCTTTCATGGCGCGGGCCTGTAGCATCGTTCGCGGCCCCTGTCAGCGTTTCGGCGCCATCAAAGCTCGATCATGTCGAAGTCGGACTTGGGCGTCCCGCACAGGGGGCAGATCCAGGCGGCGGGAATGTCCGCCCACCGGGTTCCTGGCGCCAGGCCTTCGCCCGGGTCGCCTTCGGCCTCGTCATAGATGTAGCCGCAGGTTCGACACTGCCAGACCTTGAAGGGCGCGCTCATGGCCGCCTCAGTTCATCTTGAAGCGGATCGGCACCGACTTGGGGCCGCAGACGAAGTTGGCGGTCATCCGGGTGGGCTGGCCGTCCAGTTCGACGCTATCGAGGCGGGCCAGCAGTTCCTCCCACAGCACCCGCATCTCCATCCGCGCCAGGTGCTGGCCCAGGCACACATGGGCGCCATAGCCAAAGGCCACGTGCTTGTTGGGCGTGCGGTCGATGCGGAAGCTGAAAGGATCGTCGAACACCGCCTCGTCGCGATTGCCTGAAGGATAGGACAGCATCAGCCAGTCGCCCTTGGCGATCTTGCGGCCGGCCAGTTCGGCGTCGGCGGTGGCGGTGCGCATGAAGTGCTTGACCGGCGTCACCCAGCGGATCGACTCCTCCACAAGGCCCGGGATTAGGCTGGGATCAGCCTTCACGCGGGCGAACTGCTCGGGGTTCTCCGCCAGGGCCCACAGGGCGCCGGCCGTGGTCGAGGAGGTGGTGTCATGGCCGGCCGTGGCGGCGATGATGTAGTAGCTCATCGCCTCCAGATGCCCCATCGGCTCACCGTTGATCTTGCCGTTAGCGATGATGCTGGCCAGGTCCTCGCGCGGATTGGCCCGGCGGTCCTCGGTCATGGCGTTGAAGTACATCATGAAGTCCATGATCACCGACTGCAGGCTGTCGATGCCCTCATTGACGTCCGTGGCGACCTTGCCGTCGCGGTTCAGATCGGGGTCGGCGCTGCCGAACAGTTCCTGGGTCAGCTTCAGCATGCGCGGCTCGTCGGCCTCGGGCACGCCCAGAACCTCCATGATCACGTGTAGCGGATAAAGGAAGGCTACTTCGCGGGCGAAGTCGCAGCGGTCGCCCTGGGCGGCCATGCGGTCGATGAAGCCGCGGGCGATCTCGCGAATCCGCGTCTCAAGGGTTCGCAGGTTCTGCGGCAGCAGCGCGCCCTGGGTTACGCGGCGATAGGCAAAGTGGTCGGGGTTATCCATCTGGACCAGCGAGCGCACCAGGTGGGGCGAACCGCCCATCATCTCGCGGACCTTTTTGTCGGCCTCGATATTGGTGACGATCGTGGCGCGGTCACCGTTATGGAACAGCTCGTTCTGGCGCTCGACCTCCAGGATGTCGGCATGGCGCGTGACCACCCAGAAGGGGTCAAAGCCGTCGGGCTGGGCCACCTCCAGCGGGCTCTCGCGCCGCAGCTGCGCAAACGCCTGGTCGATGCGGTCGCCGTCGGCATAGGCCTTTGGATCGACGATGGTGTTTGCGATATCCACAGGGATGGTCATGCACGGGCTCCTGGCGCTTCCGGGCGGCTCTGCGGCGGCCTTTGATATTTGCTAGTTGTTCAACAAATAAGTAGCCTCCGCAAGATGACATCGACCCTTAAGGTTCCACCCGTTCGCCGCAGCCAGTCCGACCGGCGTCAGCAGTCAGAGAGCGAACTGTTGCGAGCGGCGGCCGAGCTGATCGTTGAGCGCGGCATGGCGGCCGCCACCTTCGAGAACATCGGCGCGCGGGCGGGCTACAGCCGGGGGCTGGCGACCCAGAAGTTCGGGTCCAAGCAGGGGCTGATCGAGGCGCTGATCGCGCGTCTGCAGTCGCGGCTGCAACAGCTGCTGGAGGCCGGCCAGCTGGACACGCTCGACGGGCTGGACGCGATCCTGGGCTTCGTTGACATCTATCTGCGCAACCTGGCCGATGACGGCGAGATGCGCGCCTATTTCGTGCTGATGGCCGGGGCCGTGGCCGAGGTCTCGGACCTGCGCGGTCCGTTCGCCGCCGCGCACAAGGAGGTGGAGACCCGCCTGGAGGCCATGTTCCTGAGAGGGCAGGCCGAGGGCGTGATCCGCCAGGGGCTCAACGCCGATGCGGCCGCCCTGATGGTCGGGGCCCTGCTGCTGGGGCTCAGCACCCAGATGCTGGTGGATCCCGGTCTCGATCTTGAACCGATCCGGGAAACCAGCCTGATGACCCTGCGCGTGAGCTTCAGCGCCTGAAACGCCGAAAGACGCTTAGTCGAGGGTGATCGCGTAGCTCTCGATCACGGTGTTGGCCAGCAGCTTGTCGCACATGGCCTTGACCTCGGCCTGGGCCTTGTCGGCGTCACCGTCAGCGACGTCGAACTCGATGGTGCGGCCGACGCGAACGTTCTGCACATCTGTCCAGCCCAGCCCATGCAGGGCGGCTTCGACGGCCTTGCCCTGAACGTCGAGAACGCCGGGCTTGAGGAACACTTGGACCTTGGCTTTCATAGCGCTTCAAACCTTTTTCACCCTCTCCCATAGGGAGAGGGAGGGGCCCATGCGCAGCATGGGAGGGTGAGGGGTTACGGGGCCAACCGGACGGGGTTTAACCCCTCATCCTCCCACGCCAAAGGCGTGGGCCCCTCCTTCTCCCTATGGGAGAAGGTGTGTTCTTAGTGCATGCCGCCCTGAATGACGGTGGGCATTTCCTTCATGATACCCAGGCGGCGGGCCACCTCGGTATAGCTTTCGATGACATTGCCCAGGTCGCGACGGAAGCGGTCCTTGTCCATCTTTTCGTTGGTGATCGAGTCCCACAGGCGACAGCTGTCGGGGCTGATCTCGTCGGCCAGGATCACGCGGCTGAAGTCGCCTTCATAGATGCGGCCAAACTCGATCTTGAAGTCCACCAGCGTGATGCCGACGCCGCTGAACAGGCCCGACAGATAGTCGTTCACCCGCAGGGCCATGGCCATCATGTCGTCAATCTCCTGGGTGGCGGCCCAGTTGAAGGCGGTGATGTGCTCTTCCGACACCATCGGGTCGTTGAGCTTGTCTTCCTTGTAGTAGAATTCGATGATCGAGCGGGGCAGGGGCTGACCCTCGGTCAGGCCCAGGCGCGTGGCGATCGAACCGGCGGCGATGTTGCGCACCACCACTTCGAGCGGGATGATCTCGACTTCCTTGATCAGTTGCTCGCGCAGGTTCAGGCGGCGGATGAAGTGGTTCTGCACGCCGATCCCGTTCAGGCGAGTCATGATGTACTCGCTGATGCGGTTGTTGATCACGCCCTTGCCTTCCAGCTGGGCCTTCTTCTCGCCGTTGAACGCGGTGGCGTCGTCCTTGAAGTACTGGATCAGGGTGCCCGGTTCAGGGCCCTCGTACAGGATCTTGGCCTTGCCTTCGTAGATCTTCTTGCGGCGGGTGGTCATGGCTCTCGTCGAGGCCCTTCTGGATGCAAACCGCGTCTTGTCGAAGAAACGAAAAGCGCGCGCGGCCGGATAGCTGCGCGCGGCGTTCGACTCAAGGCCGCTTACTGAAAATGTCGCTCGGAACCTACCTGAACGGGGGGGCTGGCGCAACGCGGGGTCAGGAACCGTTCAGGTTGGCGCGCCTAAACGCATCCCTGCGGCATATCCTCCGATTGCGGGCCAGCCCGTCACGGGATATGCAGCCGACTTACATGCTATTGGGGCCTTCATGACCACCTTCGACGATCGCGAACAGGGTTTCGAGCGCAAGTTTGTTCTGGACCAGGACCTTGAGTTCAAGGCGGCCGCGCGCCGCAACCGCCTGCTGGGCGAATGGGCTGCAGGCCTGATGGGTCTGGCCACGGTGGAGGAGTATGCTCGCGCCGTCGTGAAGTCCGATTTTGAGCAGCCGGGCGACGAAGACGTTCTGCGCAAGGTCTTTGGCGACCTCAAGGGTTCGGGCGTCTCGGTGTCCGAGGGCGAGGTTCGCATGAAGATGGACGAACTGCTGGCCCAGGCTCGCGAGCAGCTCAAGACCGGCGTCTAACCGCGTCAGGCCAGGGCTGAACGAACAAGGGCCGCCCTTTCGGGGCGGCCCTTTTCTTTTGGCCCTCACCCGGGGTGGAAACATTGCATTTTATTTAGTTGCGTTTTAACGCAACAGGATCGACGAACGTCGTTATGGCTGAGCTTTGGCCTAGAGGGACCCTCCACTAGCGAGATTATTCCGTGACGACCTATCACTTCGAGACCATCGGATCCGCCGACGCCCTGGCCATTACCGCCGCCGACACCCTGATCTTCGCGACGGGCCCGGCCAGCGCAGTCGGAGTGCGCTACAGCCCGCTGGACCTTCCCCTGCCGCCCCGGATCGATGTGACAGTGGGCGGTCGCACGGTCGCCTTCGGCTCGGAGCTTTCGACCCTGACTCAGAACGGCGGCGCGATCTTGCCTGACGGCTCCAGGCTGTTCATTGGCGGATCCCAAAACGATCAGGTCACCGGCACGGACGCCAGTGACGGGCTCTATGGCGGCGCCGGCGCCGACAGCCTCGACGGCGAGCGTGGCGCTGACTTCCTGCAGGGCAACAGCGGCAATGACAGCCTGACCGGCGGGTTTGGGGCCAATACCGTCTATGGCGGCCAGGGCGACGATCTGATCATCGCCGGCAATGGCGCCGAGACCGCCGGCTCCTTCGCGCACGGCAATCTGGGTCATGATGAGGTGATCGGCGGGGGCGGAAACGACACCCTGCTCGGCGGCCAGGGCGACGACTTCATCGCGGGCCGCAACGGCGACGACTATCTCAGCGGCGACCTGGGCGAAGACGAACTGCACGGCGGCGAGGGCGCCGACACGCTGCTGGGCGGCGCCGGAAAGGACGTCATCCAGACCGGCGGCGGCGCGGATCGGGTGCTGGGCGGCGACGGTGACGACCTGATCGTCATCGAGCTGTGCGGCGGCGCGATCGTCGACGGCCAGGCCGGGAACGACACCATCGTTGCGGCGGGCCTCGGCAAGGACATCCTGTCGGGCGGCGAGGGCAGCGACCGGTTCGAGTTCGTGACCAAGACCGGCCCGACCGAGGGGCAGGATGACGTGATCCTCGACTGGGAGGCCGGCGACCAGTTCAACTTCCCGCAGGTCAGCATCTATTCGATCCTGCCGATGTCCTATTCGGAATTCGCAGCCGACAGCTATGCTCAGGCCCTGGCCATCGCCAACCAGCACATTTCCGGCCCTGGCGCGGCCTATGTGGCGGCCCAGGTCGGGGCGGATGTCATCGTGTTCGCCGATACCAACGGCGACCGGTCGGACGGCGCCGATATCGCGGTCGTGCTGGCTGGAACGTCGCTGAACGAGATCGGTCTGGAGAACTTCGTCTAGGCGGTCGTGCGAGGCGGGGATGCTGATGAGCGTCCCCGTCGCCGGATTGATTTTTGCCGAAAATTAGCTAATCTACTTAGCTAAGCGAGGCGCCCATGACCGTCGTCACCATCCACTACGCCAAGACCAATCTCTCACGCCTGCTGGCCGAGGTCGAAGCCGGCGGCGAGGTCGTCATCGCGCGCGGGAAGACGCCGGTGGCCAAGTTGGTCCCGACACCGGCCGAGCCAGTGAAGCCGAAGCGGTATGCTGGCATGTGGAAGGGGCGCATCGGGTTTGACGAGAGTTTCTTTGATCCGCTACCAGAGGATGAGTTGGCGCTCTGGAACGGTGAAGGTGATTGAGGCTCTTACTCGACACACACGTCTTGATTTGGTGGGGTGAAAAAAACGAGCGCCTGAGTCGTGGCGCCGCTCAAGCCATCGACTCTGGCGATCACGAAGTTCTGGTCAGCGCGGTTTCCGCTATGGAGATCGCGATGAAGTTTCGGCTGGGCAAGCTGCCTAGCGCGAAGCCCTTGGCCTTGGCCTTTGAGGCTGAAACGGCGGCGGCGGGCTTTCTGCCTTTGTCGATCAGCCTGACGCACGCCCGTGTCGCTGGTTCACTTCCCATAGCCCATAAGGATCCGTTTGATCGTTTGCTGATCGCTCAGGCGCTGGTCGAAGGGATCACCTTGGTGTCGAACGAGACAGTCTTCGACGGCGCGGGCATCAGCCGCCTCTGGTAGGCAAAAGCCAGTTCTTCATTACAGCCCACGCCGTCGCTTTCTCCGCAAAGCTCCGCGACGCATGAGCGGGGCTGGAGGACGGTAAGGCGACGAATTCAATGCGGTCCGCCACGGGCGCCAGCAGGCGCGAGCCCAGCTTGGCCGACGTGCCGCCGTTGAAGGCCACGGCGCGCAGGGCGGGCAAGGTCTCGACCAGGGCCAGCAGGTCATTGGTGCGGGGATTGAGGATCGCGGCGTCCAGGCTGCCGCGCCGCTCGGCCTGCTCCACCACATCCCACAGGCCGATCCCGCGCTGTCGCAGCGTCGTCAGGCGATCGGCGTAGGGCAGGGCGACCAGCGGTGCGTCCAGCACCGTCTCCAGCAATCGCCAGAAGGCGTTGCGGGGGTGGGCGTAATACTGGATCGCGGCCAGCGAGGCCTCACCGGGCAGGCTGCCCAGGATCAGGACGCGGGTGTGCGGGTCGACGACCGGCGGAAAGCTGCGTTTGCGCTCAGCGGCCATGGGGCGGGTCTTTCCGCAGCCAGCCGGTGACGGCCAGACGCGGGGCGGCGGCATAGGGGGCGACGGGCGCCACCGAGTGTCTGCGCGGCGCCTTGAACAGGGTCAGCCCATTGAAGGCGGGCGCAAAGCCGTGTTCCACGTCTCCGGCCTTATCATGGAACAGCAGCTGGCCGCCCCAATCGGGCCGCCACTGGCGGGTCAGGCCCAGGGTGTAGCCGGCTGGGCGATGACCAGGGTCGGCGCCGTCGCGCAGGGTCTGAAAGTCGGCCGGGCGATGCAGGGTGGCCTGCGCGTCGACCCCGGTGAGGCCCGTCTCGCCGGTGACGGCCGCGCCAAAGGCGATGAACGCCGGGCTATTGAGAAAGCCCGTCAGGGCGTGGACCGGATGGCCGGGGTCGCGGCCTTCGACCAGGGCGTCGGTCATCCGATAGCCCAGATGGACATAGGCAAAGCCGGTGCGGGCGCGAAGGGTGGCGGCATGGAGGCGGGCGGCCACGGCGTCGGGCCCCAACTGGGCGCGGCGGGCGCGATCCAGGATCTCGGCGCCGCCGGCCTCATTGGAGCAGATGACGTCCCAGTCGAGGGTCTGCTCCAGAATGCCGGCCAGGCGGTCGACGACCGCCGGCTCGAACACATCGGGAATTTTCACCAGGCCGTCGCGGGCATAGGCCTGGGCGAAGGCTGCGGGGTCCAGCGCTGGATTGAGGCGAAGGACCGGCGCGTCGCTCATGCTCAGCCCTGCTCGCCGAACACGCGCCGGAAGATCACGTCGACATTCTTGGTGTGGTAGCCGTAGTCGAACAGCTCTTCGAGGACGCTGTCGGACAGGGCCTTGGAGACCACGGGGTCGGCCTTGAGGAAGTCGATGAACCGACCCTCGCCGCGCCACACCTTCATCGAATTGCCCTGCACGGCGGCGTAGGCGTCTTCTCTGGAGACGCCCTCTTGCGTCAGGGCCAGCATGACCCGCTGCGAGAACACCAGGCCCCCCAGCTTGTCGAGGTTCCTGGCCATGTTCTCGGGATAGATGTTGAAGCGCTCGATCACGCTGGCCATGCGGCGCAGGGCAAAATCGAGGTGGACGGTGGCGTCGGGGCCAATGCCGCGCTCGACCGACGAGTGGCTGATGTCGCGCTCGTGCCAGAGGGCGACGTTCTCAAGCGCCGGGGTCACGGCCGAGCGGACCAGCCGGGCCAGGCCGGTCAGGTTCTCGGTCAGGATCGGGTTGCGCTTGTGCGGCATGGCCGACGAGCCCTTCTGGCCCACATCGAAAGGCTCCTCGGCTTCGAGGACTTCGGTGCGCTGCAGGTGGCGGATCTCGGTGGCCAGGCGCTCGATCGACGAGGCGACCACGCCCAGGGCGCAGAAATAGGCCGCGTGGCGGTCGCGCGGGATGACCTGGGTCGAGACCGGCTCGACGGTCAGGCCCATCATCTTGGCGACGTGTTCCTCGACGCGCGGATCGACATTGGCGAAGGTGCCGACGGCGCCGCTGATCGCGCAGGTGGCGATCTCGAACTTCGCCATCGCCAGGCGCTCCTTGGCGCGCTGGAATTCGGCGTAGTAGCCGGCGAGCTTGAGGCCAAAGGTGATGGGTTCTGCGTGGATGCCGTGGCTGCGACCGACGCAGACGGTCATCTTGTGCTCAAGCGCCCGGCGCTTCAGGGCTGCCAGCAGCAGGTCGACGCCCTCGATCAGCAGATCGGTGGAGCGCGACAGCTGCACGGCAAAGCAGGTGTCCAGAACGTCGCTGCTGGTCATGCCCTGGTGCAGGAAGCGGGCCTCGGGGCCGACGATTTCCGACACGTGGGTCAGGAAGGCGATGACGTCATGCTTGGTGACGCGCTCGATCTCGTCGATGCGTCGGCGGCGTGGGCCTCGATCTCGAACCAGATCTTGTACTTGGTCTGGCTGGACCAGATGGCGGCGGCTTCGGGGCGGGCGTAGCGGCTGATCATGGACGGGGCGTTTCGGCCGGACCGTCTCTTGAGTCAAGCATCATGGCCGGCATGGGCCGGACAAAAAGACGGCCGCCCTCCAGGAGGAGAAGGCGGCCGAGTCATTGGGAGGAAACGCCCTGGAAGGGCACGACCTGTATAGCCCGGCTCGAATTATTTGACAACGTTGTCACAAAGATTATTCGCCGCACGCCGCCGACCGGCAAGCGGGCATGAAAAAGGGAGGCCAGCGCAGGCGCCGGCCTCCCTGATCCTGGGTCGAACCCGCCGCAGCGGGGCCGGACGCGCTACTTCTTCTTGGCGGCCTGGACTTCGATCTCGACCAGCATGCCGTCGGCCACCAGGCCAGAGATCTGGCTGGTGATGCGCGAGGGCTTGTTGGGCTGTTCGGCAGTGCCGAAGAACATCTTGTAGCCTTCCATCATGCCGGCGAAGTCCATCTTGCCGCCCTTGGCCGGATCGCCGACCAGCAGAACCCGCATCATCACCACGTCGCCCAGATCGGCGCCCTGCGTCTTGAGCGCGTCCTGCAGGCGCTTGATGACGCCGATGGTCTGGGTCTTGGTGTCGCCGTACTTGGCCACGCCCGTGGCCTTGTCGTCGACGACCGGCGGGGTCATGCCGCTGACATAGATGGTGTCAAAGCTGGCCGGCACGGTGACGACGCTGGCGATCGGCGACTGCGGATTGCCGCCGCGGACGATTTCCTGGGCCGAAGCGGCGCCGGCGATACCGGAGGCCAGGGCGAGGGCGGTGGCGAGGGTGGCGAAACGGGTCATGGTCTTCTCCTTTTGAAGGGTCGATCAGTGAGCTTGCAGGCCGCGCGCCTTCTGGGCGGCCTTGGCCTTGGCGCGAATTGCGGCGATTTCGGCGGCCGTCACCGGCTTGGCCTTGTTCCCCCAGGAGGTGCGCACATAGGTGATGATGCCGGCCAGATCGGCGTCGTTGATGTCGTCCTTGAAGGCAGGCATTCCGGCCCGGCCATTCAGGACCGTGGTCACCAGGGGCGCCGAGGGACCCGTGACCAGAGGCGCCGCCACCAGGGTGGGGAACGCGCCCTTGATGCCCTTGCCGGTCACCTGATGGCAGGCCGAGCAATTGTCGTCATACAGGCTCTTGGGCGACGCGGCCGAGGCGACGGCGGGCGCTGACGCGGCGGCGACGAGGCAGAGCAGGGCCAGGCGGGAAGCAAACTTCATCGGGTCCTCGGATCCTTGAGCTCTCCTGACGAGGAGAGCCCTACATCTATCGTGTTGAGCGTGACGGGCGCCGACAGCTGTGTCCAGCGTCGGCGGCCACGCTTAGACCTGCTGCACGCGGGCGTGGATCTTGGCGATCTGCTGCCAGGCCGACTCGATGGCCCCGGCCTGCCAGCCGCCAAGGTAGCTGAGGTGCTCGCCGGCCAGATACAGGCGGCCATCGGGCTCGCACAGCAAAGGATAGGCGTCGCGCCGACCGTCTTCGCCCCATTCGGCCCAGCCCCCCAGATTGAACTCGGCCAGGTGCCAGCAGAACGAGAAGGCGTTCTCGAAATTCTCGGCGTATTCGGGGAACACCTTCTGGCCGCCGGCCACGGCGAAGGCCGCGCGTTCGGCCGGCTTCATGGCGCTGATGCGCGCCGCTTGGCCGCCGAAATTGTAGAAGCCCAGCAACACACCCTTCTGGCTCTGCCAGCCGGTGGAGGGCAGGGTGATCGTGCCGATGCCGGGAATGTCGTTATAGATGTGGCCGCCGTAGATGTGGTGCTTGTCTTCCCAGAACCGGGTCTTCATCTGCAGGCCGATCTTGTTGACCGGCGCATAGGACACGCCTGCCATCGCCGCCTTGAAGGGGGCCGAGGCGTCCAGATCGATCTGCTTGAGCACGCTGAGCGGGATCGTGCAGATGCAGTAGTCGGCCTCGATCTCGCCGGTCTTGCCCGAGGCCTCCTTGAAGGCGACCTTCACGCCCTTGTCGGTCTGCTTGATCTTCTCGACCACGGTCGAGTAGCGGATCATCGCGCCGACCTGCTTTTCGAAGCCCTTGGCGATCTGGTCCATGCCACCGATCGGCTGCAGCATGGTGCGCTGCTGCTCGTAGCCCGTGACCGAGCTCAGAACCCGCCACGCGCCGCTGTCGAGCACGTCCTTGAAGGCGAAGGGCGGTAGTTCCTTGCCCGGACCAGGGCTTGTTCCCGCGCCGGGATGCACGGAAAAACCGCGCCCCTCGGTGCCCGTATAGGCCAGGTCCTTGGGCGACAGGCGGCCCTCGTTGATCATGTAGGCGACGAATTTCTCGCGATCGGCCGGGGTCAGGGCGGCGTCGAGTTCGCCCTTGCTGGCGGCCTTGGCGATCAGCTCGGCGGCATAGCCGCGCGCGTCGGCGGCGATCTCGCCCTTGCGGATCGGCTTGCCCTTCAGCGGGCCCTCGCCCTTCTCGAAAAAGACATAGGCGGCGTCATTGTCGTTGACGAAGCTTTCCAGCAGCACGCCGAACAGCTTGGTGTAGTGCAGGGTCGAGCGGTGGTGATACGGGATCCGCCAGGCGCCGTGGTTGATGTAGAGGCCGTCGTCGAATTCGCAGGTCTGCTTGTTGCCCAGCAGGTCGGTGTGCTCGAAGCCCTTGCGCGAGGTCTGGCAGCGACCGCCGGCGAAAGACCGGGCTTCCAGGATCTGCACCTGATAGCCGGCCTTGGAGAGCTCATAGGCGGCGGTCATGCCCGCCAGGCCCGCGCCCAGGATAAGGATCCTGGTCCCCTTGGCGTCGCCGGTCAGGGTGGGCGGCAGTTCGGTGGCCGAAGCCATGCCAAAGCCCAGGGCGTCCATCCCCGACAGCGCCAGGGAAATGCCGCCCACCGCGGCCAGACCCTCGAAGAAACGCCGCCGTGTCAGAACCCCACCCGTTGCCGGGCCTGCAGTCGTATTCATGCCAATCCGCCACTCAGAAACAGCCGACGCCGAAAACGCGTGCATCGCCGAAACGATACACCCTTCGTTGCTCCGGTCGAACGCGCCCCCGCCGAAGTCACGGGCATCTCGAAATGTCGGCGGAACGGGCGCAACCCGATTTCGGGCGGCGGCCGATCTGACATGTCAGATGCGCGCCGGATGCTCTGCTGTTGGGCGCCCGGGGCGCCCCCTGTGCGAACCGTGGGCGGGCGGACGGGACGAGGCGGCCCGCGCCGGAATCAGTCTTCCTTCCCCCGGAACGCGAAGCCTCAACAGGGCGCGTGTCGCGCGAGGAGAACGCCATGACCACGACTGGAACCGTCCTTCGCCTTCGGTTGGCGCGGCCCGAAGACATGCCGGCGCTGTCGGCCTTGATGAACGCCGCGATCAGCGAGCTTTTGACGCCGTTTCTGCCGCCCGAGGGCGTGAAGGCCTCGTTCGAGATCATGGGACTGGACAGCCAGCTGATCGCCGACGGGACCTATTTCGTGGTCGAGGACGGGGAAGCCATCGCCGGCTGCGGCGGGTGGAGCCGACGCGCGACCCTGTTCGGCGGGGACCATTCAGTGGGACGTGACGCCGCGATGCTGGATCCTTCCCGCGACGCGGCGCGGGTGCGGGCGATGTACACCCATCCCGCTCATACGCGGAAAGGCGTCGGCCGCATGGTGCTGGACGCCTGCGAGCGCGCGGCGGCGGCCGAGGGTTTTTCGAGCGTCGAGATGGCGGCCACCCTGGGCGGCGTGCCGCTCTATCGCGCTTGTGATTATCATGACATCGAGCCTTTCACGGCGACGACATCGACCGGCTATGAAGTGCCGCTGATCCGGATGGGCAAGGCGTTGCCGGCCGTGGCGCGGTAGCGGCCAAACGAAAAGGGCCAGGCTGTCGCCTGGCCCTTCCGTCGTGTCTGGATCGCGATCCTAGAAGGTCGCCGAGACTTTGGCGTACCAGAAGCCGCCCTGCCAATCGACGAGCGAGTCCGAGCGATAGAGGCGGCCATTGGTGGCCGACTCGCCGGTCTTGTCGGGGTCGGGATAGTTGGAGAACAGGTTCCGGGCGCCGATGGCGATCGAATAGGTATCGGTCGCCTGATAGCTGAACTCGGTGTCGAAGAAGACTTCCGGGTCCCACTTCTGAACGACCGGGTTGCCGACGCTGAACATGTTCTTGTAGGGCCCCCAGATCGTGGCGCGGCCCACGGCCTTGAACTTGCCGATCTCGTGCGAGGCCGACAGCACCGAACGCCAGCGAGGCTGGGCGTTCTCGAAGTCATGCACCCCTTCGGCGTCGAAGAAGGTATATTTCACGGCCGCCGTGGCGGCGGGCGTGTTGACCTTGTCGATCTTGAACTTGTTGACGTTGCCGCTGGCCGTGAAGCTGGTGGTCTGGCCGTTGTCCCAGTTGACCTTGTAGGTGGCCACGACGTCGACGCCGGTGGTGGTGGAGTCGAAGGCGTTCTGGAAGAACTGCACCTGGCCGATGGTGTCGGCGCCCGGCACGTTGGCCGCGATCAGGCCGGCGCGGATCGTGCTGTTCACGGCGATGGCCGAGGTCGCGTAGAACTGGTCCTCGATCTTGATGCTGTAGGCGTCGACCGTCAGGCTGAGGCCGTCAAACAGGGTCGCGGTGAAGCCGGCTGCGATGTTGAACGACTTTTCCGGTTTCAGTTCCTTGGCGCCCATGAACTGGGCCACCGGGTTGGTGGCCGGGAACAGGCCCGAGGCGATGATCGCGCCGTTCTCAACCCGCGTGGAGACGTTGGTCGTGAACAGCTGGCCCGGGGTGGGGGCGCGGAAGCCGGAACCGACCGAGCCGCGAACGCCGAAGCTGTCGGTCAGTTGGTACTGGGAGGCGACCTTGCCGTTCCAGGTGCTGCCGAAGTCCGAGAACTTCTCGCCGCGCACGGCAACGTCGAAGAACCAGGCTTCGGTGACGTTGGCCGAACCTTCCAGATAGCCGGCATAGGAGTCGCGGGTCAGTTCGCCCGAATAGTCCGGGGGCGAACCCGGGGCGCCGTTCGAACCGACGGCCAGGGCCGCGTAAACCGGATCCTGACCGGCGAAACCGTCGGCTGAGCTGGTCAGGTAGTTGGCGCAGTTGAGACCCGCCGTGGCGGGCAGGGCGGCGCCTGTGGCGGTCGCCGTGTGGGTCGTGGCGTTGCAGAAGCCAAACGGGTCAGGCGTGGCCCAGGTGCCCGCCACATAGGAAGGCACGTCGCCCGCCTCGATCTCGTAGCCTTCCTTGCGGTACTCCGCGCCGAAGTTGAACGTGATCGGCGTGTGCAGGCCGGCCACGGTCCAGTCATAGGCGAAGTCGGCGTTGGCGGCGCTTTCGGTCGAGATCAGCGAGCCGACATAGAACGACTTGGGCGAGGCCGGACCCATCGACGGGTTGACGGTGTCCCACAGCGTATAGGACAGCTTGTCGTCGCCGTAGCGGCCGCTGAAATCATACTGCAGGCCGTTGGCGAACTTGCCCTTGATGCCGCCAGTCAGGCTGTAGTCGGTGATGTCGCCGCCGAACATCGGGGTGAAGCCGGCCGGAAAGATCGAGTTGAACTGGAAGGTCGAGCCGTTGGCCAGGCGGACCGGCGTGTCGTTGACCGCGTTGCTGACGGGCGGCCGATAGTTGAAATACTCGACCGCGCTGCTCTTGGAATAGTTGGCGAAGGCGTAGATCGAGACGTTGTCGGTGATGTCATAGCCGGCATTGATCACGCCGCGCAGGGCTTCGGCGTCGGGTTGCCCCCACTTCTGCACGTAGTCCGTGATCAGGTCGCCATAGCCGACGGCCTGACCGGCTGGGGTCGCCGCGTAGTCGGAAACGCAGAAGCCGGCCGACTGGTTGGGGATGCCCTTGTTGCAGTATTGCTTGCCGCGGTGAACTTGGTTCTGGCTGGTATATTCGAAGGTGCCGTTGACGAAGCCGCTGTCACCCAGGGGCAGGCCAAGGTTACCGGTGATCATCACGTCTTCACCGTCGCCCAGGAAGAACTGGCCGTACTGGGCGGTGAGCGAACCGCCGCTGGGGCTGTCCTTCAGCTGGAAGTCGATGACGCCGGCGATGGCGTCCGAGCCGTACTGCGCGCCGGCGCCGTCGCGGGTGACAACCACGTTCTTCAGGGCCGAGGCGGGGATGGTGGCCGCGTCAGGCGCCTGGGCGCCGGTGCCGCCGATGCTGACCAGCGCCGAGCGGTGTCGGCGCTTGGAGTTGACCATGAACAGGGTCTTGTCGGTGGGCAGGCCGCGCAAGGACGCGGGGCGGATGAAGGTGGCGCCGTCCGAGATCGGCTCACGGGCCAGGGTGTAGGACGGGACCAGCGTCTTCAGGATGTCATTGGTGTCGGTGAAGGCCGCGGACTTCAGGTCAGCCTCGCTGAAGGAGTCCACCGGGACCGCGCTGTCCAGAACGGTGCGGGGCTTGCCGCGCGCCGTCACGATCAGGGTTTCGAGTTCGGAAGTGGTTTCAGCCGCCGGATCGACGGGCGTGTCAGCGGCATGTGCCGCTGCAGAGTATCCAATAGTAAATGATAGCGCGGAAATACCTGCGATCAGAGTCTTTTTAAAGTGCCGATTCATAGAGAGCCCCCTCATTTCATTTATCAACGCACGATTGATTCCTCCTCCATGGCGTTCATCTCCCGACCTTTTATTATTTTTGGTACTGACGCGACTTTTCACTCGGACTTTGCCGACCAATTCAGCGTGGAGTGAAGATGATGGCTTCTGCAATGGGAGCCGTGACAAGAAGGCGTCACAAAAACGCGCTGCGGCCCCGGCGCCCCTTTGGGTGGCGTCGAGACCGCATTTTTAGGCAGAAACTTGCTTGCAGATCGCCCAGATCGCGGGCGTTGCGACGGTCAGGTCAGGCGACGAGGCGGTGATCTGCCGGTTCGCGCACCTCGGACTCGAACAGATCGTACGCATCCTCCCAGGCCGCCAGGCGGGAATCATGCTGTTCGGCGTCGTCGATGATCCGGATGATCTGGTCCTCGCGGTCATTCCAGACCAGACCCAGATCGACCACCCGTTCGGCGTCGCGACCCAGCAGCAGGATGACGTCGGCTCGCGCGGCGCGTTCGGGACTGATCCGCATCAGGGTGCGTCCGGCGCCCAGGTCGCGATGGATGTCCGCGAAAGCCAGGACGGCCGAGATCATCGGGGCGTTGATCGGGGCGATGGCCCAGGCGGGGCAGGCAAAGCGGGACATGGACGTCTCCTTCGTTCGGACCCCTTCTGTTTGCACGTGCCGTGCGCCAGATTCGGTCGTATGGAGAACGTATGAGGCACGAAAAAGCTGCACGGCTCCTGGATCTGGCCCGCATGTTGGCGGGATCCGCCGAGGGCATGACCCTGGACGAAATGGCGCGCGCCCTGGACGTGGGGCGGCGAACGGCCGAGCGCATGCGCGATGCGGTTTGGGCGGCTTTCCCGCAGATGGAGGTGGTCGACGATCCGCCAACCCGCCGTTTTCGCATCCCGGCCGGACTGGACGGTCTGTTCCAGACACCCACCGCCGAGGAACTGGCGGCGCTTCGGACGGCGGCTGATTCCTACAAGGCGTCGGGCGCCGAGGGGCGCGCCGCCTCGCTGTTCGCCCTGGAGCGCAAGCTGCTTTCGGCCCTGCGCGGTGCGGCGCGGCGCAAGGTGGCGCCCGACGTGGAAGCCCTGGTCCAGGCCGAGACCATCGCCGTCCATGCCGGGCCCCGGCCTTATGAAGACGAAACCGCCCTGGCCGCCATCCGCACCGCGATCAAGGGATTGAGCGCCCTGTCATTCCGCTATGACGGCGGCAGCACGCCGGGGCGGACGCGCGAGGTGACGCCGCTGGGCATCCTGTTCGCGCGCAGCAACTATCTGGTGGCGCTGGAGGGCGACGATCCCCGCCCGCGCTCCTGGCGGCTGGACAAGATGAAGGACCTCAAGGTCCTGGACCGGCCGGCGCCGCCGCCGGAAGACTTCTCGCTGCAGGCCTTCGCCGACGAGAGCTTTGGAATCTATCATGGCGCGGTCGAGGACGTGGTCCTTCGCATCCGCCCTGAGCGGGCTGAGGACGCTCTACGCTGGCGCTTCCATTCCACCCAGACCGTGCGGCCCGAGCCGGATGGCTCGGTGACCGTGGCCTTCCGCGCCGCTGGCATGCTGGAACTGGCCTGGCACCTGTTCACCTGGGGCGACGGGGTCGAGATCGTCTCGCCGCCCGGCCTGCGCCAGATCATGGTCGAGGAACTGCGACGGGCCATGGCCGTCCATGATACAGCGAGCGCCGCTTCCGGGAGCCCGCCTTCGACATGAACTATCGCCACGCCTATCACGCCGGAAACTTCGCCGACCTGCAAAAACACGCCATCCTGCTGGCGGTGCTGGAGGTGTTGAAGGCGGGCGCGCCCAGCCTGTCGGTGATCGACACCCATGCGGGCGCCGGCGGCTATGATCTCAGCGGCGAGATGGCGCGGCGGTCCGGCGAGGCCGAGGCCGGGATCTTCCGTCTGCTGGCGCAAGCCGACGCGCCCGCCGTCTTTATGCCGCTGATCGCCGCCGTGCGCGCCATGAACGGCGGCAAGGATGGTCCCCTTTATCCAGGCTCGCCGCTGCTGATCGCCGGGGCGCTGCGCCGCGAGGATCGCTATACCGCCTGCGAACTGCGCGACGACGACTTCGACCTGCTACGCCGCTCACTGGCGCCCTATGCCTTCGCCCAGGCCGCCAAGGCGGACGGCTATGAGACAGCCGCCGCCAGGGCGGGGCGGGGCGGGCGGGCCTTCATCCTGATCGACCCGCCGTTCGAGCGCCCGGACGACTATGCCCGCATTGTGGAGGTCACCCGCCAGACCTTGCAGCGCGACCCGGCGGCCGTCCTGGCGATCTGGACGCCGCTCAAGGACCTGGAGACTTTCGACGCCTTCATCCGCGGGCTGGAAACCGTCACGAGCGACGCCCTGGTCGCCGAGGTCCGCCTTCGGCCCCTGCTGGATCCGATGAAGATGAACGGCAGCGCCATGGTTCTGGTCGGGGCTCCGGCCGAGGTCGAGCCCGCCGTGCGGACGGCCACCGATTGGATCGTGCGCCATCTGGGTCAGGCAGGCGGCGCGGCCAGGGTCTGGCGCACGGCCCGGTGACCAAGGCCCCGCCCAGCTTTGCCGAGGCCCTGCTGGTCTGGCTGAAGATCGGCTGCCTGGGCTTTGGCGGGCCGGCCGGGCAGATCGCCCTGCTCCACAAGACCATCGTTGAGGAAAACGGCTGGGTCGACGAGGCTCGCTTCACCCATGCCCTGAGCTTCTGCATGCTGCTGCCGGGGCCCGAGGCCCAGCAACTGGCCGTCTGGCTGGGCTGGCGTCTGCATGGCGTGCGCGGCGGCCTGGCGGCGGGCCTGCTGTTTGTCTTGCCGGGCCTGGCGATCATGCTGGCGCTTTCGGCGCTGTATGTCGCCTACGGACGATCCGAATGGGCTGGCCCTGTGCTGCTGGGCCTGAAGGCCGCCGTCGTGGCCCTGGTGCTCCAGGCGCTGCTGCGTATCGGCCGCCGTACGATCCGCGACAGGGCCGGGATGACGGTGGCTGTGGCCGCCTTCGCCCTGATGAGCTTCACGCTGGCGCCGTTTCCCCTGCTGATCCTGGCGGCGGGAGCCCTTGGGTGGGCGCTGGGCGGCGGCGCGGTCGTCGAGGGTGCGCCGGAAGCGGCAGGCGGACGTCGTGCGACGCTGCCGACCGTCATGCTCTGGCTGGCGATCTGGCTGGCGCCCGTTACGGCGGCCCTGGCCATCGCCCCCGACTCCGTCGTGGCCCGCATGGGCGCGATCTTCAGCGGCCTGGCGGTGGTCAGCTTCGGCGGCGCCTATGCGGCCCTGGCCTATCTGGGACAGGCGGCCTCGGCCCTGGGCTGGCTCACGCCGGGGCAGATGCTGGACGGCCTTGGCCTGGCCGAGACAACGCCCGGACCGCTGGTGCTGGTCTTTGTCTTCGTCGGGTTCGTCGGTGCCTATCAGGCGGCCTCGCCGGAGTGGGCCTGGGTCGCCGGCCTGGCCGGAGGCCTGATGGCGGCGTGGGCGACCTTTGCGCCGTCGTTCCTGTGGATCTTCGCGGGCGGGCCGTTTGTAGAGCGCCTGCGCGCCCGTCCCCGGCCGGCCCGGGCCCTGTCGATGGTGTCGGCGGCCGCCGTCGGCGTCATCGCGCAACTGGCGGTCTGGTTTGCGACCCACCTGCTGTTTCGCACCGGCGCGACGCAGGTCTGGGGGGCGATGAGGTTCACCCTTCCTGATCCGGCCAGTCTTGATGCGACAGCCCTGGGCCTGACGACGCTGGCGCTGGGCCTCACCTTCGCCTTGCGTCTGCCGGTGCTGGCCCTGGTGACGGTGCTGGTGGCGGCGGCACTGGCTTTGAGGGCCTTCGGTCTAAGTTGACCTAGGGGCAAGATTTTTGCAGTTGCGAACGAAAAATCTGTGTTATGCTGCGATGCACAAATCGCGGTTTGCCGGAGCGCTCGCCATGGTTTCTACCCAGTCTCTCTTTCCCGCTTTCAAGGTCGAACGGGTTGATCCCGAAACGGCCCCGCATCTGATGCTGGGCGCCGCCTCGCCCCTTTGGCTGATGTTCGGCGGCGCGGCCGCTGCGGGCGCAACCTGGTGGTGGTGGGCGTCGCGCTGGCGCGAGGCCGTCAATCTGGAAGCCATGATCGCCCTGGCCCCCGAGCCCGTGGCGACGCCGATCCCGGCTCCCGAAACCCTGGCCGCTCAGGTGGTCGATACCGTTGAGGCCGCCGTCGAAGCCGTGGTTGAGCCGGCCATGATCGTCGCCGAAGCGGCAGCAGAGGCCGTTGTCGAGACGATCGAGGTCGCCAGCGATTCGGCGGTTGAAACCGTTGCGACCCTCGCCGAGACGCTCGACCCTACAGATGTGGCTGGCGTCGAAAGCCCGATGGCCGAGGCCGCCGTGGCGCCGGTGATCGAGGCTGTCGAGGCCCAGGTCGAAACCGCCACGATCCTGGCCGATGACCTGACCCGCCTGGTTGGGGTCGGCCCCAAGCTGGCCGCGTCCCTGGGCGAGCTGGGCGTCACCAGCTTCAGCCAGATCGCCGCCTGGACGCCTGAAGACCTTCAGTCCATCGACCAGCTGCTCAATCTCAAGGGCCGGGCCGACCGCGACGCCTGGGTAGCTCAGGCCAAGCGCTTCGCGGCCGCCGACGCCTGACGTCGCTCCGGGGTCACCGGCCTGCGCCGATGCCCCCGGGCCCGCACTCGGTGTTCAGGTACTTTTCGATCTCGACCAGCTGGGTCTCGATCATGGCCGGCTCCATGGTGATGAAGCCGTGGCCCATGTCCTTGATCTCCAGATAACGATGCGGCTTGTCGGCCGCCTTCAGCGCGTCGACGAACTTGCGTGACTGCTTGACCTCGACGTTCGTGTCGCGGTCCCCATGATAGATCAGCAGCGGGATCTGGGCTTCCTTGGCGCGCTCCAGAGCGTCCATGCCCCGGATTGTCGGGTTCTGGAACTCGCGCTGGAAACGGTTCTCGAACGTCGCCTGCTTCAGGCTGGCCAGGTCGCCGGCCCCCGCGCCCGAGATTGCGCACTGATAGAGGCCATTGGGCCGGATGGCGGCGGCCAGGGCGGCATAGCCGCCATAGGAATAACCGAACATGGCGATACGGTCCGGCGCGGCGATCTTCTGGTCGATCAGCCACTGGGCGCCGTCGTCCTTGTCGTCCTGCATCTTCTGGCCCCACTCGCCGTCGCCGGCGCGCCACAGCTTCTGGCCCCAGCCTTCGGAGCCCCGGAACTGGGGCTGCAGGACGGCGTAGCCGCGGCTGGCGAAGTACTGAACCCAGCCGGCCGGATCCCAGTCCAGATTATCGCGCGACCACGGCCCGCCATGCGGCTCGATCAGGGTTGGGTAGGGGCCGGGACCAAACTGGTCGGCGGGGGGCGTGGTCAGGAACCCCGGGATCATCAGGCCGTCGCGGGCGGGATACTGCACCAGGCGCGTGACGCCCAGCGAGGCGGCGTCCAGGTCGGGCCGCACCTTGCCCAGCAGCCTCAGCGCGCCCGACGAGTCGAGCAGGTAGTACTCGCCCGGATTGGCCGGTCCTGATTTCTGGACGATGAAGTGCTTGAGGTCTTCCGACCAGTCGGTGATCGAGGCATCGGCGCCGTCGGCCACCGGCAGGCGCGTCGCGGTTCCGGTCGCCGGATCCACCCAGTTGATCGGTGTGGTCTTCACGCCCAGGGCCGTGCGCAGGCTCTTGTTCAGGGCCGAGAAGGTCTCGTCCGTCCAGTAGATGCTGTTGGTCGGGCCCGCATAGGAAAAGCCCAGAACCCGGCCATAGTCGGCCTTGGCGCTAGAGGTGACGATGCCGCCGGCGTCGAACAGCCTGTGCTCCAGCAGCGGCTCGAGAATCTGCCGCGCCTTGATGTCGTAGACATAGAGGCCCGACTTGTCGCGACCCTTGGCCGAGGAGACATAGATGATGTTGGGGTCTTCGGTGAACCCGACGATGGAGACGGGCTCACGGTCCTTGGCGTACCAGCGGAAATGTTCGGACCACTCGCCGCTGGACGGATCGCGGATCCACTGGGCCAGATAGACCGCGCCCTTGTCATAGCCCAGTTCCTGACGCGTGCGGATTTCGCCCTTCAGGTCCAGCTGGAAGCCGCCAAAGCGATCGGAGCCCCGCATCAGCCGCTCGGTCTGGCCCGAATAGATGTCCAGCTTGAGGATGTCGCCGCGCGTATCGATGCGCGCATCCTCCACCACGATGTGACGCGGATCCGCCGGCAGGAAATCAATGACGCTGGCGTCGTCAAACTTGGCCAGGAAAGCCTCGGTCTCTGATCGGGCGCGGCCGTCGGGGAGGAGGGTCGTCCAGGACTTGCCTTCGAGGTCCGAGACATACTGTCGGCTCAGGTGGCCCTTGGTGGCGCCGAAGGTGAAGGTCTGGATCGTCCGCACCAGCAGGCGATCGTTCTTGAGAAAGCTGACGCCAAGGATGCGGACCTTGGCGGCCGAGATCACCGCCACGGGCTTGTCCAGGGCGTCGGTTTTCCAGACCGAGATCGTCGGGCTTTGACCATTTGGCGAGGTCAGGGCCACGATATGCCGGCCGTCACGTGAGATCTGCACGTCGCTGATCGCGGGCGGATCCGCGAACACCTTCGCGGGCAGGGGCGCGGCCATCGCGGCGACCGGGGGCAGGGCAAGAAGGAGAGCGACGGTCGCGACAAGCGGGCGTGGATCGAATCTCACAGGCGGCTCCAGAAGAAGGCGTTATTGGCAGCATGGCGATGCGCGTGTTCGAGGCCACAATAGCAAGCCGGCTGGCGCGGCCAACCCGTCCCCTTGTTGCTCAAACGCTGATCAGGCAGGCGCCAGCGTGCGCGGATGCCACACCGTGTCGAAATTATGTCGGCTATGCGACGAAGACGTTGCGGGCGAACTCCGGACGCGCTCACCTGCGTTACGGTGAAATCTTGCTCGCTTTAGACGAGTTCTGCCGCATTTTGCTACGTTGAATATAGTCACGGGGGTCTTTCTATAATGTCCAACCATCGCAAGCATCTTCTTGCCTCCACGTTAATCGCCGGCCTGGCTGTCGGCGTCATGACGCCGGCGCTGGCGCTGGCCCAGGCGGCCGCGCCCCTGGCCACCGCCGACGATCAGGCCGCAGAGGCGACGGAGGTCGAAGCGCTGGTGGTCACCGGCTCGCGTATCAAGCGCAGCGAATTCAACAGCCCTGACCCGATCCAGGTGATCAGCGCCGAACAGGGCCGACTGAAGGGCATCTCGACCGCCTCCGGCCTGCTGCAGACCTCGACGATCGCCTCGGGCTCGCCCCAGGTCACTTCGGCCATCTCCAGCGCCTTCATCACCGATGGCGGCCCCGGGGCTGAGACCATCTCGCTGCGCGGCCTGGGCGCCAACCGCACCCTGGTGCTGATCAACGGTCGCCGCACCGGACCCGCCGGCGTGCGCGGCGGCGTGTCCGCCGTTGACCTGAACGTCATTCCAGTGTCCGCGATCGACCGTATCGACATCCTGAAGGACGGCGCTTCGTCGATCTATGGCTCGGACGCCGTTGCCGGCGTTGTCAACATCATCACCAAGCGCGACACGGACGGTTTCGAGATCGACGCCTTCGTCAGCCAGCCCCAGGACAAGGGCGGCGAACAGATGCGTGGCAGCCTCAACTGGGGCAAGACCTTCGATCGCGGCTTCTTCAATATGTCGTACGACTATTCGAAGACCACCGAGCAGACCATCGGCTCGCGCAGCTACACCAACTGTGGCCGTCAATACATCACCGACTCCAGCGGCAAGCGGAAAGACACCATCGATCCGCGCACCGGCTCGGCCCAGTGCCGCGACCTGCTGTACGATCAAATCTGGCTGTATGACTTCAGCTTCGGCGGCATCGACGGCAAGCTGCAGTACGACTACGATGGCGTGCTGGGCGGTCTTATCCCGCAGGTGCCTCCAGGCCAGGCGGCCAACTATCCGGGCATGCCGGCCGGCTTCTACACCGTTGGTTATAGCGATGATCCGCAGGCCGCCGACAATGGCGTGCTGGACTATAACAGCCCGTTCAACCTGGCCTCGTCGCTGGTGCCGCGCACCGAGCGTTCGACCGTCTACGCCCAGGGCGCGTTCGACATCAACGACAGCATCGAAGCCTATGGCGAAGTGCTGCTGAACCGCCGCGCCACCAAGACCAACGGCTACCGCCAGTTCTGGAGCTACTTCTACACCGGCGACTATGACCCCTTCAGCGCTGGCTTCACCGGCGACTTCATCCTGTCGCCGACCCCGGTCACCAACCGCAACCGGTCTGGCCAGCGCGTCGACTACCAGCGCTATGTCGGCGGCCTGCGCGGCGACTTTGGCAAGATCGACTTCCTGAAGGGCTGGGACTGGGATGTCTTCACCCAGTACAGCCACTCCAAGGGGACCTATTCGCAGGACGTGATCCTGCAGGACGCCGTCGACATTGGCGCATTCCGCACCGGCTCGTGCCTGGGTCAGGTCACCCCCGTCAGCAACAAGCAGTGCGTGGACGTCAGCTGGGTCACGCCGGACTTCCTGGCTGGCAAGTACACCGCCGCTGAAGAAGCCTTCCTGTTCGACAACGAAGAAGGCCAGACCACCTACAAGCAACTGGTCATCGAAGGCTCCACCTCGGGCACGCTGTTCACTTTGCCGGCCGGTGACGTCGGCGCCGCCTTTGGCTTCCACTATCGCAAGGACTCGATCAACGACGTTCCGGGCGCGATCACCCTGGCGGGCAATGTGTGGGGCGCCTCCACCGCCGGCATCACCAAGGGCGATGACCTGGCGCGCGAGTTCTTCGGCGAGTTGAGCGTCCCGCTGCTGAAGGGCCTGCCCTTCGCCGAGAATGTCGAACTGTCGCTGTCTGGCCGTCACACCAAGATCAACAGCTATGGCGAGGACGACACCTACAAGATCGGCCTGAACTGGCAGATCATCCCGTCGCTGCGCGTCCGCGCTACGAAGGGCACGTCGTTCCGCGCCCCGGCGCTGTTCGAGCTATACAAGAACGCCGAGACCAGCTTCGCCTCGCAGCGCACGGTCGATCCCTGCATTCGCTGGGGCCAGAACCTGGCGCAGGGCAACATCACGCAGAATGTCGCCGACAACTGCGCGGCTGACGGCATTCCGTCCACCCACACGGGTGCAGGCTCGTCGGCGACCGTCACCTCCGGCGGCGGCAAGGGCGCTCTTGAGGCAGAGACCTCCAAGGCCGTGACCTACGGGGTGATCTGGACGCCGTCGTTTGCGGATCTGAACGTGGCCGTCGACTACTTCGAGATCGAAGTGAACGACGAAATCACGCGCCTGGGCGCCGCGCGGATCGTCGCGGGCTGCTATCGCTCGCTGACCTTCGCGACCGATCCGCTGTGCAATCTGTTCACCCGCACCCCGGGCTCGAACCTGATCAACAGCGTCACCAACAACTATCTCAACATCGCCGAGCAGGCCAACCGCGGCATCGACCTGACGGTTCGCTATGGCCAGGAGCTTCCCTGGGACTCCAAGCTGACGGTCGATCTGCAGACGACCTGGCAGCTGGAGGACACCACCGCTCTGTTCGCCGGCACGACGATCGACGAGAACGGCTTTGTCGGTGATCCCGACTGGACCGGCCAGTTGAACTTCCGCCTGACCAAGGGCGACTGGACCGGTTTCTGGGGCATCGACATGGTTGGCAAGGCGTCCGACGCCGAAGACTATGCCGACAAGAACGCCGCCGGCACGACCTTCTACAAGATCCACACCGAGTTCACCGCCTATCACAGCCTGTCGCTGCAAAAGAAGTTCGACGACTGGTCGATCCTGGGCGGTGTGGCCAACGTGTTCAGCGAGGAGCCCCCGGCTGTGTCGCTGGGCCAGGGCAACTACAGCACGGTGGGTTCCTCGGTCCTGGCGTCGCAGTATGACTATTTCGGCCGCCGCCTGTTCGTGAACATCACGGCGCGCTTCTAGTCGCTTAGACTCTTGGACTAACATGACGGCGGCGGGGCGACCCGCCGCCGTTTCTGTATCGCCATCTGTGTCGGGGAACCTGCTCGCGTGAACGCCATCATTCGGGGCAAACCCGACAACCTGGACGAGATCGGCCTGCGCTTTGATCGGGCGACGCTGACGACGCCGGTCTATCTGAACAGCGTACCCAAGGCCGGCACCCACCTGATCCGCAATATCCTGCGGATGTTCGTCGCGCCCGAGCAGCACTGGCGGCGCGAATACATCCAGCACGCCATTCTGCGCCAGTATGGGCCGGAGGCGTTTTCGACCGCCAAGCCGATGATCAGCTGGGGGCACATGCTGTTCTCGGACGAATCGGCCATCGCCCTGCGTGACGTGCGCCACATCGTGCTGGTGCGCGATCCCTATGACTGGGTGCTGGCGCGGGCGCGCTTCTATCTGTCCGACGAGTTTCAGGGCAACCTGAACCACATCAAGGGCGGAGCGGTCTCGCCCGAGGACGTGATCATGATGATGATCATGGGCGCGCACGGCAAGGTTCCGGACCTGAAGGACATTTTCGCCCTCAACGCCGTTGCGTGGATGGGCTCCAGTGCGGTGGTCGTTCGCTACGAGGATATCGTCGACAGCCTGAACGACCTGGGCTCAAGGCGAGCCGAGGCCTTCTTCGCCCGACTTTTGGCTGACTGCGGCCTGGACCTGCCCGCCGACTGGCGCGACCGCGTCGAGGCGGGCGCTGACCGCCGCGAGAGCCGCACGGCCAGCGAGAACCTCAATCTCACGGCCGAGATTCCCAAGGTGCTGTCGGAGACGCACAAGCGGGTCGTGGACTTTCACGCACCCGGACTGAGGGCGCTTCTCGGCTACGTCTAGAGGACCACAGCCGTCCCGGAGACCGAGACCATCATCATCGAGCCCTGCGGCCCCACGGTATTGTAGTCGAGGTCGACAGCCAGGATGGCGTTGGCGCCCAGCTTCTCGGCCTCCTTGATCAGGTTGTTCATGGCGTCTTCGCGGGCGCGTGCCAGCACGCGCTCATACGACTTGGAATGACCGCCAACGAAGTCGCGGATCGCCGCCAGCAGATCCAGCACGACGTTCGCGCCAAGGATCGACTGGGCGTAGATCGCGCCCTTGTAGTCCTGAACCGGCCGGCCTTCGATGAAGGGGGTGGTCGAGATCAGCATGGATAAACCCCTGTGCGACACACGCGCCAACGTCCTTAACTTAGGCGTAAACGTCGCCGTTCGCGAGGGGCTCCCCCGGAAAGCGAGACTTTCTCGCGCCATTCTCCCGCCACGCGGGAATCTGGCGTTCTGCCACTTCCTGCGCGCCTTTGGTTAAGGCAGATTGCGCGCAGTGTTCGCCCCTGGAGCTTTCCGGTGATCTTCGCCAAGTCGCATCTCGACCTGCACAACATCCGGAACAACGTCGAGCGGGTGAAGAAGCTGTCGGACAATGTCGTCGGCATCGGACCTTTGGGCGTCGGCCTCGATGGTCTGCTGACCTGGATCCCGGGGGCCGGCGAGCTCTACAGCCTGGGCGCCGGCGGCCTGATCATGATCGACGCCGTGCGGGCCCGCGCCGCGCCGATGATCGTGATCCAGATCTTCGCCATCATCCTGATCGACACCGTGGCGGGCGCCGTTCCGGTAGCAGGCAAGGTTGCCGATCTGCTGTTCACCGGCCACAAGTGGTCGGCCGACATGCTGACCAAGCACATGGACGACACAATCTATTTCGAAGGCTCCCGCAAGGACGTCCAGGGTACGGCCGAGTATCGTGATCTGCTGGCCCGCATCCAGGCCGGCAAGGAAAAACGCCGCGTCGTTTTCCTCGGCTGAAGAAGCGCGACAACCATCCGGCGGCAAAGGCGTTGATCAGAGCATGACCATAGAAGCCGCCCCCTATTCCGATAGCCGCCGGGCCCGCGCACACCGCGCCTGGAAGTCGGCCGAGACCATCAAGGGACTCTCTGACCGTCTGATCGGCGTTGGCCCGTTCGGCATCGGCCTGGATGGTGTTCTGTCGTGGGTGCCTGTGGTGGGGCCGCTCTATAGCCTGGGCGCAGGCGGACTGTTGCTGATGCACGCGGTGTCGGGCGGCGCGTCGATGCTCACCCTGATGCGCATGGCCGCCTATGTGGCCATGGACACCGCCACCGACGCGGTGCCGATCGCCGGCTCGGTGGTGGACATGATGTTCCCCGGCCACCTGATGGCGGCCAAGGCCCTTCAGAAGGATATCGAGGCCCGGCATGGTCTGCCGGATGATGTTGCGATGAAGCGCGCGCCCAAAAAGCGGGCCAAGGCCGGGAAGCGGTAAGCGCGTCAGTCCGAAGTCGGCAGGTCCGCCACGCGGACGGTCAAATCCGGAAAGGCCAGGGGAACGACCTCGCCATCGCGATCGACTTGAGTGACCTCGCCGTAGCCGTCTGGTCCCGGCTGGCGATGGACAAAGATGCGACGGCCATAGGCGTCAACCACCCAATAATCGGCCACGCCGTGGCGCGCATAGAGCGACGCCTTCAGGTTCAGGTCGCGAAGCAGTGAGCTGTCCGCCACCTCGATAAGCAGCAGCACATCAGGGCCGCGCACTTCGTCGACACGCTTGTCCGCCGCGTGAAGCCAGATATCCGGGCTCGGATTTGCGCCTCGCGCCAGGCTGAGCGTTCCTTCGACATGCACATCAACGTCGTCGCCAAGCTCTCTGATGAACAGCTTGATGAGCATCTGCTTGGCGTACATGTGCGGAGCATTCTGCGGCGACATGTCGAGCAGTTCCCCGTCGATCAGCTCAACTCGCGCATCGGGATCAAGCGCGCCGAGCTCAACCATAAGAAGCACTTCATCGAGTGTGAAGCGTACGGGCTCGTTTGTGGCGCGATTGATGAGGCGGCCATCGACCAGGGCCAGGTCGTCATTGGACGGCAACAGGCCCGCTGCCTGCATGATGACGATCTCATCATGGGCGAAGCGGTGAAGGGGCGTCGACTGCTGGAAGCGGACGGGCGCGTTCATGATCGTAAGTCTATCACGATCATGAGGGCCTGGGCGCCCCGCGACTACGCCGCCGCCCCCTGCGTGTAGCCCAGCTGCACGTTCAGCTTTTCGAGCACCTCGATGGCCGCCTCGGCGATCACCGTGCCGGGGGGGAAGATGCTGGCCGCGCCAGCGTCGAGCAGGGCCTGGAAGTCCTGGGGCGGGATCACGCCGCCGACCACCACGACCATGTCCTCGCGCCCGAGTCGGGCCAGTTCCGCCTTCAGCTCCGGCACAAGGGTCAGGTGGCCTGCCGCCAGGGACGAGGCCCCGACCACGTGAACGCCGGCCCGGATCGCTTCCTCGGCGGCTTCGGCGGGGGTCTGGAACAGCGGGCCGATCTCGACTTGGAAGCCGAGGTCGGAGAAGGCGCTGGCGATCACCTTCTGGCCGCGGTCGTGGCCGTCCTGGCCCATCTTGGCGACCATGATGCGGGGCGGGCCGCCGTCAGCCTCGCGGAAGGCGGCGACCATGGCGCGGGCGCGGGCGGCCTTGGGATCGGCCCCGGCTTCCTTGCCATAGACGCCCTCGATGGTCTGGATCACGGCGCGGTGGCGACCAAAGACGTTCTCCATCGCCAGGCTGATCTCGCCCACCGTGGCCTTGGCGCGGGCGGCGTCAACGGCCAGGGCCAGCAGGTTGCCATGGCCGCGCGCGCCGTCCTCCAGCGCCTTGAGCGCCGCCGCCGTGGCGGCCGGGTCGCGCTCGGCCTTCAGGCGGGCCAGCTTTTCCAGCTGCTGGGCGCGGACCGAGCTGTTGTCCACCTTCAGCATTGGGATCACGTCCTCGACCTCGGGCTTGTAGCGATTGACGCCCACCACGCTCTGGCGATTGGCGTCGATGCGGGCCTGGGTCTTGGCGGCGGCCTCCTCGATGCGCAGCTTGGGAATGCCGCGCTCGATGGCCTTGGCCATGCCGCCGGCCGCTTCCACTTCCTCAATGTGGGCCAGGGCCTTCTGGGCCAGGTCGTGGGTCAGGCGCTCGACATAGTAGCTGCCGCCCCACGGGTCGGCGACGCGGGTCGTGCCGCTCTCCATCTGCAGGAACAGCTGGGTGTTGCGGGCGATGCGGGCCGAGAAGTCGGTGGGCAGGGCCAGGGCTTCGTCCAGGGCGTTGGTGTGCAGACTCTGGGTCTGGCCGTTCACGGCCGCCATGGCCTCGACGCAGGTGCGCGAGACGTTGTTGAACACGTCCTGGGCCGCCAGCGACCAGCCCGAGGTCTGGCTGTGGGTGCGCAGGGAGAGGCTGCGATCGTCCTTGGGATCGAACTCGCGCTTCATCAGGCGGGCCCACAGCAGACGGGCCGCGCGCATTTTCGCGACCTCCATGAAGTAGTTCATGCCGATCGCCCAGAAGAAGCTGAGGCGCGGTGCGAACACGTCGATGCTCATGCCGGCCGCGACGCCGGCCCGGGCATATTCGATGCCGTCGGCCAGGGTGTAGGCCAGCTCCAGGTCGGCGGTCGCGCCGGCCTCCTGCATGTGATAGCCGCTGATCGAGATCGAATTGAACTTCGGCATGTTGGCCGAAGTGTATGAAAAGATGTCGGAAATGATCCGCATCGAGGGCGCGGGCGGATAGATATAGGTGTTCCGCACCATGAATTCTTTCAGGATGTCGTTCTGGATCGTGCCCGACAGCTTGTCGGGGCTGACGCCCTGTTCCTCGGCCGCCACGATATAGAGCGCCAGGATCGGCAGCACCGCGCCGTTCATGGTCATCGACACGCTCATCTTGTCGAGCGGGATGCCGCTGAAGAGCGTGCGCATGTCCAGGATCGAGTCGATGGCGACGCCCGCCATGCCGACATCGCCCTTCACCCGCTCGTGGTCGGAATCGTAGCCCCGGTGCGTCGCCAGGTCGAACGCCACCGACAGGCCCATCTGACCGGCCGCCAGGTTGCGGCGGTAGAAGGCGTTGGAATCCTCGGCCGTCGAGAAGCCGGCATACTGGCGCACCGTCCACGGGTTGGTGACGTACATGGTCGGGTAGGGGCCGCGCACATAGGGCGCGACGCCGGGATAGCCGCCCGTGAAGTCCAGGCCTTCGACATCGGCGGCGGTGAAGGCGGGGGCCACATCCACGCCTTCGGGCGTGGTCCAGGCCTCGCCGTCGGGGGCGACGTCCGTGGCGACTTCGGCGAAGTCGATGGCGGTGAAGTCAGGGAACTTGGTCATGGCTCAGGCTCCCTCAAAGGCGGCGGCGAAGCGGGTGGGGGTCATGGGCGGGCATGTCGAGTCCGGCCCCGGCAGCCTTGGATCAGGCCCCTTCACGGCGAAGGCCGAAGGATCGACGCTCTCGACCTCGGCGGCCTTGTCCTCGGCATTGGGGAACACTGTCACGCCCAGGATCTTGCGGCTCTTGTCGGCGAAGGTGGCTTCTTGGCCGGCGCGGGTAGCAGCCACGGCGTCGGCGATCAGGCTGGTCTCCAACGCCTTGACGATCCCGCCGGCGGCTTCGATGGCCTGGAAGCGGGTCCAGGCGGCGCGGGCGATCTGGTCGGTCAAGCTGTCCAGATACCAGGAGCCTCCGGCGGGATCGGCGACGCGTCCCAGGTGGCTCTCTTCCATCAGAACCAGCTGGGTATTGCGGGCCTGACGACGGGCGAAGGTTGTGGGCAGGCCGAGGGCGTCGGTGAAGGCGCCCAGCACCACCACATCGGCCCCGCCGACCGCGCCGGCAAACCCGGCCGAGGTCAGGCGCAGCAGGTTGGTCCAGGCGTCCTTCGTGGTCAGCATCCGGCCGGAGGAGCGCGCCTCGATCATGGCCGGCATCGTCACGCCGCAGGCCTGAGTCAGGCGCGCCCACAGGGCCCGCGCCGCGCGCACCTTGGCGACACCGGTGAAATATTCGCCGTCCAGGCTGACGCCCAGGGTAATGCGACCGAAGGCCTCTTCCATCGTGAGGCCCGAGCGCACCAGGGCCTTGGCATAGGCCAGGGCGCTGGCGGTCATCATCGCCAGTTCCTCGACGTTGGAGCCGCCGGCCTCATGCGCGGCGCGGCCGGTCGCAAGGAACAGGCTGGCCCGAGCATAGGTTGTCGCCAGGCGCGCGCCCACGGTAGCGGCGTTGAAGATGTGGCTCTCGATCGGACCAGGGCTGGCGCCGGTTTCCGCAAAAGCGGTCAGCGGGTCCATGTGGAAGGCCATGGGCGCGTTGGGGGCGGCTTTCGCCACGGCGCCCAGCCAGTCGGCGGCCTTGGGACCCAGGTAGCCCGCGTCCAGCGCCACGGGAGCCAGGTCGATCAGCACGCCGGTCAGCGCCTTGGCCATGTCGTCGGCCGAGCCGATGGCGACGCCCCGGGCGCCGGTCGGATCGACGGCCAGCAGAACCGAGGCCGCGCCGTTCTGCAGGTCGACCAGGATGTCGCTGGCCGCCCGCTCGGGATCGGCATGGGCGGCGCGCATCCGCAGGTCCCACGGCCGGTCGATGTCGCGGGCGCGCAGGTCGCGGGAGACGATCGCGCCGTCCCTGGCCGTATAGAGCGGCTGGATGGTCAGGCCGTCGGGCGTCCTGACGGTCAGCGCCTCGTCAAAGCTCTGACCCTTCAGGGTTTTCTCGACCAGGGCCGTCCAGCGCGCCCGAACGGCGTCGTCCGGGGCGGCGAAGTCATCGGCCAGAGGCGTCACGGCCTGGGTCAAAGCGTCTCTCTCCTGCGGTGCAGCATTTTTCTTTTTTGACCGTGATGCGCTCCTGCCGTTAGGGCCGTCAAGCCTTGCGCCAGACCCGAACGGGCGTTTAAGCTAACGCTGTTTACATGCGCGGCGCGCAACGCCGCCTTCAGGGAGCCGTCTTCCATGGCCTTGCCGCCGATCCTGCGTGACCGTCTTCGCCTGCCGGTCATCGCTTCGCCGCTGTTCATCATCAGCAATCCTGACCTGGTGATCGCCCAGTGCAAGGCCGGCATCGTGGGCTCGTTCCCGTCGCTGAACGCCCGCCCGATCTCGCAGCTCGACGAATGGCTGCACCGCATCACCGAGGAGCTGGCCGCCCACGACCGCGCCCACCCGGAGGCGCCCTCGGCCCCGTTCGCGGTAAACCAGATCGTCCATCGCACCAATAACCGGCTCGAGGAGGACATCGAGCTGTGCGTGAAATACAAGGCGCCGCTGGTCATCACCTCGCTGGGCGCGCGCGAAGACCTGAACGCCGCGATTCACTCGTATGGCGGCATCACCATGCACGACGTGATCAACGACAAGCACGCCCACAAGGCCATCGAGAAGGGCGCTGATGGCCTGATTCCCGTGGCGGCCGGCGCGGGCGGCCATGCCGGCACCCTGTCGCCCTTCGCCCTGATCCAGGAAATCCGCCAGTGGTTCGACGGGCCGGTGGCGCTGTCGGGCTCGATCGCCTCGGGTCGCTCGATCCTGGCCGCCCAGGCCATGGGCGCGGACCTGGCCTATATCGGCTCGGCCTTCATCGCGACCAAGGAAGCCAATGCGGTGCAGGGCTACAAGGACATGATCGTCGAGAGCCACGCCGACGACATCCTCTATTCCAACCTGTTCACCGGCGTGCATGGCAACTATCTGCGTCCCTCGGTGGTCAAGGCGGGCCTGGACCCGGAGAACCTGCCAGTCAGCGATCCGTCGGCCATGAACTTCGGCTCGGGCGGCAACCAGGAAGCCAAGGCCTGGCGCGATATCTGGGGCTGCGGCCAGGGCATCGGCGCCATCGACGACGTGCTGAGCGCCGGCGACCTCGTCGCCAAGTTCGCCGCGGAGTACGAGCAGGCCAAGGCCGAACTGGCCGCCAAGACGGCCCTGACATCGGGCCACCATCTGGCCTTCGCGGCCGAGTAGCGACACGCTGGAGCGGGGAAGGGACGGGGATCGACCACGGTCGGTCCCCGGCTCTGTCAGCGGGGTGATCCTAGAGGCGAGTTCAACGCCTTGAAGGATGCTCCGATGTTCGACGAAACCACCCCGCGCCTGGGCCTGCCCTATGTGGTCGCCGCCCAGGCCCAGAAACACATCCCCATCAATGAAGGCCTCGCCCGGCTGGACGCCCTTGTTCAGCTGGCGGTGGAAAGCCGTGTGGTCGCCGCCCAGCCGGCCAGTCCCGTCGCGGGCGGCGTCTGGATCCTGCCGGCCGCCGCGACCGGCGCGGCCTGGGCCGGTCAGCCGACCGGAACCCTGATGCGGTTCGAGGCCGGCGCCTGGGAGGCCGTTCCCCTGGCCGAGGGCGTGCTGACCTGGGTCAAGGACGAGAACCAGATGCTGGCCTTCGACGGCGCGGCCTGGATCCCGCTGTCGACCACCTTCAAGAGCCTCACCGCCGCCGCCTCGCCGGGCCTGGCCAATACCCGGCTGGAGATCCGCGAGGAGGAGACGACGGTCTCGGGCGGCCGTCTCGACCCGGACGACGGTCGCGGTGACGGGGGCGACGTCGTACAGCTGCGGCGTGGCTGGCGAGGCGGGAAAGTTTGGCTCGTCGCTGGGCGTTGCGAAGAACGCGAGCAATGTCGGGGTGGTCGGGCCGACGGCCTACTACGCCGATACGCCGGTGTTGCTGACTTCGGCCGGCGGCAATTTCACCGGCGGCAAGGTGCGGGTAGCGGTGCATCTGCTGCGGTTTGATGCGCCAGCGGCGGTCTAAAGCTGCTCCCCCTCTGGGGGGAGCTGTCGCGGAGCGACTGAGGGGGCTAATGCGGCTTATGCCGTGCTGGCCCCCTCCGACCCTCTGGGCCACCTCCCCCAGAGGGGGAGGAGCTTGACCCTTGCCGTGTGCCCCGCTAAACGCCGCGCACCTTTGGGGAGTAGCCGCCTGCATCCATCAGCAGGCCCCGCCGTCAACACACTTGGTCTCTTGAGGCCATGGCGCGGGGAAGGAAGCGATCATCCGCTTCCATGGCGAGACCAATGGCGCCGATATCCTCCCGGGCTGGGTGGGACGTCGACGCTATTGGCGTGTGCCCGGCCCGGAAGGTTTTGATCCCATGGACTCCCTGCTCGTTTCGACCCTGGTCGTGGCCATCGCCGAGATTGGCGACAAGACCCAGCTGCTGGCCATGATCCTGGCCACACGGTTCAAGAAGCCCGTGCCGATCATCTTCGGCATCCTGGTCGCCACCCTGGCTAACCACGCCCTGGCCGCCACGGCCGGCTATTGGGTGGCCGATATCCTGAGCGGACAGGGGTTCAAGTGGGCGATCGCGGTCTCGTTCATCGCCATGGCCGCCTGGGCCCTGATCCCCGACAAGGCTGATGACGAGGATGGCTCCAGCGCCGGTCGCTACGGCGTGTTCGTCACCACCACCATCGCCTTCTTTCTGGTCGAGATGGGCGACAAGACGCAGATCGCCACGGTGGCTTTGGGGGCCAAGTTCCACTCGATCTTCTGGGTCGCCCTGGGCACCACCTTGGGCATGATGATCGCCAATATCCCGGCGGTGTATCTGGGCGAGGCGGCGACCAAGGTCGTGCCGCTCAAGTACGTGCGGATCGGGGCGGCGCTGATCTTCTTGGGGCTGGGCGTGTGGGCGGCGGTCGAGGCGGCGGGGCTCTTCCGCTAACACACCCGCTCTCCCCGGCGACCCGCAGGGCGGCGAAGCCAACGCCGGGGCCCAGATCCAACCCTGGGCGTGGTGGACCTTGTCGAGGCCGATGGCGCGCCCACCCCAAACTCTCTGGATGAATCTGGGTCCCGGCCTTCGCCGGGAAGAGCGGAAGGGGTAAGAGGCTCAGGAGCAACTGGAGCGCCGCCACCTCATGAATCCCGACGATCAGAACCTGCGCGGCTGGGAGTTCTGGATCGATCGCGGCGGCACCTTCACCGACATCGTGGCGCGGCGGCCGGACGGGTCGCTGGTCACCCACAAGCTGCTGTCGGAGAACCCCGAACACTATGCCGACGCCGCCGTGGCGGGCGTGCGGGCCCTGCTGCCGGCCGGCGCGCCCATCGACGCGGTCAAGATGGGAACTACCGTCGCCACCAACGCCCTGCTGGAACGCAAGGGCGAGCCGACGGTGCTGGCGATCACGGCGGGCCACGCCGACGCCCTGCGGATCGGCTATCAGGCCCGCCCCAGGCTTTTCGAACGCCATATCGTCAAGCCCGAAGCCCTCTATGACCGCGTCGTCGAGATCGACGAGCGGATCACCGTTGAGGGCGAGGTCCTGCGCCCGCTGGATGAAGCCGCCGCGCGGACGGGTCTGCAAGCCGCCTTCGACGCCGGCTTCCGGGCCGTGGCTATCGTGTTGCTGCATGGCTTCCGCTTCACCGATCACGAGGCCCGCGTCGCGGCCATCGCGCGCGAGATCGGCTTCACCCAGGTTTCGGTCAGCCACGAGGTCAGCCCGCTGATGAAGCTGGTCGGGCGGGGCGACACCACGGTGGTCGACGCCTATCTGTCGCCAATCCTGCGCCGCTATGTCGACCGGGTGGCTGGCGAGCTGGGTGAAGACACGCGCCTGCTGTTCATGCAGTCGAACGGCGGTTTGACCGACGCGCGGGCCTTCCGGGGCAAGGACGCCATTCTGTCGGGTCCCGCCGGCGGCGTGGTCGGCATGGCGCGGACAGCGGCGCAAGCCGGCTTCGACCGCGTGATCGGCTTCGACATGGGCGGCACCTCGACCGACGTCTGCCACTATGCCGGCGCGTACGAACGGGCCTTTGAGACCGTGGTGGCCGGCGTGCGGATGCGCGCGCCGATGATGAACATCCACACCGTGGCGGCCGGCGGCGGCTCGATCTGCAGCTTCGACGGCGCGCGCCTGCGGGTGGGACCGGCGTCGGCCGGCGCTGTGCCAGGTCCCGCCGCCTATCGCCGGGGCGGGCCGCTGACGGTCACCGACTGCAACGTCAGGCTGGGTAAGCTGCGGCCGGAATTCTTCCCGGCGGTGTTCGGCCCCAATGCCGATCAGCCGCTGGATGCGCTGGCGGTGACGCGCGGGTTCGACGCGCTCGCCGCCGACATCCTGACCGCCACCGGCGAGGCCATGAGCCCCGAGGCCATCGCCGAGGGCTTCCTGACCATCGCCGTCGAGAACATGGCCAAGGCCGTTCGGCAGATCTCGATCCAGCGCGGCTATGACGTCACCCGCTATGTGCTGGCCTGCTTCGGCGGGGCGGGCGGGCAGCACGCCTGCCTGGTGGCTGATGCTCTGGGCATGACGAAGGTGATGATCCATCCGTTCGCCGGGGTATTGTCCGCCTACGGAATGGGCCTGGCCGATCTGCGTCTTATCCGCGAGGCGACGGTCGAGCAGACGCTGGAGGAGGCGACCGATCTGGCTGAGCAGGCAAGGGTGCTCTCTGTCGAGGCCGAGGCCTTGCTGCGCGCCCAGGCCGTGCCGTTGGTCTCGATCGAGACCCTGGCGACCCTTCGCGTCAAATATGCCGGGACCGACACGCCGCTGGTCGTGCCGCTGGCGAACGAGGCCGGCGTCCGCGCGGCTTTTGAAGAGATGCACCAGAGGCGGTTCGGCTTCACCTCACCAACGACGGCCCTGGTGGTCGAGACGTTGTCGGTGGAGGCTATCGGCCATTCGGATGCCGGAGGCGCACCAGATTTCGGCTCTGGCGCCGTTGGTGATCCCTTGCCCCTGACGACCGTTGACGTCCGCATGGCCGGAAAGGTCCGCGCCACGCCGGTGTTCGACCGCGAGACCCTGGCCGTTGGCGCTGAAATCAAGGGCCCCGCCATAATCCGCGAGGCGACTGGCACCACCGTGGTCGAACCTGGCTGGCGCGCGACCGTCGATGCCCACCTCAACCTGATCCTCGACCGTATCGAAGCCCTCCCTACCCGCCGCGCCATCGGGACCCGGGCCGATCCGGTGATGCTGGAGGTGTTCAACAACCTCTTCATGGCCGTCGCCGAGGAGATGGGCTTCGCCCTGCAGAACACCGCCTATTCGGTCAATATCAAGGAGCGGCTCGACTTCTCCTGCGCCCTGTTCGACCGCGACGGAAACCTGATCGCCAACGCGCCGCACATGCCGGTGCATCTGGGCTCGATGGGCGACAGCGTGCGGGCCATCCGCGAGGCCCGCGACGGCGATGGGCGCGGCATGACGCCCGGCGACGTCTACATGCTCAACGCCCCCTACAAGGGCGGCACCCATCTGCCGGACGTCACCGTGGTCATGCCGGTGTTCGACGCGGGGCGCGCCCTGCTGTTCTATGTCGCCGCGCGAGGCCACCAGGGCGACATCGGGGGCATCACGCCGGGCTCGATGCCGCCCAACAGCCGCACGGTCGAGGAGGAGGGGGTTCTGATCGAGAACTTTCTGCTGGTCGAGGGCGGGCGGTTTCTGGAAGCCGAGACCCGCGGTCGCCGAATTCGGCCAGGACGTGGTCGAGGCCTATATGGCCCACGTGCAGGACAATGCCGAGGAGGCCGTCCGGCGGGTGCTGGCCACCCTGAGCGACGGCGCTTTCGCCTACGAACTGGATGACGGCTCGGTGGTGAAGGTGGCGATTACCGTCGACCAGAAGGCCCGCACCGCCCGCCTGGACTTCGCGGGCACCAGCGATCAGGTCCCGACCAACTTCAACGCGCCGGCCTCGATCTGCCGGGCGGCGGCGCTGTATGTGTTCCGCACCCTGGTCGATGACGAGATCCCGATGAACGACGGCTGCCTGCGGCCCGTGCAACTGGTCATTCCCGAGGGCTCGATGCTGCGGCCGTGCTATCCGGCGGCGGTGGTGGCCGGCAATGTCGAGACCAGTCAAGTTGTCGTGGATGCGCTCTATGGAGCTCTGGGCGTCATGGCCGGCGCGCAGGGCACGATGAACAATTTTACCTTCGGCGATCAGCGCCGCCAGTATTACGAGACCATCTGCGGCGGCTCGGGCGCGGGGCCAACCTTCGACGGAACCGACGCGGTCCAGACCCACATGACCAACAGCCGCCTGACCGATCCGGAAGTGCTGGAGACCCGCTATCCGGTGCTGGTCGAAGCCTTTTCGATCCGGCGCGGTTCGGGCGGGGCGGGGAAACATCACGGTGGCGACGGGGTGGTGCGGAAGATCGCCTTCCGCGAGCCGATGACCGCCACCCTGCTGTCCAACCGCCGCCGCGTGCCGCCGTTCGGGCTGGCGGGCGGCGCGCCGGGCGCGCTGGGCAGGGCGCGGGTCGAGCGGGCCGGCGGAACGGTTCAGGCCATGGCCGCCACCGATCTGGTCGAGGTCGCGGCCGGCGACGCCATCATCATCGAGACGCCGGGCGGCGGCGGCTGGGGCGCCGCCTGATGCGGCCTGCCGTTCTGTTTGTGTGCCTGGGTAACATCTGTCGCTCACCCCTGGCCGAGGGGGCCTTTCGCGCCCAGGCGCGGGAGGTGGGGCTGGATGTGCTGATCGACTCCGCCGGCACGGGCGGCTGGCATGTGGGGTCCGCGCCCGATCGGCGGGCCATCGCCACCGCTCTGCGCCATGGCGTCGACATCAGCCGGCAGGCAGCCCGCAAGGTCACAGCTGACGACTTCCGGCGCTTCACCCACATCCTGGCCCTGGATCACGACAACCTGAAAAAGCTGCGCGCCCTGCGTCCGGTGGATGGGGCGGCGGAGCTGGGTCTGCTGCTTGATCACGCCGAAGGGCTGGAGGGCCGGGCGGTCGCCGATCCCTATTACGGCAATGAAGCCGGGTTCGAGGCCACCTGGAGCGAAGTCGCCCTGGCGGCGCGTGGGCTGGCGCTGTCGCTGACGGCGCGACGGGACTAGGCGATCAGCCCGTCCGTGTCGCCCGCCGCTCCATCAACAGCAGCGTCAGCGTCACCAGGAACCCGAACGCCAGCAGCAGGCCCGCCAGCTGATGCGCCTCGCTCCAGCGCAGTTGCTCGACCAGCTGGAAGATCTCGACCGACAGCACCTGGGTCTCGCCCGGGATGCCGCCGCCCAGCATCATCACCACGCCAAACTCTCCGACCGTGTGCGCGAAAGACAGGATGGCGGCGACGGCGTAGCCGGGCAGGGCCAGGGGCAGGGCCACGCGCGTGAAGCTCTCCCACCATGACGCGCCAAGCGTGGCGGCGGCCTCCATGGGCTCGTCGCCGAGGGCGATGAAGGCGTTGCGCAGGGGCTGCACCGCGAAGGGCAGGGAATAGATCAGCGAACCGATCACCAGGCCCTCGAAGGTGAAGGCCAGGGTGCGCACGCCCAGGGCCTGCAGGGGCGCCATCAGCGGGCTTTCGGGTCCCAACGCGATCAGCAGATAGAAGCCCAGCACGGTGGGCGGCAGCACGATCGGCAGGGCGACGACGGCGCCAACCACGGGCTTCCAGCGCGAAGTCCCCCGCGCCAGCCACCAGGCCAGAGGCGTGGCCAGCACAAGCAGCAGGATCGTGGTGATCCCGGCCAGCTTGATCGTCAGCCACAGCACCGCCAGCATCGGCTCAGCCAACCTCATAGCCATAGCGCTGGATGATGGCCCTGGCCTCGGCGCTCTTCAGATAGGCCAGGAAGGCCCTGGCGGCGGGGTTGCCGGCGCCAGTCTTCAATAGCACGGCCTGCTGGTCGATCGGCGTGTGCCAGGCGGCCTGCACAATCCAGCGCGAGCCGCCTTTCTCGTTGATTACCTGCGACAGGGCCACAAAGCCCAATTCCGCCGCGCCGGTCCGCACATACTGGAAGGCCTGGGTGATCGAGGCGCCCTGCACGATCCGGGGCTTGAGGGCGTCATGGACCTTCAGCCGGGTCATGGTCTCGACGGCGGCCTGGCCGTAGGGGGCGGATTTGGGCTCGGCGATGGCCAGCTTCTCGAACCGGCCGCTGGACAGCACGGCGCCCTGACCGTCCACGAGGCCCGGCGTCTGGCTCCACAACACCAGCCGACCGGTGGCGTAGGTGAAGCGCGTGCCGGCGACCGCCAGACCCTCGGCTTCGGCCTTGACCGGCCGCTCGGCGTCGGCCGACAAGAACACCTCATACGGCGCGCCGTTGGCGATCTGGGTGTAGAACTGACCCGAGGATCCGAAGCTTAGAATGAGCTTGTGGCCGGTCCGGGCCTCGAACCTTTTGGCCAGGGCCTTGGCGGGTTCGGTGAAATTGGCGGCGACGGCGACCCGGGTCTCGGCCGCCGGGGCGCAGCCTCCCGCCAGCAGCGCGAACGCGGCGGCGAGCGGGGCGGCCAGCAACGGGCGGCGGGCGATCATGCGAGACCTCGGCGGCTTGGGAGGCGGCGTCAAAAACCCACCGTCTGTAGCAAGACCCCCTAGCGCTGTCCCCCTCGCATCCGGGGCGACCCCGCGCAGCGCTCGTCTGGCGCCAGGGCGCTGGGGCCGGATGGGCAATCGCGGTCTAAGGGGGTTGATTTGAGGCGCCGTCACGACCCTGGCCGCGACGGCGCGCAGGAATCAGACGTCGCCGTCGGCGATGTCGGCCAGCAGGCCATTGATCGGCTCATCGGCCGCGCTGGTGACATTGTGGCCGGTGTCTTTGACGCCAACCTTGGCGACATGCGGGGTTTCGATTTCGGGCGTGGTGTCTTCGGGAGGCGTGGTGGTCATCGGGTAGCCTTTGGATGCAGGGGCGTCGGGCGACTGTCGCGCGACGGTTCCAAGCCAACGGTGTCATGGCTACGCCAGGCTGTCAGGTAAACTCAACTTCGCATGAGCGCCAAGCCGCCGACCGGCGCGAACTTGGGCGTTCGCCGGGGCTCTTCGCACGGTGGGGGCGTAGGCCGGTCCCAAAACTCTTGGGGGCGCAGGACACCAATGTCCAAGGAACTCCAGGAACCGCCGCCACACGCGGAGGCGTGGCGCTGCCGATTGGCTTGCTTTGCTTCTCGCATGACGACGGTCCCCAACGATCCCTAGGCCTTGAAGAACGCCAGCAGGTCGGCGTTGATGATCTCGGGGTGGGTGGAGGCCATGCCGTGCGGCAGGCCAGGATAGGTCTTCAGCGTGCCCTTCTTGACCAGCTTGATGGCGAGATGAGCGCTGTTGGCGATCGGGACGAGCTGGTCGTCCTCGCCGTGCATGATCAGGACCGGGATATCGACCTTCTTGAGGTCGTCGGTGAAGTCGGTTTCCGAGAAGGCCTTGATGCAGTCGTAGTGGGCCTTGGCGCCGCCTTCCATGCCTTGGCGCCACCAGTTGTCGATCAGGCCCTGGCTGACCTTGGCGCCCGGACGGTTGAAACCGAAGAACGGGCCTTCGGGGATGTCGCGGAAGAACTGGGCGCGGTTGGCGACCAGGTCGGCGCGGAAGCCGTCGAACACTTCCATGGGCAGTCCGCCGGGATTGGCCGGGGTCTTCAGCATGATCGGCGGCACCGCGCCGACCAGCACGACCTTGCTCACCCGGCCCGGCTTGGCGCGGGCGGCGTAGTGGATGGCCTCGCCGCCGCCGGTCGAGTGGCCGACGTGGAAGGCGTTCTTGAGGTCCAGATGGTTGGCCAAGGCGATGACGTCGGCGGCGTAGGTGTCCATTTCGTTGCCGGTGTCGGTCTGGGTCGAGCGGCCATGGCCGCGGCGGTCATGGGCGATGACGCGATAGCCCTTGAGCAGGAAGAACATCATCTGGGCGTCCCAGTCGTCCGACGACAGCGGCCAGCCATGGTGAAACACGATCGGCTGGGCGCTCTTGGGACCCCAGTCCTTGTAGAAGATCTGGACGCCGTCCTGGGCGCTGACGAAACCGCTGCTCATGGTGGAAGATCCTTTCGTGGCTTGGGAAGGGGCGGCCTGGGCCGAGGCGGGAAGGGCGGGGATGAGCGACGGCGCGACGCTGATTGCCGCCAGACTCAGACCCGTGGCAAGGACGCCGCGACGCGAGGCGTGCGGGCCATCTAACGCATTGTTGTTCATGGAAAATATCCTCTGCGGTCGACTGGCGGTTTGCCGGTCTTGACCTAGTGGCTGTGGATGCTCGTACGAGTTCGCTGCGTCACATATGGCGCTCGACTTGGCGTCGGACATCGTCGGCAAGGGGGTGGAGCTCCGCCGAGGGCGTCGGGCCCACCAAGCTGTAGCCGATCCCATCCGTAGCCCAGGAGACGCCGCTAAGCCCGTCCTCTGCGTGTTCGGACATGGCGGTGTTTTTCTCCACCCGCATGGGGCGGACCATCACTGCCAGCCTGAGGCCTTGGGCGTCGTCATAGATGAACAGGGCCGCCGGGCCGTGCGGCGTGGAGACGAGGCGGCCGCCGATGAAGCGATAACCCGCCGCCTGGAGATCGGGCACCTCGACCGAGCTGCTGACACGGTTGGAGACCCAACGCACCAGCTCGGCCTTTTGGGCGGAGCCGATCTCGACGGGGCGATGAACGTCCGAAGCATAGACCCGGTAGTTGTCGGCCGCCTCGCGCGACAGGGCGCCAACCCCGTTGATCGGCGGGGTAACAACGCCCCTGGCCGTCCATCCGGCCAGTCCGCCGATCATCAGTACGGCCGCCGCGGCGATCGCGGGCCGCCAGTAGGCCTGACGCGTGCGACGAGCCTCGATCAAGGCGCGCAAGCCTAGCTCCGACGGGATCGGCGCCTCGGCGATCGCGCCCAGGGCGGCGCGCAAGGCGGCGCGATCGGCGACGAAGCCCCCGATCCTCTTGGCTTCTTCGGGGTGTGCGTCGAGATAGGCCTCCACCTCCTCGCGACGCGTCGTGGAGAGAGCCTCGTCGACATAAGCCTGCAGGTCGTCTTCGCTGATGGGGCGCGGGGCGCTCATTTGATCCTCCGCAGATGGGGCGTTTGAACTTGGGTGGCCGAACCATTGGCCATGATCTGGGCAAGGCGCGCGCGACCGCGCGACAGCCGCGACATCACCGTGCCGATCGGCACGTCCAGCACCTTGGCGGCCTGGGCGTAGGAGAGGTCCTCGACCCCGACCAACAGGAGCACCGAGCGGTACTCCTGCGGCAAGGCCGCGAGGGACCTGAGGATGTCGCTCTGGTTCACGCTGTCCTGCTGGGTGGCGCGCTCGGCCAGATCCGCCTCGTTGAGCTCGTCCAACGACACTTCTCGCCCGCGACGGCCCAGACGGCGCCAACGGCTGATCGCCAGATTGTGCAGGATCGAGAAGAGCCAACTGCGCGCGTCGCTGGCCTCCTTGCGCTGGCTCCAGCGGCCTATCGCCCGTTCCAGGCAGTCCTGCACGAGGTCGTCAGCCTCGGCGGCGTCCCGGACCAGCGCGCGCGCATAGCGTCGCAGGCTCGGGATTGAGGGTTCGATCAGGCGGATCATGTCGTCCACGGCGGGTCTCCGGGTCGCGCCCTAGCGGGCCTGAACCTGAACGGGCGTGCCGAACTGGTCGGCGGTTCCTGGCGCGATCACCAGATAGCGCCTGTCTGTCGTGCTCGCTGCCTGCACGACCTGGCGGATGGGCCCGATCGTATTGACGATCGCCGCGCCGGCCGGATTGGTCATGAAGCTGGCCAGCGGCTCGAGCGGGCCAGAGCCGTCAGCCTGCCGCGCCAGGGCCAGGACATAGGCTTGCTTGGGCGTCAGGCCCGTGACCGACGCCTGCAGCACCTGCAGCAGCCCCTGGTCGAACAGGCTCACGCTGGTGGGTTCCTCGCCGCCGCCGCCGATGGGACCCAACACCAGATGCGCGCTGGCGCCGCCCTTGCCGAGCGACTGCAGGTTCTGCGTTCCGGGACCTTCGCGAACCGCGTTGCGCACGTAGCTCAGCGCCTGCGGAGCCTGGCCGATCGACACTTTGGCGACGACCTTGTTGGTCGCCGTATCGATCACGGCGAGCGCGTCGGCGTTCTCCAGCCCGACATAGATCCGCGCGCCGTCCCCCGAGGGCCACAGGCCATGCGGCAGCTTGCCGACGGGGATGGTCGCGACCTGGGTGAAATCGTCGGTTCGAAACACCTGCACCTCGTTCTTGCCCCCGACGGTGATGTAGGCGAACTGACCCTTGGCGGTGCGGACGAAGTTCACGTGGTTGGTGATCGGGCCGATGTCCAAGGTCTTTAGCACCTTGAACGGCGGACGGGCGTCGAAGGCTACGGCCTTGCCGACGTCCTTCAGCGTGAACCACACCTGCGCGCCGTCCGGCGTCGCGGCGATGTTGGGACAGAAGGGACTTGGTTGCGGGACGCGTCCGACGATCTTGCGGGTGGCGACCTCGATGACGACGGTCTCGGGATTGAATGACGAGCACACATAGCCGTAGCGACCGTCCGGCGAGAAGATCGTCATGCCGGGGCCGGCGGGCGTGACGATCCGGGCGGTCTCGGCATAGGTCTGCGCGTCGATCACCGAGATGTAGTTTTCGCCCCGCACCGTCACCCAAACCTCCTTGCCGTCCGGCGTGAAGAACGCCTCGTGGGGCGAGCGTCCGACATAGGTGGTGTGCTTGACGGTGTTGGTGGCCGTGTCGATGAAGGTGACGGCGTTCGAGCCGATCGACACCACGGTCAGGGTCTTGCCGTCGGGCGAGGCGCCAAGGCCGTGGACGAGCAGTTGGCCCCTGTAGAGCGGACTGAGATTGCCCGGCGCCGGATCGCCCAGCTTGATGAAGCCCAGGAGACGGTTGTCGACGGGATCGGTGACCGAGACGGTGTTGGAGAACTGCTCGGCGGCATAGACGCGATCGCGATGCGAGATGGCGATGTCCGGGTCGCGCGCGGGCCTGGGCGGCTGACCGGCGGTTGCGGGAATGACGGCCAAGAGCGTCAGGGCCGAGCTCAGCAGGAGGGCGATCTTCATCTCAGTGCTCGTGGCCATGGTGCGCAGCGCTCGTCGAGCCGTGACGCGCTGGCGTCGTCGGCGAGGGACTGGAGGGCGGCAGAGGCTGGCCCACGGCCAGGCGCATGGCCGCGATCTCCTGCTGCTGGGCGACGATGATCTCCTGGGCCAGCCGGCGCAGCTGCTCGTTCTTGCCATAGCGCAGCTGGGCGATGGCCATGTCGATGCCGCCCTGATGGTGGGGGATCATCATGTTCACGAAGTCGCGGTCCACGTCGCCTGAGGGCTTGATGTCCATATCCGCCATCATCTTGATCATGGCCGCATCATTGGCGCTCATGAACTCGCTGTGCGGCGTGCTGGCCGCCAGCGGCGTGGCGGCCAGCGCTGCGGCGAGGGCCAGGGACCATCCTCCCAAGCGTTTCGAGGGCGTTTGACGCAAGGACATGGAAGGTCTCCGGACGGCGAGACGATCAAGCGCCTCGATCGTGAGACGCTCTCAAGACGCCGATTATTCCCGCGACATCGACGGCGACGAAAAAAACGCGCGCTCGGAATAATCGTCGGTGGCGGGCGTCTAACGGTTCAGGTCGATCCCGACCGCTGGAGTTCGCACCATGCCAAGACCCGTCATCCTTGGAACCTTGGTCGGCCTGTGCCT